>OMXX01000004.1:0-134192 GCA_900315105.1 uncultured Prevotellaceae bacterium | reverse complement strand
TCAGGTGTCGCACTTACAGCGCTCCTTTAATCACGCATCTATAGAATAACAGCCCTTACGGACTGCCCTATTAGGTGTCGGGCTTTCAGCCCTCGCAGTATTGAATTCGTCGAACTCACGTTATTTAAGTCTGTTTTCCCAATCATCCTTCAATTTGTCAACATCTTCAGCAGGAATATACAATTTCAAGGTTTCCAAGAAATAATTAAAGCCAAAACATTCATTTAGGACTTTGCCTTCAGAATCAATAATGACAAAGGCAGGAAATCCGGGAACATCATATTTCTTCAGAATATCACGGGCATACTTAAAATCGTTCCAATCATGCCAACTCACCTCTCCCAAAGGCTTCTTCTTCCAATCCGGAAGTCGGTCAGCTGAGATTGTTATCATTTCAAACTTATCCTTATATTGCTTATAGAACTTTTCAAGCGTTGGTTTTGCCATCTGACACGGACCACAGCCTAAAGAACTGAATTCCAGGATAGTATATTTTCCTTTTCCCAAGAACTCATTCAGGTGATGGGGGTTGTTATCATAGTCGTACAATTCAAAATCGGCCATCATATCACCTTCTTCTACAATATCCACTTTGGGGGCAGTCTTAGGCTTTGTCTTGCTTCTGTACTCCATATCATTTTTGTACTTGATTTCACGAGCCTTTTCCATCTCCGCAATATCAACCGATGGCTGTGCATCAAGATTACCTATGTCGTACGCCCAAATGTGAGGCTGTTTTGGATTACGGGAAGTATTGTCATCAGAGAACAGAAATAGCTTCTTTCCATCCTCCGACAGCATAATACGCTGACCATAATGGTCAAGATAAAGCATCTTTTTCTTGTTACCATCCCAGTCATATAGTTCTACAGAATTTCCATAAATAGAGAACGAATACTCCTCAAGTGGTAGTTTTCCATATATACGCCCTTCTGGATCAGAATCAACAAGAAGCACATATATGTTATCTTCATTGGCAGCAATGCGCAATTCCTCTGTATTACGTGACAATGTTCGTGGATTAGTACCATACTCTACTGTATAATTAGAGTATTCTTTGTACAAATCCTTTACAACATTGATATTGTTGTCTTTGTCAATAGTGAATATGAACGAGTATCTGTTTTTATCCGCTCTGTAAATAAATCGTCCTTTACCATTGCCATAGAGATCACTATAATTCGTGTAAACTAAACTTTTAACAATATCAGGTACGTCAATACCATCTTCCGGCCAATAATTCAAAGGGATTATCTCCTGTTTTTTGTAATCTATGATAGATAGAATATGTCTTGCATCTTCTTTCGGCGTTCCTGCTATCAAAATCTTATCATTAGGCAAAGACACAAAGCAATGTGAATGGCTATAGAAATCTTTTAATTGAGACAAATCATACCTTTTCCACAACAAAGGATTAGCCATATCTGCATGATTACCCGAATTGGGTATGACTATCATCTCTATCAATTTCAAACGCTCGGTCTCATTCAATGCAAGTATGGAGTTGTCTTGTCCTTTCGCAAACCTAACAATAGCATTTAAGCACAGTCCGTTCTCACCTCTCTTTGACAAAAGTTCTTGTTTTCTAAGTTCCGTATCCGTCAATTCCGTGCAATAGTAATTGTCAAAGTCAAAAGCAATTATTTTATTTCCGACCTGAAACTCTGTTTGGATTCCCACATCAGAAACATTATATTTCAGCTCTTTTTCCCATCAGCTTCACACCACGCACATTCTTGTCTTTGCTATCAGCCAATGATGACAAAGACATTAAGAACAAGCCCAATAATGCAACAATACCAAAAGCTCTTTTCTCCATTTCTAAATTTTACGGTTAATTTTAACGCCTACTCTTAGTTAGAATTATGATTCCTTTTGATTTTTGTGCAAATATAGCAATAAAATTGCATACTCTGCAAATCTATTCAACATTTTGATAATCAGCATCCCTGATTTTAACATCAGTTAATAGAAAACAGACAAATACAAGGAACATTCAGCAAACCGACGTACTCGTATCAAGGTATAGCGTTCTGTCGCTAAAAAGCCTATAACTCTCCCTTTTTCCTCCCTTGATAATACCATTATAATACCATTATATTACCATAATAATACCATAATGTTACCATTAACTATGGTATTTTAATGGTATCTTAATGGTATCTTAATGGTATTTTAATGGTATTTACATAGAAGCCACGACGGAAGAAAGACGAAGGAGCATGGTTTGTGGTTCGCTAACGAAAGATGTAATGATAATGCGTTTCCATGTTGTTTTCGTAAAGGCAATAAAAAAAGCAGTTACGAAAACCGTAACTGCTTGATTCTTAATGTAGCGGGACCGGGCTACGATCCCGGGACCTCCGGATTATGAATCCGACGCTCTAACCAACTGAGCTATCCCGCCAACACTCAATTTCGGTTATCACATTACTGCTCTAACTGAATTGCGGGTGCAAAGGTAAGCATTATTTTTGAATTCTGCAAATTTTTCCCTATTTTTTTTCTGTAACAACGGCATTTAGCATGAGTTCGGGAAAAAGAAGGAAACATATTTATCTGTTTTATCCGGAAAAATCAGAGTCTTTCGTTTCAATTATTAACGTGAGTTCGACGACTTGCTTTAGCTTGTTGAGCCTTGCGAAAAAATTGCTGATACAGCCTGCAAGGCTAACAAGCTAATAGCCTAGGGCATCGCCCTAGGTATACTGAAGTTTGTCAATTTCGCCCTGTAAGGGCAAAAGCATCATTCATGTTAGAGCTTTTGCCCTTACAGGGCGTAGTTTCCCTATTTGAACCAATACCACAGGGCGTTGCCCTGGGCTAAGAGCAAACATTGCCCTTTTAGGGCGCAAGCTAACAAAACAATTTTTCGCAAGGCTCAATAAGCTAAAGCAAGTCATCGAACTCACGTATTATAACTGCGAAACACAATAGAAAAAGAAAAATAGGAAGTCTGCCATAATCTGCCAAGCTTCCTATTTCGTATCATTACAAAAAGAATATATACAAATCTATCACCAAAATAATCACAACGATAACCAGCGCCCATAACATCCAGCGGATGCGTTTCACACGTCTTGGACGTTCAAGGTGAGGCACATAAGTTTCATCGCTATCATCGCTGTGATGATGGTGGTGATGGTGGTGATGATGCCTTAAAGGCATTGTACCCTGAACCGTATTTAAATCTTTAGAATCTGCCATCGTTAATAAAAAAATAGTTTCATGGGACAAAAATACAAATATTCTATTAGAAAATATGAGTATTGTCAATTAAATATTATTAAAAAAGAAAAAAAGGTCCTATTTCTGTTCATTTTCAAGGAAAAATGAGTAACTTTGCAACCTAAAAGATACTTAAATATTTAAGATAACATATTTTTATGGCAGAAACAAAAAAGATTAAGACTGCACTTGTGTCAGTCTTTCACAAGGATGGTCTTGATGAACTCCTCAAGGAATTGAACAATCAGGGCGTAAAGTTCCTCTCTACTGGTGGTACACAGAGCTTTATTGAATCACTTGGCTATGAATGCCAGGCTGTTGAGGATCTCACAACCTATCCAAGTATTCTTGGCGGTCGTGTAAAAACCCTTCATCCAAAGGTATTCGGCGGAATCCTCGGCCGTCGTGAGAACGAGGGCGACAAGGAGCAGATGGCAAAGTATGAGATTCCAGAGATTGATCTCGTAATCGTTGACCTCTATCCATTCGAGCAGACTGTAGCAAGCGGTGCTTCTCAGGCTGACATCATCGAGAAGATCGACATAGGCGGTATCTCTCTTATCCGTGCCGGAGCAAAGAACTTCAACGACGTGGTTATCATCCCTTCAAAGGCGGAATATCCAATCCTTCTCGACATCGTGAAGAAGCAAGGAGCAGCTACCACACTTGACCAGCGTCGTGACTTCGCTACACGTGCATTCGGTGTTTCAAGCCACTACGATACAGCTATCAACGCTTGGTTCGAGAGCACAAAGTAAAAAACGTAAATTTACTATCTGAAAATAAATAAAAATGGGATTTTTCTCTTTTGTACAGGAAATTGCTATGGACCTTGGCACCGCCAACACCATCATCATCAGCAATGACAAGATTGTGGTTGACGAGCCATCCGTAGTTGCACTTGACCGTCGTACCAACGAGATGATTGCCGTGGGCGACCGTGCCAAGAGCATGTACGAGAAGACACACGACAATATACGCACAATCCGTCCGCTGAAGGATGGTGTGATTGCAGACTTCACAGCCTGTGAGCAGATGATGCGTGGCTTGATCCGCATGGTACATTCCGGCCGCCATCTCTTCTCTCCTTCTCTGCGCATGGTCATCGGTGTACCTTCAGGCTCTACCGAGGTTGAGCTTCGTGCTGTGCGCGACTCTGCAGAGCACGCCAACGGTCGTGATGTATATCTGATCTTCGAGCCAATGGCTGCTGCTATCGGTATCGGCGTTGACGTAGAGGCTCCAGAGGGCAACATGATTGTGGATATCGGTGGTGGTTCTACCGAGATTGCTGTCATCTCTCTCGGCGGTATCGTAAGTAACAACTCTATCCGTGTGGCTGGTGACGAGCTTACCTCTGACATTCAGGAGTATATGGCACGTCAGCACAACGTGAAGGTTTCTGAGCGTATGGCTGAGCGTATCAAGATCCATGTGGGTTCTGCCCTTACCGATCTTGGTGACGAGGCTCCGGAGGATTATATTGTACACGGTCCTAACCGTATCACAGCCCTCCCTATGGAGGTACCAGTATGCTATCAGGAGATAGCTCATTGTATCGACAAGACCGTAGCAAAGATCGAGAACGCCGTTCTCTCAGCTCTTGAAAATACTCCACCAGAGCTTTATGCCGACATCGTGAAGAACGGTATCTATCTCAGTGGTGGTGGTGCCCTTCTCCGTGGTCTGGATACTCGTCTGCACAATAAGATCGGTATTCCTTTCCATATCGCAGAGGATCCATTGCATAGCGTGGCAAAGGGTGCTGGTATAGCGCTCAAGAACATTGACCGCTTCTCATTCCTCATGAGATAAGGTAAATGCAGATACATACAAACGCAAAGACGCAAAGCCGCAAAGAATAAATCTTACCATTAGAGATACTGATTGACTTTGCGTCTCTGTGTCTTTGCGTTTTGATTATACTTCAAACAAAAACAACAAGGCTTTGAACAACCTATTTGATTTCATTCTTCGATACATCAGTTGGTTTGTATTCATCATTTGCGAGATAATCAGCTTGGTGCTACTCTTTACCTACAACAACTATCAGGGTAGCATCTGGATGTCGTCTGCAAATGCGGTTTCAGGCAAGGTGTATGAGGTTAATGCCGGAGTGGAGCAATACTTCTCTCTTACTGATATCAATGAGCAACTGACAAAGCGTAATCTGTATCTTGAACAGAGGGTACAGGATTTGAGCTCACAGATAGCAGCAAAGACCGGTGACTCAGCACTTATGAAACTTGAGAACTACCAGCTGATGAAGAAATTCAATCTCATCCCAGCAAAGGTTGTATCAAATTCAATTGACAAGCGCGACAATCTCATCACCATTGACAAGGGTGAGGTTGACGGTGTGCGTAAGGATATGGGTGTAGCGTGTGGCTATGGAGTGGTTGGAATAGTGTTTATGACTGGCCGCCACTACTCTGTGGTTATGCCTATCCTTAATTCCAACTCAAGCATCAGTTGTACGATTAACAAGCGAGGATACTTCGGTTATCTCCATTGGACAGGCGGTAACAGCCGTGTGGCCTTTATGGATGAAGTTCCACGTCACGCTCATTTCAACCTTTACGACAAGGTTGTTACGAGCGGCTATTCCTCTGTTTTCCCTCCGGGTATCGAGATTGGAAAGATCATCCACGTTTATAATTCTTCCGACGGTCTGTCATACAGATGTATGGTGGAGTTATCAACCAACTTTGCCAAGCTTCGTGATGTCAGCGTGATTGACGATGCACAGATGAAGGAGAGAATTGACATTCTCCGTGCAGCACAGGATTCACTGGAAAAGAAATAAGCAAATATGAACATAGATTTTATTCATCGTATCGGCCTGATGGTTTTCTTCATCTTGGTGCAGGTACTTATTCTGAATCATATACATCTTTTTAACGTAGCCACTCCGCTGGTTTACGTTTACTTCATATTGCTTTTCCCTCGCAACCAACAGCGATGGGTGTCAATACTTCTGGCGTTCTTCTTCGGATTGATATTGGATTCATTCAGCAATACCCCGGGAGAGACATCCTTTGCCCTTACCCTGACGGCTTTTCTACAGCCTTACTTCGTCGGGCTTTACCTTGAGAGGGACAACTCCGACAACACCTCTCCGAGCATGGCAAAGATGGGTTTTGTGAAGTATTCCACTTACGTCTTACTGCTCACGTTCATATTCTGCTTCACATTATTCACTTTGGAGGCATTCTCCTTCTTCAACTGGACTCAATGGATATTGTGTATCCTTGGAAGTTGGAGCGTAACATCTGTCATCATTATCGCGATAGACTCAGTAAGGAAATAGGATGAAGCACGATCTGGATTATAGGAAATACGTCATAGGCGGTATAGCGGTGGTTATTGTCATTGTCTATACCGTGCGATTGTTTGTACTCCAGATTATGAGTGATGACTACCGTAAGTCAGCCGACTCAAACGCCTTCCTGAAGAAGATAGAATACCCTTCGCGTGGCGTTATTTCCGACCGTAACGGCGAATTGCTTGTATATAACCAGCCGGCATACGACATCATGGTCGTGATGAACGAGGCAAAGGACCGTCTTGACACACTTGAGTTCTGCCAAGCTCTCGGTATCTCGAAGGCTTATTTCATCAAGAGGATGAACGATATCAAGGACAGAAATAAGAACCCTGGCTATTCGCGTTTCACTCAGCAGTTGTTCATGGCACAGCTATCCAATCAGGATTTCAGCGTGTTTCGCGAAAAGCTGTTCCGTTTCCCCGGCTTCTATATTCAGCAACGAAGCATCAGGCAATACCAATATCCTTACGCAGCCCATGTCCTTGGCGATGTGGCAGAGGTTTCCGAGTCGGATATAGAAAACGATGACTACTATCAGGCAGGAGATTTCATCGGGAAACTCGGTATTGAACGCTATTACGAGAAACAGCTTCGTGGAGAAAAAGGTGTTCAGATTCTCCTTCGTGATGCCCACGGAAGAATAAAGGGCAAATACCAGAACGGTATGTACGACAGCCGACCTGTGGCTGGTAAGGACCTAACACTTAGTCTTGACATAAAGCTTCAGGCTCTTGGCGAGCGACTTCTTGAAGGAAAGATAGGCAGTATAGTAGCGATAGAACCTGCTACTGGTGAAGTTCTCTGTATGGTATCCTCTCCTACCTACGACCCGCGTCTCATGGTGGGCAGACAAAGAGGAAAGAACCACAAGATACTTGCAGCCAACGTGTGGAAACCACTTCTCAACCGAAGTATAATGGGACAATATCCTCCAGGCTCCACGTTCAAGACCTCTCAAGCACTTACCTACATGACCGAGGGCATAATCTCTCCGGGAACTGCATTCTCCTGTGCCCACGGATTCTCTTTCAAGGGACTTCATGTGGGCTGTCACGGTCACAGTTCTCCTCTGGCTATCGTCGATGCCCTTTCAACATCATGTAACGCATATTTCTGTTGGGGACTCTATTACATGATTGGTAACAGGAAGAAATACCGCTCTGCCCACGATGCCATGAACGTATGGCGCGACTATATGGTGTCTATGGGTTTCGGATATAAGCTCGGCATCGACCTTCCGGGCGAGAAACGAGGACTTATCCCTAATGGCGACTATTACAACAACGCATACAAGGGCTCTTGGAACGGCCTTACGGTTATATCTATCAGTATCGGTCAGGGTGAGGTAAATCTTACTCCTTTGCAGATTGCCAACCTCGGCGCAACGATAGCCAACCGTGGCTATTACATCACCCCTCACGTGGTGAAGAAGATAAGGGGCGAGGCTCTTGATTCCGCCTTTACGCAGAAGCACTATACAAAGGCAAGCCGTAGTTCATACGACTGGGTTGTTTCCGGAATGCGTTCTTCAGTAATCAAGGGAACATGTAAGGCAGCCAACAGATCCGACTACTTGGTATGTGGTAAGACTGGTACGGCTCAGAACCGCGGACAAGACCACTCCGTATTCATGGGCTTTGCCCCGATGGATGATCCGAAGATTGCAATAGCCGTATATGTGGAGAATGGCGGTTTCGGAGCTGACTATGGTGTTCCTATCGGCTCATTGATGATGGAACAGTATATCAACGGCAAGCTCTCTCCTTCATCCGAAGCAACAGCATCCGTGTTCCAGCATAAGAGAATAGCATACGGAACGAGGAATAGATAAGCCTAACCAAGCCTTCCCAAAGGGAAGGATGTTAGATAGCAATATTTCAACTAAAACAAAATACAACCAAGCCTTTTTAAAGAAAGGCATATACGCTTTAAGTGTATAAAACATCCTTCCCTTTGGGAAGGCTTGGTTAGGCTTTATAAATGGCACAACGACAGACAAATCAGCAAGGTATTCTTGCATCGCTCGATTGGGTTACAATCGCAATCTATCTGGTACTTTTAGTATTCGGATGGATTAGCGTGTGTGGTGCCAGCTATAACTATGGCGATGAGGATATCTTCTCAATGTCAACCCGAAGCGGTATGCAGATCATGTGGATAGGCACGAGTATATGCCTCGGCTTTGTCATCCTAATGACCGACGACCGCCTCTATGATACATTCTCATACGTCATCTATGGTTTGATGATGCTTCTGCTCTTTGCCACCATCTTCAACCCTCACGAAATCAAGGGCTCCCGATCGTGGATCGTCATGGGACCATTGCGAATACAGCCGGCTGAGTTTGCTAAGTTTGCCACAGCCTTGGCAATATCCAAACTGATGTCCACGTATGGTTTCGACCTTAACAAATGGCGTGATTTGGCTATTGCCTGCGGAATCATCATCTTCCCGATGCTCCTTATCATAGGACAGAAAGAAACGGGCTCTGCACTCGTCTATTCGGCTTTCTTCCTCATGCTCTATCGTGAGGGAATGTCGGGCAGTTTCCTTTTCACGGGCTTGGCTATGATTATCTACTTCGTGGTGGGAATCCGCTTTGCCGACGTACAGCTATGGGATATGCCTGCATCCGTAGGCAAGTTCTCCGTACTGCTGATGGTACAGATATTCACCGCTGCCCTCGTAGAGATATATTGCCACGACAGACAACGAGCCCTCATAGTGCTCTATACAACTCTCGGAATAACTCTCGGGGCTGTTCTGTTCTCTGAATATGTCATTCCTTTCGACATTGTTTGGGTACAGCTGGCTCTCTCCGTACTCGTGATCCTATATCTTACATATATAGCGATGGAATGGCGAATAAAGGAGTATTTCTTTATCTCTTTGTTTACCGTTGGAAGTATAGCGTTCTTCTATTCTGCCGACTATGTGTTGAACAACGTGATGCAAGCCCACCAGCGCGTGCGTATCAACGTATTGCTGGGATTGGAAGAAGACCTTGCAGGTGCCGGATATAATGTTCATCAGAGTGAGATTGCCATAGGTTCTGGAGGTATCGAGGGAAAGGGATTCCTCAACGGAACACAGACAAAGCTGAAATTCGTGCCTGAACAGGACACAGACTTCATCTTCTGTACCGTAGGTGAGGAAGAAGGTTTTGTAGGCTCAGCAGGCGTTCTACTATTATTCCTCGCCCTTATTCTGCGATTAATCCACGTAGCCGAGCGACAACCATTCAAGTTCGGGCGAGTCTATGGCTATTGCGTACTAAGTATATTCCTATTCCACGTCTTCGTAAACGTGGGTATGGTACTCGGCCTAACGCCCGTTATCGGCATTCCCCTACCCTTCTTCAGCTATGGCGGCTCAAGTCTCTGGGGCTTCACCATCCTCCTGTTCATCTTCCTAAGAATAGATGCAGGAAGAAATCTGATTAGGACATAATTATATAAGGAACCACCGCCCCATATCAAGGCGGTGGTTTTTGAGCTTCTTTGAGCGTTTTTACGTTTTTTGTGCTTTTGTTTTCTTTTTCCTCAGAAAAAAATAGTATCTTTGCAACCAGAAACAAAAAAATGATGAGATTACTGTGCAACAATAAAAGAAATTTAATCTGTTTTATCGGTATGAGAAAGATATATTATCTATTGCTGCTAATAACAATTTTTTCTATTAGTGGATTAACTTTGTCTTCTTGCGGAGATGACGAAGATGATAGTCCTAAGTCAATCGTTGGTGTCTGGGAGAATGGTAAGTATTTCGTTTCACTAAACAAAGACAAATTCCTTACGGCTTATATTAACAACAAGTTTATTGATAACGGAACATACGAAGTGGCTTCCGATAATAAATCTTTTTCTTGTTTTAACACGTACTTCAATCATACGACCATTTATTACATCAAAAGCGTTTCTGATACTCACTTGGACTTGGAGATAAGTTATATAAACGCATTTGGAGAGAACTACAAAGAGGATTTAAGACTAACGAAGTCAAATAAGAAACCTGTGAGCAAGGACAACGGACTTGTAGGGAAGTCATGCAGCTTTACGACACAAAGCTCAGGCTCAGCAACGTACGACTTCACATCCTATAATACTGCGACTATAAGTAGTGCGAATACCGACAAATCAAAATATCCTGAAACGCTTCATTATATTTATTTTGATGAGAAGGTGTATATCCAGAAATTTCCTACTTTCCAGATAGAAGTGCTGTACAAAGAGGGTAACGAGGCACGATATTACGACATGGAAAATTAATACCCTGAACATTTTTCACTTTTTTTGTACTTTTGTTTTCTTTTTCTTCCGGAAAAAGTAGTATCTTTGTACGCAAAAACAAGGGAGATACTCCATCGATACTCCATCGATACTCCATCGATGGTCCATCGTTTCGATGGAGGATCGATGGACCACTGATGGACTATCGATGGAGTATGTACGAAATCTAAACAAATAATTAAAGAAAGGAAAAGGTATGGTTAAAGTAAAATCTTCAGTTGGAAAAATGACTGGAAAGTCTGGTAATATCAGTTATTTTGAAGTTAATGGCGTGACCATTGGCAGGTCTCTACCTCGCAAAATGGGCAACCCCAAGACTGAGGCGCAGATGAAACAGCGCATCAAGATGAATAATATCCTCAATACGTACAAATACATCAAGGGGTATTTGCAGCAGAATTTTGAGGGTATCGTTGGCAATAAGAATGCGGCGGGCTTTTTCCGTAGCTACAACCTTATGAAGACTCCCGTTTGGATGACGAAGTCGCAGAAGGAGTCGTATAAGTTTATTCTTGCTCCATACGTGGTGGCTCAAGGTCGCATTAACACCTTAGGATATGAGTTCAAGAATGGCATGTTCGTTACTGATATCAACGTTGGGGATTTGGAAATAAATGACGAGACAATAGAAAGTGCTCTTTCGTCTGTTATATGCAAAAACAACGAAAGTTGGGCGAATAATGATAGCTTGCAGGTGATTCTTCTGAAACAGAAACGTGTGGCATCGTTAAATGAAAGAATTACACTTCCAACGTGCAGTTCAATCATCGTTAATCTTGACAATTCAAGTGCAACGAAGATTGGTGAGATTCCTGTACTTGAAAGTCTATCAAATATGTCTCGTTTTTCATTGTGCAACGTTAACGGCAAGTTGGCGGTAAAGGTTGCCGATGCGAAAAAACACGCATACGCTTTTGCTGTGGTTCATGGCAGAGGAGAAGGTCGTGAAAAGATCGTTTCCACTCAGCAATTATGCTTGAGCGATACAGCCATGTATGATTGCTATTGTAGTGATGAGGCGTTTGCAAAGGCATACAAGAGCTATAAGTAATTATTCGCAAAACTTATAAAGCTAAGTGATGATAAAATAATAAATCGTCCCAAGTTATTATTTTAACGTGAGCTCGATGAATTTATCCACTTGTATATTATTGAATATCACGTAGTTGAAAGAGCTCTGAAGGAGCCTTTAATCACGCATCTACCGAATAACAGCCCTAACGGACTGCCCTATTAGGTGTCGGGCTTTCAGCCCTCGCGGTCTTGAATTCGTCGAACTCACGTTATTTTATCATCACTAAAGCATATAATTATTGTCCGTTCTGCATCGAAGTTATTATCAATTCATCCAATTCATGATAATCAATCCCCACGGAAATGCAAACAAAACTTATCAAGAATAATATCCTGTGCATGGTGAAATGCTCGGTTGCAGCCACAGCATTGAATCCTAGCGCATGGTTTTTCTTAATTCTTGCACCATTTATATTTCTGTTTAATCTGGTGGCTTATATCGTATTGGGTACACCTGTCTGCTATTTGCTTAGAAAGACAACCGTAATCGTTCAAGCTATAGCAGTATGGCTAATCGTTAATATCATTTCAATTCCTATTCTTACCCATTTTCTATTTAACCCATCGAGTGAGCCTGGTCCTCAATGCCTTTCACCTCTTGTATTTGTCCTTCCTATTACATTTATTATAGCAGGATTCTTTTCAATAATTCCTATCAGATATTTCCTCCGAAAAGATAAGGAGAAAATGCTTACAGAACATTAGTTCCACTATCAGTATAGTTCGTGGCGCGATGTATATCGCGGTATTTCCTTCCATGATTGAGATGCCAAGAGAGTTTGAGAGTCAGCACATTACCATAGTCGCGAGAGTGCTGAGATAGTTCTTTCTGCACATAACGGCTAACGATTTCCGTCTTGTTGGTCAGAGGATTCTGACAGAACGGATGCTGAAGATATAGGGCAACAGCAAAAGCATCGTTCAGGCGATAGTTGCAGGAGAAATACCATGCAGGGGCCTGATGTCCACGATGTTCACCTTCCATAAAATTCCAGCCATTATCAGCATAGGCTCCAAGCGTACAATGTCCAAGATAGGCTTGCAACGAGCATCCTCCATTGAAAGAAGTATAGGTGTGGGTATATCCATCGCCGAAATTGAAGAAACGGTAGATTCCGCCATAGACAGTAGCCGTAAGTTTCTGGGGAACAACATCATACTGATTGTATGATTCGAAATAGAAAAAGCTACATTCATTATCAGCATTAGTTTGAGTGTAATAGAAATGATCATCCTTACGGATATATTTTTCCATATTACAATGGGCATTAAGGCGATAATAGCCTTGCAACTCGGATGTAAAGCGAGGTGTGGAGTAAGAGAGCTTAAGTTGATGTGAGGTTACTCGGTTAGGACGAATATCCAGATTACCGAGTATAGTTTCCATCGCATTCTTTTTGATACTTATATCGCCGGTGGTAACAACTTGAGACACATGTTGGTGAGTCTCGAAATCATAGTTCAGTTTTAGGTTGTTTGCCAAAGGATAGCAGAAGGAGATTTTAGGGCGGAAAAGCACGAAATCATGATGTATATCCCCCTGACGATTATATCGACGGCTAACTCCAAGACCAACGACATAGCTTAAATTGCCCAACTGTCCTTTCATTTGGGAGAAAAAATAAAGTTCACATGTATGCGTATCATATGTATAATTTATATCTCCACTAAAAGCGCTATAGCTATAGCGTTGCAAGAACTGCAAACCACAGGAAAGCGTAAAGGGCTTTAACCGATTCTCATAGATAGTCTCATTCCAAAGGCTATACATATTGCGTAAGGAACTATATCGATAGGCATAACCCTCGTTATTTTCCATATCACCTGTTGTCTTGGTATATGTTCCCACAATATTTGCCGTCAACGATTGATGACGAGAAAAGTCCTGATGATAATAGAGATCGAGCGAAGGGGATGAGTTTCGAGCAAAGCTGCATTCATCATACGGAATCCCATCAACAGACATCTCCGAATAGTCTCTTCGAGGTTGGATATCACGATTACCAGATAGTTTTGCTTGAAACACATAATTAGAATCGCTCAAGCTATAGGTAATTTGGGCATTGTGAGTAAGATTTTTGCTTTGCTGTCTCAAACTTTTCCTATGTAAAGAAACAATATCGCCAGATTCCAGTTCGTAGTTTGCCCGTTCATCGTATTCTATCCCCTTGAAATTACGATAATCGAGATTGTAGCTGAATGCCAGTTCGCTAAGTCCGTGGTTTATCTTGCCGAAAACAGACTCACTACCATTTTTCGTGGTCAGGGTATTAGTAAGTTGAGATCCGACGACATAGCCACTCGCAGCTTTCTTCACCTTGATATTTATAACATACGCGATATCCTCTCCATAGCGGACACCAGGATTGTCGATAAACTCAATACGTTCTATGCCCTGCATATCGAGCGTTTGCAAATCCTCCTGAGAGGCTATGACATCATTAATACGCACCTGTACCGTTCCAAGATTTGTCAGAGCCGTAATACTATTCATAGCCTCATCAACCCGAATGTGTGGCAAAGAGAGTTTTGCCAAAAGCGAGTATCCATTAGGCGAATTCTCTATCTGCTGTTTTGTTGGATAGATCACTTTCTGAATTTTACGTGCCCCCTGTACGGTCACCTCGTTGAGCGATACATCCTTATCTGTATCTTGTGCTGTAGCATTAATGGCAAAAGCGAGCAACGAGCAAAACAATAATCTCTTCATGTCCTCTGTTTTTTATTGCAAAGGTATGAAGAGATTCCTAAATTGCTGATAAAACTTTCTGACATTTGTCTGACATTATCCTCCAAGTAAATGTCAGATTATATCTGTCTGGTTTTCAAACTATATAATAGCAGTATCAACATAGGGATTATAGCGTCTGAATATTAAAATAAATGTGAAAAACATCTGTATTACAAAAATTTTGAGTAATTTTGTCCGCGCTAAGCACAACTTTTGTGCACAAGAGATTGTTTATACACAAGATTATATTAGTCTTTATGAAGAAAATTCTGCTATTAATAACAATGATTGTATGCGGTCTTGGATTGACCTCATGCTCAAAGGATGAAGACAACTACGAACAGCAATGCAAGGAATATCTTGATAAGAATGCCAAGCGTGAAGGTGTGAAAGTGACAAGTAGCGGACTTCAGTATGAGGTTCTGGAGGAGGGCAACGGAAAGAGTCCGTCGGCTACTGATATTGTGCGCTGTCATTATGAAGGCCGTCTCATCGACAGTACTGTATTCGACTCAAGCTATAAGCGCGGGGAGCCTTCGGAGTTCGCTCTTAATCAGGTTATCAAAGGCTGGACAGAAGGCTTGCAACTGATGAAAGAAGGTAGCAAATTCCGCTTTTACATTCCTTACTACCTTGCATACGGCTCTCGTGGTGTCGGCAATATCCCTCCTTATGCCGCCCTCATCTTTGATGTAGAGCTTATAGAGGTTATAGAGAAGAATTAACAAGGTACAAAAAGCCGCCTAAGGAATAATCCTCAGGCGGCTTTTTTATGCTTTTATACTATTTACTCTATACTTTCTACTTTACACTCTTTTTATAATACTTCCTATCTAGCTTGCCATTAAAAGTGCGTTGAATCTTATCAACCTCCTTATAGGTAAGTGGTATCTGATGCCGTTCCAGTTTCTCGCTGAGATGCAAGGCAATGGCACGTTTATCAAGTTTTACGCCATTCTTAAGTACAACGAGCAAAGCGAGGGCATTGCCAAGTACAGGATGCGGTTGAGAGATGCAGATGCAATCCTCGATATCGGGCATGGAAAGAGCAACCTCCTCAACCTCAGAAGGAGCAACCTTGAAACCGCCTGTGTTGATTGTATCGTCATCACGACCGAGTATGTGAAGACGACCTTTCTCGTCAATATATCCATTATCAGCTGTGAAAAGCGTATCATCTTGAAGGACAGTCAGAGTAAGTTCCGGTTCATCCTTATAACCAGTCATCAAGGTATCGCCCTTACAAGCTATACGACCCTCAGGAGTGATGAGAAATTGGGAATGAGGAAGAGCATGACCAAGACATCCCGCTATGCACTCTCCGTCGTTATAGTTATACGTTGAGATTATACCAGTCTCTGTTGATGCGTAAGTGTTATAGAGTCGGGTATTTGGCAGTATCTTACAAAGAGTAAGCATATCAGAATGAGGCATTGGAGCCGCGCCTGTCTCGAGGAAATCCATACGGTCGGCCAGAGCCTCTAACCTGTCACTCGCAAACTGAAGAAGGATGCGGATGTTTGAAGGCACAAGGAATGTGGCGAACCTGGTATTGGCAGGCAAAGAATACTTTTCAAGAGGAAGGTCGAAAGCCTTGAAGAAGCCGTCAATATCCTTCATTCCATCCTCTATTATATAAATGGTTGCGCCAAGCATCAGAACTGGGAATATCTTCGACCAGCATCCTAAATGCTCCATATTACCAGCTATGACAAACACAAGGCCATGGGAAAAGCCCTGTCCGGCAATAAGGTTCTCGGAATTAGCAATAACAACCTTCTGGGAGATCACAACGCCCTTCGACTTGCCCGTAGTTCCTGTGGTATATAGGCAGAAATCAGACTCCCAGGATTCACCGAGGAGGGGGATTGGCAAGTAGAGCTGCATCTTCATCCTCTCATAAAGCTCCCGATAAGCAATAACTCCGTCACGGGATATTATGGCAGGTTTTTCTGGACACTCTTCTGCCCAACGATGAACATAATCAAGTATAGTGCTCATTTACTTCTTCTCTTCAAGTTTTCTCTGTACCATAGCAACGATGCTATCAACCGTCATGAAGTTCTTTGGAGAGACATCACGAGAGTCGAGAGTGATATGATACTCATCAGAAAGCAGCATCATGATAGTGGTTATATCCAAAGAACTGAGTTCTGCAAACAGAAAATCAGAATCAAGGTCTGCCAATGGCAGATTGTCTTCAAGTATTGTACGAATTCTTTCTTTCATATTTTATGGGGGGAATCTATTCTCCCTTCTTCTTATATATCAATCTGAACAGCAATGGTGGTACGAGCCATGACATGAAGACCACGCTCGACATTCCTACGATTGTTATCTCTGCAAGCGAGTGTAGGGCAGGATGCTTGGCAACAATAAGAGTGCCGATGCCTATGAACATGATAATGGCAGATAGCAGTATGCTACGCTTATAAGATGCAAGGATTGGCTTACCCGTCTTATGCTCGTAGATACAACCCTCGGTCATAAATATGGTATAGTCGTCACCCTGTCCGAAGATAAACGTGGCAAGGATAACATTAACGATATTGAACTTTATGCCGAGTATAGCCATAAGACCGAGAATCCACACCCAACTGATAGCCATAGGCACGAAGGATATTATAGCCAATTCTATCTTACGGAACGAGAACCACAGGAAGAAGAACACGATAAGCGAACATGCCCAGCCGATATAGTTAAAGTTGTCAGACAGGCTATTAGCCAACGAACTGTTAAGACTCTCAATATCGAAACTGCCAGGGATGCTGCTCTTCACTTTCTCTATCTCTGAAGGCTCAACACTCAGTTTATCGACAATGAAATATTGGTTTTGCTTTACGATATTTCCATTAAACACAGTTGATGTCAGAGGGGCAAAATAGCTGAACTCACGAGGTTCATAATTGCCGTTGATTATTTGTTGGAAATCAGAGAACGCATCAACAGAGAAGCCCTTATCCTTTGCAGCCTTTGCAAACTGTGCGTTAAGCAAATCATGATGCTTAGATACAAATTCCTTCCAACGGCTTATACGTTCCTTCTGCATAGACTCAGAGGCAAGGAACTGAGACACACCATTTATTTTCTTGCTATTGCAAGAATCAAGGGCAGCATCAATAGTTGGAGCGGAAGACACGACATAGAGTGTGCGCTTGGTAGAAACGGTATCATCAGCCGTTAGTTTCTGGAAATAATCCATATCTGCACGCTGTTCATCGGTCATGTAATTGATATTGGCAAGATTACTATCAAACTCAACTTGGAAACTGAACCATCCAAAGACAAGAGTCAATATGATGACAATACCTACCACCCATGATTTGTTGTCGAGTTGGATGTTGGAGATGCGAGATAGCAGATGGGTGATAGATGATGGGTGTTGGTGTGTTGTATTATTCTGACCGCAATCACCTATCTTCACCTGATGCGGCAAGAACACCAACACATAGAATATTGTGCCAATAAGAAGTAGGGACGCAAAAAGACCGAGGTCACGGAGAGCCACGGAATTAAGCGGTACGAGGGCAAGGAAAGCACCTACCGTTGTTATGTTTCCTACTAACAATGGCGCAGAGATTTCCTTTAATGCCTGTCGGATATTTGTTTCATGCCCTATATGGGCAATAAGGTGTAGCGGATAATTGAGTGCAATACCAAGGATAACGCTCGAAATACCGACAACGATAATAGAAATGTTATCGTGGAATAAAGCAAGTGCACCAAGGGCGAACAACCATCCCCACCCTATTGAGAAAGCTATGAGCAATATATTTCGCAATGAGCGGAATGAGAAGAAAAGCAAGGCAAGAATAAGAACAACGGCAAGACTGACGGCAAGAATAGAGTCATGCTTTATCTGCATGGCATTGCCCACGGCTATCTGTGGTCCTCCCAATACGTGAGCCTCGATATTAGGAAAACGAGCGTTCATCTGCTCAATGCCAGACGTGAGGAGTTGCAGGAGCTGTGAGTTCTTATCAGTCTCTGAATTGCCGAAAGGAGATGAGAGCATGACTATTGCACGACTCATATCAGGCGTGAAGATATAGCCATCGTACATCTCAAACTTGTTTTCCTGCTGCAAGCCCTGTAACTTGCTCAGTACAGGCGTGAACAGATTGAGTGGATCACGCGAGATATTCTCAGAAAGCAGACCTCCAGAAGGGAACATCAGCATCTCACGATCACGGTCAAGTTGTTCGCCAACATAATTTTCTGCGCACAACAAAGAGTCCATGCGAGCATAATCGCGCTCTGTCAGGAAATATGGAATGTTCTGATATACAAATTCAGTAACCTCCCCTACCTTCTCCATATCAAAGCGAGTAACCATATCACTCGTCCAATTCAGAGAGTCCAATTCCTTCACGCTCTCTTGGAAAAGGTCTATGGCCGCTATGGTACTATCAGGATTTTCCTTGTCGCAGGAAAACAGGACAACAAGCTTATTGACACCCGATATGTCCTGGTATATCTCCATATCCTGTTTCTCCTCATCAGTAAGAGGCATGAAATCAGATATGTCCTCCTTATATGACAATTGGAAGACAGACACAACAAGCGCTATTGTCAAAGTCAGTAAGACAGAACGTCTGAGCAATACATGCTTGTGGAAGAAGTCAAAGAATTTGATTATCATCTAATTCAAAGTAAAAAGCAAGAAGTATAATTACTGTTTTTCGCAATGTTACTAATCATACTTTTAAATTTTTACATTTTAATTTCGTTTAGCCATTCCAGAAACCTTTGTTTCCATTGACGGCACTCAGCAGAACCTTTTATTTCGGAGATTCCAAAACCATGACCTCCTGTCTGATATTGTATATATGTATGCTTGATTCCCTTGCTAGTGAGGGCAGAATCGAGTAATTCCGAGTTCTGATACTTCACTATCGGGTCATCCTTACAATTAACAAGGAAGACAGGAGGGCAATCGGAAGGCACATGGCGCTCAAGCGAGAGAGAATCGCGCAAGGACTTACGGAACTTTCCATATTCGCCTAAAAGAGCACGGCGAGAACGTGTATGACACACTTTCTCGCTCATAGTCACTACGGGATAGATTGGTGCGGTGAAATCAGGTCTCAGCGACACTTTTGAAACAATACCCAAGGGTTTCAGGAAGTCCGTTGATGAAAATTCCGCAAGTGACATAACAAGATGTCCTCCTGCAGAAAAGCCCATTGCCCCCACCCTGTTTATGTCGATATTGTATTCATCAACATGTTCACGGACATACTGAATAGCACGTTGTCCGTCCTGTAACATGTGCGGATGATGATTTCCTGGAACTATTAATCTGGCATGGGTAATGAAATTAAACACACCCTGAACCCTATATTTTAGTACGAATGCCGCAATCCCATTACTGCATAGCCACCTTGCCACATCAGTTCCTTCCACCTCATAGTCGTGCCAGCTATAGCTACCGCCAGGGCATACTATCATTGCAGGAGTCTTTCCTGCATTGGTATTCTCAGGCAAAAATATCTCAAGCGTAACGCTCTTATTGTTTACCGATGTTCCTTCCCAAAGATGTATGATATTGCCCGGCCCTGTTGCGAAAGCTGCTATTGAGATAAAGGCAAAAGCCAAAAGACTAAAGAACTTCGTCATTTGACTTTTGACATTTGACTTTTTGAATCCACAGGATTAGCATATATACCAAGGAATATCTCGTACAGCCTATCCATATCGCACTCTTCCTCGTATTTCTGGAGTTTGTTCATTCTATGCATGAAAGCATTCTTTTCCTCAGAGGAATACATAGCCGAATATTTCTTGTTACCATAGAGAATGTCATGGGCTATATAATTGTTTGGATAAAGATGATATGAAGAGCAGATACGCTGGTCGAGCAAGTTGGCAACAGCCTTATGAAATTCTACAGAAGTGAGGTCGGAGAACTCGTTGAGTTCGTCAAAGCAAAGAGGCTTGCAGACCTCGAAATGCACATTACCTTTATACTGGGTAATACCTATCAGGATACTGTTCAAATCCTCACCCGGTTTCTTGATGTAAGGTCCGAACTGGCGCTCATATAGTTCCACAGTCTTGAGGATATCACAAGACTCCCATTCGTATGAAACAGAGACAGGCACTATATTCAGATCAGCAATAGCCCTAACCTTATCGTCAGAACGACTCATGCATAGCATCTTTATAATGCCCTGATCTGTGCGGTCCTTTCCATCCTTAGTGCGTCCATTACGCTGAGCAATCCACACAGACTGATGCTTCTCCGTAATGACATGACGCATATATTCAGAAAGGAGGAGGGAAGACTTATAGAACTCCCTTACGCTACCACCAGGGCGAGCCACCTTGAACATCTTGTTCGACCTGCCAATATCGATGACTATCTGTCCCTGCATAAGATTTGCACCAAACGTAATCTCCGTAGTGTCATGTCCGTTGTCAACAAGTACATTCTGGAACAGAGCTGCATCCAACATTATATCACGATGGTTGGATACGTAGAGGTGGGCATTGGCTGATGGGTGATGGGTATTGGGTGTTGAGGGACTTATGTTCTCCATTCCTCCACAAGTAAACGATTCTGTGCTATCCTCTATAATCTTGCGGTTTGCCCAATACATGATTCCTATCTGAAAATCATGAATGGTTTTATATGAACGTACTTCCTTACGAACATCATCTATACTCCTATCAGGAAATACATACGATGCAAGCAGAGGGAATGACGTGCTACCCGCAATTCTATCCATTGCTGCAGGTATCTCATCATCCGTATAAGGACGTATCTCCTCAAACTTATTATACTCCATAATAAACTTTTCCTGCCCCCTATAGACATCAAGGGTTTGCAGCATTAATTTTATTAATGATATAGTTCATGCCGAATATAGCCTCACACGTGTTGATAGCTGTAAGCGGCACTCCACAGAACCCATGAAGGTTATTGTTCTGACCAGTAAGATATAGGTTCTTGACTTTCGTAACTACAGGTACCTGTGACAGAACTATATTGTTGCAATCACTCATAAATCCGTACATTGATCCTTCCTTTATTCCGAAATAATCACGTATGGTAAGTGGAGAAGCTGTATTTATAGCCTCAATGCTATCAATAAAACCAGGATGGATTTTCTCAATCCTATCAAGCAATTTCTTCGCGCATTCCTGTTTCCATGCCTTATAATCCTCACCACGATGCCCTACAGTGGTATTTTCCCATTTCTTTACAAAATCCCATGACATTGGAGTGGTGATTATCATCTTCGTACTATACTCCCCTTGGTTTATTTCAGGTGTAGTCATATACATTACACCTCTTGGCCATTGCTCGTCAGTAATACCAATATTCCAAATCTCATCATATCGTGTCATGCAATAGCGCGTATAGTTGAAATATTTCACCTTACCGGGCTTGAGCTTGACAAACAAGGTAAATGCAGAGTAAGAATTCGGGATAGTTTCAAGTCTCTCGCGATATGGTTTTGACAGGATTGACTTATCCTCTAACAATTTAATGAATGAACAAGGATGAATGGCTGAGATATAATAGTCGGCAGAATAGATTTTGCCACTTTCTGTCGTTACATGGGTAATCAATTTGTTCTTAGAAGAAACACTAACCACTCCATCATTAACGATAACTGTTCCGCCGTTATCTTCAATCAACTTACGAAGTTCATTTACAAAGAGATTGCATCCTCCTTCAAATCTGTTACCACCATTGATATACAGCACATTGATAATGGAATGGACGTATGCTGGGGTTTTATCCTTCTCTCCACCATAGAGAGGATTCATATATGCAAGTACCGCCCTAAGTTTCTCATCCTTGATATATTTGGCTATGAAATCGCCAACAGAGATGAGGAAATCCTCAGAATGCATGAAGATGGTCGTTTTCAACGGACGGAGATGAAACATGTCCATTTCATCGAGCAAGGTGTACATAGCATCAACATATTTCGTCAATGCCTCTCGCTGGTCGGGGAAATACTTAACTAATGAGTCAACAAATCCCTGACGCCCCTTCCCTATGCGATACGTAGAACCATCTTCTACAAAATGAAGTTCATCAATACAGTCATTATCCACAGGACGTATATGCATCTTATCCGTTAGGCCAAGATAATTACATATCTTGCGAATACTTCCCCCCTTGTGCATACCGCTAAGGATATGCATACCAGCATCATAGACCTCACCAAACCTCTTGAAGCTCTGCAATCCTCCGCCAAGGTTGAGATTCTTCTCAAGAACAGTAACCTTAACCCCTTCCTTAGAAAGGATAGCAGCTGTAAACAAACCGCCAAGGCCACCGCCAACAATTACCGCTGTTTTTTCCATTTTGTGTTTAAAGTCAAAGGCCAAAAGTCAAAAGCCCCGGTCCTTAGACCTTAGTCCAATTATTAATTGATTCTAAGTTTCAGATTAGGAACCAGTTCTGAACATGTCACTATTGTTCCAACCAACACCCCTAACATTCCATGCGAATTGACATTCTGTCCAGCAAGCAAGAGATTCGGGATTTTCGTCTTATAAGGAACTCTACCTGCCGCTCCCATCGTTATGTCTTTTGCCACACCATACATCGAGCCTCCCTCTGTACCTGTATAGTCAATATATGTAAGAGGAGTGGATGTGTAATAGCAATCTATCGAAGCCCTAAGTCCCGGGAAATGAGTCTCTACCTCATCAAGAAGACGCTCTGCATGCTGTGTCTTGAAAGCCTCGTAATCTTCACCACGCTTCCCAACATGAGTACCTACCCATGGTGCTACATCTTCCATATTCATATATGAAAGGATAACACCACTCTTTGCCCACTTTGCCTTATCCTTATGGCACATGTGCATATAGAGGAAGCCCTTTGGCCAATCCTCCCCAGAATAATGCTCACAATTCCAAGGTGTATCACCACGATACCCATAATAATTAGTGTTCATATAAGGCATCACCTCATCCTTGAACTTTACATATACAGCGAAACATCCGGCAGTCTGTGGCAATGACTTGATACGCGAACGGAAAGCAGGACGAATAAGATTGGTATCTTCAAGCATCTCAAGCGTACGCGCTGGATGAACAGTACAGATAACATAGTCAGCTGTATGCAGTTGTTCATCAATAGTCTCTACACCAATGGCATGTGTCGCATCACATACAATTCTCTGAACCTTTGCAGAAGTAATTACCTGTCCGCCAAAATGCTCTATTGACTTCACGAGTGACTTGGCAATAGCATCACTCCCCCCCTCTACACGAAAAGCACTCTGGTTGTAGAAATCCATGATGAACGCATGTTGAGAGAAAGGAGTCTTGTTCAATTCAGCCGAATAGAGTGGCAGATTACCAACAAGGACATTTTTTAGCAAACTGTCATTGAAAAGTTCATCCATGACATCATTCATACTTCGCTGCTGATATTCCGTATCAATAGCCACATCACGACTTTCGCTAGTGAGAGAATGTAGAGTGGAAGCTGAGGCTATCTTGTTTACGATGTCATAGTAACGCACTATTGCATCCTTCTCGCGAGGAAAATACGATGACATTTTCTCTATGAACTGTTCCTTTCCGTTAGGGAACTCAAAGCTCTGACCTCCCAAAGAAACAGTATCGTATGCCGAAGGATTAAGCTGACTGAGATGCACATCCGATGCAAGTCCCAAATAATGCATCATCTTATACATTGTCTGCCCAGGTGCAGCACTACCGATAAAGTGCATACCAGTCTCAAACACAGCCCCTTTACGACGAAAGCATTGTAGGCAGCCGCCCAAGACAGCATTCTTTTCAAAAATTGTGACGTCAAAGCCATTGCGTTGCAGAATATATCCGCACGACAAACCACCAAGACCACTGCCTATAATTGCAACCTTCTTACGCATACTGTTCATATTCATCACTCACCTCGTCGTATCGTGACTTATAATATTTTCTGAACCATGAAGCACGCTGTTTCAGAGTTCCGAGCGAGATAACCTCTTCTGGTGAGAAATGTCTATCCACATCCAAACTGATAATTCCCTTATGCAAATGCTTATCTTTCTTTGGAAGAACTTTCCCTGCTCCATAAAGGATTAGTGGCACTATATCAAGATTCAATTGTTCCGCAATATAAAATGCCCCCTGATGAAAACGGCCTATACTACAATCTTCAGAACGTGTTCCCTCTGGATATACCGCTACACTATATCCCCTATCAACAAGACTCCTTAACTTTGGAATCAGAGCGTCAACACCTGCTGATACGGGATAGAACTCGGCTTGTCTTATAACATAGCCGTAGAATGGATTTCGCCACACCCAGTCATTTGTCAGCACAACTATCTTCTTCTTCAGAGGCAGAAGAGTCATCAGGTCGAGATGCGATTGATGATTGCATATCAATACTGAAGGCCCGTCCAAAGACTCATCAGTATTACTTCTTGGCTTATACTTCACCCCCGGAATACCATGCCATATCATTATGAACTTCGATATCCATTGCAGTATTCCATGCAGATTGTCACGCTTATCCTCTGTCATCTTACCAATCTTTATATATAGCGTAACCAATGGAGTCATCAATCCTATTGAGCATACAACAAAGAAAAGCAATGAGTATGTAGTGCGAAAGACAACCATAAATGTCCGCCAAATATAAAGCGGAAGTCCATAAACGCAGGCAAGGAAACAGAGTATTGTATTGAGAATGAAGATTCTAGTAAAGTCAAGTCCCGGTCTGAAATGCGACACACGCTGCTCTCGTGGTGGATAATACACATTTATCGGCTGTGATACCAGTTTCACACCATGCCACGCAGCAAATACAAGCAGTTCAAGTTCTGCCTCATATCGAGATGTAAGAAGCGAAAGTCCGTGAAGCTTACGAAGAGGATATAAGCGAAAACCTGTCTGGGTATCTTTAAGACGCTTCCATGTCTGAACAAAGAACCAGAAGTTACTGAAGGCATTTGCAAACTTACTACCGCCAGAACGCTCCTTACTTTCAAGATCCTTACGCTCACCAACAATAAGTGCACCAGGATTCTCAATGTTAGCCTTCAACATCAAAGGTATATCCTCTGGGAAATGCTGCCCATCCGCATCAAGCGTTATAGCGTATGAGAATCCCATTTCTAAAGCCTTACGGAAGCCCATCTTCAAGGCTGTTCCCTTACCGCTATTATGACCTAACGTAACAACGGTGATACCTTTTATATCCGCAAGTATTGAAGCTGTAGAATCTGTACAACCGTCATTTACTACTATAACATCATCCGATTGTTCCTTACATCTTTCAACAACATCACGAATTGTTTTCTCGTTGTTGAAAGTGGGAACAATCACACAGACACCACGACGATGAAGGCGCTCACGCGAAGTCAATGTGCTTATTTCCTCTTGCATATAAGCGACATTTTCGCATAGACCACATCATCCGACTGTGCCACAGCTTGAATACGTGTTTCCTTATCGTCAGAACTTTTAATCGTAATGTTGTATATTACCTCCGTCTGAGAATCTGGAGTCATTATTGACAAGAACTTCACATTCTTGATTCCAATCATCTGGAGGCTATGTCCCACGACATTCTCAGCTAGTTCTACTGCTATCTGAGTAATGCAAACGCCTGGGGTAATAGGTTGTTCTGGAAAATGAGCCTTATATATAATACATTCCGGATTCAGATGAAGGTGGAAAACGCCACCATCATCAGTGATTTCCTTAGCAACTATGCTATATAAGTCTCCGATTCCCCCAAGAGGGAGTACTTTAGTTTGTATTTCCATTATCAGTTGCCTCTTCGGTTATTGGTTGTAAAGGCTGAAAAGTATATGTTATTTCGTATTTCGCATTTTCATGCTTGTAAATACCTTGTTCTAAGTTGTGAAGCAATATACGAAGGTCACGCTTCAGAACACGTTTAATGTACCAGTGGTCTAGTTTCTTTATGACATTGATGATTTTAACCTTGTCTTTCTGAGGATTATATTCGAAATCCATAGCAGATAATCCAAATTCATTGACCACACTTGCCTTGAGTTTGCCATCCTCGAACAGCATACCGCATATTCCACTTATATATGCCTTCTTTACATCTATCTGCACACTATAACGTGCCCTCTCCCCTTCATCAGAAGGTAATGTCTGAGCCTCTACAAGTAAAAGGCAGAAGGCAAAAGACAAAAGACTAATGAATCTCTTAGATAGCAAAATATGATGGATTTATTGTTTTGTTTGTCACGACGTTCTTCAATACAATCTCAGTATTGTCACCATTCTTCTCATACATCACCACACGAGATATCATGGATGTCTTCTTTGTGAAAGTCAGTACAATCTTTGTGTACATCTGTTTCATCTTCTTTTTCTGCGGAATGAGTGTAGCTGTATATGACTGATCTGACTCTACAACGGAAACGCTAAAATCCTTCTTCTCTGTCAGGCAGGTGCCAACCATACTGTTCATCATTATACGAGCTATTTCCTTGAACACCCTATTCTTATTTACATCAATAACATCCTTACGCGTTCCTTTCTTCAGAAGAACCTTGTCACCATTGAGAATGAAAGTGTAAATATATGGTGTTGTATATTCCCAATGTAGCTTATCACTCTGCTGATAATACATTTTTCCATTTGACACCATCTTATCACCCAACATCTTCATTGTCTTTGTCTGAATGAAGTCAGCCTGCATACTCTTTAACGAGTGTGCAACCTGATTAATATGGTCTATTATCTTCTGATTATTCTGAGCAGACACAACAGGTGATACCATGCTCATCATTAATATAATTAGATATCTCTTCATTTTGTCAGTAATATACAACCTGTTATTATGAAAAATAAACCTATCCATTTCACGATATCTACATTCTCATGAAAGAACAATATAGCAAAGAGCATCGTGAAAACATAGCTCAAAGAACCCATTGGATAGGCAAGACTTAACGGAAACTGTCTGATAATATACATCCATAAAAGACTGGCTGCTCCTATCGTTATACCACTCATGGCAAATTGCCAGTTAAGCAAGGCTGATTTGAAAAAAGTCCAGTTCCAACCGAAACTAACCATACGTTGTAAGCCATATTTCAGAAACACCTGACCTATAGCAAGCAACGCACTCTGTATCAATGCCAATGGCAATAACTTCAACCACATCTTTATTTAGCTTTCAGAAGCACACTACGTGAATATATCTGTGGAATAGAGAGATTAAGGTATTCATAAAAACTCTTGAACAATGGAGATGACTCATCATGACATCCCACAAGCACAGTCTTTGCCATACCCATTCTTATCAGTCGCTCCGCATCACGAAGTGCCCATTTCATCGAGTCCTTACCCTGAGTATATGTAATGTTATATCCATGACACTGGGTACGTATTGCTATAGCACTTCCTATGGTGTTATGCGTGCTTTGCATGAAAAGAGTTGGACTTAGAGTTTCCTCACCATTATCCACCATGTCAACGAGGAATTTCTCACTTGTTTCAAGCATACCATTTGCAGTAGCTGTGATTATCGCATCAGGGCATTCTATTCCTGCCTCACGAAGAGCCATAAGAGATGTCAACGTAGCAGCCTTCATAAGTTTACCCATTCTACGACCTTCTTTCGGAGATATGTATTCCTTGTAGTCTGCAAGCTGTTCCATAGAATCAATCGTAATATCTGCTGCAATCTCCAGTTCTGGAATCTTAGCTGATGCCATACTACAATCCTTGGCTTCTCTCATCAGCAACAGCGAACTGTCGTTGCCTCCAAAGCCAAATGAGTTACAGATTACATAATCCATTCTATGCTGCTTGTCATCACCTTCAAAAGGATGAATGCAGGTCTCATCTACATGACCGAATCCATAGTTGACAGGTACAAAGTTATTCTGCATCGCAAGAACACATATCACGGTCTCAATACTGCCAGAAGCTGATGTTGTATGACCAGTAAATCCTTTCGTACTTGAAACCAAAGGCATATCATCACCAAAGATACGCTTCAATGCAACGCTCTCACTAGGATCATTATTCGGAGTACCCGTTCCATGTGCATTAATATAGTCTATCTGCGACTTATCTATGCCCGAAGACTCCAAGGCCTCACGCATTGCGAGATAAGCGCCTTCTCCATCATCGGAAGAAGCCGTCTGATGAAAGGCATCGCACTTGTTGCCATATCCTCCAATATATGCCTTACCATCGACTTTATCCTTCTGAAGAACCACGAAAGCAGCGCCCTCACCAAGATTGAGACCAACACGAGTAGCATCAAACGGACGACACACCTCTGTATCAAGAATATGAAGCGTATTAAAGCCATTGAGATGGAACTTACTCAAAGCCTCCGAACCACCAGCAATGATAATATCAGCCTCACCACTACGAAGCATCTCACAACCAACTATTATTGAGTTAATTGCAGATGAACAAGCTGTTGATATAGTACAAACCTCACAATCAAGTCCGCAAATCTGAGCAATCTCATTCGTGGTACTGCCACAGTCATGGCGTTTGACATAGTCAACGGGTGATGGTTGTTGGTTGTTGGGTGTTTGAAGGGCGTCTCGCATATCTACAAGAATTCTCTCCGTTACATCCATGCCACCGACCGTAGTGCCGGAAATGAGTACGACTTTCTTTCCTACAAGCATATCAACTGATAATCCAGCATCAGCCATTGCTTGCTTTACCGCAACAGCACCGAGCAAGGTTGTTCTGCTATACAGGCTCTCAACTGGCAAGCCAAGCAACGTCTTCAGTTCATCATCCGACAGCTTAACCTCGCCAACAGGCAATTCCGTATGGCATGACTGAAGATTTTTCATCATACCAACACCTGTTTGCTTGTTTACAAGGGAGTCAAGAACCTGCTGGCTATTATTACCTATAGCACAAATAATCCCCAGTCCGGTTATTGCGATATTCATAATTACTTTTTCCTATTCTTCTCTACGTACTCAGCTATAGTAGCCACATTCTTGAAGATATCCTTACCTTCAGCAGCATTAGCCAGACGTATTCCGTATTTCTTCTCAAGCAATACGATTATCTCCAGAGCATCGATAGAATCAAGTCCTATACCATCATCTCCGAAAAGAGGAGCATTTTCATCAAATTCTTCAATTGAGAGGTCTTCAAGATTAAGTGCCTCCTTAATCTGAATCTTGAGTTCATTAATTAGGTTTTCCATATTTATACTTTATTCTTTCAACTTTACACTTTACTCTTTAACATATATTCTGATATCACATTCAAACTTGTCCTCCGAAGGACAGTCTATCCAACCTCCAATGACACTTTTAATATCACGATCAATGAAAGTGGATTTTATCACCCTCTGCATTAGCTTTTCATTTCTTTCTGCAAGAAGATAGAACGATGTCTCACCATGATAACCATTCCTTAGTGCAATCTCACCCGTAGTGATATTTGGCAAAGTATATACAAATGCAGCTGGTGAAGGGAAAAAGTCATCCTTTTCTATGGATTTCATATACTGGCAATCTGCTATTATAGATGAAGAATGGTTGAAAAGGATAACAGCACGGCTAGAGTCTAAAGTTGAGGGATTAGAGTTTAGAGTCCTTTGACCTTCAGATTCTATAAGCAGTTCGGAAGCGACAAAGGCAAGACGGCTGAGCATATCCATCTTATAAAACTTTGGATAGTCTCCTATCTTCGTCTTATAAACCTCTGTCAGCATTTCTTTGCCTCGTGACTCCAAAGAAAGTCTTTCTCCGTCAACAATTATATCTTCCTGTGTAATCCTAACTGAATGAGACAGCTTGACAAGAATATCATTAACAATATTCAGAGGAAGGGATCTATCAGAAACACGTACTGCTCCATTACAACCGCCAAAGCCTGACAACATCTTAATGAAAGTCTTTCCTTCGGCGGTCTTCTGTTTGTCCGACAGCTTCACTTTGCCACTTACACCACAAGTTCCAAAACCCTTTGAAGGCAGAATAATACCATCCTTAAGTGCCCTCATCATGATAATGGTCTCTAGCACACCGGCAGCCCCCATAGTGTGGCCGAAGTATCCTTTCAATGCAGAGAGTGGGACATCCTGCAACTCCGCCATTTCTATGGCCTTAGACTCCATCTGGTCATTATACATCGTGGCTGTGCCATGAACTCCTATCACAGAAATCGGATTATCTGCATCCTTCACCTTACCAAGAGCCAACCCTGCACCAAGTCCCTTAGGATGTGGAGCACTGATATGATATGCATCATTACATACCGCTCCCTTATCTATCTTCCAGCCATCTGGGAAATCAATTTCCCTTGACAGAACAATAGTCGCAGCAGCCTCTCCGAGATTCAAACCAAGTCTTTCTATATCGAAAGGTCTGCAAGGCTCATCAGATAATGCCTTCAGCGATTGGAAACCCGAAACAATAAACCTTCCCTGAACATCTGCACCACACACAATGGCATGTGTATAGTTACCACAATCCACAAGTCGCTGTCCAAGTATTATAGCTGAGACACCGGAAATACAGGCATTGCATACCACTATAGGATCATTCCCAATGCCTATTGCTTGACTCACCTTCTTTGCAGCATCAGCAAGAATACCGGGTGATGGATGTTGGGCGTTGGGTGTTGAATATGGTAAATCATCAATGTCTCCCTTCGTTGAACTCAGAATAAGAATTGCACGCTCCTTGTCAAAAGTAAGAGAAGATATAGCTGCCTTTACAGAATGAAGCACCAGACTCTCGAATTTTGAGAATCCGTCAACCATAATCTTATCCCATTGCTCTTTACTGAACAGAGAAGCCTCTATTGGAAATGGCAGGTCATTCCATCCTCCTTCCCCATTCTCACAGGGATAGTGCGACAAACCGGACTTACCTTCACGTACAGCCTTATAGGTCTGTTCTGTAGTCAGTCCAAGAGGGGATGTTATATTATCTGAGATTACTGTTGCCATTTATTCTTCCATTCGACGAAGAAAGGAGGATTATCCCACATTAGCTGATAGTTCATATCCATGAATACCTGCACAGTACGAGCAGTCAGAAATACAGTACCGTCTTTTGGGTCAAAGATTTCGTAATCGAACACTATCTTTGCCGAAGGCTTTGGGCGATACGTAATTCTGATATGGGGCTTCATTCCATAGAGTACAGGACGCTTGTATTTTATATCCATCTCCACAATAGGCGCAAACACATTGTTGTCTATATAGTTCTGATAGCTCAACCCATACTGGGCACCGAATGCCTCACGCGCATCTTCAAGATATAAAGGATAAGATCCGTGCCATACCACCTTCATGATATCCACTTCGCTGAATCTAATCTCAAGTTCCTTCTCCGTTACAAGCTCCATTATTCCGCCTCCCTGACCGCTATTTTAATCTCTGTTGTAGCCAATGTCTCGCCATTGCAAGTAACCACGGCATTAGCCAATGTCATGCCAAGCACATCGTCAATCACCGTTACGCAGGTAGTAATCGTATCACCAACCTTTGGACATCCGGTAATCTCAAGGTTTCTAATAGCTCCGATAAAACCGAGTTGAATACCCTTATTCAAGATATACTTGTTAACATATCCTATCCTAGCTGCACATGTTTGGGCGATATTCTCAACCAAACCAGGAGCAGAGAATACGCCATCGCAGACAAAAATATTATCTTCTTTAATAAATGTTTCCGTCACAGTACGTTTCTCATCAAAAGCCGTGAGTTTACCAACCATCACAAAAGGCTCTTGTTGAGGTAGTAGTTCGTGTATATCTATATTTCTGAGGGATTCCTCTGTTTCCATCTTATATATTATCTAAGACTTTTGCCTTTTATTGCCAGAACTCAAAGAAATTATACCATTGATGCGGATATTTCCTCACCATTCTCTCAAGTTCCGATACATATGCCTTTGATAGTTGGTCAATCTGCTCCTTACGCGAAACGGTCTTGTCATATTCAAGAGGAGTGACATAGACATGATATTTATTCATCGACTCCTTCATGACATTGACAGCCAACACATCAAGTTCTCTCATCGTAGCAACGCTTAAAGGTCCCTGAGGAAAACGTGCCTTTGCTCCAAGGAAAACCTGTTCTACATAACGTGGAGAACCATTGAATCTATCAGCCGGCAAACTAACGGTCTCACCTCTCTGAAGAGCTCCATTTATCTCGAAGAGATGACTCATATCTGGCTTTACAGATATCATTCGGATATTGGTAGATGCGAACATCTTGTTCCTGTTCTTCGTCACCGATTCCTTCTCACCGTCAAATACAAGGGCATAGAACACCTTCGGGTCTGCGGTAAGGGTATAGCCAGCTATCTCATAGTTCCCTATATGGGCACTCATCTGGATGAACCCGTCAGGCTTGGATGCAAGCTCAAGGAACTTGTCATAGCCGTCAATCTCTATCTCAAACTTCTTGCCTGCATACATAGCAAACCTATCCACAACCACCTGACCGAACAGGCTATGGTTGACATAGGTATTCCATGCAGCCCTCAGCCGGCCATAGCCAAAACGCTTTCTGTAAAAGCGATATGCCACGCTACGACTGCCATTAGTATTGAGAATCAGACATACAGGAACAACAAAAACGGACACGAAAGCATAAATCAACCTTACATCCATGACTTTCATCACAGCTATAAGTGCGCTATGCATACCTCCATTACCGAAGGTTGTTCCCGCCCATTTCTGTTCTTCCATTTCGGTTAGGCGTTTACCTTACTCTCAATATAATCATAGAACTGGGAGAGTGTCTGAACACCAGCCATTTCCTCCGGCTTAATCTTGAAACCGAAGTTCTTTTCTACGATTACAACGATATCAACGAAATCAAGACTGTCAATACCGAGACCAGCCTTCAGCTCTGCCTCTGGGGCAATCTTTTCTTCATCGATTTCCAAATCCTCAATGAGGAAGTTATTTACTTTCTCTTCTACTTCTTGACGTGTCATTTTTATTTACTATTTACTATTTAACTATTTACTATTTTATTTTTGTCTAAAGCTTTTGACCTTAGACTATTTTATTTTACAAACCATGATACTATGGCATTGTCCGAGGCCATCATATATATGCTCAACCTCAAGACCGGCCTCATTCACCAGTCGAGTCATATCCTCGGAATGATACATCTTACTATTACCATTAGCCATAGCTGTAAAGTACAGACTTGTCATAGTCAGACAGAATGCAGCGGTCTCAAATCTCTGCCTATCCCACAAAGTCTCCATAATGAAGATACGTGTATCGGCATCCATTACGGTCTTTGCTCGTGTAAGGATACTGACAATCTCCTCTTCTGAGAAGCAATCAAGGAACTGACTCATCCAGATAGCATCAAGACCTCCTTCCCTCTTCGGGAATGCAGCATCCTTATCAAGCAGATTTATGCCATAGCCCTTGATACGCTCTGCACCTTCCTTTCCCTTCGTATTCTCCTTCATCATACCAATCTGCTGAGGAAGGTCGAGAATTGTAACCTCTACATCCTTGTCATAGCCGACACATTGCAACGCCCACTTGCCGGTATTACCACCAACATCATACAGAGAGCGTACCTTGTGCTTCTTAAACACAATCTCCAATGCTTCTGGGAATGAAGAGTCGCTATAGAAATGGTCAAAACCAAACCAGCTATCCTGCACTTGCTTAGGCAGAGAGGAAAGTCCTTCATAAATCGTCGGCCAATCTCCCAGCCACTTCAAACCTGCAGGCCTACCCTCTTTCATAGACTCCTCCAGATTGAATAATCCCTGATAGTTGACATCGTGATTGAAGTCAATATTCACCCTTGTTGCCGGATCATTAAGCAAGAAGAATCCAGTCTTGGTAATTGAATACCTGTTCGTTACATCATCAATAATCACGGTACCGATGCTCAGAGCAGCCTCTAGAAGACATTTCACAGCATATTTTGACACCCCCGTCTTCTCTACGACCTCGTCCTCTGTCAGACCATCTTTGCTATCGCAAAGAGCGTCAAGGATGCCAAACTTTACTACCAGACGCGATGCCTGAAAAACAATAGGTCCCCACGCAATGAACTCCGCCAAACGCTGAGCCTCACGCGCAGACATATCGTCTTTGGTGTACCTTTTCTTTAAATCAGGAAATAAATTCATATTATAAAGCCTAACCAAGCCTTCCCAAATGGGTAGTCCGATATTGATAACATCGGAGTATGTGACTTGATGTTTTATAGTAATAGAGTCCCACTATTCCCTTTAGGAGGGCCCGAGTGGGTTTCTTTTTTAAATATACTTCTTCAGTATAGTACCTAACTTTTTACCTGTGCTCTTTGCGCCATCCTTGATAAGATTCAGTTTTGTGCCGAATATACCGCCTTTGCCAAATAAGTTTGTAATATTACCGACAATCTCTCCTTTCTTGTCAAGAAGCTGCACAACAAAAGAATAATCGCCTTTAGCGCTAATTGTAGTTACCACGACTCTGACTGTTAAATCCGACTCCTTGCCAAAATTCAAATGACAAACCTTTTTCAATGCAGCATTAGCATTTTGCAAAATCAGGTCTTCAACATCCGGCTTATCCACTTTCCAGTCCTTCTCATACTCTGCAAACTCAGCCTCAGATCTGTTATGTATCTTTACATATTCAATCTCCAGATTAGCAGTCTTATTATACAAAGCCTCAAAGGAGCCTGTCACTACTTCTGTGCTTAACGGCATTTGCGCATAGCTACAGAGAGACAGACACGTAAATATAATAAATAATATCCTTTTCATATATTAGGAATATTTATTAATTACTTTGCTTTCTTGATAAGCTTCACAACCCACTCACCAAGTTCCTTATATGCCTCTCTGCGACGACGCTCGTTACCGAAACCAGCACCAGGAACACCATCTACATCAAGTACGGAAATAGTCTCTGTGCTGCCATTCTTGGTAAACTCAACAGAACCGCTAAGGTGAGCATCACCTGCACCAAAACCAATCATTACAGATACTCCAGTACTTCCATAGTGGAAATCCTTAACCTTGATAGTAATAACATACTGAGCCTGATCCTGCTCAGTTGTAACATTAACATACTTGCTCTTTCCAACAGCTTTAGCAAACTCAGCTTCTGCCTCAGCAAGTTCCTGTGGATAGTTCGCTACCCAGTCTTCACCTTTAGCCTTTAGGAAAGCATCAACATTCTGACCTTCCAATGTAGCAGCAGAATAATCCCAAACTATATACACAAAAGAACTTCCAGCAGCCTTAACTTCAGAAAGTGAACCACTCTTTACTGTTACATCATCCTTTGCTGACATTGTTATTGTAGAAAACAATGCTACCATCAAAAACAAAATCTTTTTCATTTTCTTATTTTTATTTGTTAATATGTTTTCTTAAACCATTCCTCACCTTAATCTACATCTTTACTATAAAGTTGACTTGTAAAAAAGAAACAAGAAGATGAGCAAACACAATTTATATTATTGGGTTTTTATCATATTTTCTTGTTATAGAAATGTTTCAATACCCCGTCTTTTTCAGGATCCTTTCCTTTTTCCACATACTTTTGTAGGCGTTTAATTACCTTGTATAGCTTATCTGCCAATTCTACATTATCTTCAACAGATTCATTTGCGCTAATCTTTTTGTTTCCAAAAAAATATAAAAAGAGTTTCTTATGTCCTTTAGGAGTTAAGCCACTTCTTGTGTCTATGTATTGAGGATCAAGATGATCAGGCCCCTTTGTTATCACACGATACCTAAAGATAAAGTGAGCTTGTTCTTTACGTGAAGCCAATTTCCAAAAGCCATCCTCCAGAATATGTTCACGAAGCCTATTTGCACCAGCCTTTTCATAATCGGTATCACCTGACTCCACATATACTACATTCCCTTTCTGAAGTAAAAAACCTTCATAATTATCTATATCTACATCTGGCAAACTTTTGTCACCATAACCTTCCTCTCGAATATAGATACTATCTGCCAATTCCTCTGCTTTAGAATCAAATACGACTTGTTCACCATTCTCTTTTCGAATTGCAAAAACATTATTTTTCGCAATTTTATTTATAGGCGATTCTTCTGAGATATCTTGCGTATAATATACATAGTCCTCGCCTATATCCACATTATATCCTTTTATAAAGTCACCTGATTTGGTAGCAATAATCGTTTGTGAAGAAACGAGCAAAGGAAATATGACTCCCAAAATGGTAAACAAACATTTCTTCATAAAACAGATATAATTAAATTACTCTAAACCTTCTTAATTACAAGCGCACTATTAGTTCCTCCGAAACCGAAGGAGTTGCTGAGAACAACATTAACCTCGGTATCAACGGTCTTAGCCGCGATATTCAGTTTTGCGGAATGTTCATCAGGATTCTCGAAATTGATATTAGGAGCAACAAAATTATTCTGCATCATAATAGCTGAATAGACAATCTCAGAAGCTCCTGCCATCCAGCATTCATGACCTGTCATTCCCTTTGTAGAACTTATCAAGGCATGCTGTCCATGGAACATACGATCCAAAGCTATAGCCTCAAACATATCTCCCTGACGGGTACTTGTGGCATGAGCGTTGATATAGTCAACATCCTTCACATCAACACCTGCATCCTTCAAAGCACGCGACATAGCAATAACACTACCCTCATCACTTGGCTGACTGATAACCGCTGTTCCGTTTGAAGAGAAGCCATAACCCACAACCTCTGCGATTATCTTAGCACCACGAGCCACAGCATGGTCATAATCCTCAAGCACAAGAGCCGCTGCTCCACCACTTGGAATCAAGCCGTCACGATCACGCTCAAAAGGACGTGAAGCTTTCGTTGGCTCATCCATACGCTTTGAGAATGCCCCCAGAGCATCGAAGGAGGCCATAGAATAGTAGTTTACTTCTTGAGCACCACCACAGAGAACCATATCCTGAAGTCCTTGCTTGATGAGCATATATGCCAAACCTATAGAGTGACTTCCACTTGCACAAGCAGCACTAACGCTGAAGTTCACGCCCCTCAAATGGAATACCGTACTCATATTCATATTGACGGTTGAGTTCATTGCCTGGAAGATGAAGTTCTGACCAAGAAGCTCTGTATCACGCTTCTCTTCCATAATCTTAGCCGACTCAATAACTGGCTTTGCCGAAGAGTCATTACCAAAGATACAGCCAACCTCATTCTGCAAAAGATACTCATCGCTTATCTCCGCCATCTCGAAAGCCTGACGCGAAGCCATATATGCATATTCTGCCTCCTCTGAGAAGCCTCTTCGCATATGGCGGTCTATAAGTCCCTTGAGCTTTGGCTGCTCAACAATACCCGTCAGAGCCGACTGATAGCCATATTCCAGACGCTCTTTCTCAAGTCCGATACCTGACTTTCCCTCATAGAGGGAGTTCTTTACTTCTTCTATTGTAGTTCCCAGGCAAGACCATATGCCCATACCTGTTATTACGACTCTTCTGTTCATATTCTTTCTTCGGGTGTTGGGTGATGGGTGTTAGCTGTTAGCGTATAGTACAAACCACCAACACCTAACACCCATCACCTATCACCTATTTAAGTATACAACCCTCCATTTATCGAAATACACTCACCCGTGATATACGAAGCAGCATCAGAGAGAAGGAACTTCACAAGGGCAGCAACCTCCTCTGGCTTGCCGAACCTGTTCATAGGCACAAGCTTCTTCAACTCATCCTGTGGAAGATCCTTCGTCATATCTGTCTCGATGAAACCAGGAGCAACAGCATTTACAGTCACGTTTCTTGCAGCCGTCTCCTGTGCAAGAGCCTTCGTAGCACCTATCAGAGCAGCCTTAGCAGCACTATAGTTCACCTGTCCCGGCATTCCCTTCAAACCTGAGAGAGAAGCCATATTGACAATCTTGCCACCATGCTTACGCATCATCATCTTTGGAAGGAGATGACTGGTAACATTATAGAAACCGTCAAGCGTAACATTAATTACGGCATGCCAATCAGCCTCTGGCATCATAAACATAAGATTATCCTTCCTGATACCTGCATTGTTCACAAGATAGGCTATATAGTCTTCTGGATGATTAGCCTCCCAGTTATCGAGAGCCGCATCCACCTGAGCCTTGTCAGCCACATCAAACTGCATCAGCTCTGCCTTACCGCCAGCAGCCTCTATGTCAGCCTTTACAGCCTCAGCCGCCTCCTTATTACTCTGATAGTTTATGATTACAGGAATCTTCATCTCAGCCACAGCAAGGCATACTGCCCTACCCAGACCTCTTGATCCACCTGTCACGAGTGCATATTTCATTTTCTATTCTTTTTTGGTGTTGGGTGATGGGTGTTAGGTGTTGGTGGTTTGAAATGTTCGCGAAAATGCTATACGCCAACACCTATCACCTAACACCCATCACCCATTTTCAATTTTCTCAATACAATTCTTCGGGATATAGGCTGTAGAGATAAAACCTATTCCGTCAATATTCACACCAACGCGCGTCTGTCCCTTGAGACGGACAATATGCCCTACAAGTCCTTCAAACACGCCTTCGGTAACTCTTACGAGATCATTTTCCTTAAAGATGAATGATGTCTGCCTGAAAATCTTATCCTCGGCATCAGCATCCACCCATCTTCTGAAAGAATCCATCTGTCTGTCAGGAATCACCACAGGAGTACGTCCCGTACCGATAGGTCTGCCAAACTCATCCTTGTGCGGCTGATAGCTGAAATGAAGGAAAGACAGAGGTTCTCTGCCAACCAACTTGGCAAGCACACTTTCCTTACTACGCACAAACAGATTATTCGGGATAATACTTACAAGGACATTCTTTGTCTTCCCTGCAAACGTACGTTTCTTATACCATTGTGGAACATACGCACTCTCCACTCCCTCCATCTGCATCAGGATCTCCTCTGCCTTCTTCTCCTGCCCATACGCAGCACGCATAAGGAACCACTTGTTTCCTACATCTGACGTACGGATACAATTGGGGGACACCCCTTCAAAAGACTTTTGGTAGAGGATCGTAGCTTTTTCCGCTACTTTTTTCTGTAAATTGTCTCCTAAAACGGAGATTTTCTGCCCATTAACCAATGCGGCAGAAGATATTGACATATCAGAAATGATTACAAGGTTTTGATATATGTCGCAATACTGGCATAGCTTATCAGCAATAAATGCCAGAAATATTTGGCAAAAATACACTTTTTTTCCCGAGAAAACAAGAAATAGCGATGATATTTTGTTTATCCAACACTTTTTAATATAATAACAGCCAAAATCCGCGTATTCCACACGCTCCCCCACCTCTTAAATTGTATTATTGTCCCTATCATCACAACAATTTTTAAAAACACAGTTTTTATGGTTTTGATAGTGATTTTCTAACACAAGCCTTCTTCCCTTTCCGTGAAAAGTAGTATAGTTTAAGGCAAAAACAAGGTAGATACTCCATCGATGCTCCATCGATACTCCATCGATGGTCCATCGTTTCGATGGAGGATCGATGGACTACTGATGGACTATCGATGGAGTATGTACGGAGTCATAACGTATAATTTTAGAAAAGAAAAGATATGGTTAAAATAATGTTAGTTCGATAACCAGGAAGAAATTCGTACAAATCCGTTTAATCTGTGAGATCTGTGGTCGAAATAAAAGGGAAGAGCATTTAAAGATATAAAAAGGCGGGCATCGTAATGATGCTCGCCTTTAAGTATTTAGCCACCGAAGTTATCGAATCTAATCATATTGTCCTCAACGCCGAGTGAGTGGAGAAGATCAAGAACGGTCTTAGCCATCATCGGAGGTCCGCAGAGGTAGTACTCACAATCCTCTGGAGTCTCATGCTGCTTGAGGTATGTATCGCCCATAACTGGAGCTACGAAGCCCGGAGTATATTTGATTCCTGCTGCATCTGCCTTTGGATCTGGACGGTCGAGGGCAAGATGGAAGTGGAAATTAGGGAAGTCCTTCTCAAGCTGGAGGAAGTCGTCGAGGAATGGAATTTCCTCAAGAGCACGTGCACCATAGAAATAGTGCATTGGACGCTGACGATCCTCTGGAGCAATACCATGACCTTTGAGCATGTGCATGATCTGTGCACGAAGAGGAGCCATACCGGCACCACCACCTACCCAGATCATCTCACGACCTGTGCCATACTGTGGACGGAACTCTCCGTAAGGACCTGACATGATTACCTTGTCGCCTGGCTTCAGAGAGAAGATATAAGAAGATGCAATACCTGGGTTTACATCCATGAAGCCTGTACCCTGATCCTTTGGCTTGAATGGAGGAGTTGCGATACGAACGTTAAGTGTGATGATATCGCCCTCATCAGGATAGTTAGCCATAGAGTAAGCACGGATTGTTGGCTCTGGGTTTACGCACTTGAGGCCGAAGAGACCGAACTTCTCCCATGCTGGGAGGTAGGTATCACCGATAAGAGACTTGTCGAAGTCCTTGTCGTAGTCGAGTTCGAATGCTGGGATACGAATCTGAGCGTAAGAACCAGGCTCGAAGTCCATATGCTCGCCTGGAGGAAGAGCAACCTTGTACTCCTTGATGAATGTAGCCACGTTGCGGTTGCCGATAACGGTACACTCCCATTCCTTAACGCCCAATACAGACTCAGGAACCTTTACTTCCATATCACCCTTGATCTTAGCCTGACAGCCGAGACGCCAGTGGTCCTTGATCTCCTTACGAGTGAAGTGAGGCTTCTCTGAGTCGAGAATCTCGCCACCACCCTTGAGAATCTGAAGTTTACACTGACCACAGCTTGCCTTACCACCACAAGCAGATGGAAGGTAGATGCCGTTCTCATTGAGGGTAGCCATAACGGAACCACCCTGATTAACGGTCAGTTTGGTATCGCCATTCACAGTCAGAGTAACCTGACCGCTTGGGCTCAGATATTTCTTTGCTACCAGCAGTACTATTACAAGTACGAGGATAACCACGAGGAATACCCCTATGCTGAGTAAATTAAATGCTATATTCATAATACTTAATTACCAATTTGTAATTATTATTTTAAAGCTTGAGTCCTGAGAAACACATCATTGCGATAGCCATCAAGCCTACGGTAATGAATGTGATACCAAGACCACGGAGAGGCTTTGGAACATCGCTATATGCCATCTTCTCGCTGATAGCACCCATGCTGACGATAGCAAGGAGCCAACCGAAACCAGAACCGAGAGCATATACGAACGCATCGAGAACACTACCGATATACTGAGTGTTAGATGGATCGAGATTGATACGCTGCTGCATGAAGAGCGAAGCACCCATGATAGCACAGTTCACAGCAATCAATGGAAGGAAGATACCAAGAGCTGCATAGAGTGATGGAGAGAAACGCTCAACAACCATTTCCACGAGCTGCACGATACCAGCGATGACTGCGATGAAGAGGATGAAAGCAAGATAGCTGAGATCCACGCCTTCTACAAGACAGTCAGGACCGAGAATCTTTGTCTGGAGCAAATAGTTGGTAGGAACGGTAACGCAGAGCACGAAGGTAACGGCGAGACCGAGTCCGAGAGATGTCTTTACATTCTTACTAACGGCAAGGAATGAACACATACCGAGGAAGAATGCGAAGATCATGTTGTCCACGAAGATGGACCTGAAGAATAGATTTATCAACTGTTCCATTTATTTCTCCTCCTTATAGAAATAAGCACGATGAACCCAGATTACGACACCGATCATAATCAGCGCCATAGCAGGCATTGTCATCATACCATTATTAATATAGCCGAAGTCGTATGCTCCTTCTGGGATAATCTGATAGCCAAGAAGTGAACCACGGCCGAGCAACTCACGGAAAGCACCTACGATAACGAGGATAAGACCATAACCGAGACCATTGGCGAAACCGTCAATGAGTGACTGTACAGGACCGTTCTGCATAGCGAATGCCTCAAGGCGGCCCATGAGAATACAGTTGGTAATGATAAGACCTACATATACAGAGAGCTGAACGCTAACATCGTATGCGAATGCCTTGAGAATCTGTGAAACGATAGTTACAAGGGCAGCAACCACTACAAGCTGTACCACGATACGGATACGTGTAGGAATGGTGTTGCGCAGTATTGAAATGATGAGGTTACTGAACGCCGTAATAACAGTAACGGCAAGACCCATCACGAGAGCCGGTTTAAGCTGAGAGGTAACAGCGAGAGCCGAACAAATACCAAGCACCTGTACAAGCACAGGGTTGAGCACGTTGATCGGAGCTGTGAAGACCTCTTTCATTTTACTGTTTGCCATACTTTTAAAAATTAAAGCCTAACCAAGCCTTCCCAAAGGGAAGGATGTTTTATACACTTAGAGCGTAAGACCTTTTCTTTATAAAGGCTTGGTCATTTTTATGATGAATTTTTCTACCTAACATCCTTCCCTTTGGGAAGGCTTGGTTAGGCTGCTTTTTTTTACTTTTTCAGAGCTGCGTTATACTTCTTGAAACCATCCTGAAGCATATCACTAACACCGTTTGATGTAAGTGTAGCACCAGTAACAGCATCAACCTCGCTCTGAGGGTTCTTAACCTCACTTGACTTCAGCACCTTGATGACAGGTGTACCGGCAGCATCATAGATAGTCTTGCCGATGAACTTATCCTGCCAAGCCTTTGAGTCCTTGATCTCAGCACCAAGACCGGCAGTCTCACCTTCGTGGTTGAAGTATGCGCCATAGATGGTATTTCCATCCTCGGCAACTGCGATATAACCCCAGATAGGTCCCCAAAGTCCCATGCCATATACAGGAACAACAGAGATCTTCTTGCCATCTACATTACAGATATAGAGAGCGAGCTTGCCAGCCTTATAGTCAGCGCTGTTGAGCTTGAAACCTGCATTTACACCACCCTGTTCGCCTGCCTCTACGATGTTGCCGTCAACATCAACGATAGCGTCAGCAGTAATGACCTCTTTATACTTCTTTTCACTTGCATCGTTGGAGAGGTCACGGATATTGAGAGCTGCAAGTATCTGCTTCTTCTTGTCAAGAGCTACGTTCTTGTCCTGTGTGTCCTTGAGTGAACTGCTGATGAAAGCGAGCAGGAAAGCCACGATGACAACCATCACGCAGCTATATGCTATGATATAAGCATTTGAATTTGTATTCAGTTTTGCCATAGTTCTACTTCTTTACACGGTTAAGACGCTTGTTGATATTTCTCTGAACTACGAAGTAGTCTATTGTTGGAGCCATCATGTTACCGAAGAGGATAGCAAGCATCATACCCTCTGGGAAACCAGGGTTCATCTGACGGATGATAACTGCAAGAGCACCGATGATGAAACCATAGATGTACTTACCTGTCTCTGTACGTGCAGAGGTAACAGGGTCGGTAGCCATGAACACAGCACCGAAGCAGAAACCACCGATAGCGAACTGATGATACCACTCTATTGTGCTCTGACCTGTAGCCTGGAAGATATAGCCAAGAAGAGCACCACCAGCGAATACGCTGAACATAGTCTTCCAAGACGCAATACCTGTCCAAAGGAGGATGACAGCACCGATAGCGATAGCGATAACGCTTGTCTCACCTATAGAACCAGGGATAAGACCGATAACGCTATCCACGAGAGATGCTGTAGGAGCGTTGCCTGTAGCCATCTGACCGAGAGGAGTAGCACATGTGAAGCCGTCAGGAAGTGTATTTCCAAAGCCACAGATGCTCTCTGTGCTTACCCATACTGTGTCACCTGACATCTTGGTTGGATAAGAGAAGAAGAGGAACGCACGCGCGAGGAGTGCCACGTTGAAGATATTCATACCCGTACCACCGAAAATCTCCTTACCGAAGATAACAGCGAATGCAACAGCAAGTACGATAACCCAGAGTGGGCAACCAACAGGAAGAATCATCGGAATGATGATACCACTTACGAGATAACCCTCCTGAATCTCCTCGTTCTTCCACTGAGCCCATGCGAACTCAATGCCAAGACCTACGATATAACTTACAAGAATCTTTGGCAGCACTACCAATGCGCCATAGATGAACATATCAAGACAAGAACCATCAACACCTGCAGCCAGATAGTTCTGGTATCCTACGTTGTACATACCGAAGAGAAGTGCAGGCATAAGAGCAATAACTACCATTGACATGATACGCTTAGAGTCAATGGCATCGTGGATGCTTGCGCCTGACTTGGCTGTAGTATTTGGTACGTACAGGAAAGTCTCGAAACCGTCGAAGACGCTACGGAAAGCGTGAAGCTTACCACCTTCCTCGAAGTTCGGCTTTATTTGATTCAGATAATTTCTTAAGAAGCCCATTACTCATTTTCCTTTCTCAGCACGTCGAGACCTTCACGGACGATGCGCTGCAATTCAAGTTTACTACTATCAACGAACTCTGCGAGGGCGAAGTCCTCCGGACTTACCTCGTAGATACCGAGCTGCTCCTGCTTGTCGATGTCGCCAGTGATGATTGCCTTGATGAGATACTCAGCATAGATATCCATTGGAAGAACGCTGTCATACTCACCACTCATAATCATGTGACGCTCACCACCCTTTACACGAGCGTCGAGCTTATACTGCTTCTTACCGAAGAGCCAAGAGAAGTAACTACGGTTTACAGAGAACTGTCCGAAACGTGGCATGATCCAACCAAGAATCTCGTCAGCGTTGTTTCCCTCTGGAATAGCTGTGATCTCGCTGCTGTGAGCACCAAGGGTTACCACTACTGCTGAAGCCTGCTGTGTTGTAGCAACAGCCTTACCTGTCAGAGGATTGCCCATGATAACACGAGCGTTGGCATCTACGTTTACAGTCAACTGCTGACCAACGAGAGCGTCAACATATCCATTCTCCTTCATCTCACTACCTGCAACGGCAACAGTACGAGTGAGATTTACCTTACCTGTGTTGAAAAGACGGCCAAAGAAGATTACTGCACTTGGCTCAACTGTCCAAACAATCTCTCCCTTGTTCACCGGATCAATGTTGTTAACCTGAACACCAACATTACCAGCAGGACACTTACCGCGGAACTCAACAACCTCTACATCGCTAAGGCTCATAGACTCATTAACGCCTACATAAACCTTTGCAATCTTTGCGAGTGCAGAAAGACCAGCCTGGAAGTCAGCCTCCTGTCCCTGAAGCTCGAAAGAGAAATCACCAGCGAGTGGCATATCCCTAAAGGCAGAGACGAAGATTGCCTTTGGAGCTGTCTCTGGGTTTGTAGAGATAGCGTATGGCAACTGGTTAATGTACCCGAAGAGGCCTGCGTCAAGCAGAGCGTCCTTCACAGCCTGTGCGTCAAGCGACTTCACATCCTTCTTTCCAAAGTCCACGAACTCCTGCTGCGCATCAGCCTCAACCTGAACGCTGAGCAGCTTACGACGGTCACCACGCTCTACGAGCTTTACAGTACCGCTGACTGGAGAAGCAAACTTCACCTGTGGAAAGTCTTTGTTGACGAACAAAGCATCACCGGCCTTGACCTTGTCGCCTTCCTTCACAACCACCTTTGGCTTCACGCCCTCAAAGTCGGCTGGGTTCAAGGCATAAACATTCCCTGCAGACAAGCTCACCTTCTTTGGCTCTGCCTTACCTGCAAGATTGATGTCAAGACCTTTTGACAATTTAATTACACGTGTCATTTTACTTATCTATTAAACTTACTGAATTTTATCTCACAAAAAAATCATTTCCAAAATACTATACTTATTCTCTTCGAGTGAAGAAAAAATTGCACGTCAGTCAAAAAGGCTGGCGCACATTTTAATATTCGCGCACAAAGTTAGTAAAAAAAAACGTCTTTTTAAGCTATTTTTCCATTTTTATTTAATTAAGTTGTGCATTTCTTCGTTTTTCTGTTTCTTAATTATTAACTTTGCAAACCCGATTTAACAAAAATTTATCACAAAATGAAAATATGTTACATTGTGGCGATGCAAGCCGAAGCCCAACCTTTCATCGATCATTTCGGCGTAAAGGAGGTAAAAGACTTCTTTGCCCCACTTCCTTGCAAACTGTACAGAAGTATCATTTCCACTAACGGCGGAAACTCAGAACTGAACATTGTTCTCAATGGTCAGCAACATGGTTCGGACCTCGTTGGGTGCGAGGCAGCATCGGTTGCCACCCTTGCTGCAATCCAGAAGATCAATCCTGATATCATTATTAACAGCGGCACTTGCGGAGGTTTCAAAAGCGAAGGCGCAAGTATAGCACAGGTATTCATCGGCAATGGCGTGATGTTCCACGACCGCCGTGTTCCCGGCGATGATGCCTGGGGAACTCAAGCTCTCGGCAATTACCCAGTATGGGAAGGCTCAGAGGCTTTGGCTAAGCAACTCGGTTTCAAGATGGGCAAGGTAACGACCGGCTCAAGCCTTGACATGCAGCCATGCGACGAGGAGATAATCCACGAGAATGGCGGTCAGCTAAAAGATATGGAAGGTGCTGCGATAGCTTTCGTATGCTCTCTTTTCCAGAAGCCTATCCTTTTCGTGAAGTCCGTCACCGATCTCTGCGACTCTGGTGCTGAGACCTTTGAAGAGTTCTCAAAGAACCTTGCAGCAGCAAGTGAATCGCTGAGGAAAGCAAATGTGAAAGTGATAGAACAATTGACAAGTAAAAAGTAACAATAAAAAAAACAAAGATGAGAATCAAAAATATCCTCTCATTACTATCCAAGAACTCCCCCTTGGGGGGCTGGGGGGTCTTTGCCCTTCTTTCTATCTGCATAAGTGCGAATGCCAAGGACTATAAGTATCAGACGGTGGCAGGCGATGCGATGCAAACTCGTATCTATACTCTCGATAATGGTCTAAAGGTGTATCTGTCTGTGAATAAGGAAAAGCCACGCATCCAGACATATATCGCTGTGCGTACCGGTTCTAAGAACGACCCTGCCGAGACTACCGGTCTGGCTCACTATCTGGAGCACCTTATGTTCAAGGGTACAAAGAAGTTCGGAACTAATAATCCTGAAGCAGAGAAGCCATTGCTCGACGATATCACAAAGCGTTACGAGGAATACCGCACCATAAAGGATCCTGCCCTTCGCAAGCAGAAATACCACGAGATTGACTCTGTTTCACAGTTGGCTGCTAAGTATTTCATCCCTAACGAATACGACAAACTCATGGCTACCATCGGTGCAGACGGCACAAACGCCTTCACAAGCTACGACGTGACCTGCTATACCGAGGACATCCCAAGCAACGAAATTGAGAACTGGGCAAAGATTCAGAGTGACCGTTTCCAGAATATGGTTATCCGCGGTTTCCACACCGAGCTTGAGGCTGTTTATGAGGAATACAACATAGGATTGTCAAGCGATATGAACAAGTGCTTTGACGCCCTAATGGCAAAGGCTTTCCCTAACCACCCATACGGCACACAGACGGTCATCGGTACTCAGGATCACCTCAAGAACCCTTCTATCGTCAACATAGAGAACTACTTCAAGAAATGGTATGTTCCAAACAATGTGGCTATCTGCATGGCAGGTGATTTCGACCCAGACAAGACCATTGCCCTACTCGACCAGTACTTCGGCGGTTGGAAGAAGGGCGATGATGTACGTCAGCCTGTATTCCCTGCCCTGAAGCCATACTCCGCTCCTGTAGATACCACGGTTGTTGGTCAACAGGCAGAAACGCTATTTATGGCATGGCCGGCAGAAAGAGCCGCTTCCCTGCAATGCGATACGCTCGATGTAATCGGCGATATTCTCAGCAATGGCAAAGCCGGACTCTTCGACCTCAACCTGAACCAGAGCATGAAGGTGCAAGGGGCTGAGGCAGGCTTGGAATCACTTCAAGACTACTCAGGTTTCATCCTTATAGGTACACCAAAACAAGGTCAGGATCTGAAGGAAGTCCGTCAGCTTATGCTCGATGAAATCGGCAAATTGAAGCGCGGAGAGTTCTCCGATGATCTCTTGCCTTCTGTCATCAATAACAAGAAACTCAACTTTTTCCGTTCACTCGACAACAACCGTTTTCGCGTATCGCAGTTCATGGATGCCTTCATCTGTGGCACGGAATGGGAACAGGCCGTAAAGAAACTCGACCGCTTGAGTGGCATGACGAAGGAACAGATTGTGGCATTTGCCAACCGTTTCTTTACTGATGGCTATATCTCCGTATTTAAGAAACAGGGCGTGGATTCTCTCCAGAAGAAGATTGACAAGCCAGCAATTACAGCCATCCCTACCAACCGCGATCAGGTCAGCCAGTTTGTAAAGGACATTCAGAATACCAAGGTTGATCCTATACAGCCTGTGTTCCTCGATTTCAAGAAAGATCTCGCCATAAGCAAGACAAAATCCGGACTTCCTCTGCTCTACAAGCAGAATACCACCGACGGACTTTTCAACCTCTCTTTCCGCTACGACTTCGGACATGAAGATGACAACCGCTACGACATTGCATCTCACTACCTCGACTATCTGGGAACCGACAAGCTATCTGCCACCGAGGTAAAGCAGCAGTTCTACAAACTTGCATGCAACATGAATGTGAACGCTGGCAGCGATGTTATAACAATCTCACTCAGCGGTCTCAGCGAGAATATGCCACAGGCTCTCGCTCTTCTTGAAGATGTACTGACCAACGCAAAGGCTGACAAGGATGCTTACAAGCAGTTTGTTGACCTTATCATGAAGGATCGTGAGGATGCCAAGAAGGATCAGCGCAACTGCTTCGACTACCTCTATAACTATGCTGTCTATGGTCCTCACAACATGCGTCGTGACGATATGACTGCCCAGCAACTGCAAGAAGCCGATCCTAAGATGTTCACCGACCTGTTGAAGAACATCTCAGGCTTTGAGCATACCGTTTTGTATTATGGTCCTCTCAGCGAGAAGGAACTGTCGGATGTTGTGGGCAAATACCACAAGACTGCCAAGACTCTCTCCCCAGCCCCACAGGGACAGCCATTCGCCATGCAGCAGACACCTGCCAACGAGGTTTGGATTGCGCCTTACGATGCCAAGAACATCTACATGCGTATGTACCATAACGAGGCACGTGCATGGAATCCTGAGAAGCAGGGCATAACAACGTTGTTCAACGAATACTATGGCGGTGGTATGAACGGAATCGTGTTCCAGGAAATGCGTGAGGCTCGCGGACTTGCATACAACGCATACGCATACTATAATCGTCCTAACAGAATCGGTGAAACCGAGCATTTCTTCACTCATATCATCACACAGAACGACAAGATGATGGACTGCGTAAAGCAGTTCCACGAGATTCTGAACAACATGCCACAGAGCGAGGCTGCTTTCCAAATTGCCAAGGATGCAGCAATGAAGCAGATTGCCAGTCAGCGCACCACCAAGTTCTCTGTACTCAATGCCTATGTCAACGCAAAGCGACTTGGACTTGACTATGACCTCAACGAGAAGGTATATAACCTCTTGCCTTCCCTCTGTCTGAAGGACATCGTGGATTTCGAGAAGCAGAACATGGCTAACAAGCCTTATCGCTACATCATCCTCGGCGACGAGAAGGAACTCGACATCAAGGCTTTGGAACAGATAGCTCCTATCCGTCGCCTTACACTCGAAGAGGTATTCGGATATTAAGTCCGTCTTTTGTTTCGGGAAATAAATTCTCATTATGATCTCACCTATCGTTGTTTTATGCAATATTTCATTCTTGATGACAGAAGTATTGAATTTGTTGTAACAGAAGATATTACAAAAGATTTCGGTCTGCATAACCATACCGATCATTATGTAATTACATTCATCACAAAGGGCGAGGCAATGCTCTTATACAACAATGTAAGCATAATTCTAAAGAAAGGCGATACATTCATCGTGCGTCCGTATATGCCTCATTCTGTTAAGGTGGAAGCAGATTCGCAGATCCTGTCAATCTGCATAAACAAAGAATTGTTTTCTTCAGAGTCTGCCAACGAAATTAGCCAGAAAGTAAGTGCTAAGTTCGATGAAATCTCGGCAGAAAACGGTTTTGATAACAGAATTAAAACCGAACTGACCGACGCCATCGAACTGATTGCGGAAAGTATAGGCGATGAGCGTTACAAATTGTCAGAAGACATTCAGAGGGTTGCCGACAAGATAGCTGAGAAATCATCAGATATATACTTGCTCGACCAACTTTCGGAAGATGTTTACATAAGCAAATATCACTTAATCAGAAAGTTCAAGTCGAAAATCGGACTGACGCCTCATCAGTTAATGATTCAGGTAAGAGTGCGAAAAGCGCAGAAGGAACTTGGCCTTGGCGGTCGACTGATTGATGCCGCCTTAGACAACGGCTTCTACGATTCGAGCCATTTTGACAAGTGTTTCAAAAAGATTGTGGGCATCTCTCCGTCGGAATATCAGAGAAAAATCCGCGACATCTGAAAATCAGCAATTTTATACAAGCATAATATTTTCCATTTTCGTAATTTTGCAGCGTTAAATCATTATACAGTTACACAAAATGGAAATATTTAAAAAATTTGACAAAGGGCAACTAGCCTTGCCCGAAAGAGTGGTAGATTTCAACAGTCTGAAATGGAACGAGCACCCAACATTCGAGGGTGTGGCTCTGAAACACATTGTAACAGCAAAGGATAGCGGTGGTCTTTTCAGCTATCATCTGGTAAGAATTGCACCAAACTGCAAAATTGGGTTGCACACTCATGAAACGCAACTCGAAACGCACGAGGTTGTAGCCGGTAGCGGAATCTGTCTTAACAACGGTAAATCTATAGACTACGTACCAGGTGTAATATCAATAATGCCTGCAAAAATAAAGCACGAAGTAATCGCTGGCAACGAAGGGCTTTATCTCTTTGCCAAGTTCATACCCGCCCTCTGCTGATATTCAGAGAGAGTAGAAACATATAGAGACTGCCTCATTTTAACAAAAATGGGGCAGTTTTATTTATCCATTCATTACAAATAAGTGCAGATTATCCCCAAAACTTGCTTGATATTTATTGTTGTCCGGTAAGAAATCTTTGATTTGATAAATTTAACGTGAGTTCGACGACTTGCTTCAGCTTGTTGAGCCTTAGCGAAAATTTCATGGATGCATCTCCGATGCTTGTACTTTACGGAAAATTAATACGGTATTAACGTGATATTAATGAGATATTATATGTTTTCGCTCTGCGAACCTACATTAATGATCACAAATGACACATTAATGTCGCATTAATTTTTTCTTGAGCAAGTGGGGTATTTCGTCGAACTGACGTTAAATAGAAGGTTTCCAGAAACTCGTGTAATACTGGTGTAATAGTCGGTGTAATACTTTTTGAAAAAAGTTTTCAACGCCGAGTATTACATCTTTGTTGTTTTAAGCATGCTAAACAATTGTGTATCAATCAATTTCCCTTGGTGTAATACCCCCGAAAGTATTACACCAAATCCCCCAAAATGGTGTTATACTTTCAAGGGTATTACACCACACCTAACACGTTGATAATCAAGAAAGATTTCACACATAACAGCAAATGGTGTAATACTCTCTCTAAAAACTTTTAGATTTTTTCATTTCAAGAGTATTACACCAATCTATTACATCCGCCTTGCCTTCGCTCTCCCTTCGCTATGCCTTCGCTTCTCCTCCGTTCCGGAACTATAGGAACATAGGAGGAAGAGCGGAGGATCATAGGAGTTACATGGGAGGAAGAACATGGCTATTGTTTGGGATAATACGAAAAATACGGGATATGATTTGGCGGTATGAGAAAATTCGCTTACCTTTGTACGCAATTAGTAAACTTTAGCCTATAACTCATCATGCCTATGCATAATGCTATGCCCTCAAGGGGTGCGGACGTTCAGCCATACAAGTACAACGGAAAGGAACTTGACCGTATGCATGGTCTTAACACCTACGACTATGGTGCAAGGCAGCATGACCCTATCCTCGCAAGATGGGATAGGATTGATCCGCTATGCGAAAAGTACTATAGCACAAGTCCGTATGCGTATTGTGCAAATAATCCGGTGAATGCTAATGACCCTGATGGTCGTGCGATTAATTGGCTTTTAGGAGGTGCCATTGGTGCTGGTGTAGAATTGGCATCTCAACTCATTGAACAATATGATGGAGATATGTCTGTTATGGATAATCTATCAAAGAATGTGAATTGGACTAATGTTGCTATTGCAGCAGGAGAAGGTGCTCTTACAAGTGGGGTGTCTGCTTTAAAAGGTGTTGGTGCTAAAGTTGCTGTATCCGCTATATCTTCTGCAACTAAAGAAGTTTCTCAACAGATAAAGGAAGGAGCCAAGTCTTATAAAGATATAAATCTTCAAAAAGTTGGTAAAAATGTTATTTCCAGTATTGCTATTACTGGTGCAGCTGGAAAATTTGCAAAGACAAGAACCGACATCAAGTTCAAAGGAGCCAAAGCAACTCCCCAAAATGCTATTAAACATAAAAGAGCAGGACAGAAAAGGTATTCAAAATCCTCGCAACGCAGAGCAAACAGGAACTTACGAAAACAGAAGGAAGAATATACAAACAAAGTAGAAGGATGGACAGATGCCTCTTTGAACCTCCTTTATAGTACTACCCAACGAGGAAATTAACATTGATAACAATGAATATATCTAAAAAGAGCTGGTTAGAAAAACGAATGGATAAATTTCCATCAAAACATAAAGGTACGCTTTTTACGCTTATTTGCATCCTTTTGGTTATTCTCCAAATTGTGACGCAAAAAAGTTGTATGGAAACTTTATTGCCAATATGTATTCCATGGATGTATTATCAATATGTTGTATTGGGTATATTTCTATTACCATTTTTGATTGCTTCTATCAGAAAGCTTTTTTGGGAAAAAATAAGCAGAAAGGAGTCTATTATAGACCCTTATGTTTGGAAGATTATTATGACACTAATAATTGTTCCTGCAATTATTTTCCTCCCAAATAGATACATACCAATAGAAAAAGGAACAGAATATAAAGGCGTCGTCGTAGATCAAACAACTGCTCCTGTAAACAAATCTCCTAGTTCTCAAAGAAATTATGAAAAAATAAAAATAATCGATGAAGATCTTTCTTTCTGGTATTGCTTAAATAAAGATTCTAAATCGTATGGAAGCAAATGCCTTATTTCTGCAAGGAGAGGCATCTTCGGTATGAGGTATATAGAAAAGGTTGTTTTTTTAGTAGAATAAAAGCATTCAAAAGTCGTTTCGACTATTTTTTCCAAAAACTCCATCAATTCCTCGTGAATTCCTTGGCGGTGTGGGAAACTTTAGTTCGGCGGCTGAAAGGAAAGCCAATTTTATCCCATCTCAACTTCCCTTCTCTCAACCTTTAGACTTCTTGTCTTTAGTGCTGAGAGAAGGGAATTTTCTTTTTCTTTAGGTCTGTTCTTCCTCCTATGCTCCTCCCTTGTGCCTCCTAACCAAACTCGGTGAAGCTCTTATTCCGAATGGTATTATCACCGACTTTGCACCGAGTTTGCACCGACTTTGGTACGGAGGTACATGGGAGAATCATAGGAGAAACAAGGGCGGAATATGCGAGGCTCTTCTCGGGCAAAATGAAAAAAGAAGCCGTTTTCTTTGGAGAAGAAAGAAAAAAATGTAACTTTGCACTCGAAGGATCAAAGACCGTGCGCCAGCCTTTAGGGGGCTGACACGCACTTCCTTCTTCGTGCGAAGATGCTGCGCACGTTGCACTCATCAATTGAGACGGGCACCGCTCTATGAGCGACACGCCCTATTTATTCGCAAAGACTCACCAATCTAAAGCAAGTCGTCGAGCTCACGTTAAAACTAAAAACAAGTTGTCAAATTAACGGTATTAAAAACCTCGGAAGAAACAAGAAAAGAGTGTAGAGCCACGGCCCTACACTCTTTTTATATCTTTTATTATTACTTCCTATCTACATAGCTTACAGCCTTCACACTTATTCAGCTCGCCTCTGAAACGCTTCTCTACGAGATGACGAAGACGGTCACGGAGCGGTTCTACCTGTATTCTGTCTATCACTTCGCCGATAAAGGCGTTTTGAAGCAAGGTACGAGCTTCTTCAAGAGAGATGCCTCGCTGCTGCATATAGAACAATGCCTTGTCGTTCAACTGACCTACGGTTGAGCCATGAGCACATTTCACGTCGTCTGCATATATCTCAAGCATTGGCTGGGTGTACATACGACATTCCTTTGTAGCACACAGGTTCTGGTTGGTCTCCTGAGAAGTCGTCTTCTGAGCATCCTTACGCACAAGAACCTTACCTGCAAATGCACCAACCGCCTTGTCGTCAAGCACATATTTATACAGCTCGTGAGAATCACAATGTGGCACCTTATGGTCAATAAGGGTGTTGTTGTCCACATGTTGCTCCTTGTCGGCTATCACACAACCGTTCATATAACATTCTGCACCCTCACCAGAGAAGACAAGGTCGGTGCGGTTTCTTGTCACACCATTATGCAAGGTGATGACATTATGGTCAACACGTGAATTTGCCTTCTGGTCGATATACACGTTGCTCACGCGCACATTCTTATAGTGAGTCTCTTCAAGACAGGTCATGTCAAGATGGGCATTCTCGTCCACAAAGACTTCAACAACCTGAGTAGCAAGGAACTTACGGTCGTCAGCAGCATGGTCACAGAACAATATCTTTGCATCTGCCCCTTGTTCAAGAACGATAAGCACACGACGGTTCACCATAAGCTCGACATCAGAACGGAGAATGTTGATGACCTGAATAGCACGATCTACCTTTACGTTCTTTGATACATAGATGAGAAGGGCATCCTGGGCAAGCATGGTGTTAAGTGCCGTGATACCGTCGGTTGAGGTATCGGCAAGTGAACCATACAAACCTGCTACCTTATCCTCAGCATCAGCCATTCTGCCGACAAACACGCCCTCTGGCAGTTCTGCCTTCGGAAGAGCCTTGTCGTAGAAGGCATCATTAACCACGAAATAGAGCGACGTACTCATATTTGGCACATCACACTTGAAGGCATCGTATGGATTTACGGGAATCTCAAGACGAGAGAGGTTAAGTCCATAGTCAGGCGCAAAGAGTTCCGCCATATTGGTGTACTTATATCTCTCCACCTTCCTCGTAGGAAATCCCAGACGTTTGAAATCCTCAAATGCCTTTTCGCGCACAGAGTTCATCACCTCATTGCTATGACCATTGATCATATCACGGCATTGTGCATAGAGGTCTATATATTGCTTTTCGCTTTCCATATAAAAAGCCTAACCAAGCCTTCCCAAAGGGAAGGATGTTTGATAGTATTTATCGCCCAAAAAGGCATATAAATTGTTAACTATTAATATTATCTATAAAGCTATATCGCATCCCTCCCTTTGGGAGGGCCTGGGTGGGCTTTACTTCGCCTCAGCCTTAATCCAGTCATAGCCGCGCACCTCAATCTCCTTGGCAAGTTCAGGACCGGCAGTCTTCACTATCTTGCCATTCCAAAGCACATGGATGACACTTGGCTTAATCATATCGAGCAAGCGCTCATAGTGAGTTATCACGATAGTGCTTGTCTTGTCTGTATGAAGCATGTTTACGCCATCTGCCACAATGCGCATTGCATCTACGTCAAGACCAGAGTCGGTCTCGTCGAGTATGGAGAGAGTAGGCTCAAGCATAGCCATCTGGAATATCTCGTTACGCTTCTTCTCACCGCCAGAGAAACCCTCGTTTACAGAGCGGTTGGCGAGTTTAGCATCGAGCTGAACAATCTCACGCTTAGCCTTCATCAGTTTGATGAACTCGGAAGCAGAGAGAGGGGCAAGTCCCTGATACTTTCGCTTTTCGTTGATAGCAGCCTTCATGAAGTTTGTCATAGAGACACCAGGTATCTCCACAGGATACTGGAAAGAAAGGAAGAGTCCCTCATGAGCACGATCCTCAGGCTTCATCTCAAGCAGGTTCTTGCCATTATACCAAGCCTCGCCTTCAGTAACCTCATAGAGAGGATTTCCAACGAGAACGGCACTAAGAGTTGATTTTCCGGAACCGTTAGGTCCCATAATAGCATGAACCTCACCATCACCGATGGTAAGGTTTATGCCTTTAAGAATTTCCTTATCGCCTATACGGGCGTGAAGGTTTTTGACTTCTAACACGATTTATAATTATAAATTATGGCCTCTTCCCCCGCCCTCCCCCATAGGGAGGGAGCCGGAGCGCTAACTGAGGCTTATTAAAAACTAATAATCGAAATGCCCATCACCTTCCAGCTCCCTCCCTACAGAGGGAAGTCCGATGTTGATAACATCGGAGTATGTGTAAAGCCGGGGGGGGGAGAGGCCGCATTTTCTTTACTCCTCACCAATAGCCTTCCATACACATGCAGAGAGAGCTGCACCGATGAATGGGCCTATGATGAATACCCAGAGATCCTCGAGAGCCACCCCTCCTTCGAAGAGAGCAGGACCGATAGAACGAGCTGGGTTTACGGATGTACCTGTATAGTGAATACCTACAAGGTGAATGAGTATCAAAGAGAGACCGATAGCGAGACCTGCAAAGTTGCCTGCACCCTTCTTTGCATCGGTAGTGCCAAGCACAACGAGCACAAAGATGAAGGTAAGTACAATCTCAACGATCAAACCACCTATCTGACTGTCATTACAGCCGTCACAGGTATTAGCTCCGGTAAGAGTGCCTCCGAAACTTGCACCTGAAAAATGCGTGAATACATAGAGAACAGCAGCAGCGATGATTGCGCCACATACCTGTCCAATCATGTATCCGATAGCATCCTTACAGCTTATGCGCTTCGTCATGAGGCAACCGAGAGTGATTGCTGGATTGATATGGCAACCGCTAATGCCACCTATGGTATATGCCATAGCAATAACAGAAAGGCCGAAAGCCATTGCTGTGCCTATTACTGATGCGGTTTCAGGACCACATGCGAGAGATACGGCTGTGCCGCAACCAAGAAGTGTGAGAACGAATGTTCCAACTGCTTCTGCAAGATACTTTTTCATTTTCTAAGAGGTTTTAGTTATTGATAATGGTTAATTTATGATAGCTGGCCGAAGCCTGCATCTTTGTCGTTTAGGGTTTAGATCTTAGAGTTTTAGGTATAGTGACACTCAGGTCACTAAACACTAATCTCTAATCACTAAACATCAGTATTATCCTACAGTTCCTTCAAGGCTCACGCTAAGCAGTTTCTGCGCTTCGACAGCAAACTCCATAGGCAGTTTCTGTATCACCTCTTTGGCATATCCATTGACGATTAAACCTACAGCCTGTTCCATTGGAATGCCTCTCTGCTGACAATAGAAGAGCTGATCCTCTGAAATCTTTGAAGTGGTAGCCTCATGCTCAAAGATTGCGGTGTCATTATGCACGTCCATATAAGGGAACGTATGCGCACCACACTCAGAACCGAGCAACAACGAGTCACATGAAGAATAGTTGCGGGCATTGTCTGCCTTTGAACCTGCTCTCACAAGTCCTCTGTATGAGTTCTGAGAATGACCTGCAGAGATACCCTTAGAGATAATCGTTGACTTTGTATTCTTGCCAAGATGTATCATCTTCGTTCCTGTATCTGCCTGCTGATAGTTGTTGGTGACAGCTACGGAATAGAACTCTGCCACAGAATCATCACCTCTCAATACGCATGACGGGTATTTCCAAGTGATAGCCGAACCAGTCTCTACCTGAGTCCAAGAGAGTTTTGAACGCTCACCGCGAAGCTCACCACGCTTTGTCACGAGGTTAAGCACGCCACCCTTGCCGTTCTCATCGCCCGGATACCAGTTCTGTACGGTTGAGTACTTCACCTCTGCCCTATCGTTTACGATAATCTCCACGATAGCAGCATGAAGTTGGTTCTCATCACGCATAGGAGCGGTACATCCTTCGAGATAAGAAACGTATGAATCATCGTCTGCCACGATAAGAGTACGCTCAAACTGACCTGTATTAGCCGCGTTGATACGGAAATACGAACTCAGCTCCATAGGACAACGCACTCCTTTCGGGATATAGACGAAAGAGCCATCAGAGAACACGGCAGAGTTGAGAGCAGCAAAATAGTTGTCACGGTAAGGCACAACGGTACCCAGATACTTCTTGATAAGGTCTGGATGCTCCTTGATAGCCTCACCTATCGACATGAAGATGATGCCCTTCTCCTTCAGTTTATCCTTAAAGGTAGTCTTCACCGATACAGAGTCCATGATGGCATCAACAGCCGTACCACTCAGGGCAAGACGTTCCTCAAGTGGAATACCGAGTTTATCGAAAGTCTTCTCCAGTTCCGGATCAATCTCCCTGTTCTTCGGTTTCTTTGCCAAAGGGTCGGCATAGTATGATATTGCCTGATAGTCTATCGGAGGTATGTCAAGATGCCCCCAGGTAGGCTGCTCAAGGGTCTCCCAAAAATGGAAGGCCTTGAGTCTGAACTCCAGCATCCAATCCGGCTCACCTTTCTTTGCAGAAATAAGTCGGACCACATCCTCAGTCAGTCCTACAGGTATTATCTCAGTATGTACGTCAGTAGTGAAGCCGAACTCATATTTCTGTTCGGCAACCTGCTTGACGAATTCATTCTTTTCTGACATTTACAATCCCTATATGATTACAGAGTCTGATTTACCTCAATCTCCATGAAGGTCTCGAGGATATCACCCTGCTGTATATCATTGAAGTTAACGAGTGAGATACCGCACTCGAAGTTGGTAGCAACCTCCTTGACATCATCCTTGAAGCGCTTGAGGGCGTTGATCTCGGCTGTGTGAACCACGATACCATCACGAATGACACGAGCTTTGTCTGTGCGGTGAACCTTACCCTCGACAACCATAGCACCGGCAACTGTACCGACCTTGGAAATCTTGTAAACCTCACGTACCTCAACCTGACCGGTAACAACCTCTTTCTTAACCTTGTCGAGCATACCCTCCATCACAGAAGTGATATCGTCGATAGCATCGTAGATGACAGAGTAAGTGTTGATTTCCACTCCGTGCTGCTCAGCCACTTTCTTAGCGGCAGCAGAAGGACGAACGTTGAAGCCGATGATGATAGAGTTCTCTGCAGCAGAAGCGAGCATCACATCGTTCTCCGAGATCTGACCTACAGCACCCTGAAGCACGTTCACCTGGATCTTCTCCGTAGAGAGCTTGATGAAAGAGTCAGAGAGAGCCTCGACAGAACCCTGAGTATCAGCCTTGACGATAAGGTTGAGAACGTGGAACTCACCAAGAGCGATACGGTGAGCGATTTCCTCAAGACCGACAACCTTAGTCGTTCTGAGACTCTGCTCACGCTGCAACTGCAAACGCTTGTTGGCAATATCCCTTGCCTCCTGCTCTGTCTCCATGATATGGAAAGAGTCACCGGCACTTGGAGCACCGTTAAGACCGAGGATGATAGCCGGTTCAGCTGGACGAACATTATCGATACGCTGGTTACGCTCGTTGAAGATTGCCTTCACACGACCATAGTATGTACCTGCGATGACGATATCACCCATCTTCAGAGTACCATTGCTTACGAGCATTGTAGCCACATAGCCACGTCCCTTGTCAAGAGATGCCTCGATAACAGAACCAGTAGCCTTACGGTTAGGATTAGCCTTCAGGTCAAGCATCTCAGCCTCAAGAAGTACCTTCTCAAGAAGCTCAGCTACGCCTGTACCCTTCTTGGCACTTATCTCCTGACACTGGTACTTACCGCCCCACTCCTCTACGAGAAGGTTCATGGCAGCAAGGTCCTGACGGATCTTGTCTGGATTAGCTCCCGGCTTATCAATCTTATTGATTGCGAACACCATAGGAACATTAGCAGCCTGAGCATGCGCAATAGCCTCCTTGGTAGTAGGCATGATAGAGTCGTCGGCTGCGATGATGATAATCGCGATATCGGTAACCTGAGTACCACGGGCACGCATAGCTGTGAACGCCTCGTGACCTGGGGTATCAAGGAATGTAATCTTACGACCATCCTCAAGCTTCACGTTATATGCACCGATGTGCTGTGTGATACCACCAGCCTCACCAGCGATAACGTTGGTCTGACGGATATAGTCGAGGAGAGATGTCTTACCATGGTCAACATGACCCATCACAGTTACGATAGGAGCACGGCTGACGAGATCATTCTCGTCATCCTCTGCCTCCTGAACAGCCTCCTGTACCTCAGCACTTACATACTCGGTAGTAAAGCCGAATTCCTCAGCCACGATGTTGATGGTCTCAGCGTCAAGACGCTGGTTGATACTTACCATCACACCGATAGACATCAGAGTACCGATAAGCTTCGTAACAGGAATATCCATCATGGTGGCAAGTTCTGAAACAGTAACGAACTCGGTGAGTTTCAAAGTCTTCTCGCCTAGCTCCTGTTCCAGAAGTTCCTCATCACGCTTTTCGGCAGCAGCATCACGTTTTTCCTTACGGTACTTGGCACCCTTCTTATTCTGACTTGACTTAGAAGTCAGACGTGCGAGGGTTTCCTTTACCTGACGTGCTACATCCTCTTCGTTTACCTCCTGAGGTTTATTGTTCTTATTCTTGTTCTTATTCTTCTTGCCTCCCTGGCCATTCTGGTTGTTTCCATTCTTCTTGCCATTGCCCTGAGGCTGGTTAGCTGCGGCATTGATATCGACGCGCTCCTTGTTCATGCGGTTGCGCTTCTTCCTCTCGCCGTTAGCTGCCTTCTGAGCGTCACGAGCCTGCTGAGCTTTCTCCTCACGCTCCTTACGACGCTCCTCCTTGGTCTTCTTCTTCGGACGAGTGCTCTGGTTCAATGAGTCAAGGTCTATCTTACCTACCACATTCATCTTCTGACCAAGCATCTTACGCTCGTTCTTCGTGGTAAATACCTCAACCTCCTGCTCAACATAGTCATCAACCTTAACCTTTACAGGCTCCGGCTTCTTTGGCTCAGCCTTTGGAGCCTCAGCCTTTGCAACTTCCTTCTTCTCAGGTTCAGCCTTGACAGGCTCCGGCTTCTCAACCTTTACAGGCTCAGCCTTCTTCCCTGCCTTTTCCTCTACCTTAGGCTCCGGCTTCTTCTTACCGTTAAGGGAGTCAAGGTCTATCTTGCCAAGAGGTTTGAACTCCTGACGTGCTTCCTTCTTCTCCTCAGCTTTCGGAGCAGCCTCAACAGCTTTCTTCTCCTCGGCCTTCTTGGAATCCTTATGCTCTTTCGGTTTCTTCTGGAATAGCTTCTCTGCCTGAGTGCGGACTTCCTTATCCTTGGCAAAAGCAGCAGAAAGAGCATTATACTGCTCATCGCTAATCTTGCATGAAGGATCGGACTTCACCTCACCCAGATCAGGCCTTTTCTCCAGAAACTCAACAGCAGTTCCTAAGCCGATGTTAAGTTCACGTATTGCTTTATTTAATCTTATACTCATCTAATGATATTACTATTTTCAAAATCACTAATTACTTAGTTACATTTCTTTGTGTATTGTCGTATTACGAATTACAGTATTACTTCATCTATTTTTCTTTTTTCTTCCAAAGGCTGTTGCCCAAAGGAGAAAGGCGTAACTAAGTAATTAGCAATTTGTAACCCGTAACTTGCAGAGCCTTGGCTTACTTCTCGAACTCTGCCTTCAGAACCTCAAGCACCTGATCAACAGTCTCCTCTTCAAGGTCTGCCTTGGTGATGAGCATCTCGCGTGGAGCATTGAGAACTGCCTTTGCAGTATCAAGACCGATACCCTTGATAGCATCGAGAACCCACTGGTCAATCTCATCGTTGAACTCGTCGAGATAGATATCATCGCTATCCACGTTACCATCCTCACCGAGGTCACGATATACATCAATTGTATATTCTGTAAGCATTGAAGCGAGCTTGATGTTCTGACCGCCACGACCGATGGCAAGACTTACCTCCTCTGGCGAGAGGTAAACCTCTGCCTTGTGGTTCTCGTCGTCGAGCACGATACTGTTGATACGTGCAGGAGCGAGGGCACGCTGTATGAAGAGCTTTGTATTAGCTGTATAGCTGATAACGTCAAGGTTCTCGTTGCAGAGCTCACGAACGATACCATGCACACGACTACCCTTAACACCTACGCAGGCTCCAACAGGATCAATACGATCGTCGAAACTCTCAACCGCGATCTTTGCACGCTCTCCCGGGAGACGAGCAATACGACGGATTGCTATCTGGCCTTCTGCAATCTCAGGAACCTCAGCCTCAAGAAGACGCTGGAGGAAGAGTGAGCTTGTACGTGAAAGGATGATCTTCGGATTGTTATTCTCGTTATCAACACGAAGGATGACAGCCTTAACGGTCTCACCCTTACGGTACTGGTCTTGTGGAATCTGCTCTGCCTTTGGAAGGATAAGCTCGTTGTTCTCATCATCAACAATGAGGACCTCACGCTTCCAAGTCTGGTAAACCTCACCTGAGATAATCTCGCCTACACGATCCTTGTACTTATTGTAAAGACTGTCGTGCTCAAGCTCGAGAATCTTACTTGCAAGTGTCTGACGAAGGTTAAGGATAGCACGACGACCGAACTTAGCGAAATCAACACGCTCTGATACGTCCTCGCCAACCTCATAGTCAGCCTCTATCTTCTGAGCCTCTGTGAGAGCTATCTCCTTGTTCTCGTCTGCCACCTCACCGTCAGCAACGACAACGCGGTTACGATAGATCTCGAAGTCACCCTTGTCTGGGTTCACGATTACGTCAAAGTTCTCGTCACTACCGAAGATCTTCGCAATGACATTACGGAAACTTTCTTCCAACACACTAACCAAAGTAGTACGATCGATGTTCTTGGTGTCCTTGAACTCCTTGAACGTCTCAATCATATTTGGCTGTAAAATTGCATCTTTCTTTGCCATTATATATTTTATTTAAAATTTATCAAGTATTTGCAGTATTTCACCTCGTCCATGGAGTATGCCTTCTCCACCTCAACGAGCTGCGGGCGCTTTTTGCCCTCTACAGTCTGCTTCTCGCTGACAGTAACGACGAACTTCCTGCCATCAACCGATTTCAGCACACCCACGACCTTCTTTCCGTCGGCCGCAAGCACCTCCACATCCTTACCGATGCAGTTTATATACTGCTGCTCTACCTTGAATGGCTGACCAATACCGGCACTTCCCACCTCAAGCTCATAGTCTTCCTCATCACGGTTAAGGTGTTCTTCGATGAAACGGCTCAAGGACACACAATCCTCAATCCACACACCATCAGCATGGTCAATCTCCACTACGATACGGTCATCTGTGCTGACCTCAATGTCAACCAGGAAATACTCCTTGTCCTGGAGCCATTCCTCAACTACTGTCTTAACGACGTTCTTGTCTATCATTCTCTCAATTTAAGTAATAAAACAAGAATGAGAAGCTCATCTCGGTGAGCCTCTCATTCCACTGAACAGGTGCAAAGTTACACATTTTTTATGGATTTTCCAAATATTTCCTTGAAAAAGTTGAAAAAAATCGCTCATTTTAGTATAAAGTCAGGTTTCCACACATAAGTTTCTATACATTCATCAATAAAAGCCATCCCACAAGCACACCAAGAACACAAATTCAAGCACCTAAACTCTTCCTCCGATGTAATTACCATTAAATTACCATTAAGATACCATTAAAATACCATAGTTAATGGTAATATTATGGTATTATTATGGTAATATAATGGTATTATAATGGTATTATCATCGGGTTTGGTTCGGAGGAAGAGCGGAATGGCAACGGAATCACTTGCAAGGGACAAGTGTCGCTGTTCGAGAAAAAGAACAGGAAAAGGGGAATGGACTTAGTACACAATAAAAGAACAAAGTCAACACCAGCTTTCGCTGACATTGACCTTGCGCCTTGCGTTAATCCCATTAATACAATTTTTGTACCGTCTAAGCTAAACACTCAATTGTATTTCTTTGTCTTACAATTCAGTTTTCACAATGATTGTAACCATATTTTTCGATCTGTCATGATATAAACAAACGCTAAATGTTTACCTTTTCTGAGTGCAAAGTTATAAACTTTTCCCGAGATTCATACAAATTATTGTTTCATAAAGTTAGTGATTTATAACATGCTACACTTTTTACATTTGCGCAATAGTGCATTGTTACATTCAGGAAACAGAGCATTTTATGTTGCAAATCTGCAAAGGTACTTATTCTCAGTAATTTAGAGCGTACTCGCAATAAGTCAGCCGGAAATCGTAAAATGTATCCGAACTATATACATTACTATACTATTCTTTTGTTCTTGTGCGCAAACCATTTTTTAGATATGTGCCATTTTAGTCTATATTCCAATATGCATCAGGATCTCCATCAAATATTATATCAATATCTTCATCACTATATCCCATCTCATCCTGCGCGTAGGAACCATTATATCTATCGTATGTTGGTTCTTCGTAGTAAGGAGAACATGACTCCGAACCATCATCTTCGTAATATTCCTCAGATTCATCTGAATGAGATTTTTGTTCAAGTATTTGTGCGAGGCCTTCATCAATTACGAAATCTGGATATATTTTCTTCATTTCATCTATTGCATTACGAGAAATATAAAATATACTATCATCTATATTCCTCAACACCCACCTGACATAAGAAGGATTACAATCCATAACTTCGCTTAAAGAGCATCCTCTATACTTACCGAATTCAAACCTGTCTGACAGTTCCTGTATATATGTCTGTGCCATAATCTATCCTCCTATGAATATATATCTGATTTAACATATATATCTTCTAAAGGTAATATGGTATAGTTCATGGAACCTGTAGTTTGATTGATGTATCGGCATACAGCCATGATATTATTACATACACCTTTGATATTGCCATATTTGTCCCTACAAATGATTTCGCCTACAGTTGTCTTGTAATAAGCTTCTTTCTCTACAACAATAATATTGTCTGGCATTTTGTTTTTCGACAACTTATATTCATTTACTTCACAAATTCCATTCTTTGTTCTTGATCTGATAGCTATGTAAAGTGGATTTGAGACAAGTGAAGGAACATATATTTGCTTTAGAGGAATGCACATATCTTCTTCCTCTTTTTTAGCAGATTTAAAAATTGGGATAGTTATGCCAATCGATTTAATTGATGATCCATAACATGTATTTTCAATTACAGGCTGAAGTTGGAAGATTCTGTCAGAACATACAATCCTGTTGGAACCATCAAGATTTATCATGTTAGAATCCCCAAATTTGTCGACCATTTCATCTGTCACATATCCATATATCTCCATTTCCTCTATCAAAAGAGTTGATGCGGATATGTTGCTAATAAGCATTCTTGTGTTATTGAAAACATTCTCAAGATTTGTATTGTATTTCATATTATAATTTAAATTAAAATTTGGTGATTATTCATTATTTGCAGTATGAATGGCTTCTGCATTAAGCCAGTCGCTAGATGGCTTTGTTACCAATCTCGCATTTGTATATGCCATATCCAACGTGAGAATCGTAACGGCTCGATATCTTTTTGATGGTGTTTTTGTCATTACCAACGCTAAAGATATTTTATCAGGTTCATTGTAATCCAAAGCTAATGGAAGGATCAGATGTATCTTATCATCCGTAGGATAATATATTGGAATAGCAGTCTTATAGTTCCACTCTACTCTCAGTTTTGCAACTTCAACAGCAGCGTTAAGTAAATTGGACAGCATTGCCAACCTATTAGGATTATTATGAAGCACAGACTTCAATTCTTCGTAATAATGTTTTCCCGACTCATTTTTTATGCTTTCGTTATCACGAATCTCAATAAGTCCGAGGCAAACCTGTCTAAGAAAATCATTGGGAAGTCTATCAATATTTTCTAAAATAATATGATCCCAATTTACATCTATAGGAAGAGAACAGTCAAATATGATATCGTCATAATTTGTTATATAAGTTGCACGCTGTGGTAAAACAGAAAAATTGTCTGTCAAAATACGAGATGCAACACAACTACTCCCTGCAACACAAAATGACTTGAAATACCATGGCTGCATTGGAATACGATTTTTCTCGAATAAAGCGTAAATTGGTTTATAAAACTTATCTACCAAACCTGTATTGAATGCTGCATATTTGTTGGCATACAGAATCTTGTTCTCTCTAAGAATCTTCACAAAAGTCCACTTAAGGTACTTTGCAAGAATTGGAGAAGGATAGTTTTCATCTTTTGTCTTATAAGACCAACACTCTTTTAAAGAAATTTCTTTGAGCGCATCTATTGCTTCTCTTTGATTAATACATGCCCATTTTGTAAGTTGTATAGGCTTCTGAACCCTTCCATGGTCAACACAAGGAACGGTTGTGGTTTCTGTTTCAAAATCGCTACTAGCACATTTAACCAATGGTAAGCTGGTTTTTGAATCAGTAGTAATTGTGAACGTATCAGGCATTGAATCGAAAAAAGACTTGAGTTTTGTATAACCGTAATCTTTAATGTTTACACCTTTATTGGATAACGCAACTCCTAAACATGCCAACTCTGTCCAGCCATCATTACGCTTGTTTGTATTTACAATTCCTTGTACTATATTCACTACTGTGCAATCCATAATTCTGTAATTATTAGTATTTGTTGTTAATCTATCAATCTGTTCTTTATATCTTTCACCTGGGATTGGGGAAATAGGAAAACGGAATTTCACTACCCTATAACTTTTGACACCATTACACAAGCGAAGATAATCCATACAAATCCCGCTAAGGCACATACTCCATCATTTAGACCAAACTTTTTTGCTCCACATGCTATCAATATTCCTGGTATGAAGAATACAACCATACCAATAATGCCACCTATTATTGTCAAGATGAGTTCTGCAGCGATTGCTAAACCCACAACGACTACAGCAAAGGCGATGATTACTATTATACTATTGTCCATTTTTCAAGATTTTTATTTTATACTTATTTGTTGTTTTAACTATATCTCTATCTTTGTATTGTATTTACAGCGCCGATATATAACCAAAACAATCATTGGCCATGCTATCATACAACTAAGCAAATCAACGAACCAGCTAAAACCGCTTTCGTTATATTTGACTTTCTCGTTGAACTCTCTAATTTCTTCATTTGTCATGTTCTGTTTCATAATTCAAAAATTTTTAATTTGTTATTGTTTATCCTTAATGTCGACAACCCAGAAAAGGTTACATGAATACTGAAAAAAAAGAGAAAAAAAATAGACAAACAACAAAAATGTTGCTTGTCTATAAGATTTCTGTATAAAATAAAGTCAATAGAGGCTAGTCTAAAAGTATAAATGCGGCCCAATAGTATGGATCTGGATAGAGTTCTCTTACTTTATATTGTGCGCGGATAAGAGACTCGTTTTTACTAAGGCCTTTGTTTAGGTTTTGATAGAATTCATTCATTAACAAAGATGTTACACTATCAGATACTTTCCATAAACTTCCTAATATTGAACGTACTCCTGCTAGTTTAAATGCTTTAGGTAAACCTCCCAACCCTTCGTTTGAACATCCGATCATTGACTCACACGCTGAGATTACAACCATATCTGTATTTGATAGATCCATAGTAGATATTTCTTCTGCAGTCAAGACTCCATCTGTTGTTACATCAGACAATGAAATAGAGTTCAGAGCATTATTTGCCATATTGAATAAAATACCACTCCTTATCATATTTTCATCCCTTGATATCAATGGAGTCAATCTATTGAAATAATCATTAAATTTATCGAAACCAACCAAATAGTAAGCATGAGATGAAATATGTATAATAGAAGGAGAGTGCTCATCCAATGACCTAAACGAGTTTTCGTTAGCATTATCTTTGGAATACACAGAAATGTCAAGCCCGCTTTCTGTCAATATATTTCTTACAGAAACTATTTCTTCTTTCGTATAATTTAAATTCAGAAAATTGCCACGATTTTTTTCGTATTCCTCTATCATTCCACGTAACATAGGTTCAGTTCCACATCCACGTTCTTGACTATAATTCATATCCCCAAAAATGGCCACGGTCTTATGTCTTGAGATTTCTCTGTTTAAAAGAGATGCCGTTGTAGATAAATGATGAATTTCGTATTTATCATTAAGATATTTCCCATCTGGACATGGAATAAATCCCCAGTTAATATTTTGGGTTGATAGTGTGGGAGAAATGTATATTTTCTTCTTGTTTTTTACACAAGGTTCTATGTTTTTCCATAAGAGATTAAACAAAGTGAATTTGCCATTGAAGGTATATAGTTGGTTTATGCCCATCTCATTATGTGCATATGAATTTGAAATCGCATCTTGCATTAAATCATTATCACATAATTCGATATATTGCGGTGCGTCACTATCACTATAGACAATCAATGCACCAAGTTTAAGTTTTGGAGATTCTTTACTGCAATAAAAACCAGCAGACGATATAATTTCTATAGCAACTTCATCTTTAGTTATAGCATTTTTGACATCCTTCCAAAATATTGGCGTATATAGAGATTCGTGGTCTGCATCTTGAATATTCAACATTGTTTCTTCTAAATTGCTTATAGAGTCTCTATATTCATCTATATATTGACTACTTATATCTGAAAAAAACAATAATTGACGTATTTTTTTTATTTGATCCGAGATTTTCTTTATCTCTGGATGCGTATTTATATATTTCCTATGATGAGATTTTATATTATATGGCAGACTTTTAATAAACAAAGCATTATCGTAACACATAGAGTTTAACTGTGCACAATATTTGTATTTATGCAAAGCCCCCATATAGACTTTCAATTGCGTACAATAATTATCCCAATAATTATCCAATGTTAATAGGGAATAATTCTGAAATAGACTTATGATTTGTTTGCGAAGATTTTCACAATATTCTGATGCATATTTGCATGTTTCTTGTTCTTTGTCAACATAATAGCTTAAAAGAAAAAGTCCATTGAGCAGTTCGTATCTCTCATTTGTATTTAATATATCTTCTTTTGCACTTCTATAATAAAAATCTGCTTTTTTATAATCTTCTTTGTTTAAAGAATAAGTTCCGAGATTAATTATTAACCTATTATAAAAACCATTGCATGATGAATCTGCACATGCAATGTCATAGGCATTTTTAATTAATTGTATTCCGTCTTGTTCCCTTCCATGTTCAGCAAGAAAAGTTCCACTGTTTGATAAAAACTGTACTTTTGACAAGGAATTGTAATTTGTTCCATACATGCGGAAAATTTCTAATGTTTCCTCTATGCATTGGTAGCCTCTTAAAGTATCATTTAATGATGCATAACAACTTACTATAATACTTATTAACGAAAGATAATTACTATTTTGATAGTTGAACTTTTCTCTATCTTTTATTAATGTGAAATGCTTAAGGGCTTTTTCATAATTTCTAAATTGGTATTGTCTTATACCAGAAACAAACTCAAATTCAGAAAAAATCTTATTAATACCTCGCTTCTCTAGCGCTAATGATGCGTTATCCACAGCCTTATCACTTGATTGTATGTCGCCAGTCATTTGGTATGCAATAGCTAATTCCATAGAAATCTGAACATAAGCAGAATCTATGAAATTCTCAGGTTTATCATCCATGTAGGCGAGAACTCTAGGAAGATAACTAATTGCTAATGATATTTCGTTTCTTTTAATTTGTTCGTTTATTAGAGAGAGTGTGTCAGACGAAGGTATCCAATCATTAGCCTTCACATTTAACGATGTGAAGATTGTTAATAAGACTATGCAATATCGTAGCATGTTTCGTTAAATTTTATTTAAAAGTTCACGAACTTTTTCTCCAATGGCTGTATTAGCAGGATATTGTTCCTTCATCTTTTGGAGTATATCTTTTGCGCTTTGTTTATCATAGTTTTTCAGATATCCAACAGCGAGATACCAGCCTATGTAGGGAGAATAATCAGTATAATCATTATATATTTCACTCTGAGACTCTTGCCACAGAATGGATAGTTGGGCTAGACTGCTGGCTATTTCTTTTCCTTCTTCGATATTTGAAAAGAGTTCTTTAAGTTGCTCTACAGTATTTTGATTTTGAGTTCCTCTTATAATATCAGAAATTGGGAATGTACCACAATAGTTGTCACCAAGACTTGTGACATTCATATAGTCATATCCTTTTATACTCAATATACAGAAACATAGAATGCAAGCAGCAATAGCCCAATAAATTCTATTATGAGATGTGTGTTTTACCTCTTTTAGCTGACTGATTATTACCTTGTCACGACCTTCTCCAACCACATTCATCGCCTTAATAAGTTGAGCAATAGATTCTGTTTGGGTACGAAGTTGCTCGTCAGACTTGAGATCATCAACAAATGCGGATTCCTCCTCAATTGTCATCAGGCCTTTCATATACCTGTCTATTCTTGTCTCATTGTCAATGAGATTATCAGAGTTCTTATCTAGCATGATGTTTATAATTATTTCATTATTAGAAATTGCTTTTTAGTTCGTTATATCTTTTGCGGAATTTCTCACAACACCGATGTTTGGTTACCTTAAGTGTATTCTCATTAGAGTAATTGAACATTTTTGTGAGTTCTTTTATAGATAGTGAATCACGATAGAATCCCCAAAGAAGTTCATAGCATGGACTTGGAAGGTCTGCAACAATCTTTTGTACTTGATTCTGTTTTTCTTTTCTACGAACTTCATTGTCATCTATAATGGTGAGGATATTATTAACTCGAATCATATTAAGATCCTCTTCTTTAGTTCCTATATCAAATGAAAGGTTAACAATTTTGCTGTTCTTTCTTATATTTTCGTAGGCTTTATTTTTGCAAATACCAACAAAATATGTATATAGAGATGATTTGATGTTATCAAGTTTCCCCTCTACTGCCTGTTGGTATAAGATTATGGAAGATTCTTGAAAAACATCCTGACAATCATCAATTGACATAGAAAAATTTGAGGAAAGATATGCAAGTGTCTTTTCTCTAAATTCTTTTAAGATTCTATTAATTTGAACTTCTGTAGAAGTTTTCTTGAAAAAAAATAATTTCATTTTGTCGTTTCTATTACAACATGTTGTTTAATAAGTCGTTTATCCATGTCCATTAAATTGGCGACAATACGACTCCATACAGTGTCCTTTGAAAGAGAATGTGTAGATAAAACTTTGTGAACATAGTATGAGAGTGGGCCAAAATACTCCCCATTTTGCTTAATCTCTGTATTGACTTCATAAGAACGACACGCTTCAATAATTGTGATATCAGATAGCTTTTCTCCTTTTTCTACAAGGATGTTCCCTCTCTTGTCTATACGAGGACTATATCTTTTGCCTGAGAATGTAAAACCTTTATTTGTTCCTCTAGCATATATAGTGTCTTCCACTTCATCTCCTCGATAAATAGAACCTGCATGACAAGCATCTATGATTGCATAGACTATCCCTTGGGGACCAATTTTTTTTCTTAAGGACCTAAAGAATTCATGAAGCTCATCATCCAATATATGATTACCTCCCTTATACAATTCAGGAGAATATTCGGGATTTGCGTCAATTGGTATGATTGCTTCATCCCAACCATCGCTTTCATCTCCGTTTATATCTTCTACAGCTTGTCCATGCCCAGAAAAGTGAATGTATACCAAATCACCAGATTGTGTTTCTTGTATAAGTTTATAAAACGCGTTTCTTATGTTTTGAGCCGTAGCTTTGCAGTCTTCTATTGTATTGATTTTAAATCCTTGTTTCCTTAATGTTTCCTTTATAAGTTTTGCATCATTTGCACCATGAATATTATTCCACATTTCACTAGATTTAATATTATGTGGATTATACAATGATATACCAACTATTAAAGCGCGTTTATTTTGTGCTAATATTGGGAGTAGAATTATAACAGCAAACACCACGGTAAGAAGACTTTTCTTCGTCCACAGAATGTTTGTTGCAAAGAGTCTAGCAATATTACTTCTATGAGTTATGATTTTAGGTTTCTTCATTATTGGAATTATTTTAGGATTGTGACTGCAAAAATAAATATTTTTGAGTAATAATGCAAATTTTTCTTCCCTTTTTTTGTTCGTTACTACTTTATTTTATTTACATGTTATACGTCGCATATGAGCTATATTTTATATAGCTGGTATTTCTATTTTTTATAGCATAGATAATCTGACTATCAGTTGGTACCCCAGCAAGAAAAACACTAACTGCAAAGTATCTGTTTCGCAAGTGAAAAACGAAGGAAATACAGATAAAAAAAGAGAACGGTCCGACGATACTAATGTATCACGAACCGTTCATATCGTCTTCATGTATGTGAAGAGGAGGAGACTCGAACTCCCACGTCACAATTGACACTACCCCCTCAAAGTAGCGCGTCTACCAATTCCGCCACCTCTCCAATAAGACTTTTCTTTACCACTCTTTGTGGGCAGGGACGGATTCGAACCGCCGAAGCCGCAAAGCAACAGATTTACAGTCTGCCCGTTTTAACCACTTACCTACCTACCCTTAAAGATGTGATATGGCATTTTTCAGTCACGAGAAGACCTCGTTCTTCAAATGCGGGTGCAAAGGTACAACTTTTTTTGTAATCTGCAAACTTTTTGAGAGATTTATTACAATCTGTTGTGATTGTTTGTGATATTGCCTGATAATCGCAGGATTATTTCCTTACTTTTTGCCAGTACTCGCAGAAATTCTTTATGATGTCCTCTATGTCCTTATCCAAATGCAAGAATGTATCATAATAGAACTCATTAAGCTTCATGCCCTTTTCCGAGTTGCTTTCCAACTCCACGAATGGTGGTCGTGAGCAGACTGGCTCCTCTTCTCTCTTCTTAGCATTTTCATAATAGCTATAGCCATCGGTCTGTATGCTGATTCGAGCCTTACCGTCCTTAGCATCAAGCTTCATCTTGAAATTGCTAATGATATCGATATTTCCTGTATTTATGACCTTACGAGTGAGTGAGCACTTGACAGACTTGCCCAGCGCATCGCGTGACTCGATTTCATCGTCGTGAATCTTGAACTGCTTATCAAGCAAAGCAGGGAAAACTGAATAAATCTCCTGCCTTGACATCGGGATGTTTTCCTCGACAAATGATATTGTCAGTTCGTTACCCACCCTTTCATATTTCTCTGCATAAGTTTTTGCCTTAGTTTCCAGCTTCTTGTTCCTCTGAGCAGAGATTGGCATTACGCACAAGAGAAACAAGATACATGTCAGTACATTCTTCATTTTCAATATGTTATTACTATCATAAGTTTTATGTTGGCAACTATTTGCTACCCCCACCCTGAATAAACTGGTGCAAAATTACAATTTTTTTCGCAATCCACCAAATTTTGCAACGTTAAAAAATACATATTTCTTTGTCGATTATTGTATATCTAAATAGCAAAAAGTCGCTCAAATCATAGAAGATGCATAATGTTTGGTAGTTTCCACGTAAAAATTTAAAGATTCTGAAAGAAAATAAGTATCTTTGCACACAAAATCATATATATAATAATTATGAAAAAATCTATTATTTTATTTTTCCTGACAACATTGACGGCTGTCGGCGCAAGTGCGCAGAATTTCCAGCTGCACTATGATTTCGGTCGCCACATCTATTCTACAGAAGAAAAAGGCAGACAGGATGTGACCGCTACATTCGAGCATTTCTCTGCCGACGACCTCGGCTCTTGGTTCTATTTCGTTGACCTCGACCTTGACAAGGACGGTGTGATGGGAGCATATACCGAGGTAAGCCGTGAATTCAACATTGCCAAGGCGACAGAATCCTCTTCGTTTGCTGCACACGTGGAATTCAATGGTGGTATGGGAAGAGCAGGCTCTTATCAGTCGGCCGCCCTCTTCGGTGGTGCCTGGAACGGTCATAATGCCGATTTCTCCACTACCTACTCCGTTCAGGCTATGTACAAGCAGTTCTTCAAGCAGTCAGGTGGCATTGACGCATACGCATCATTCCAGCTGACAGGTGTCTGGAGCACCACATTTGCTAATAAAGCCTGCACTTTCTCCGGTTTCATCGATTTCTGGCGAGGTGAAGGTGCTAATCATCATGGCAAACTCATTATTCTTAGCGAGCCTCAGATCTGGTGGAACATTTCGCCAAAGTTTTCCGTTGGCTCTGAGGTCGAGATTAGCAATAACTTCGTATATAATTTCGCAAACGACAAGAGTTTCTTCATCAACCCTACACTTGCCGTGAAGTTTAACCTATAACACAACTCTCGTATGCTTCAAAAGATTTTCGGATTTGATCCAAAGACCATGACGGTGAAGAAGGAGATTATCGCCGGAATCACCACGTTTCTGACCATGGCATATATCCTTGCCGTAAACCCAAGCATCCTTGGAAATGCGGGTATGGACAAGGGAGCTGTGTTTACAACCACTATTCTGTCTGCCATCGTGGGCACAGCAGTTATGGCTATCTACGCTAAACTGCCTTTCGTATTGGCTCCTGGTATGGGATTGAATGCTTTCTTTGCATACACAATAGTCCTGACAATGGGCTACACTTGGCAGTTTGCCTTGACAGCCGTATTCCTTGAGGGTGTCATATTCATCCTTCTCACCATTACAGGACTAAGACAGAAAATCGTTGATTCCATGCCGCTTATCCTCCGTCGTGCCATATCGCCGGGCATAGGACTTTTCATCGCATTCATCGGTTTGAAGAATGCAGGAATAGTAAGTGCAAGTGATGCTACGCTCGTAACCTTGGGCGACCTACATTCTCCAGCCGTACTCCTTGCTTGTTTCGGCATTCTGCTGACCTCTGTTTTGTTGGTAAGAAACGTGGTAGGCGCATTATTGATAGGAATCCTCGCAACAACAATCATCGGTATTCCCCTCGGTGTGACTAATTTCACAGGATTACTTGACACTCCTCCTTCCATCTCACCTATTCTTATGAAGTTTGAGTGGAGCAGCATATTGTCTGTGGATATGGTAATCTGCGTGATCACCTTCCTTTTCATTGATATGTTCGATACAATTGGCACGCTTATTGGCGTTAGCAACCGCGCAGGAATGGTGGACGAGAATGGTAATATCCCACGTCTTGGCAAGGCTTTCATGGCTGATGCCGTAGGTACAACCGTAGGTGCTATGCTCGGAACTTCTACCGTTACAACATACGTAGAGAGTGCTTCTGGTGTGAATGTAGGTGGCAGATCAGGCTTGACCTCAATTTCCTCTGCAGTATGCTTTGCACTTGCCCTGTTCCTTGCACCTGTATTCCTTGCAATACCTTCAGAGGCAACTGCTCCTGCCCTGTTCCTCGTGGGCGTGATGATGATGCACGACATACGTAAGGTGAACTTCACCGACTATGCCAATGCCATTCCATGCTTTGTGTGCATTTCAGTAATGCCTCTCACATACAGCATCTCCGACGGTATACTACTGAGCCTCATCACCTACGTTGCGATAAGGATTCTTGCAGGTCGCTGGAAAGAACTGAATATCGGAATGTGCATACTTGCTGTGCTATTCGTGCTAAAGTATGCGTTTCTGTAAACGACCCTCTAAATCTCCCTTAAAGGGAGACTTTTCTGCACTCCGGCTCTCCCCCCTTTAAGGGGGAGCAGGGAGAGGGTCCTGGCACAAAATATAAGCGGTACTCCATTTCGCAATGGGATACCGCTTCCTTCTTTTCCTTGATTTTTTTCAAGAGTGTTGTTTCATAGAAATTAGTAAGGTTATTAACCAATACTACTACTAACAAATTCTGTATTACTAACTAAATCTTACTTACTTTTAATCTAAACCTTTATCGGAAAACCTTTTGTTTGGTTTTCATGTTGCAAAGATACGAAAAAAAGCACAACGCACAAAATTTTTTTTTGAAAAAAATACATATTTTCGTTTAAAAAAATATTGAAGTGTACAATTCACACACCGTTTTTGCTATTTCAATGTTGCAATTTACGGCATTTTTTATTAATTTTGCACCCAAATATGGAAAAACAAATTACTGACCTCCTAAACGCAATCAACGACCCCCTTGGCGGATTGATGGTCGCAATTCTCTCAATAACCGGAATTTGGTTCACATTCCGCACACGCGGCGTGCAGTTTCGCATGTTCGGCGAAATGTTCCGTCTTCTCTTCAATAGCGGTGATGATCCAAAAGTAAACGGTAAAAAGGCAAAGCGGGTTAGCAGCTTTGAGGCTTTCACCGTATCGTTGGCATCGCGAGTAGGTACAGGAAACCTTGCCGGTGTTGCTACGGCTATAGTAATAGGTGGTCCCGGCGCTATTTTCTGGATGTGGGTAATGGCACTTATAGGTAGCGTGAATACATTTGTGGAATGTACTCTTGCGCAGCTATTCAAAACTCGCGGAGAGGACTCGTTCATAGGAGGTCCAGCATATTATATAATGAAGGGATTGCACAAGCATTGGTTTGCGTGTATCTTCGCTATTGCAAGCATAGGACAGTTTGGCCTTACTAACAATATGGTACAGGCTAACACCATATCCTCTGCCTTTACTCAGGCTTTCGGCTTTTCACCCCAGATAATGGCTATTGCCCTAACATCAATAACGATAGCAGTAATATTCGGCGGCATTCAACGTATAGCAAAGGTGTGTTCTGTTATTGTACCAGTCATGGCGTTAGGATATCTTGCCATAGCCATTTGGATTATAATAACGAACATTACAATGATTCCGTCGGTATTAAGCCTTATCGTGAAGAGTGCTTTCGGACTTGATCAGGCTGTTGGTGGAACAATTGGTGCAGCCATCACTATGGGCTTCAAACGCGGAATATTCAGTAATGAGGCAGGCGAGGGAAGTGCTCCTAATGCTGCAGCCACGGCTAATGTGAGCCATCCTGTAAAACAGGGGCTTATCCAAACCCTGGGCGTTTTTACCGACACCTTGATCGTATGCTCATGTACGGCTTTCATCATCCTCTGTTCTGGTCTTTACAACTGTGGGCAAAACGGAATTGAACTTACTCAGGTGGCCCTGTCTTCGCATATCGGCGAAATAGGAAAGACCATTATCGCTATTGCCATATTATTCTTCGCATTCTCAAGTGTGATAGGCAACTATTATTATGGAGAGTGCAATGTTGCCTTCCTATGTAATGGCAAGAGCTATACCAAGGCAGCCATTCAGGGCTACAGAGTTATCCTTGGCATAATAGTATTCTTCGGTTCTCTGATGACTATCGACATCGTATGGGCTTTGGTTGATTTCTTCATGGTTATAATGACATCGTGCAACCTTATTGCCATCACATTCCTTGGCAAATACGCTGTCAGGCTCCTTGATGACTACAAACAGCAACGCAAGAATGGCAAGAATCCTGAATACAAGGCAGAAACATGCCCTGAGATTGCAGATGAAACAGAGTGCTGGTGAGAAATACTCTTTTTCTCGCAAATATTTGGCAGAGTGATAAAAAATGTGTATTTTTGTGGGCGATAAGGTTTATGTTTGTTTGAAATAGCTTCAGAAAAGTATTTTAAAAGAAATAAAAATTCAAAATTATGATTACAACTATTTACAAGAAATTAATGATGCTGATGCTGACTTGGTTAGTGTCAGTCGCAAGTTTTGCGAGTGTTGAGATTGATGGCATTTGCTATGAGTTGACAGAATGGTCAAAAAATGCAGGCGTTACTGCTAAGGCTGACAAGTATTCCGGCTCTATTACTATTCCGTCAACAATTGTCTATAACGATGTAACCTACGATGTGACATATATTGGTGAAAAGGCCTTTTCTAATTGTACTGATTTGACTTCTGTCACAATTCCAAATTCCGTTGAGAGAATAGAATGGAATGCATTCAATAATTGCTATGGACTAACGTCCATTACGATTCCTAATTCTGTGACAAGTATAGAAAAAGATGTTTTCTTTTGTTGCTCAGGCCTTACTTCTGTCATTTTGGGAAACTCGGTAGAAAGTATAGGCGATTATGCCTTCTTTTGTTGTTCGAATCTTGCCTCAATTAATATACCAGAGTCAGTTACAAGTATTGGGAATCAAGCGTTTTATGCTTGTTATAGTCTAACATCGATTAATATTCCAAGTTCGTTGACGGACATAGGAATTGATGCTTTCACCATTTGCTCAGGTCTCACTTCTATATCTGTGGAAGAGGGGAATACCGTGTATGACAGCAGAGATAACTGTAATGCTATTATCCTTACTGATAAGGATGAAATGGTCGTAGCATGTAAGAATACTACTTTCCCTAAATCTGTGAAGAGTATTGCAAAAGGTGCTTTCAATTATTTAGATATCACCTCTATTAAGATTCCTAAAACTGTGGTCCAAATGGATGGTTCACCTATTTATCGTTGTCCAGAACTCGCCTCTATTGTTGTAGAGGAGGGGAATACAATGTATGATAGTCGAGATAATTGTAATGCAATACTAGAAACTTCATCAAACACTCTGATTGCTGGGTGTAAGAATACTGTTATCCCCAATACTGTAACAGGAATTGGGAACCAGGCTTTCATTGGATGCACAAATTTGGAATCAATTGTTATTCCAAACTCTGTGACTACAATAGGAAACCAGGCTTTCTCTGGATGTACAAAATTGGAATCAATTGTCATCCCAAACTCTGTGACGATGATTAATTACGGTACTTTCGAAGGGTGCACTAATCTAAAATCCGTTACTATCGGTGATAAGGTGACGTATATTGACACGAATGCATTTGGAAGTTTAGGAAATGACGAATGTTCTGCTCTTACTTCTGTAACAGTTCTGGCAAAAATCCCACCAACAATATATTATTATCCAGAATATGGTATGGAGTCATTTTCTACTTATGGAACTCTCCATGTTCTTCCTGGCTGTAAAGCTGCATACGAGGCTGTAGATGGTTGGAATAAATTCACTATAGTGGAGGATGCGTTAGATCCAGCAATTACAGATAATGTTCTAAAAGACGGCACACCATATAACAACAATTCACAGCTTAATGGATGTAAAATCTCTTATACTCGTACTTTCAACAACACCTCTTGGCAAGCTCTGTATATTCCATTCTCTTTGAAATATGAAGATTGGAAGGATGACTTTGAGATTGCTTATATCAATGGTATTCGTCAGTCGGATAAGGATGACGATGGTGTTATTGACGAGACAATAATGGATGTCATCAAGATAAAGAGCGGCTCAACAACTCCAAATATGCCTTACCTAATCAAGGCAAAGACAACTGGCGAGAAGACATTATCTGTTAGCAATGCAACTCTATATCCGGCTGAGGAGAATAGTGTGGATTGCTCTACCACTATCGCTAAATACACATTTACAGGCACTTACAATGCCATTCCTTCTGCAACTATGATTGCAAACAAGTTTTACGCTATGGGTGGTGGAGAGCTAATTCAGAGTGACGGTTCTAATGACCTAAAGCCTTATCGATGGTATATGAAGGTAGAGTCTCGTAATTCTTCTTACAATGCAAGTAATGCAGCCAAAACAATCACCATCAATGTTATTGACAAGGAAGGTGAAACAACTAGTGTGGAAGAACTACAAATGACCAACTATAAATCACCGGTTTACGACTTGAACGGCAGAAAGGTTAATGAGAATAATCTGAAGCCGGGCATATACGTAAAGAATGGAAAGAAGTTTGTTGTTAAATAAACAGAAGTATGAGAAAGAAATATACCAAACCGAAACTAACGGTTGAAGCTATGAATCTCCCATTACTTATAGATACAAGCAATATTCATGTTGGAGGCACAGGCTCGTTTGATGCAAAAGAAACTTCTTCTTGTTTTGACGATGAAGAAGATTATGAATAATGCAATTAGGCTCTAGATAAAGTTTCCATTATCTAAATCAGAAGGGTATCACGCAATGTGATACCCTTCTTTTTTTGTTGGAGCGATTTTTGGGCGTATAGCTCATTTTTATTGTTATTGTAATTGTAATTATTGTAATTCCTTACATTTTGCAATGTCGAGATTATACCTTGAAAAAAACTGGAAGAATTTAAATAGGGGGGTGCACTTTTGCTTGTTTTTACCCTTTTGCCTATTGATTACCAGTAATTTACGTTGCGTGCACCCCCTTCTTAGTATCGTTCTTTTCATAGGTGCACTTTAGGGGAGGGGTGCACGCTTCGTTATCTCTTGACTGTCAGGGCATTATACCTAAAAAAGGGCAAAAGTGCACCCCCCTATTTAAAAACTCTCGCGAAAAAATATTCTGAACGCGGAAATAACGAAAGAAGGTTAAAAATTTTCACCTCCCTCTCAGGTCCGTTGTAAGTCCGTTACAGGTCCGTTGTAAGTCCGTTCCAGAACTATAGGATCATAGGAGGTACATAGGACTTACAAGGGACTTGCTTGGGAATTAGTGAAGCTGTTCTTCTGAACAGGTAATTTGCCGAACTCACGTTATATCAAAACGCTAAGACGCAAAGTCGCGAAGTTTTTATAAAGCTCTGCGTCTTTGCGTCTCTGCGTTTAATCTTTTCGCAAGGCTCAACAAGCTAAAGCAAGTTCTTCGCAGAAACAGGTCGTCGAACTCACGTCAGGATAAGTAGATAATCAACTAGGGAATGGAATTGTGATCCTCTTAACGATGCTAACCTTTGTGAGCGTGAGAAGGGCGTTTTCTGAAGCTTCAAGAATGACTTTCTGCTCTTTCTGGAGATAGATAGGGGCATCCTTACGGAGAGGGAGGACGCGAAGTTCCACACGCTTTCCGATAAGGTCAGAGATACGCACAAGCATCGGCTTACCGTTCCAGAAATTATCTTGCACGAGTTTGCCGTCAGCATAGACACGCGCACAATCGGCTGCATAGTCAATCTTCAAGAAAGCACTATCAGCAGAAGAGGCGAGCGCGGAATCTACATCTATTACATAGACAGCGGCTTTGTCAAAGTCGCTATCCTCAGGCATAGCCGCAACCTTCTGCTTTCCCTTGACAACCTCACGAGGCGAATCAGCCTCACGAATCTTGCGAACCTCTACCCTATCATCAGTTTCGTGCCAGTATTCCTCTACTATCCTGTTACCATCCTTATACAGAATGCCGCCTTCGTGCTTGGCGAAATGCAATTGTCCGTCAATCTTATAGGCTCGCTTTGCCTTGTCGGGAGACAACAAGAGGACAAAACCGATCTGGCCTCTCCCCCCGCCCTCCCCCGTAGGGAGGGAGCCGATTCGCGACTTAGAAGACATGGTGGATCTTTTTCCGTCAATAGTAATAGTAGGTTTCATCCCCTTAATAGGAATGAAATAGATAGTATCGCCAATTTTGCAGAAAGGCTGGGCATCAGCGGTTATGGAATGCCCGAGGAACGGCATATTGACAGGACGGACATACGCCCTACCCGACTCGTTATGCATCCTTACATAGTCATTATAGAACTCAAAGCAGCCACGACGGGAATAGTGTTCGGAAAGGGTATCTACCTTCATTTGTGACAGTTCCTCGCCCCAGTCGGCAAGAAACTGATGAAGGAAGCGTGTCTGATGAAAGGCTATATCATTAGGCTGTCCCATTTCGCCAAGAGGGCATTGGAAATCGTATGTCATGTAAGGCATATCGTTATAGTTGGTAACAGCCGTTTTCTGCGTCTCAGCCATAGTATGTGCAGGATTGTAGGGATTTGTGCCTCCATGATACATATAATAGCCCGGGAGATTGCTTCCGCTACCGAGTTTGCAGATAGCCAACGGCATAGCCTCATTACCGCTCATGTTTATGCGACGATGATATGAAGGCATCATACCACCACCCAGTTCGCAAGTAAGGTAAGGGTAAGTTAATTTACTATTTTCTGTTTCTTTGAGTTCATCGGCAGAAAATGTCTCAGTAGCAATAGCTCCGCTCATTCTGTTGTCTTTGAACACAAATGCCTTGGCATACTCGCCCGGCATATCGCTCAATTTACGATCCCAGAAGCCGTCGGCATAATCGCCATAGAGAGGAAGGAGTTTGCCAAACTCTTCCTGTCCGTTGAGTTTCGGCCATCCTGTACGAGTCATGAAAGGCACATCAAAACCTGCCTTTACGGCAATGTCCTTCAAGGTCATATAATAGCTCCAAGGACCACGACACTCATTCTCAATCTGCACACCGACCACAGGACCGCCATCTTTCCACAGCAACCCATTCACCTGTCCGAAGATGTTGTAGTATAGTCGCTCAACCTCCTTAATAAAGCCCTTTGCCAAAGAGCGCACCTTATATTCCTTGGGATTGCCGACATGACGCTCCACTACCCAATCGGGGAAACCACCTTGATATACCTCTCCATGACAGAAAGGGCCTATGCGAAGCACTACGGGCATATTCTCGCTCTTGCATACTTCAAGAAACTCCCGAAGGTTCATATTGCCCGCCCAATTCCAATGTCCTTCCTCCGGCTCATGATGAATCCAAAATACGTATGTAGCGACAATGGTTATGCCTCCCGCCTTCATCTTACGTATCTCCCTACGCCAGTCCTTTGCAGGAACACGGGCATAGTGTATCTCGCCCATAACAGGCAGTATGTGCTTGCCGCCAACGACAAATCCCTTGGAATCAACCTCAAACGTAGTGCCCTGTGGGTTAACGTTGGTTCCAAAGGTAAATGTGTTCTGCGCAACAACTGCTTGCGAGAGGAAGAATAATATAAGAAGGGAAAGGAGTTTAGGCATACATATATTTTTTAGTGAAAAGTGAAGAACGAAGAGTGAAGAATTTAAGTTACAATTTATAGTAAAAGGAGATTGAGAACCTTAAACTTTAATACAAACTCAAATTCTTCACTCTTAACTCTACACTTACTTAACAAGTGCCATAGTATCAGATGCAATCATCAGCTCCTCGTCTGTAGGGATAACAACGACTGTTACCTTTGAGTCTGGAGCAGAGATGATAGCCTCTTCACCATGGATCTGAGCATTCTTTTCCTTGTCGAGCTTAATGCCCATCCATTCCATATCGGCACATACAGCCTCACGGATATCTGACTGGTTCTCACATACACCTGCGGTGAATACGAGTACATCACAGCCACCGAGAGCAGCAGCATAAGAGCCGATGTACTTCTTGATGCGGTATGTGTACATATCAATAGCGAGCTTGCACTTTGCATCACCCTCAGAAGCAGCCTGGAAGACCTCACGCATATCACTTGACTTGCAAGAGATACCTGCGAGACCTGACTTCTTGTTGAGGTAGTTAGAGATGCCGTCAGCATCAAGACCGAGTTTCTTCTGGATGAATGAAACAGCACCACCGTCGATATCACCAGAACGTGTACCCATCATTACGCCCTCAAGTGGGGTAAGGCCCATTGATGTGTCCTGACACTTGCCATCCTTAACAGCAGCGAGAGAGCCACCATTACCGATATGGGCTGTGATTACCTTGCTACCCTCAACTGGCTTTCCGAGGAATTCGAGAGCACGAGCTGATACATAACGATGAGATGTGCCGTGGAAACCGTAGCGACGAACGCCGTAGTTCTCGTACATATCGTAAGGGATAGCATACATGAATGCCTTCTGCGGCATTGTCTGATGGAATGCAGTATCGAATACGCCTACCTGTGGAATCTTTGGGAGAAGAGCAGTAACAGCATCTACACCCTTGAGGTTTGCAGGATTGTGGAGAGGAGCAAGGTCGTTGCAAGCCTTGAATGCCTCGATAACCTCTGGAGTGAGGATAACTGACTTTGCGAACTTCTCACCACCATGCACCATACGATGACCTACTGCATCAAGTTCGTCGAGAGACTTAAGAGCGCCCTCTACAGGATCTGTAAGAACCTTGAAGATAAGTTCCACACCTACTGTGTGCTCAGGAATCTCCTGCTCAATAACCTTCTTGCTGCCATCCTTCGCATTGAACTTGATGAATGCACCAGGAAGACCTATTTTCTCGATACCGCCCTTTGCAAGAACGGTCTTTGTCTCCATCTCAAACAACTGATATTTGATTGATGAAGAACCGCAGTTAAGAACTAAAATTTTCATGCTTCAAATTTTAGAAAGTGAAGAGTGAAAAGTGAAGAATTTAAGTTACATTATGGAATCATTCACCCTTGACTCTTTCACTATGCACTATCATTTATTTTATAATTATTTGCTGATTCTTTTTCGATGTATTTACCGAAGACACAAGCATCGCAATTAACTCATTACAATCCGAACTCATACTTACATATGCTTTTTCGGTTATACATCCTTTATTCTTAAGAAGTATAAGCCAACCCATTGTCTCATTCGCCTCTTTTAAGGCAATCTGTAATTTGCTGATAAAGTCGGCCTTGCTCTGAGCAAACTGTGACTCTCTAATGTTAGCCATAATAGAAGTGCCAGATCGTAACACCTGATCATAAATAGACTTAAACTTGTCATCTCTATTGGACGACAAATGGTCAACCATATTTATGATTCTTGTTGCGAATGCTTCCGCCTTGACTAAAAGCGGTGATTGTTCACGGCAATAATCGACCATAGACTAACTTAAATTCTTCACTTTTCACTCTTCACTCAAGAAATAACGCAAAGCGTTATTTCTTCGCATCCATTGCCTGGCATGCTGTGATAGCGACGAGATTTACGATGTCCTCTACAGAACAGCCACGGCTGAGGTCGTTTACTGGACGAGCGATACCCTGAAGGATTGGACCAAGGGCAACAGCATTACCAAGACGCTGAACGAGCTTATAGCTGATGTTACCTACTTCGAGATTAGGGAATACGAGTACGTTTGCTTTACCAGCGATCTCTGAGCCTGGAGCCTTCTTTGCACCTACAGATGGAACAAGAGCTGCATCAGCCTGAAGCTCGCCGTCAATCTTAATTGAAGGATCAAGTTTCTTTGCAATCGCTGTAGCCTCAACAACCTTATCGACAACCTCATGCTTTGCACTACCCTTTGTTGAGAATGAACACATTGCGACACGTGGATCTGCGAAACCTGCAACAGAGCGAGCTGTCTGTGCTGTACATACTGCAATCTGACCAAGTTGATCAGCATCTGGCATTGGAGTAACTGCAACGTCAGCGAATACCATGACACCATTCTCACCATACTGAGGAGTCTCTGTGATCATAAGCATTGCACCAGAAACGCAAGAGATACCAGGAGCGGTTTTGATAATCTGAAGAGCAGGACGCAATGTCTCGCCAGTAGTAGAGAGAGCACCAGAAATCTGGCCATCAGCGCCCTCAGTCTTGATAATCATACAACCAAGATAGAGAGGGTTCTTAACAAGCTCACGAGCCTGCTCAATAGTCATACCCTTCTTCTTACGAAGCTCAGCAAGAAGCTGTGCATACTCCTCGCTCTTCTCACAGTTCTCAGGATCAATGAGAGTAGCCTTACCGATATGGGTGAGACCTTTCGCCTTTGCCAATGCTGCTACCTTATCAGGATTACCGATAAGAATAAGGTCTGCGATATCCTGCTCCAGAACCTTGTCTGCAGCAATAAGTGTACGTTCCTCTTCTGCCTCTGGGAGTACGATGCGCTGCTTGTTTGACTTTGCACGCGCAATAATCTGTTCTATTAAATTCATAGTTTTAAATTTATGATTTATGTATTTTTTAGTCGAAAGTCAAAGGTCGAAGGTCGAAATTGTAAGTCAAAGGTCAAAAGCCTCAAACCTTAGTCCTTAGACCATAATTTTACCATACGGCTAATTCTTTGCAAAGTTAGCAAAAAAAAAGTGAACAGCAAAAGCTATTCACTTTTTTTTCTTAAATATCACTGATTTTTAGTTTACACTTACTTGACAGAAAGCTTTTTCTGACCGACAATATAGATGCCGGAAGCAAAGCCACTATACTTGCTGTTACCAGCACGAACATCAAGAATTCGAGCAATTTGACCAGAAGATGTGTAGATCGTCAGCTTCGTGTCGTATGAGCTTTCAACACCAATAGTGTGGTTGCCGGCATCATATACACGGAGGAACTCACCAGCTACATCAGCAGAGTTCTCATCATCATCAAGGCTCTCTATGCTCCTGATATCCGTGCTTATGTATATTACATCATCATCAAGGGCAAAGCTAGTAGCCTTTGCACCTGAAGTTGATTTTGTCATATAGCCACGGAATGCATAGATTGGCTGATTTGTCTCGAACTTCATGCCCTGATCATCGCCAGTCTCACCAATTGTGATAGCATACTTACTTGCAGAAGCCTCTTCATTGGTGAATGCCACACGATACAGTTTTCCTGCATTTGCCGTAGCAACAGCATCGTCTGTGACAGCAATACTTGCACCAGAAGTGTTCTCAAATGTGATTGTCTGACCTGTCATATCAAACTCATAGAATCTACTTCCTGGGAAGCTGACGATATATGGCTTGTATGCAGCGAAGCCACCATTAGTAATAGAATTATCTGGTCTTTCGAAGGTTGCCTGATTGCCAGATATAGACTTGAACTCACGGAACCAATAGTGGTGACGCAGAGTATTTTTATCATTGGCAACAGATGTTCCTGCTGCAGGTGTTCCATAGAAGAAGGTGATATCCTTGGTTATACCATTGTCTGCTCCATTCGCAGGATTATACTGATGTATGCCTTCAGAAAGAGTTGACTTCTTCACTTCGAATGGCAGACAGATACTTCCCCATGCAGTACCGACCTCTTCTACATATCCAGTCTCAGTCTCAGGATTACGTACATACCAAGACTTACCAGTTACAGAGAACGCGATAGGTGCATTGAATGTCTGCTTATCCACAAGATGAAGCATTGAAGCCTTCCTTGTTGATCCACTACCAATTACATGATGACCTCTGATAGCAGCTTCTGGTGTTTCTGCAGTATATGAAAGTGCCTTGGAAACAACATCAAATGCCTCATTCTCCTTAGATGTATTATTGCTCTTTGTGTATACCAAGAGGTTTCTTGTCACATCTTCCGCAGTACCGAAACCGTGGAATACAGAAGCATTATCGTCATTGACATTGAAGTCCACCGCTGTAATTCTTGGATCAAGAACGTATGTATCCTTATAAGTATCATTGTAGATAGCAGCGTTATAATAGAACTTGCCAACATTCTTATCACCATAATAGCCGTCTGTACGCCATACACGATTCAATGCAGCACTTACCTTGTGGGATGTGATCGTAGATGGATACAACTCAGGTTCAGCCTGGAGATCCTGTCCGAAGAAACGATAGTCATTAATATCGTTCTTTTCAAACAGAGGCTCACAATGATCACCCTTTGAACGTATATCAGCCGTATGCTCCATATTGTGAGCAGTCCTATCCTTAATGAGATAATAAGGAGCAGACTCATTTGCTGCAATATCATTACCCTTACGCAGATATGTAACGCCAGATGTGACACCAAGAGTCTCATCATCAATACGTGCATACTGGAAATCACCATTACGATAGTAATCCTCCACGTAGGTGTATGTTGCATCGCCAGCTGCCCTCTTCATATTATACTGGTTAAGGTCATATGCAACCTTACCATACTTGAAGTCTTCGGCTGTATATGCTACATCATTTCCATCTATGTCATAGACCTTCAGACCATTGCTCTCGAAACAGCAGTGATACTTACCCGTGTTAGTATTGGCAATCTTTCCGCCTACAACACCAAGGTTATAGATGTGTCCACTGTTTTTCTTGAACAACTGACCTCCAGTAATCACATAACCATCGCCATGCAATGTACCTGCAAATTCATCAGGAACGGTATATCCGTTAGGTATTGTCAAGTCATTGAGCAGAACAAACTGAGCATTAGCACCATGATATTTATTAGAGCTAACAAATGCAGAGAACGCCTTTATATCGGCTTCATCACCAATATAGATGCGTGGCTGAGCAGCAGGCTCATTCTTTGCACGCTCAACAGCCTCTGCCAAACGCAGATCAACACCAACCGCATGAGAAGCCATCAAATGGAAGTTATGAACATCGAGACGATCAAGAATCTTACCAGTTGCTTCATCCCTCTTTATATCGATAGGATAGAATACATACTCGTCGTCTTGATTCTCACGAGTTTCTCTTGAAGCAAAGCCATATTGTACTCCATAACCATTCATATAATAATACGCAGGGATGTAGAGCACATCGTTACCTACAGCCTCACACTCAGCAAAGATACCTGTTCGTGTAGTACCTACCTGCCAAGTCTCATAGCCCTTAGAAGCATTACCAGCATCTTCCTTTTTCCAAGGAGTATTGTCCTCAAAGGCAGTACCTTCCGCATTGAGCTTACCAATACGCCAATAGAAGTTCTGTGGTCTCATTGACTGGTCAGCATCAACAATAATGCTACTTGCATCCGCCTTGATATACTCGCCAGGCAACGCACAGTTCGCAATAGTAATGTTACCCTCAGGAGAAGGTCCCTGAATATACTGAATATTCAGATAGATAGTATAGGTATAATTACGCTCTACATCTATATAGTACACATTACTTGAATTTGGTTTAATATCCTCTATTGACAGAGGTTCTGAATATTGATCATTATTCTTTGTATAGACATTATTCAAGAAAGTCTGTCCATCATAGAACATCTCATATTCACCAGTATCAACATTCCTGAAGTAATATGCAGTACCTGCACTCAATGCCGTATTATTTCCTGTTGGCTCATAATTATCGCCATTCTTGGTATGGAATACAGACATTGCCATCTTCGTCTTGTCACTCACATAGCCACCATTACCATCAGACCTGAAAGCAGGAGCACGAAGCACAAGTGTTGCCTTTGTAGGCTTCTCCATATGATCCTTGTAATACTTAGAAGAAGTATTATCTGCATTATCCACAAGTTTGAATGACAGTCGTGAAATATCAGATTTAATTGTTCCTGAAAGTATAGTTCCCTTTGGAATAGATGCATCATATTTCATCGACAGCTCACTATGAACCTCACTCTCTGAATACTTCGCCTTATCAGATATACTTACATAGAGTTTATACTTGTCCTTAAGGTCGTATCCAGAGTGATCCTTTGCATTATCATCATAGTTACGTTTCTCAAGATCACTTGCGAATGAAGATGGATGATCACTACGCAATGACCAACTAACTACAGAAAGTTTCTCTCCTGGAATAGGAACAAGTCCCCTGAGAACTTCAACATCATTCACATCTGCAATTTCACTATTTGACTCAAATTCAATTGGATTACCAGCACTATTATATGTAAATGCAGAGATGTTTGCATTCAGATAGAAATGATAACCAGTAAGATACCAATAGTGCGAACTGTTCTGTTTGCCATCTAGCTTATTCTGCTCCCAACCATTAGGGAAACAGTCATCAACGACAAACATATCTGGATTCTCAACGTATGGGAATACGAAGTTACCGGTCGTCAGGAGAGAACGTTGATAGTTTGTTCCACTTGAATGTCGGTCATCCGCATAGACATATCCACCAGCCTCATCTGGATCAACATTCACAAGACGTATCTCGGCAACACCCACGATAGGACCATAGAATGCCCATTCAGAAAGCTTTCCTTTTATATTGTATGTCTCCCTTACATTACGTATTCTCAAAGCATAACCAGATGCGATTCCAATGAGGTTACGAGCCGTTCCCTCATTACGTTTCTGATACCTAACCTCATCCTTAGCAACAGAAGAATTACCTGTAATACCTGGTGCATACTGATGATATTTGAGGTAGTCTGTCTTTACTCGTTGGTAAGAAAGGCCAGAGTATTCTCCTGTACCTAGCTGTCCATCCTTACCATGCCACTTTGCTGTAGCAAAATCATCATTAGTCTTGATAGCACCCACATAACGGATGTTATTTGAAAGACCAAGATAGTTACGCTTCTTATAGCCAAAAAGGAATGGGTCAGTTGGGTCATCATTACCATTCGAAAGCTTAGGCTTTCTTACGGTCAAAGCCTGGTTTGCATCAAGTGAGCTGACCATCTGAATCTCTCCTACACGAGAAATTGAATAAGGAGTAACATCTGTTGAACTTGTTGCATAGTCACGGGCACCAAGCAGCTTTATGCAGTTATCCTTCAGACGAAGCATATCCAAGCGCTGGAATGTATTCAGAATCTTACCTGCACTCACACTGTGACTAGCATATCCATAGCCAGAAAGTTCACAGTTACGGAAACCTTCTGTATATGACAAGTGACCATCACCAAAGATGCCACCTTCTGTATCAGCCTCATAGAATTTATGATCTGTTTCACTGATATCAGCAGGCCATGTACCAGCAGCAACCGAACCATTCTTGAAATACTTTCCTTCTACAGAGATAAAATGGTAGTTGTTATCAGTACCCATATAGTACTTTTGGAACAAGTCTGCATTATCTGCAAGTCCTGTTGCGACCTTCATTGTCTGTGGAGATATTGTGATATGCTCAGCGCTATATGAAGGATCATCTGCAATCAGCATAGTGGTATTGCCACCAAAGTTTTTTACTGTCTCTACATCATTTATGTCTATTCCATTGGCATAGTTGCTGTTTCCATTCTTAGAGCCACTATAGTTCATATCAACATTGTTGTACTTCTCCGTATATCTCAATACTGTTGTATTGTTCAATGAAGTACCACTTGCAGCAGTTGAATAACCGCCACCATACACAGCGACACCTATGTTAATGTTGATTCCACTCCAACTTAGACCATAATCGCTAGGCTTTGTGATTTTCTCATCAAATGCATCACTAACTTGCAACGTACCATTCTTTGCATCATAATCATTAATAGCATCGACAACCTGTTCAGACACAATATCACCAGCCATAATATAGAGCGACTGCTTAATTGTACGGGTCGTATATTTCTCACCATTTGCATTATAATACGTATTTTCCATAGCAAGATTAGCAGAAGCATCATCCGCACGAAGGATATCGTACTTCGAACTCTTCTTACACAGATAGTACTTAGGATAACCTACAAGCACCTGAGCAGAACCCCATAGATAACCAGAGTAAGAACCACCGGTAACTGAACCATGAACCTTACCATTAAGGATTCGGATATCAGTATTACCGATAACATTACCCTTCTGACCGCCACCAAATACGTTGTTTACTGTCGTACCGGAATTATTACTCCATGGAACCTGATTTGAATAAAGCACATCAATATCACCATATACATAACTGTCCTCACCATAGCCGGCACCATAGATATTGCAGGCTGCGATGTCATTCTCGTTAGATACCGTGAGAAGAGCTTCATCAAGTCCCTTGAGAGAATTACTGCGATAGTCAATCTTCACGTCACCAACGATGACACCAGACTGATAGCAACCACCATATACATTACCACCCTCGTAGTAAGTCTTACCAGATTTCTCCACAACACTTGGAGCGAACTTACATTTCACAGTAAGGTCAATCATTGGAGAAATTGAACGGCTCTCTCCAAGCAGATAGCCACCAACGTGATCTACCTTGACCGAATTGTTCTTTACATAGTTGGCATTATAACAGCCACCAACGATCTTGTCGGTAATGGTTAGTCCTGCAGGGAACTCAACCTTCACCGCATTACCATTATCGTCTGGAACAATATCCATATTACCTCTATTACCTCCACAAACGAATGAGCCAATGGTGTCTGTTGTCAAATTATCAGCCCATATGATTTGAGGACGAATAGACATTGCCACAGGCTGGAAATAGAGGTCAAGGATATGAGGATATGCCTTCTTACGAGTATCAGCATCACCAGGAAGATATATCTTCTGGATGTTCTTGATAGCGTCTGTATTCCAGTTAATCGATGAATTAACATCAATCTTGTCGATATCATTGATAGCCCTAATATAGTCCTTAGTATCTGTTTGAGTGAACAACTGCTCACCGTCACAGCCAAGGAAGAGACCACCAAGCTTAATGTAGCTGCCTACTTTAAGGATAACATGACTCTTTTTTTCATTAGGCTCGTTTGTATCTACGACCGTAGCAGAGTTTCCACCACCATATACATTTCCACGGATGTCAGGCTTTGAACTTGCATTCTTGCCTGCAATATCCACAGTCACCTTATTGGTAAGCGGACGCCATGAGTTAAGATTCACAATCTTCTGGGCTTCTGTTGCAGAAGAAGCATTAGTTGCGATTGTACTACGCATTGGAACCGTAAATACGAGATCATATTTAATATTATTTCCAGACACATAATACTCATTAACCGTTGGAGAAGTATTACCAGCCTTGTCAAGTGCATAGAGATAGTCACCATTGCCGGCTCCATATACATTGCCGTAGATATGACCGCCACGGATCTTCAACTTTACACCTTCACCACCATTGTCTTGGAATACGGTTGCACCTGTTGCATCCTTATCCTTGAGGTTCACATATCCAGCCACGTCATTACCACCATATACATTACCATGAATATGGATATTCTCATTGGCAGCAGCACCTTCTGTGCCGATATTGACATAAACAGTCTTCTCAATATCACCCATCATACCGCCACCGAATACATCCTCACAGTCAATAGAATTAATATTGACATTAGACGTATAAACAGAGTTATATTGACCACCGCCAAATACACGACGGGCAAATGTTCCACCAGCGATATTCACATTGGTCTGACCAATAACCTTACCTTCGTAGCCACCGCCTACAATATCCATAACAGACTGATTAGGAATGAAGTGCAGATACTCCTCACCCTCTACACGGTCTGGAATGTCTTCGATATGAACATGATTATTGTTATCTTCCAGAGCTACATCCAGATTAGTACTACCATTGATAACAGCCTGTTTTCCATAGCCGCCACCAAATACGCAGAAATATGGAGAACCTGTCTTGTAATAAACCTCTTTCCACTCCTTTGTAGCAAAGAAGCCACCATCTGGGTTTGCTGTTGCCGATACAGTTTCCTGATTATTAAGCATACCCTTTGTCATGGTTATATATGAGTTTCCTTCTACCACGCAAGCAAGATTTCCGCCACCATACATATTATGGTTGACCTTGAACTTACGCTTCTCTGGGTCATACTGAGGAGAATACAAGTGGTTGTTAGCTGATGTTGCAGCAACCCAAGCACGAGTCACAGGATTCCAGAGTGATGTAAGTTTTGCCTCACCACCATTCACGATAAGATTGGTGTGACCTTTAACATCAGCAGATGTAATATTAGCAGTATTTGCCTGTGCATCACCCAAACCACCTGCAAAGATATCATCTGAGAAATATCCATTATCTATCTTCACAAGAGTATTACCATTGATTATACCCTTGTTACCACCACCGTATGCACGGCTCCAAAGGTATGGAATAACAGGTGTAGAAAGTGTACCAGAATTTGAATCATAAGGATACGCCTCACTTGTCTCATTCACGAACAAGCCGGCATTTCCATATACAGCACCGAGCTTTGTATAGTCATAATGTGATGACTTGTTACGACCATTACCGCCGGCAAATACAGGAGACATCACACTTGCACCCTTGATGTTTACCTTAGTAGTAAATGATTCTGATCCAGTAAGCTGTTGCTTTGTTGTATTAGCCGATGTACCAACATTGGCAACGTCACCACCACCATATACACTACCGAAAATTAGTGTACGCTCTACATCCATACCATCAATTTTGTACCACTCACCATATACATCAACATTGGTCTTGCCTTTAACACGTGCCATATCAGGGAATGCTTTATCCACACCATTCACAGTATATGGTTCAATACCTGCACCACCGCCGAATACGTTCATTGAGATAACACCTCCATATATCTTCACGTCAGTATTACCGTCAACCTGACCGTATGTCTCAGAGCCAGAAGGAGTACCATCCGGCTTTGAACCGATACCACCACCGAATACGCTTCGGCATGTGAGCTGACAGTCAGTCACAACCTTAGTATTACCAGTTACATAACCACTGAAACCGCCACCATGAATATCCATGAAGGTGAAAGCAGGAGCACCTATAGACCAAGCCAACTGACTTGCACGATAGCGGAGGTATGTACGAGGATCATTGGTATTCTCACCCATGCCATACAACCTTCTCCTTGTATTATCATCAACTGCCTGATAGTTATCATTGATAGTCTGCTCGAATGCCTCATACTTAATTTGGTCTTCCGGCTGGTTCAAATACCTCTTTCCACCTACAGCTTTACCCTCGGCATTAAGTTTTGAACCTGGCTGAGCATACACCTCCGTACTCTTTACTTTTGTGTTCACGCCATAACCGGCACCAAAGACTGAGAACTGAGGATTTCTAATATTATCCATTGATGTGTACCAGCAGCAGCCGGCAGCAGTATTAGGATCAAGAAGGTTATATGTCTTGCCTTTATACTTCACATCGGTCAATGGAGAGTGATTTATTTCAACCTTAGCTGTTCCACTTACATTACAAGCAGCATTACCACCTCCATATATATTATGGTTAATAACAAACCTATATCCACCATCGTTATTTTCAAAGAAACGATCATCGACATATGACGACTGTATCTTAGACATACGTTCAGCCTCTGTCATACGTCTCATTTCCTCATAAGAAATACCCAACTTGGTATTTGCCTTATCCCAAGTCGTGATGTTTCCATCAACATCAGCCATTGCATACCATATCCAGGAACCACCATCAATGGTGACATACGTATTACCATTTACATCGGCAGAAGTAATTCCACCTTTTATATCACCAAAACCACCACCGAAGATGTTGTATCCAAGATTACCACCTTCGATATGCACCTTTGAGCTTCCATCTACTATACCATAAGAACCTGCGCCATATATTCTGTTCCAGATATAAGGCTCAACGGTATTGTCATCAGCATCCTTGCTGTTGGCAACATGGACGAGAGTGTTACCCGTTACTTTACCTATCTTGGTATAGTTGGCACCAACACCTGAGACTGACCTCGTTCTACCAAGGCCTCCACCAAATACCATACCATAGACATTACCTCCGGTAACATTCACGAAGGTACGAGAATTGTTATGTGTATAATCTACAATCTCGCCGTTACTTATAGATGTACTTATTGGCTCACCAGAACCAACTGTGCCGTCACCTACATTGGCAATATCACCACCACCATATACATTTCCATAGATCTCAGCAGTACCTGTCACCGTAACGCTTGTATTGCCTTTTACACGGGCAACATCCTTATAAGTATCGTTTGCATCTGAAGCGGTCTGGATAATACCCTTACCACCACCAAACACATTACAGTACATCTTACCGCCCTCAATTACAACGGTAGAATTCTCCTTCACGATACCGGTAGATGCATTACCAGTACTCAGAAGACCATAACCTCCACCATATACGTTTCTGAGAACCGGTGTTCCCTGAATCGTTGTAGATGTATTATGTTCTACCACACCTGCATATGAACCACCGGCAGAGCCGATGATTACATTATTCTCATCAATGTCAATGTTGATATTGACATCTGTATTTCCAGTAATAGTATTAACACCATAGCCACCGCCCAAAACCCAGAAGTTAAATTTTGAGTTGTCATTATATGCTGTTTCCCACATCTGAGTATCCATGATCTCAGGAGTAGCAAAAGATCTTGTTACATTCACAGAAGCAGTACCTGTTACAGTAGCAACCATTAAGCCGCCACCATAGATATTATGCATACCTGATGCAAATGCACTGGTCTCAGTTGGTCTCAGTGCAGCCTTAGCACCACTCATTGTCACAGATGCATTACCTTTAATAGTAGCCCTTGTATCGGAATCAAGATCACCCTGACCACCGCCATAGACATTCCTATAGAAGTAGCCACCATCAGCTATGACACTAGTGTTACCCTCATTTGAACCGTATGCACCACCACCATAGATGTCGCCATAGATTCTTGGTGTGTCGGTAATATAAAGATTTGCATTTCCTTTAACAAAACCTACGAGATCAGGATTTTGGGTATCAGTTTTAGTACGTCCATTACCTGAAGCAAAGACATTGCCATTAACAACGACATTACCCATAATTTTAAGATCGGTAGCATCTAAAGTGCCGTTTTCCACAGCTGCCATATCACCACCACCATACACAGAACCTTTGATTTCCGTATTGCCACGAATAGTAACAGTAGTTTTACCATAGACGCGAGCCATTTTATCAAGAGTCGTATAGGTATCTGTGTTATACAATTTTGCATCAGCAACACCATAGCCTCCACCAAAGATATCACAGTTGAATGTTCCGCCGTTGATTGTCAACTCAACATCACCATATGTTTGACCCAATGCATTATAATTTTTATGGTCCCCATCTTTAATGCCATAGTTATAGGTTTTGTTTTTTATTATATTATTTGAATAAAATTCATCTGTACCTCTACCACCAGCAAAGATACCATTCTTACAATAGAACGTTCCACCATTGATAGTCAAAGAAGATACGATCTGGCCAACCTTGCCATATACATTACCACCAGCATCACTTGGCTTTACACCATTAGCAAAGAACAGGCTTGGACTCATAAATCCACTACCGCCAGCATAGACACCATCAATCGCATGATCTTTATCTGTACCAAAGACACCGTCAAAGATTTCAATCTTTGTTTTGGTATCTCTTGGATCTATAGTTGTTGGAGTTTGATAATTATCATCAGCGTTATAACATTTTATAGAAACCAAATTATTCTTCGCATCTTCATATTTGCCAAAGAGCACAACCTTATTATCTGGACTCCAATAGGCGATTCGCGGGTCAACTGTATGATGTGTATCATCACCAATACCATTATAACCACCAGCGCCAGAACCAAAGATTCCACAGAACAGGGATTCTTTCATTTTATTATTTTCAGGAAGGACTTTGAAAGTTCCGCCATTGATTGTAACGGTGCTAAATCCATAGAACGGGTTATCGATTACATCATTAGCACTATAACCACGGCCTGTACTTCCACCATAAAGCTCCGTGACTATCACTTTATTATTGTCAATCTTTCCTTCACCATCTCTTGGGTCAAGAAGGATATTAGCTCTACCCGCATAGGTATTCCATGGGAAAGTATAGGTCTTATTATTGTAACTAAATTGATAGCTCCTTTTCTGACCAAGAGTACCATTTACAACACGACCCACATAACCACTCTTGAGGATAATATCCACATCGGCATACATTGCGCCCTCATGGCAACCTGCCAACACAATACCACAGTCATAGTCAGCCTTCGCTTCGTTGTGTTTATCATTAAATTCTCTGTCAATATCAATGGTAATAGTACACTTGATTGGCAAATTAGGTGTACCCATCAATCCATTAAGCTGATCACCTGTTGATTGACGACCACCTACAGTGACAGTAGAATAACGACCAGACTTTAACGTGATGCTAAAGCCTTCCTTACCATGAGGCATCGCTTTCTCCATAGCCTCCATATCCAGAACACCATTACCACTACGGAAACGGGCATCATTGTTCAATCCACCATAAATCTGCATAGAAGAAATCCTTGCACCGTCAACAGTACCATAGCCAGGAGTATGATCAGGGTTAAATCCTGTCATCTGGATACCTTCGCCCATCTCTAAGTTATAATACTGACAGAAGATATACTGAGAGTGATTGCCTGTACCACTATTTGTATGATGGAATGTTATATATTCAAAACGTGTATCGCCAAAAAGAGAAATGTAATTCTTTCCGCTATAACTGGATCCCTCTATAATAGCACCATAATCCTCACCATTATACTTACCTGTAATGGTTACATTCTTTGCAAGGTGAGAGTTGTCAACCAGAGGTTTCCAATCTGAATACAATTCGGACGGAACATTATCTTTAATATTTTTAGTAATAGCAAATCCGCCGTCGCTTCCAGTAGCAGCTGCATTACTTAGTCCCATCAGAACTATTGTATTCTCGTCCCAAGAACCTTCGGCATTAAGTAGACTATAAGCCTTCTGCCATGTCTTTACCGGAGTTTCTGGTGTCAGACCATCATTGTCATTATTTCCACCAGCAGGTTTTAAGAACACAACGGTACCAGAATACAATGTTTTGTCAAGAATAGTATATTGACCACTACTCAATGTGACATGACAAGACACCTTATCATTTGCACCAGAAGGGGTATATGTGTTGCCTGTAGCTGATACGTTAGAGCCATTCACCATCCATTGATAGCTTACAGTAAGATGCTGATTGTCATCCCAAAGAGAATTGGTGAGATTGACTCTATAAGTATTATTCGTCTTTGCCAGATATGCGTCAGCCTTGATGATTGTAGAAATCTTTGTTGACTTTGAACGTGAACTTTCATCAGAAACCTCTGCATACACATATCTAATATTACCCTCGTAAGGGAGACTCAATATTTTTGTAGTACTCAGATTTGACTTCTTCCAAGTCACCTTATCTTCAGAGATATACCAGTTATACTGCTCACTGCCACTCATTCCAAGAGTCTTGGCAGTAATAACTACCTTGTCCTTATATTCAACTAACAACTCTGTGCCATATAAAGTGAAGTAGAAAACGCCAGTCGATTTGTTGTAATTCCAAGATGAGAGGGCATCGTCACCACTTGATTCAATGAATTCATTATTCTCACCACAGAATGGCACAGCAAACCCACTAAGAGACTTCTGAGTACCTTGATTCAGTCTTGCCTCATTTGCATAATACAACGTTTTCTGAGACACATTATTAAAGTAAATACCAAATACAGAACCAACATTCGCACATGAATTGTTTACGCTTATCTTTCCATGCGCATAGACATTATTTACACATGTCTTCACATTGGGCTGACATTCTGCAATGAAACCTCCTACATATACTCTGTCATAATTACTAATATTCAGACTGTTTAAGTTGATTTCTACATCCGTTGCAATGTTGTCAAACTTATAATTATTGCTAGAGTTCACAATCTTACCAATAGTACCTCCTACTATCACCCATTTTTCATTTTGGCTGAAAGCGGTTGCCTCAATCTTAGACTTACGGATAATAATGTTCTGAATATTTGAATTCTGATACACAGAACCAGCCAGTATACCTACAATGGGTGCCCCCACTAAATCAGAATTACTACTACGTATAGCTTTAGCATTGTCTATAATAAGATTCCTGACAGTACCACCTCCTATCGTAGAAAAAAGTCCAAAGCAGTTATCTTTATCCTTCTTAGATTCATTCCAGTAAAAATTCATATTACTGATTACATGCCCATTTCCATCCAACGTGCCTTTGAATGTGTTGTTAGTATTATATACAACACTACCCATCGGAGTCCAGATAGCCTTTGAAAGATCAATATCTGCAGTTAACTTAAAGTACTTGTCCAGATTCTTTCCATTATTTATATCAAAGGCAAGTTTTGCCAACTGAGCAGCGTTGCTGATGAGATATGGAGAAGCCTGTGTACCCCTACCGCCACCATAGTTTGCAGCACAGATATGGTCTTCCACACCATAGATCTCTGCTGGTATCACAAAGTTTTTCTCTAATAGCTTTTCAGAGCCATTCTTAACTACAACACGACCATTTTGCTCAACAGCTTTTGTTGGTAATGACGCAGTATTTGTAGTACTTGACTGACGAACTCCATTCACATACCACTCATAAGTAAAGCTACCTAAGGTATTTATTGTATAGACATGTGCATTCGTAAGATGTGTACTCTCATGGCTGCCAGACAATGATACAAGCACAAAACCTGCTGTCTGACTATACCACCAATTTGACATATCAGACATCTCTTTCTCTGAAAGAAAATCGTTTGCTTGATTTACAAATGTTGAACCATAAGTATTTAAAACTTTTAGTTCTCCATAATTCGTAGCATTAGTTCCTGACACAGGTTTTGTATAATACCAATGGTTTGCCTCTGCAACTCCATCTTTATTAGCCAAAACGCTTCCACACGCTATATTTGCATGGCTAACATAGTTTATCGTGACATCTGAAAAGAGATTCTCTGCAAAGATATTATTCGGATCATCAGCTTTCTTTTGACGGAAACGACCAATAACACCACCGACATAAGAGTCTTTACTGTTACTGGTATATGTCATTTTTGAATAGTCTATCTTGACATTCTCTGTTGCCAAATTGAATATCCTATAAACTCCAGGATTATTATCATTATCTTTTTCCGTATTTCCAAGAATACCACCAATACGGACGCAACCACCACTTACAGTAAACGACGAACCTCCATCAGAGTTTACGGAGTTTTTTACTATGATATTACTGATCTCGGAATACTGACGTACTTCTCCTGCCAATATACCGATACCACAACCATCTTTTGTTATATCCTTCCCGTCTGCTGCTTTTTCAATTTTCGCGCCATCAATGATAAGATTGCTGACACGTGACCAACTGCTGGATTCGCCTTTGATCCTGCCAAACAATCCTGCTGTTGTCCAACCGTTAATGGTCCATTTCACTCTTAAATTCTTGACAACATGTCCTCTACCATCGAAATCACCTAAGAAACGATGGTTATTGTCCATACCTATTGGATTCCAATAGTAAGCACCGAGGTCAACGTCTGCATCCAAGACATAATACTTTCCTTTAGAAATGTTATTCGTACCGGCAATGTCCTTTGCCATATACGCAAACTGAGCTGCAGTATTTATGACATACGGATTCTCCTTCGTGCCATCACCCGAAGCATATCCATTTGCGGCATAATCTTTCCATTCACCACTTTGCGCCCATGCCCCTTGCGCAGATGTCACAAGGAGTATAAGGAGCATGAAGATGTTCCTTACCCTATTCATAATATTGACAAATGTAGTTATCTTCATATCGATAATAATTATGGCCTCTCCCCCCGCCCTCCCCCGTAGGGAGGGAGCCGGAAGGCAAAAAGCTCAGATTACAAATTATTAATTACTCGTTATATATTAAAAGGGACGCTCCAGCTCCCTCCCTAGGGGAAGTCCGATGTTGATATAACATTGGAGTATGTGTCAGGGCGGGGGGAGAGGCCGCTTTTTCTATTCTATTTCCAAATATCCAATATACTGATCATCGTCAGCCAGAATATATAGATGATCTGGCACGATGGCGATTTCAAGAGAATTTAGCTTTCCTGGCTTAAGTTTGTTCTTCTTCAGGTTGGAGAAATTCTCCTCGTTGAAGACAATACTTTTCGTCACGCCCTCACGCGTAATAGTTTTTTTCTCTGAATCCGCAACTCTGACATTATACGTCACCGTTATCGCAGGAGCAAAACTTTCTACTGGAATCGCAAAGAATGGCTTTCCCCATTCGTGGAATTCGTCGTCTGACAGAGTCAGGTTTCCTCCTTCATTTGCAATAGTCAATGCCATTTGCTGAGTCGTTACATTACTCCATTTTATGTCATGTTTTTTTCCCAACAATTGTGGATCCAACACCCAATTACCATCATCATCACAGATATAAGTACGTGAGACTCTTCCTTTATATGGAATCTGTCCTGTTACTTGTACCTTTGTTATCTCGAAATCACGAACGTTACTCATCTTAGTACCCAACTTGAACTTCAACTGGAAACCCGTTGTGGTCTGATCCATATCAAAGTTCACAATTTCTCCCGGAGCATCCTTATGATGAGGCTGATTGCAAATCAAAGGCAAATCCGTTCCTTCTTTTATATTTGTTACACTCAAAGTGGCATCAAAACTCAAGGTATAGCCCTTATCAAAATATGTAAGAGTTGCAGCAGTTGTACCCTGAACATAAGGCATATACCCAAAGAAATCAAAGTCGTTGGCAGAACTATATTCCGGCCAATACTTAACAGGGCTATACACCCAACCCCAAGTACCATCTTGGTCTTTGCTGTAATTCACCTGCTTGTTCTTGAAGATTGTAAAATCAGGTTTTGTAACGTGGTTACCATCCAAGTCGAAATATCCGAACACACCCATAGTTGCAGGATGCGGATTATCCAGACTATACTTTGCACGAGTTACATTCTCAGTCTTAGGCAAAAACACTATCTCATTGGCATTATCTGCACGCTGAGCATATTGTCCAAGATCATCTCCCGAACAAGCTACAAACAAAGTACAAAGTACGATGCCCATTGTACCTTTTGCTATGTATGATTTGTATTTTAACATATTCATAATATATTTTTTCGCCTCGCAGCTCCCTCCCTACGTGGGAAGTCCGATGTTGACGACATCGGAGTATGTGTTAGGGCGGGGGGAGAGGCTGCTTATTTACCACGTACTTGTTCCTGTACCTTCCTCACCATTACTATATATCACATCTCTTTCCCAATCCTGAACAGAGATTTCATCAAAGATGATAGCCGGATCATCTGAATTGTCGGCTGATGTCCATTGATAGAACATATTCGCTGTCAGGTTAGGTTTTTCCAATTCTCCTTTTGACTTATAATAATAGGTATTATTTCCTATATGTCCCTTGAGATATATTGATATCTCCCCAGCATCACGAAGGTCAATCGGAGCTATCATCATATATGACACGATATAGCCTGCACCATTATAATAATATTCTGCCGCAGAACTAGACACTTCCGTTCTCATCTCCAACTTAGGAGAGAACTCAAGATCCATCGCACTACTTACTATCAAAGGAGTAATCACCCTTTTATCAGCCTCAAGTATTCCAGTCAGAATGAACTTCTTGCCAGCGGCAACCAACTGTATTCCATCATAAACCATAGGCCTTGGACATTTCAGATAGAATCTCACCACAGCTCCGATTCGCTTGAAATCGAAAGCGCAATGATGATCTTCTAATGCTTTGGTTGGCAATGAAGCCATATAGTCAGCTGTGGAAAGATGTGCCGAAGCCGCCTTTTCTGACTCGTTGTATATATCCTCATCCTTTGCTGTATTTCCTGCAAATGGGAAATATTTCATCTTCGGAAATGCCTTGGCTTTCTGACCTGAATATTTAACATCAAGCTTGGCATAGTCATCTTCCTTTGAATATGGTCTGAAAGCGATATACTGCTTATTCTTTTCAATCGTCTGTAAGCTTTCGTCAGAAGACACAAAGCCTCCAGCGATAGAACCTGCTCCCTTCGTGAGGTCGAACTGCACTTGCTGACGTCTGCTCTCATCATCATTGACAGCAAACACACCAATCTTGTCACCGTCCTCCCAGGTAAAGTGCATTTTCTTATCACCATAATTATATATAAGGGCAGAGCGGGTCATTACATTACCGTCCACCAGTTCTGGAAGCGTGGCATATACCTCATCACCATTAAAGACAGAACCCTCGATAACATCCTGCGAACAAGATGCCATCATAGCTGCAATTGCCAATAATCCTATGTATGATTTATATCTCATAATATTTATTTTCGGCCTCCTTGGGAGAGGCATTTCTTTCTATTCTTTATTATAATACCTTTAGCAGAAGACTGCTTTGTCCTTATTCCTGATATTGTATAGACTACTCCATCATCCTGTTCTTGATAATGATTTGTCTGTTGAATACCCGTGACAATAATTTCCGAATCTGTATCTATCGGTATGTCAGCAACACTTACGCTCGGTTCAGCCAGACTACTCGCACGATGTTTTGTTGATAGTTCCTTCTCTTCAATTCCCGTGGTATTAAGCAGATAAAGCCTTCCCGCTCTCAGTTCGTTTGCCAGTACATCAAGGTTTATTTCCTCTCCATCCTCAGAAGTGATTGCAAGTTTTATATCCCATCCGGAAAGATCTACTGGAGCTACAACCATATATGCAACAAGCGTCTCTCCTTCTTCTACCGCAATGTTATTAAGTTCCAAACTCGCACAACAGTCTTTTTCCATCGGATTAATGCTCTGCGTCTCAAGGTTCATCTCTGCTGTCCGACAGAACAACTCATCAGTTGCCTTTATAGCGACATTGGTATAAACCGCGGATTTGGGCGACACATATTCTATTCTTATAACCGAACACAGATGATTCATACTGAAGTCTGCGGAAGTCTCATCGGTGTTGCCCTCTCCCATCATATAGTCAAAGGCAGCCAAGTGTGACAGACTATTGTTCTCACTCTGCACCTGTCCTTCAAAGGTGATAGGCAAATTGGTTATAGGAGTATCGTTCTGGAAATATGAATCATTATATGGATAGTAGAGATAATACTTACAGTTTCCAACAAGCGACCATCCGTATGAACTGAACGATGTCACTTTACCATCAGTCAATGCCCAGTGCTTTATTCGTGTACCCTTAGTAGTATATACACCTAACGCATCATCATACTGCCAAGAGAAGGATATTCCCTTACTGGCATCGTATGTATAACTCACCGCAGAAGCGTTGAGACTACCAAGCATCCAAAGCAATATGTATGATAACGTCTTCCTCATGGCTCATTTTCGAAAATGTTAGTAACTCCATCTGATCCCCCAGCATTACCACCGTCATCCCAGATGCTCCCAATACCTTTCGCGAATGGCGGATTGTCACCGCCTCCGCCTGGATCTTCTCCAAGACCGGAAACAGAGTCCAAAACACATTCATCACTATCACACACTATCATTTCTGCATAGGGTGCGATATAACGCTTTCTTATATTTGTGATTTTCAAAGTCATATTTACCGTTTTTAGTTACAGGGTGCCTTCATCTTACAAACACTCTATTTACCTTTCAGACATTGGAATAAGTTTAAGACTGGATTCAGAATCTCAATATTCAAAGTCTATGCAAATGTAATATTATTATATCACGCACGCAAAGGAATTGGAAATAAAAACCAAAAAATTAGTAATTTTTAACACAAAAAGCATATATAAGCCTTAATTTTGTTTAATATGCATAGCAAAATCACAGATAATTTATTAATTAAAAATTGTGTTTCAAGAATTATAAAATCACAAAACTTTTGCATTAATTAACAATCCGACAATATGTCAAAATGTCATTTCTGATATTTTTTAAAGTTTTTTTACTCAGGCTCTCTCACTCGTAGGAAGTAAGTCCGTTCTACCTCCGTTCCAGGTCCGTTGTAAGTCCGTTCCAGCTCCAATCCCATTCTACGTTCTGAAACGGAGGCAGAGCGAAGGCAGAGCGAAGGATGAACGAAGGCACATCAACCCGGCAAGCATTACTTACTCAGCTCTTCATTCAGCAGACTTTCAAGGTTCTCTGCAGAGAGCCTCAAACGGAACTGCCCATTGATGGCGGCACTTATTCTGCCCGTTTCTTCAGAAACAACGATACAGAGGGCATCACTTGCCTGTGACATTCCCATAGCTGCACGATGACGAAGTCCCAACTCTCTCGGAATATTCAGGTCATGACTTACAGGCAGAATACATCCCGCAGCCTTGATTCTATGATTACTTATGATCATCGCACCATCATGCAGAGGCGAGTTCTTGAAAAAGATGTTTTCGATAAGTCGCTGATTGATATTTGCATCAATGGTATCACCGGTCTCAACTATCTCTTTCAGACTGGAATGTCGTTCTATCACAATTAATGCTCCGACTTTGCCTCTCGCCATGCTCTGACATGCCATCACAACAGCCATAACCTTCTCACGATCAACATCTTCCTTTTTCTGATCATTCGAAGAGAAGAACTTTAGCAAAGTACGTATTCTATTATGTCCTCCAAGGTTGTTAAGGAACTTTCGAATTTCATCCTGAAAAAGTATCAGAATAGCGAGAGAACCTACGCCCACCAACTTATCAAGAATAGCTCCAAGAAGACGCATCTCCACCACCCTGCTGACCAGCAACCAGATCAGGATGAACACCAGGACACCAATGAACACATTGATAGACCTCGATTCTCTCATGAACCGATAGGTGTAGTATAGCATAATCGCTACAAGGAAGATATCAATTGCGTCTTTTATTTCGAATGAGAACATAGCTTTTTACTTTTCCGCGCATTCTGGGCACAAGCCCTTCAAAACATAGTTTACACTCCGAAGCTGGAAGCCCGGAGGCAACGGAACTTCTGGCACATGTACCTGCTTCAGACAAAACGTTCTTCCGCATTTCACACACGCAAAATGCGTATGCTCCTCGTCATCATCTCTTTCAAGATCACCATCCACCGCATATTTCACAGACCCGGAACCATCGTCAATGGCATGAATCAAGCCATTAAGAAGGAAGAGGTTGAGAGTACGCGATATTGTGGATTTGTCGATAGTGAGTAGAATACGCTCCAACTGCATGAGCGACACAGCCTCATCACCACGCCACATGGCACGGAGAATCATCAGTCGGTTGGCTGTCGGCTTTATGTCGTGATGCTGCAATTTTTGCAGGAAGAACTCTTCATCTTTCATATTGTGCACAAAATTACTGAAAATTTCACGTTCTTGCAAATATTTATCAGAAATTAACGCAAGTTTGTAAAACATTTTTTCTACCTTTGCAGAGAAAATTCCCACGCACAAAATAAAAACGCACCTCTGGTGCTTGTGGGACGGAATAAAAATTATTCACGATGACCAGAAAATTTAATCCAGAAAATTATATTTTTTGTCGCATCAAAAAATCATCTTTGAATGGATGAGCTAATGGAACACGAGAAAATGCCACGTGACAAATACATACAACTGTATGAATCCGTCGGGGCTGCTATGGAGGTTTATAATATCCTTCATAGAGGAATGGAAGAGGCCATCTATCAAGAAGCATTAGAGATGGAGTTAACCTCTAGAGACATACCTTTTGTTCCACAACAAACGCTTTACACTTGGTATAAGGGTAAGCAACTGAAAAAAGAGTATATAGCAGACATTGTAACATATTCAGATGTGGTTCTTGAACTCAAATCTGTTTCAAAGATCGTTACAGATCATAGAGCACAGTTATTCAACTATCTTCGAATAAGCAAAAGCAAGTGCGGAGCTTTAATTAACTTTGGAGATAAAAGCTTTTATTGCGAACGATACTGGTATGTAGATAGGTTTGACGAGTTCTTACTTCTCACAAAAGAGAATCTCAACAACATAGTGAGCAATAAAGAATAAAAATTTTCTGGATTAAATTTTCTGGTCATCGTGAATAATTTTTGTTCCAGAAAAACGGCAGCTTGCTGCCAAGCATTAAAGATAATTTTCTTGAAACTAAATGCAGATATCAGTTCATAACAAGACATTAGACTTATCAACCCCACAGGTGATGGGAATACTCAATGTGACTCCCGATAGTTTCTATGCAGGAAGTCGCAAGCAGACAGAACTAGAAATAGCCGAACGGACAAATCAGATAATACAGGAAGGTGGCAAGATAATCGACGTTGGCGCCTTCTCCACCCGACCGGGATCTGCTGATGTCAGCGAGGAGGAAGAACTTCTCCGTATGCGAAACGGACTTGCCATCGCTCGTCGTGAACAGCCAGACGCCTTGGTTTCTATCGACACCTTCCGACCATCAGTTGCCCGTATGGCTGTTGAGGAGTTTGGAGCAGATATCATAAATGACATTTCAGAAGGACGTGGCTACTACAACAATACCGCCAACGCAAATGCAAAAGTGGATGTTGACGTAAACGAAGACAAGCCTTCGGACATTCTTCTTGAAGTTGCCCGTTTGCATGTACCTTATATATTAATGTCGCTTCAAGCGGATCTTGAGAATACAGTTTCTGTCTTCCTCAAGAAAATCAAGGTCCTCAACTCAATCGGTGTTAAGGATATCATTCTTGATCCTGGTTACGGTTTTGGAAAGGACATCATCGCTGGCAACTACTCATTACTCTCTGCCCAGCAGCAGCTCAAGGACACATTCAATCTGCCACTTCTCGTTGGCATCTCAAGAAAGCGCATGATTTGGCAGTTACTTGATTCTTCTGCTGATGAAGCCCTCAACGGCACAACCGTCCTCAACACCCTCGCCCTCGAACGAGGTGCCGACATTCTTAGAGTTCATGATGTACGTGCCGCCGTAGAAGCCGTAAAAATCTTCACGGCACTTCGAGACAATAGTTAAGAAAGTAAATTACCAATAAATTCGAATCAGCAAATCCATTTACTGGATATAATTTCTTCGCAAAGCTCAGGCGCTACACGAAGTCCTTCCAATTTACTTTCCACAATAAGAATTTATCTAAAAATTTGATTTCTATATGAAAACATTCTTCAACGCAAAAGACCTTGGCGATATAACAGCAGCTCTTGCCGAGGCACAGGAAGTAAAGGCAAACCGCTATGGTTATCAGCACCTTGGAAAGAACAAGACCCTGCTCATGGTGTTCTTCAACAACTCTCTCCGCACACGTCTCTCCACCCAGAAAGCGGCTATGAACCTCGGAATGAACGTTATCGTTCTCGATGTTAATGCTGGTGCCTGGAAACTCGAAACTGAACGTGGCGTAATCATGGACGGCGATAAGTCAGAGCACCTCCTCGAGGCTATTCCTGTGATGGGAAGTTTCTGCGACCTTATCGGTATCCGTTCTTTCGCAGGCCTCACAGATCGTGAGTACGACTATGCAGAGACTATCGTAAACCAGTTCGTGAAATATGCCGGCAAGCCAGTCTTCGCAATGGAGACAGCTACAGTACATCCTCTTCAGGCTTTCGCCGACCTTATTACTATAGAGGAACACAAGACAACAGAGCGCGTTAAGGCTGTCCTCACATGGGCACCTCATTGCCGTTGTCTCCCACAGGCTGTGCCAAACTCATTCGCAGAGTGGATGCTCGCAGCTCCAGATGTAGATCTCGTTATCACTCACCCAGAGGGCTATGAGCTTGATCCTAAGTTCACCGAGGGTGCAACTATCGAATACGATCAGAAGAAAGCATTCGAGGGCGCAGATTTCATTTATGCAAAGAACTGGTCTTGCCCGGGCGTAACCGTTCCTGAGAAATACGGTAAGATTCTGACAGACTACAAGGAAATGGCTCATTGGACTGTTGATGCAGAGCACATGTCATGGACCAACAATGGTAAGTTCCTACATTGTCTCCCTGTTCGTCGTGGTCTTATTGTTACCGATGATGTTATCGAGAGTAAGAACTCACTCGTAATCCCAGAGGCAGCCAACCGCGAAATCTCCGCTCAGGTTGTAATCAAGAGAATGCTTGAAGCACTATAAGTTAAGTGTGAAAAGTTAAGTGTGAAAAGTGAAGAGTGAAGAATTTAAGTTAGTAAGGTAAACCACAGTCTGTTACCAATAAATGCTAACTTAAATTCTTCACTCTTCGCTTTTCACTCCTCACTCACCTGTCGGGGTGACCAGACTCGAACTGGCGACTCCTACGTCCCGAACGTAGTGCGCTACCAACTGCGCTACACCCCGCTATCTGTGATGTTTTTTTCATGAAAAACACCTTGCTATCTCAAACAGCGTCGCAAAATTACAAATAAAATCTGACAATCACAAAATTTTTATTCCTAAAATTTCACTACGCCTAAAATTATTCTTTTCCCTACTGCTACACTACTCCTTTTCACCTCCGTTTAAGGTCCGTTTCTAATCCGTTTCAAGTCCGTTCCAAATCCTATGCAAATCCCATTCACCTCCCTTCTCTAAAAAGGGCGATAGAGTGGAATCATAGTGGAGGCATAAAAGTCGTATTTTTGGCAATGTCAAGATTACAAACGTATTTTATGCGAGAGTTTTTAAGGGGAGGGGTGCACTTTTACCCTTTTATAGGTGTAACGTACTGAAAACCAACAGATAACAAATCGTGTACCCCCCCCTGAAGGAAACCTGTAAAAATGGCATTTATATGGGGGAGGTGCACTCTACTTAAATCGTTGAAATTCAGCACACAAAAGCGATAAAATAGGCAAAAGTGTACCCCCCTCTCTCAAAACTCTCCCGATTTTTTTCAGAAGCTACTTGAATGATATCTGGTATTTTTCTTGCTAAACGCGCGTCAAAACAGCTATCACACTGATAATCAGTCGCATTTTGTTTTTACATTGATCTAAAAGTTTAAAAACACCTTACTATGCTTGTAAAATATCTTTACAACAAAACATATAGGCCTCTTATGTTACACAAAAGTATCTGGGTTTTTCATTCTTCGGATTCTTTCGGGAGAAAACGACAAAAAAAGTCAAAAAAGTTTGGGTTCTCATATTTTATTAGTAATTTTGTAGCATAATAATTGTGTAAAAAATTCTATAAACCTAAAATGAAGAAACTATCAATTCTTGGATTGGGCTTGTTGCTATCTGCTTCAAGCCTGATGGCGCAGAATGTGCGCCCTGTTACTAATTTGAGAAACGGGCAGTTCCCACAACTTACTGCCGATAACCGTGGTATTTTCCAACTAAAGGCTCCTGATGCAAAGGAAGTCATCGTGGATATTGGTGGCAAGAAGTACCCTATGACAAAAGATGGTAATGGCGTGTGGACAGCTACTACTGATGTACTGATGTCTGGTATTAACTATTACTTCCTTTATGTGGATGGTGTTCAGATAAGCGACCCTGCCAGCGAGACATTCTATGGCTGTAGTCGTATGTCTAGCTGTATTGAGGTGCCTTATAAAAAAGGTGACGTGCGCTTCGAGCTTGCTAACGTGCCACATGGCGAGACAACTATGCGCAGATACTACTCAAACAACGAGGGTGCTTGGCGCAGAATGTTCATCTATCTTCCACCATCTTATCAGAAAGACCTCTCAAAGACCTACCCTGTGCTCTACATACAGCATGGCGGTGGTGAGGATGAGCGCGGATGGGCCCTTCAGGGAAGAACAGACATTATCCTTGACAACCTCATTGCACAAGGAAAGGCAAACGAGATGATCGTTGTGATGAGCGACGGTAACTGCAAGGACTTCATCAAGGAACTCACAGAAGAGTGCATTCCACTCGTAGAGAAGACCTACCGCGTGAAGAAGGATGCAGCCAACCGTGCTATGGCAGGACTTTCAATGGGTGGAATACAGACTCTCAACATTGCTGTGGCTAAGCCTGAGTTATTCCAGTATGTTGGAGTGTTCAGTTCCGGTTGGTTTGCAAGACCTTTCGGCAATAACCCTTCAATGAGCGCTGACGACAACTACAAGAAACTTGCCGAGCGAAAGGATTTCTACAACAAGCAGTTCAAGCAGTTCTATCTCACTATGGGTGGAGAAGAGGATATCGCCTTCAATAACTGTAAGACTATGCGTGCAAAGTTCGATGAAATCGGCATAAAATACACATATTTCGAGACTCCGGGCGGTCACACTTGGCCTGTGTGGCGTGAAAGTCTATACCAATTCGCACAGTTACTCTGGAAGTAAATTCCTAGACAGATAACGACAATATACAAATTTCCCGTTACATCCCCCGCTCTCACGAGTAGGGAATATAACGGGAAATTTATTGTGCCTTCTGGTAAATCATTCGGTTACTTATAAGAAGTGTCTGAATTCCCCCATATAAAGGAAATAGAATATCTTTACTTATCTGTCCTTAAAAATGCTATTCAGTTTTCGTTCATTAATTCATTAAATTGGAAATAAATGTAAAAAAATATGAATATAACCACATGTGTGTGGCAGGGGTATATCTTCATTTTCTTACCAGACGCCAAAACTTGAGGCGGTATCTGGGTTATCTTCGCACAATATAGCAGGTGATTTAGATCCTGCGCCCTTTGGAGTTGAAGCATAAATGCTTAATCCAAGAATCCTACAGCCTGGTGACAAGAGCGATAATAGTACCATGTACAACGTTCTTGGGAAATAGAATAAAGTGCGTCGATTCTTTTTCATTGTCTTATGAGTTTTTAACTTAGGCTCGGAAAATACCAGTTTTAAGAGTAGTATGACTAATTTCTGGGTGCAACGTGCTAAGCATCCTCGCACTCGAAAGATAGCGAACGTCGGCTGCAAGCCAGTGCGTGTTTCAATCTTTCGAGTGCAAAATTACTGCCTTTTCCCCAAACCCTTATGTAATATTTCGTCAAAAATTTGTATTTTTTCGTCAAAATGGCTATTCTATGCCTAAATAACGTGAGTTCGACGAAAATAAACGCTGCGCTTGGCTACATGAATTTCCATGAATTATCGCGACTTGCGTAGCTTGATGAGCCTTGCGAATAATTAATCGATAATTTTTATCCCGAATAATTCGAATATTCGAAAAAATCGGGACAGAGAAAAAATAATTCGTGGAAAATTTGTGAGTATTAATGGTAATTATTCGCAAGGCTCATCAAGCAGAAGCAAGTCGTGTAGCTCCACGCAGTGGTTAAGGCAGCTTGCTGCCATTCGTAGAATTCGTCGAACTGACGTTAAATAACCACTAATTCACAACGAAATAAGAGAAAAGAACATAAAAAGAAAAAAGTCAAGTTCAGCAAACTCTGCTAAACTTGACCTTTTCTTTCCCCTTTTTGTCGGATGTTCTTCGCATCCTATTCATAATCCCTTAACATTTATTTCCGATTGCAAATTTACAACAAAATAATTTAACTTGCAAGAAAAAAGCAGGGAAAAGTGTCAAAATTACAATAATGCTATATTTTTTACATTTACGCAACAAATTTGCCATTTATAAAGAATCCACTTCAAAATACCAAAAACCTTTGAAATTATAAAAAGGAGAGTCAAGGAAACAATAGAAAACGGAAAGATTTTTCTTCATTTCGCTTTTCCTTCCACGCAACTTTTTCTTTACAGATATGCAATCATCAGAAAACTGCGGTTTCATCGAAGAAAAATCTCCAAAAAACAGTAAAAATCCATTATATACCTTATTTATATTAGATATAAGTGCTTAAAAATGTACAAGTTACACTTCTTGATTTATATCAAACATTTACATATTTGCATCATTTTTCTCAAAAAAAATTTGCACAAACAGAAAAAAGTTCATACCTTTGCATCAGAGATCAAAACAAAATAGTTTGACACTCTCATAAATTATTACATTTATTTCCACTTTTAAAAAATTTAAGTTATGACTACCTCATTCTTCAATAGAATCATCCTCACAGCAGTGCTCACTTTCTCGTTCGCTGCAAACGGAATGGCAAAGGAGCCTAGCTTAATGGATTATAATGGAATTGAATATTTCACTTGGAATATCGACGATAACGGCACTCTTCATATAACCCCTCTCGCTGATGTAACACCTGATTTCCAGGAGTCTCCATTCATCAAGTACAGAAAGCAGATCACAAGCATCGTTTTCGAGGAGGACTTCTACAATGAGACTACATTAAGCAAGATCGGCAAGAACCTTTTCAAAGGTCTTGACAAAGTAAAGAGCGTTACCCTTCCTAACAGCATCAAGAGCGTTGACGCAACAGTATTCGAAGGTTGCACTTCTCTCAAGAACCTGTCAGCAAAAACATCCAACGACATCAATGCAGACTCTGAGATTCAGGGATGCGCAGATATCGAGGAAAATTACAATGAACAGTTTTACACAATGTTATAATATAATATACCGTCTTTATTAACCCCTACGTGAGTAGGCATTCGTCTTCATGTATAAACAACACAAAATCTAATCATCTTGAATATCATGGACACACAAAGCGCGCGGAACCTGTTGGCTTCCGCGCTTTTTCTTTTGCGTAAACAGCTAGTTTCCGAAAGGCATGCAAAGATGCCCGAATCATTGTATATGACACGAAACTATAGCAGTTTCAGAGCGTTTTATGCATATTTTTCGATTTTTAGGAATAAAGTCATGAAAAAATTTGGTGGTTTCAAAAAATAGTTGTACCTTTGCACTCGCAATTGAGAAACACCTCTCATTGCAAGACATAAATGGTGCCATAGCTCAGTTGGTAGAGCAACGGACTGAAAATCCGTGTGTCCCCGGTTCGATTCCTGGTGGTACCACCTCCTCCTTTTTTGAAAAGCCTTGCTTAAGATTCGTCTTCTGCAAGGCTTTTTCTGTTTATTATGTTGATTTTTGTCAATTCTCGAAAAATTCTTTGGAAAAAGAAGATATATTCTAATTTTTTTAATTAAATTTGCAAACGATTTATATATTTGGTGAACAAGAACAAAACCCAAAATAATTATTATTTTTTTTATTTCGTAAAGTTATGCAGAAAAGAATTCTTTTTCTGGTTGTCACAGTAATGATGATAGTCTCATCTGCTATGGCACAAGTAACAACTTCCGGCATTAGCGGTAAAGTAACAATGAACGATGCCAATGGCGAAGGTATCATTGGTGCCTCAATATTGGCAGTTCATGTACCTTCTGGCACACGCTATAGTGCCACTACAAATGTTAAGGGTGCATTCGCTATTAAAGGTATGCGTACTGGTGGTCCATACACCATCAACGTCTCCTACATCGGAATGCAATCCAAGTTTTTCCAGAATATAACCCTGTCACTCGGTGAAACATACCATATTAACGTATGGCTCAAGGATGACGAAAAGACACTCGGCGAGGTTGTTGTCAAGGGACAGCTCGGTCTGAACAAAACCCGTACTGGAGCTGCTCAGTCAATAAACAATGCCCGTCTTCAAGAGCTCCCTTCCATAAGCCATAGTGTTGCTGATATTGCCCGTATAAACCCATTCGTCAAGGTTACCGAGGGTGGTGCTATGACGATTGCAGGCTCCAACAACCGATATAATGCCATCCAGATTGACGGTGCGATGTCAAATGACGTATTCGGCCTGACATCAAACGGAGCTAACGGCGGTATGGCAGGAACACAGCCGTTCTCAATGGAGACTGTCGACCAGCTTCAAGTCAGCATCGCTCCATTCGATGTCCGTCAGAGCGGTTTCACAGGCGGTTCTGTCAATGCCATAACAAAGTCAGGTACCAACGAGTTCCACGGCAGTTTCTACTCATACTACCAGAATGACGGAATGGTTTCCGACAAGTACAAGATGCACAACGGAAATATGTCAAATCCTTACGGAAGTATGACAAACTATACCATAGGTGCAACCCTCGGCGGTCCTATCGTTAAGAACAAACTCTTTGCGTTCCTCAACTTCGAACGCATCAATAATGAGTACGACAATGCGTATTCTGCACCTGGCAGCCAGTCTAAAGTGGACTTCGGTGTAGCACAGCAGATCTACGACTACATCAAGACACAGGCCCCTCACTACACAGGCAAACTGGGAACACCAAAGGAATACTCATATTCTGACAAAGTTGGTATCAAACTTGACTGGAACATCAACGACCGCAACCATGCATCTCTTCGCTGGAGCTTTGTTGATGCAAAGCAGAACAACAACACTTCAAGTGCCTCACAGCTCGTAACAAGCGACTATGCATACGACTTTGTGTCAAAGACCAATTCGCTTGTATTCGAACTCAACAGCCGTTTGGGCAAGAACATAAGTAACAAATTCCACGCAACCTGGACATCTGTCCGTGATAAACGCAACCCTGGCAATCCATTCCCTATGATTCAGATCTCAAATGTCGGCGGTGGCACTCTGTGCATTGGTAACGAGCGTTCTTCAATGGCTAATGGCCTTGATCAAGACATCTATACCCTCACAGACAACCTCACGTGGACTCTCCAGGATCACGAGATCACACTCGGCACACACAATGAGCTGTACAACTTCGGAAACCTCTTCTGTCAGGATCTCTACGGAACATATATGTATCAGAGTCCTGACGACTTCTTCGCAGGCAAGATCAACCGTTTCCGCTATGGACAGGGCGTTGAGTCTGTAACAGGCACAAAACGCTGGAATGCAACATTCGGTGCAGGTCAGCTCGGCTTCTACATTCAGGACAGGTGGGATATTCTCCAAAATCTCTACTTATCATTCGGTTTGCGTGCAGATATTCCTTTCATGCTTGACACCCCTACTGCAAACAAAGAGTTCTATGACTATGCAAACAAGACACAGAACTGGGGCTTTCAAACTGACCAGAGAATAGCAAAGAAGCCAATGTGGTCTCCACGTTTCGGTTTCCGTTGGAAAACATTTAACGACAATTCCCTCATTATCCGTGGCGGTATCGGTGTATTCACAGGACGTGTGCCTTACGTATGGATATCTAACAATATCTCAAATACAGGTATTCAACAGATGTCATACAGCACATTCTATACAGAAAACATCACTCCTCAATACAATGCGAACAATGCTGTATATGCAGATCCGACCCTCACACCATCTGCTCCTGATCAGGGACAGCAGACAATTAATGTTTTCAACAAGAACTTCAAGTATGCACAACAGCTTCGTGCAGACCTTGCAGTTGACTACACCGACCCATTCGTAGGCATCAACTGGACACTTGAGGGAATCTACTCCAAGACTATCAATGATATGATTGTCAAGAACTACGATATCACTTCTACCGGCAAGACATTCGCAAGCGAATATGGAATCACTATTGGCGACAACCGTCCTATGTTCCAGACATCAACTGTACCATATTCTGGAATCTACGTACTTGACAACGTTTCAAAGGGTTACAGCTATAACATCTCTATAAAGGCAGAAAAGTCATTCGATTTCGGTCTTGATGCAATGACAAGCTATACATACGGCAAGTCTAAGACTATAAACAATGGTTCTTCTTCTGTAGCTGCTTCATGCTGGACATACAACTACACACACGGCAATCCTAATGAACCAGAGCTTGCAAACTCAAACTTCAACATACCTCATCAGGTAATGGTATCTCTCTATGAGCACTTCAAGTGGAACAAGGATATCAAGGACACATACGACAACATAACCACCATCGGCCTTATCTATACAGGCAACTCAGGCTCTCCATTCAATGTATATGTCAATGGTGATGTGAACGGCGATAACGGTTACAACGACCTGATGTATATTCCAACCGATAGTGAGATTGACGCTATGCTTAATGCTGGCATGTTTAACGCAACTGCTGCATATACAGCAGAGGCACAGGCATCAAACCTTAAGCAATGGCTCGCCAACGAGTACTACCTCAAGGATCACCGTGGTGAGTACTATGAGCGTAATGCAGCTAACGAGAAGTGGGAAAACCGTCTTGACTTCCACATCGACCACAAGTTCGGTTTCAAGTGGGGCAACGACATCAAGTACTTCCAGGTAGGTTTCGACATCATCAACTTCACAAACCTTCTGAACAAGAGCTGGGGTGCTACTCTCTCACACGAATACAACACCTATAACTACTATAGCCCACTGTCATTCTCTAAAGGCAAGTATCAGTTCCTCCACGATGCGAACTACGATATGCGCTCATACAATAACTACAATAGTCGCTGGAGAATGCAGCTAACAGCCAAGTTCATCTTCTAATCATTAGTAAAACACTGAAAGATTCGTATATGAAAAAGATATTTGTAATCGCACTGGTTGCTTTGATGACATCAATGTCAGCTAACGCCCAGTTCTATGACCCCAACAAGAATAAGGCTAAGGAAAAACCAGCTTCAGAATTCAATCCTGACTGGTTTGTAAACTTGCAGGGAGGCATCCAACTACCTAACACCCCTGGTATGGGCAGACTCGTAGCACCTACTTTCAGCCTCAATGTAGGACGTAATATAGCTCCTATTGCATCTGCCCGTCTGGGCATCGAAGGATGCAACTCAAGAGTATTCAACGAATACACAGGCAAGAAGAGGACATTCAAGTTCTTCACCACTTCAGCTGATGCAATGCTCAATCTCACCAACTGTTTCTCATGCACTTCATGCCCAGTGAACTTCTTCCTCATCGGAGGTGTCGGTGTCAACTGGTCTGCAATGGAAACAACAAACTCGTCACATTTCTCTCCAAATGTACGACTTGGAGGTATGGCAGACTGGCGTATTAACCGCAATCTCGCCCTCAACCTTGAGTATCGTGCTGACAATACCAACGACCAGTTCAACGGCCGTTTGGAGGCAGGCACACATGATTGGTACACATCTATCCTATTCGGTATATCTCTCGTTCTCCCAGACGGAAAACCTGTAGTCGTGAAGGAGGAAGACCATTCTGACCAGATTGCAGCCCTCAATGACGAGATCAACAGGTTACGTGCAGAGAATCTGGAGCTCAAGAACCGTAAGCCACAGGTAGAAGTAAAGACCGTTGAGGTAGAGAAGAAGGTAACAGAGAGGATAGCCGTTCTCCCATTCGTATTCTTTGACTGTGGCAAGACTGCAATCAGCAGACATCAGTCACTCAACGTAAAGGCAATAGCCGACTATATGAAGTCAAACAAGGAAACAAAGGTTACAATCACAGGCTATGCTTCCCCAGAAGGCAATCCTGAGCTGAACCAGAAACTCTCCGAAGAGCGTGCTAAAGCAGTTGCCAAGATGCTTACTGAAAAGTATGGCATAGATGCCGATCGCATCTCTACTGCTGCTGGTGGTGCTACCAGCGACATTCTTCCAGAGGCAGACCTCAACCGTGTATGTGTCTCTGTTGCTAAATAAGACAAGCTTCATACATTAACAAATACAACTTCCGCCTGTAGAACATTAAGATTCTACAGGCGGATTTTTCCATGTAATAATTTGGTATTGTAAGGAAAAAACATTACTTTTGCAGACTAATGAAAATAGGCAATATTCAATTCCCAGACAGACCACTGTTCCTCGCACCAATGGAGGATGTGACAGACATCGGTTTCAGAATGCTTTGCAAGCGTTTTGGAGCGCAGATGGTATATACCGAATTCGTCAGCGCAGAAGCCCTTATACGCTCAATAAAAAGCACCGTTAATAAACTGAATATAGCAGACGAGGAAAGGCCTGTAGGAATACAAATCTATGGTCGTGACACAGAAGCCGTAGTAGAAGCAGCAAAGATAGTAGAGGATCAGGCTCATCCCGATGTAATCGACTTAAACTTCGGCTGTCCTGTAAAGAAAGTGGCGGGAAAGGGAGCTGGTGCAGGTATGCTACAAAACCTCCCAAAACTCCTTGATATCACAAAGCAAGTTGTAGATGCAGTAAAGACACCTGTAACCGTAAAGACAAGACTCGGTTGGAATGCAGAAGATCTCACATCTTCAAGGCTGAATCCCGAAAGTGGAAGGGCACAGATTATAGACCTTGCAGAAGCCCTTCAGGACTGTGGCATTCAGGCTCTCACAATACATGGCAGAACACGCGCCCAAATGTACACAGGTGATGCCGATTGGACGCTCATTGGTGAAGTGAAGAATAATCCAAAAATCCACATCCCTATCATAGGTAATGGAGATATAAAATCCATTGAAGATGCCAACAAGGCATTCGACACATACGGTGTAGATGCCGTAATGATAGGAAGAGCTACATTCGGTTGCCCTTGGCTCTTCTCTCCTACTCCACTCACGCTTGACGAGAAGATAGACACTCTGCTCGAACAGCTCCACATCAACGTGGAAAGACTCGACGAGAAGCGCGGAATCCTACATACGAGACGACATCTCGCAGCAAGTCCTTTGTTCAAGGGCATTCCAGACTTCCGCCAGACAAGAATTGCAATGCTAAGAGCAGATACCGTAGAAGACCTTACGAAAATCATTGAAGACACCCGTATTATGCTCAAGGATATGGAATCGCAAGACCGTCAATAAAAACATAACGAAAAAAATGTTTTCTCATCAGGAGAGTGGGTTATGGCAAACGATGAGTTTGCTCCTAATCGAATCTGTTGTGCTTGCATAATCCTAGAAAACATGTCGGTAACAGATAACGGGTAACAATAAGGATTTTAGTGTTAGCGTATCTCATTTCAAACATAGCACCCCTAGTCTGGATATGCTCTGTTGGGCGGGATTGATGTTAACGAGATGTTATGGCATACTTGAGGGTATGGAAGGTGATGTAAAAAAAGGGAAAGATAATCAAAAGGGCTGATACTTCATGTAAGTACCAGCCCTGAATATATCTAATCAAAAAAATTTTTACCGGACAGCAATAATCTTAATTCCTCTTTCTATACTCAGAAGGACTCATTCCCACGTTCTCGCGGAAATACTTGCCAAGGAATGACTGGCTTGGGAAATTGAGATCCTCAGCAATCTCGCTTATCTTCTTATTGGTATTGCTAAGCTGATTGCGGATTTCCGTAGTAACATATTTGTCAATCCAGTCGTTAGGAGTACGCTTACTTGTAGTACTTATGATTTCAGAGAGATACTTAGGGGTAAGTCCCATCTGATTTGCATACCAACTAACTCTTCTTTCACTCCTGAAGTTCTGCTCAACAAGTTGTATGAACTTTACAAAGCACCTCTTAGCCTTTGAGCTGTTTGCAGGCTCTGTGCCTTCCTTCTCCATCACTCGCATAATGGCAGTTCCGATGTCATATATCATTGCGATGATAAGAAGTCTTACTACTTCCTTCTTAAAGCGATAATCATCGAAGAGAAGGCGTTCCTTAACTATTTCAACGAACTCTTTAACCTTGTCCTGCTCATTGCTGTTTAGCGGGAATACCGGATGCTCACGTGCAAGTAGGAAGAGGCTACTCACATCACGCAGTTCCTTGAAGATTTCATCGATGAAACTCCTTGAGATAAGCATAGCATAGCCTTGGGCATCATCGCTCATCCAGATTTCATTCACAATCTGACCTTCAGTCAGAATAAGGGCATCACCAGGCTTGATTGAATGTTTACTCTCATTGAGAGTATAGCCTCCCTCTCCATCAGTACATATACCGATTATGATACAATTCATACGTCTTGGCTCATCCAATTGCGGAAGCATTTGGATATCCTCGAAGAGAAGGAGATCATCTCCGATACTTGGAATTTCATGGCTTTCCCTAAGTCGGTCGAGGCTTACAGTTTCAATTTTGTTCATAAATGCTATTATTTTTCAATTAGTTGTATTAGTTCTATATTCATTGAAGTCGGCATTGGCTTGCCTTCTTCCGGACTTATTTCTATCCTATTAGCTGTTATTGTTGAGAATCTCGTGAAGAACTGTTCATCATATCCGCCACGGCCTCTGTATTTCATGCCGTTGATACGAATCACATCACCTTTTTTCACTCCACGAAGCGTAACCCTTAACTGTCCACTTACCGTTTGCGGAAAATAGAAAGTTGCGGAGTTTTCCGTTATCACCTGTCTCTCTGGTACGACCGTCCTGTAAGGTCTTAAGGATTTGTCCGGAATTATCGGATAATTAGTCACAGGCTGTACTACTGTTGCAGGAATCCAGTCAATACCGAAGTCTTGTTTTGTTTTCCAGGTGCTATTATAAGAATATGTTGCATCAAAGTCCTCACCATTGAAGTTTGAATAGGCAGGAGCAAGGTGGCACATCCATTTTGAACGACTGTCACACAACACCTCGCTGCGCTTCTTGTGCTGCACATAGATTTCCGCCGAAACCATTCCCCAAGGTACTTGCTTCAAGCCAACTATCGGCGCGTACCATAGTGCGATTACATTATTCCCGCTTTTCACAAGTCTAGTGACGTCAATAACACTCTCTGCCACACCTTCCCTGTTCATAGGTCTTGAAGGCCATATAGAGGCTCTGAAAGCTATTCTGCCGTTGATATACGGAAGGACATAGCCTGTTGTAGCGAGTCTCAAATAAATCCTGTCAGACGTGTCATTACTCACGAACGGGCATTGAAACCACACCTGTTCATTCGGAAATGCAGATGGATGTAAAAGGTATGTTCCTGCCCAGGTCCTTACAGAAGAAATCACCACAAGGACGAAAGTCAGGAACCATATATACCTTTTGCTCTGCATTCTATATTTTATGCGTCAATATTGGCGTATGTCGCATTTTCTTCGATGAACTGGCGACGTGGCTCTACATCATCGCCCATCAGCATTGAGAATATCTCGTCGGCTTCAGCGGCATTCTGTATCGTCACCTGTTTCAGCAGACGTGACTCAGGATTCATAGTCGTATCCCAAAGCTGCTCTGGGTTCATCTCACCAAGACCTTTGTATCGCTGGGTATGAAGCTTGGTGTCATCCGCATTACCCTCACAGTATTTGTCAATGAAACGAAGTCTGTCTTCCTCTGTGTAGCAATACTCCTTCACGTTCTTGTAAGAACACTGGTAAAGCGGAGGTGTAGCTATATAGAGGTGTCCTTCCTGAATGACCTGTGGCATGAAGCGGAAGAAGAGCGTCATTATCAGAGTGTCGATGTGAGAACCATCGACGTCGGCATCGGTCATGATGATGATCTTGTCGTAACGCAACTTCTCGATGTTTGCCTCCTTGGTGTCAGAACCGTCAATACCGAAACGTACACCGATAGCCTGAAGGATGATGTTCACAGACTCTGACTCGAACACCTTGTGCCATTGTACCTTCTCCACGTTAAGAATCTTACCACGAAGTGGAAGGATAGCCTGAGTATTACGGTCACGTCCCTGCTTTGCAGAACCACCAGCCGAATCACCCTCGACGAGGAATATCTCAGTCTGCTTTGGATCACGGCAAGAGCAGTCAGCCAACTTACCAGGAAGGCCACCACCGGTCATTGGGTTCTTACGCTGTACGTTCTCGCGAGCCTTACGTGCTGCAATACGAGCGGTTGCTGCAAGGATAACCTTTTCGCATATCTTCTTTGCCTCGTTAGGATGTTCTTCAAGATAGTTTGAGAGAGCCTCGCCCACAGCCTGCTGAACAGCACCTGCAACCTCTGAGTTTCCGAGCTTTGTCTTTGTCTGACCCTCGAACTGAGGCTCTGCAACCTTTACAGAGATAACGGCTGTTATACCTTCACGGAAGTCCTCACCTGAAATCTCTATCTTCGCCTTCTCAATCTGCTTTGAGAGAGCAGGATCGTTGTCTGCGTATGTCTTCAGAGTACGTGTTAGAGCCGTACGGAAGCCCTGCAGATGAGTACCACCCTCGATAGTGTTGATATTGTTTACATAAGAGTGGATGTTCTCTGAGTAATCGGTGTTGTACATAATGGCAACCTCGATAGGAACACCTGCCTTCTCTGTCTTCAAATAAATAACGTCGTCAAAGAGATGTGTGCGATGACGGTCAACGTAGCGCACAAACTCCTTCAGACCATCCTGAGCGTGGAACACCTCAGTCTTTGGTTTCCAGTCCTCTGGAACATTGCCGTCCTCATCTGCTTCCGGACGCATATCCGTGAGGATGATCTTTATTCCGGCATTCAGGAATGCAAGCTCACGCATACGACGTGCGATGATATCGTACTTGTATGTCGTGGTGGTGAAGATACTTCCATCAGGCCAGAACTGCTGACGTGTACCGCGCTTGTCAGTCTCACCTACGATCTTAACGTCATAGAGAGGCTTACCCTTCGCATATTCCTGCTGGTATATCTTGCCGTCACGGAAAACCTGTGAGAGCATGCGAGTGGAAAGAGCATTCACACAACTTACACCTACACCGTGAAGACCGCCTGATACCTTGTAAGAACCCTTGTCAAACTTACCACCGGCATGAAGCACAGTCATTACGACCTCAAGAGCCGACTTATGCATCTTCGGATGCTCGTCAACCGGAATACCGCGTCCGTTGTCCTGAACAGTAATAGAGTTGTCCTCGTTGATTGTAACTTCGATGTCAGTACAGAAGCCTGCCATTGCCTCGTCGATAGAGTTATCGACGGTCTCGTTTACGAGATGGTGAAGGCCCTTTTCTGAAATATCGCCGATGTACATTGCCGGACGCTTACGCACAGCTTCAAGTCCCTCAAGGACTTGAATACTACTGCCGGTGTAATTACTTTCCTGATTTTGTATTTCTTCCATTTCTTGAATTTTCGATATTATTTCTTTGCAAAGGTACAAAAAAAAATGGATATTTCCAAAAAATTCAAAGAATTTTCGCGCGCGTACACGTGTAGGAATGAATTTTTCCGATAAATTATGTTAATTCATGGAACCCGCCTGAAAAATATAGGAGGCTGCTACCCTCGGCGGGCTGCGGCCTCCAACTTAAATTTATTATGGAAACAATCATGTGTATATACAAACACAAAGAAAGCCCTTGAACAGGGCTATCTGGAAGTGCTTAACCAAGCTTGTTTACGTGAAGAGCAAGACTTGACTTGATGTTAGCTGCCTTGTTCTTGTGGATGATGTTACGCTTTGCAAGCTTATCGAGCATCTTCTGGATAACAGGAAGCTGCTTTACGCACTCTTCCTTGTCTGTTGTTGAACGGAACTTGCGAACTGCATTACGCATTGTCTTAGCGTAGTACTTGTTGTGAAGAGTCTTGGTCTTGGTCTGACGAATTCTCTTTACTGATGACTTGTGATTTGCCATTTTTTTGATTAAAACTTTAATTTTGTTTGGTTGAAAAAATCAATTAACCAGTCATGGGTCTTGCGCGTGTCAAAGCTGCCCTAACAGATTTCTTGCGAAATCCACCGTCACCATAATTATCGAAATCACACGAGATGACGGATTGGTTTGTAGTCCCTAGGAGAGTCGAACTCCTCTTTAGAGAATGAAAATCTCTCGTCCTAACCGATAGACGAAGGGACCGTCGGAATACAATTTAACTCACACGAACCCGTGTTTTTGTCAATTGCGGATGCAAAGGTACACCTTTTTTGGCGATTCTCCAAATTTTTTCACGAAAAACTTTCGTAATTTACTGAATTTTCGTACTTTTGTGCCTATTAGCGATTATTTTATCATCACTTATGCTGGAAAAAACACGCTGCATAGTGCTCAGAACCGTGAAATACGGCGACAACAGTATCATTGTTGACCTGCTGACAAGAGAAGTCGGCAGACTTAGCGTCGTGTGGCGAATGCCAAAAACGGGAAAAGGCAAGACGAAGCGCCAGATTTTCCAGATTCTCAACATCCTTGATGTCTATTACGAAAGCCGTTCTTCCAACAGCCTTCCTATAATCAAGGAGGCGCATATAATAGAGCCTTACTCCAGCATTCCCTTTGATTCCGTAAAGCTCTCTGTCTCATTCTTCATCGCCGAGTTCCTATGCTTCTCCACCCGTGCTGAGCAGAGCGACCATCTCCTCTACGACTTTATCGAGAACAGCCTCAAGTGGTACGACACATCCGTATCGGCTCCTGCCAACTTCCACCTTATGTTTATGATTAAGGTGTCACGATTCCTTGGCTTCTACCCCAACCTTGAGGAGTTCACGGAGCACTCATACTTCGATCTACGTGCCGGACAGTTCACTGGCGAGGCTCCTTGTCATAGCGATTTCCTCAAGCCTTCTGAAACGCACGACTTTATCAATCTAATGAGAATGACGCCTGAAAACATGCACCTTTTCCGCCTCTCGCACTCTGAGAGAAACCGCATCATTAACGTTATGATGCAATTCTACGGCTTTCACATCCCTGGATTCAAGGAACTCAAAAGCCTTGAAGTGCTGAGAGAGATTTTCAAGTAACCCCACCTCGCTTTTTTATATAAAAGGAGTATAAAGAAAGGAGCAAAGCCGCACGCAGGAAAAGTTCCCTATGATGCACCTTTGCCCCTATATATAGCTTATTTTACTTTCTTAGCAGCCTTCTCAGCCTTCTCTACAGCCTTTTGGGCTGCCATCTGCGCCTTTATCGACTTTGCCTGAAGTTTCAGGTCATCCGGATTCTGAGCGGCTTTGTCAATAGCCTTCTGAGCTTTCTCTTGTGCGGCCTTGGCTTTTTCCTGAGCTTTCTTTGCGTTGTCAGCCAGTTTCTTCTGCCTTTCAGCCTCCTTCTGCTTCTTCAGCATCTTTTTCTCCTCGGCCTTCCTTTCCTTCTCGGCTTTTGCAGCAGCTTTCTCTGCAGCCTTAGCCTTTTTCTCAGCTTCCTTCTGCGCCTCTATTGCCTTCTTTTCCGCATCAGCAGCCTGTTTCTCTGCTTTCTTCTGTGCGTCAAGTGCCTTCTTCTCAGCTTCGGCAGCTTGTTTCTCTGCCTTCTTCTGCGCTTCTAATGCCTTCTTCTCTGCTTCAGCAGCCTGTTTCTCTGCCTCTACCTGTATTTTAGCCTGTTGCTCAGTCACAGTCTGTTGTCCCATCAGAGCCTGTTGCTCTGGTGTAACTATGTCCTGCGCCCATAAATTCTGCGCTCCTATCAGCATAGTGACAGCCAGCGCCATTTTCATAAAAGTCTTTTTCATAATATACGTTTTATGTTATTTTAACGCCACAAAGGTACAAAAAAATTTGTCTTCCGTAAAATAAACTTCATAAAATAATCCTAAATCTTACCAATCAATGTTATTTCACGACAATACTGCATTATTTTTCCCATTCAAGCCTTCCAACTTCAGGCGTACCGCGCATTCTGTCTTCCTCCGTCAATTCTCCGCTCTTCCTCCGTAGATACTCCATCGTTTGTCCATCGTTACTCCATCGATCCTCCATCGAAACGATGGACCATCGATGGAGTATCGATGGAGTATCGATGGAGCATCGATGGAGCATCCTCGGACTTAAAGCCTTGTTTCTTCCTTGAAACTAAGAAGCGAAAAACAAGGAAAAAATTGCATTATTAGAACTTTTTTATTACTTTTGCAACCAATAACTGGAAACACCCACAAATTATCAAAGCTATGACAGAAAAGACAAAAGCTATAATCATACTTATTGCCGTTGCAATCGCTTATTATATCTTTGTTGAATTCATTCAGTTCGTACCATATTATCTGCTTTATGGTAAAGGGCCATTTGATCCCGTCTCTCCTTCGAACGACTTCCACTTATCAACAAGTTATCTTATTTCTGCTTTTGCAAAAGCTCTATTTGTATATGTCTTGTTTAATGTGATAAAAACAGGTAAAGATTGCACGAATGGCAAATTCAATTACAAAATTGACAAGTTCTTCTATATAGCACTTGCCTTGGGGGTAGTGAAGTTATCCTATAATTTCATACCCATATGTATGCCTTATTGGCAATCTCACAACATAGCCGATCTTATCATATCTGAATTGGTGATTATTGTCGTTTTCCCCATCATTAGCGAATTGTTCTACCGCCATTGGACTATCACATTCCTTGAAAAATATAATTTTCAGCCAAGAACTATCTGTAATATATCTGTGATAATGTATTATGCGGTTAATCATATATATTATCTGACAACTCTTCCGGGAGCAACAGAAGTGTATTTTGTTGGCATATTGTTGGATGCTTTGTTCTATATTGCAAGTGGTATTATTCTATATCAACTCTATACAAAGACAAGGGACGTGCGCTATTGCATAATAATGCAGATGATTATCGCCGCTACAGGTGCTGTTATCGCCGCAGTCCTCCATCCATATATGTTTCCACACTTTTGACATAATCATCCAATCCTCCAAGCAGGATATGCATTTTATAATTTGACAGAATATCGAAAAAACTCTATGTTAAAGAATCAATTAAGACTATTAATTTTGCTGTTATTTTCAACTGTTTCAATTTCATCTTTTGCCAATAAGACTCTCGATAATGACGATACAACCGAGACTTTGACACATAATGATAGTTTGGCACTAAAAGTTATCGAGATATTTACTCTTGACCAAGGGATTCGAGATTCTTCAATCAAAACACCCGACAATAAATGCAAAGTTATATCACAGCTTGATTCCATTTGTTTTAGCAAAGCAATCATGTTTATCAAAAAACATGGTTGGCCTACTGCGAAGATGCTTGGGAAATACAAGAATTATGAAGCTGCTCGTGCAGGTTTCCTACCAATAATGCTTCATCACCCTGATAAGATGAATAATCCAAAGGTTCATGATATTTTAGTAAAAGAGGTTCTCAAAGGAAACCTGAATCCCCAAACCTGTGCTTTGTTCTTTGATAAATACTGGGTTTGTTATGAACATAAAAGCATGTATAATACCGCTTTCAAAGCATGGACAAAACACAATGGGGTTTTACGAGAAGATAGAAAAAAGTCCGATGAACTCATGAGAGAACTCGGACTTGATATTTTACCCGAAAGTGATTTCGTTGACAAGAAGGAATAATCCTTTACACTATCTACTTTACACTTTACCCTATTTCGTTATACTCTTCAGATAGTCATCCGACATAACAAGTCGCTTGGCTTCCTGAATTTGCTTATCATAGCCATTCTGATAGGCTATTGCTCCTTTCTGATAGTAGTAAGCCGCTATGATATCAGCCTCAAGCACTCGACGAATCTGCTTCTCGTTCTTCTCAAGTTCACGAGAAAGGTTATGCTGTAGCTTTTTCTTCAAGGCCTCAAACTCATCCTTGTTGTCGTCATAATAGCCTTCCATCTTTGCAACCTTTATAAGTTCATCGTAGATCTTAACGGTTTCACGGTCGTATTTGAAGCCGGCATCAACTACAGCCTTTGAGAAATCCTTCCACTCACTCTCTGAGAGTCTGAACTCTTCCGGCTTTGCTATTGAGTCATGCTTCATTATATAATCTACAACCCAGTTGAACATCACCTCCGTAGAGTCGAGTCCTGAGCTTGCCAGATATACGGCAATATTTGGGATTGTGTCGCCCTTGAACTCAACATCAGGCTTGATGCCACCGCCATCTCTCACCTCACGACCATTAGCCGTATGGAACACATGGGTTAGCGAATCTGGGATATGCTCCTTATAGCCACCACCTGTATGCTTGTAGTTGATTGCCTGAATGCAACGGCCACTTGGGATATAGTACTTTGAAGTGGTCAGTTTCATACTCGTATTGTGAGGCAGATCCATTGGAACCTGTACGAGTCCCTTGCCATAGGTGCGTGTACCGAAGACTACAGCTCTGTCAAGGTCCTGCAACGAACCGGCAGTAATCTCACTCGCAGAAGCAGTTTGGCCATTCACCATAACGACAACAGGCATCACGGTATCAACAGGCTGGGCATCAGTCTTATACTCATGGTTCACCTTCTTCATTTTTCCTTTTGTAGTAACGAGAGTGATACCCTTTGGCACGAACATATTAACTATCTTTATTGCCTCCTGAAGAGAACCACCGCCATTATTTCTAAGGTCGAACACGAACCCCTTCATTCCCTGTTGACGAAGCTCGATAAATGCACGACGAACATCCTGTGAACAACCCTCTGTGAACTGATTCAAGGCTATATAACCCACATTCTCGTCAAGCATACCATAATAAGGTACGGAAGGCAACTGAATAGCTCTACGCTTTACCTTAACCTCTGAAGGCTTCTTCTCTCCAGGACGCTTATACTTCAGCAAAAAGGTAGAACCTGCATCGCCACGCAGACGGCTTGATACATAGCTCACGTCCTTGCCCACCATAGTAGAATCGTCGATAGAGAGAATCTCATCTCCTTTTTTAAGACCTACCTCCTGCGCTGGCATACCAAAGTAAGGTTCATCAATACATACGTTACCCGTCTTCAGATTCTTCCTCACAATAGCGCCAATACCAGCATACTTACCCGTCAGCATCTGCTTGAGATTCTTCACTTCATCAGAAGCATAGTATTCTGTATAAGGATCGAGAGACCTGAGCATAGCCTTTATGCCAGTACCGACAACCTCTGACGCGTCAAGCGTATCAACATACATCATATTGAGATTCTTGTATATTGCAGAGAAAATCTCAAGATTACGGGCTACATCGTAGTTATGGTTCTTCTGTGCTGAAGCCGAGAGGCTGATGGCCAAAAATATAATTGTTATTATTTTCTTCATTGTCTGTTTTCAAAAAATTGCTACAAAGATACTAAAATTCACGAAAAAAAACTAACTTTACAAGCAATTTAACTTACATTTAAGACAAAGTTTGCCAAAACATCATCATACAAGACATTTATTAGCTACTTTGACAATATTTTCCTTATTTGCGACAACCATTCTTTCTTCTATGTACCCAACACCCAAATAATCAGCATTACCTCCTCAGACACCACATACTGCATTGTTTCAAGGTTTCTACAAGGGAATAATAGTCACAACGCGGGAAATACGTCTAAGAGCATATTTGCCCTCTGAAAAACAAAGCAAAACTGCAAAAAACAGATTTTTTTCAAGATTTTATTCAAATTTCTTGAAAAAAGTTTGGTAGTCTCGGAAAATCGTTGTACCTTTGCATCGCAATTAAGAAATAACGCTTATTGCTAACAAAAAAGCTTCAGTAGCTCAGTTGGTTAGAGCACATGACTGTTAATCATGGGGTCGTTGGTTCAAGCCCATCCTGGAGCGCAAAAAGAGATACTTTCGAGTATCTCTTTTTTGTTTTTCAAGCCTATTCGTCCTCCCTTCGCTTCTCCTCCGTTCCAGGTCCGTTACAAATCCGTTCCAGGTCCGTTCCCTATAACTATAGGATCATGGGACTTACAAGGGAATCACATAGGACTTACTTGGGACTTGCTGCGAAGGCAAAATAAAATCAACCTCAAAAACAGATTTTTTACATAACTCTGCAACTCGTCACCCATAGCGCCATAAAGTTTTCTGTGTCAGAGAGTTGTAGCGGTGATTCATTTCGTTTCACTCGTCACCCACTCATCACCCACGCGTGTGTATTGTCTTGACACATAGCTACTTAGATAGCATATTCACTCGTCACCCTAAACACGCCGATAAGTGGTGACGAGTGATTTGCGCGTATATTCTCCACATACTCAACAAGATACAAAGATTTTGGTGACAAGTGGGTGACGAGTGCTTTAAAATAAATCACCGCTGTAACCAAAAGAGTAACAATAACTTACAGCGTTGAGGGTGACGAGTTGACGAGTTTTTCTAAAATTCTTTTATTCAAAGCGTTGTTAGCCACCATGTACGTGTTTGGCGTTTAATTCTAAAAAATGCAAAGGCAGATTTTGCGATGTTTGGATTACAAGTGTATTTTTTCGTGAAAGTTTTTATAGGGGGGTGCACTTTTACCCCTTTTTATGTATAAAACATTGATAATCAACTGAAAATAACGAGTGCACCTCCCCCTAAGAAGCATAATTGTTTTGGGGGGAGGTGCACTCCGCCTAACACATTGATAATCAAATGAAAAAAGTATTAAAATGCAAAAAGTGCACCCCCCTCTTTAAACTCTTTGGTGTTTTTTATTTTGTCTATCGAAAAGGTATTACAAAAGGAGCACCCTCTATGTGTGAGGATGCTCCAGAAGTTTTGTGGTTAATTGCTACTTGTTATATTTCACTCTTCTATATCATCGTCATCAAAGTTGACATACCCTGATTTAGCAGCATTGCCACCTTCTTCTGTAATCAAGCCAACATTGTCGCTTACGGCAATTATTGCCTGACTAATGAATGCTAACGCCTCTATAGAAGGCTTTTGATATTGTTTTCTATTCATATCTATTTGACATATTTCTTGCCGTTCTTGATATATACACCAGACTTGAGGCTCTTTTCGTCCACTCGTCTGCCGTTCATATCGTAAACAGGTGATTCGTAATTTGTGATTTGTAAATTCTTAATGTCGGTTGTCTCTGCTTCTATATCAAAGCTTGTGATAATCCTTGCATTTGAATTATTCTTAGCAATAGCAAAATATGCACGGAACGGAACAACATTAATCGATGCACCGATACTGCCATCTGTATTGAAGGTGTAGCAATTAGATGGAGAAATCTTCTGGTAGGAGCCTGAGATGTTGATTGCGTAATCGTTGTTCTCGTTCATAATGCCAGCGGAATTGCTATAGTTGAATGTGCGAACTGCGCTTGTCTTAGCGACTGGGGCATTAGGAGCATAGTTCACAGGCAGGGCATTACTAATTTCAACCTTATTATCTACAGCCAACTGGGCAAGGAAAGGAGTACCGGCAGAGATAATGTCATCCGTCTGATAGAAACCGATACGCAGGGTATTCGACTCTGTGTTGTAGAGTGACAATCCAACAGGCACATATACAGCTTTGAATTGAGCATCAGAAGGATCAACGGCGAATGGTAGGCAGAAAGAAGCATAGTTATCTTGGCTTATAGCTGCCCCCTCACGCACGTATGTGATTGTCTTTTCCTTGTAATATCCCTTTGTTACCGAAGGTTTACTGTCAGAGATGGTAATAGGATCAGCAGCAGCGAGAACAGGAGTATATTCCATTTCATGTATATTCATGAAGTTCATCCAGCCTTTAGAGAAATTATAGTCATCACCAGCACCTTCAGGTACAAATACCTTTGCATGCAGAGTATTCACTTCGCCAAATACTTCATCACCACATACAGGTGGCACTACGTTCCAGGAATAAATTTCTTTTATACCAGAGCAACCATAAAAAGCTTGCTTGTCAATATTTGCCACGCCATCAAGGAAAGTGACTGAATTTATACTAGATCGTCCCTTAAATGTACTTCCAATTTTTTTCATACCGATAGTGATGGAAGTAAGGCCTGAGCAACCGAAGAAAGCATCACTTCCAATACTCGTCACAGAATTAGGGATGGTGATGGACGCAAGACCTGAGCAGCCCGAGAAAGCATAATTCCCAATGCTCGTTACAGAGTTCCCGATGGTAACAGAGGTGAGGCCTGAGCACCCATAGAAAGCATGACTTCCTATAATCGTCACAGAGTTTGGGATAACGGTATTTTTGCATCCACGAATCAAAGCATTGGATTTAGTTTCTATTATCGCATTACAATTGTCTCTGCTATCATAATAATGATTTTCTTTATCTACAATTATTGAAGTAAGACCAGAGCACCCATAGAAAGCATAATTTCCTATACTCGTCACAGTTTTAGGAATTGTAACCGAGGTGAGACTTGAGCAGTTTTCGAAGGCTTGCCTTCCAATACTCGTCACAGAATTAGGGATAGTGAAGGAAGTAAGATCTGAACAGCCCGAGAAAGCATAATTCCCAATGCTTGTTATAGAGTTCCCGATGCTAACAGAGGTAAGATTTGAACACCAGTAGAAAGTATAATCTCCAATACTCGTCACAGAACTTGGAATGGTGATTGAGACAAGGTTTGAGCAGCCTGAAAATGCAGAACCTCCAATACTCGTCACAGAACTTGGAATGGTGATAGAGATAAGGTTTGAGCAGTCTTTAAATGTAGAACCACCAATTCTCGTGACAGAATTAGGGATAGTTACGGAAGTGAGACCTGAGCAACCAGAGAATGCTTTCTCGCCAATGCTTGTGACTCCATTATTAATAATAATGTTCTTTATTTTTTCTCGCGAGAAAAACCAAGGGGCAAGATTTGGATAAGGATAACGAGGGTCACCCATATAATAATTATATTCCTCATCATCACCATAACTATCCATATTTCCAGTTCCAGATATGGTCAATGTTCCATTTTCTAATTTCCATGTAATTTCTGCATTAATTGCATTCAAGCAAAAAACGCTTAGAATAATAAGTGCTAAAATTTTTTTCATGATTTTAGGGTAATAAAAAAAGGGCGCAGACCTTCCGAAATCCTCGTCCTTCTCAAAGGTATCGCCAAACACCATCCACGTAGACAAGATACGGTAAAAGTCCACGTCCTTAAAGGACATGGAACTTTTCGCATACTTGTTCTCACGTGTGAAATTGGCGATTTCTTGAGAAGAGAACAATAGCCAAAAGCTCAATGTTATATTTTATTTCGAGAATCGGTAGTTGCTCACCCAAGTTAATAAATAAGTGTTTAACTATTTGCTGAGAATGTCTGAGACTATAATCAGCATGGGGAACGTTACCGCTCGTCTGATTTTATTCTAAATGTACTTTCTGTTTCTTATTAATTTGACTTTAAGGGTTAATAATTAATTTTCAATATTCTGCTGCAAAAATATACAAAAAATCTTAGACCACCAAATTATATCATGAAAAAAGGAAATACAAGTTCGTATAACTAATAATTTTTGCGCCTCTGTGCCTTTGCGTTCGATATTATTGACGATCCTGCCTTCTGGTGGAAATCAAAAAAAGAGCCTCAGAACAATCATTCTGAAGCTCTCTGTATTTGAAAGGAGGCGGCTACCTACTCTCCCGCATTGCATTGCAGTACCATCGGCGCAAGCAGGCTTAACTTCTCTGTTCGGAATGGGAAGAGGTGGAACC
>OMXX01000243.1 GCA_900315105.1 uncultured Prevotellaceae bacterium | reverse complement strand
ACGGCAAGGAACAGCCCCGTCTGTCACCCTGCCGGATTTCTGCAATCACGCACACACTTGAAACGGAGTTCATGCCTGTTGCCGTGAACAAAGGGCTGTCCTTGTCCGTGAAGACTGGACGATTGTATCTCTGCCGTCAATTACATCATCGACCATGCTGCAGAGCTGCATATTGATGCCAACCATATCACCATTGGCGGTGACAGTTCGGGAGGCAACCTTGCTTTGGCCACGGCTTTGTCAGAAACATGCTGCGGCAAAATAGAATCCTTGCTTTTGTTCTACCCTGTGACAAAGGCTTTTGACGATGGTTCGGAATCATGGCAGCAATATAGTAAAGGCTTTGGTTTGGATGCCGAAATCATGGAAGCTTTCAATCGGGCGTACACCATCAATGCAGACAATCGCTGTTCCGCCATCAGCGTAGGCCTGTGTAGTGATGAAGAGTTGAATATGCTTCCGAGAACTTTACTCATAGCTGCAGAAAGGGACATTCTGCGCGATCAAGGATTGAATCTTGCAGAAAGGATGTGCGGAAAGATACAACGGATAGAATATAAAGGAGCCGTACATCTTTTCATCACAGTTCCCGGGCAGAAAACGGCATTTGACAGAGCAGTCAAAGATGCCATTGGATTTATTTGTAACAAATAATAAAACAATTCTCTGTCACTGAAATGCGTCTCAACAATATTGTTACTTCTCCTTGCTCTGTTCGGCAATGGCTTTTCGCTTGAAGCGCATGCGTATTGCATCAAGCCCGTCCAACTGGTTCTTCATCACATGGAAACAGTCAATCACGATGTCTGCGTTCGGGAAGACTTGTGTCACGATGGAATACATGGAGTCCGAGTAATCCATCGTCACCTCCTTTACTGCTAGACGCTTGTCCTCTGGTATCTTCATTAGGTGTTCCACCACAACGGAGGCTTTTGTGCCACGGATTGCTGCGATGAGCGTACCCTTCTTGCCATGGCCGTCCTTGTTGGAGAGAAAGGTGAACAGGTCTTTCTGGTGCATACTTTCGTCTATGCTCAGTTTCTCGCCCATGTTCTGCGCCAACAGCACCCAGTCGCTTGCATGCGCCAGCTGATTCCACTGACGATAACCGCTCAGATGCTCTTTGTAGTTTTTCTCAAGAGTCGGTCCGTTGACCTTAAAGTATCGCTCCAGAGAGCGGACCGCTATCGGGTATGTGTCCGAATATTTTTTTTAAGACATCAGCGAACTCCTTAGAGTAGCTGGTCCCTGATGCGGTAAGACTTTCACGGGGTAACACTACATTCTTGCCATCCTTATCCTTCCATCTGCGTCTGCGAACATGCAAGACAACCTTGCGGTCGCGGATGGGAAAGTCGTTGATGCAATGCTCTTCGGTGAAACCATTGGGATGAAGGTCATGCCATTCTTTAGAACGCAAGTCACGCTCATCAAGATGAATGTGGATTACACGACGTTCCAGACCCGTTTCTTCAATGAAACCGGTGTGTTCCTCTTCTACATTGACGACTTCAAAGACATCGAGAATGCCTTCGGGGAGGATAATGCTTACGAGTGCCTCGTATGCGAAAGATGCGTTGGAGTTTTTTGCCATGGTGCAAAGTTACACTATTATTTTGAACAATGTACCGTTGCACGATGATATTTGGCTAACAGTTTTTGTGTGGGCTATCCACGGACAATATCTGTAGAGCCGGAAAAACATCAATGATGTACCTCCCTTAAATGCTATAACATTGCAGAGATCTTTATCTTTGAATATCAGACTCAATATCTGTGCCATGTATAGCTTATGCTTGTTCTTGTCCATATCTATTTTAGATTTAATAGTTTAGTAACTCTTTCCATCAACGCCTTCGACTTATAAAGCGGCAGAAGTTGTTTTACCTTTGTTTTGTTCAATGGATGCAGGTTATCGAAGTAGCAATTGCCAGCACTCAGATAAACCATATCAAGAAAGGCACGCTCTGGTACAGCTATAAGTGTATTATCCTTCTGTTCGATACCCTCCATACCAATCCATAATTCAGGATTGATAATACGGAACTGATATGTTTTGTCGTCTATATCCACTATGCGATTGAGATAACTCACACACGTTATGGTATCATCATACTGGAACACGATACCTGCTCGTTGAAGCACATACTCCAACGAGATATAAGCCGGGCGGTACAAGCTACATGCCATTTCCTTCTCGTCGTAAGTTGCTTTTGTGTATATGCCACGGCGAGGATTACGAATCTTGCCCTCTTTTATGTAATAATGTAACGACTGAGTGAGCTTTTGACTATCTTTGCAGTCAGTCAACATACGTAGTGACTGTACATTAAATACTGAGCGAGAGCTATTTAGCATCGCCTCAAGTACATTCTTTTGCAAACTCATAATATGAATATTTTCTATTAATAGTTCGCAAAATTAGTAAATAATCTCAGAATCTCCAAGATATATCTACAAAAACTTGAAATTTGCCTCTTTTTTATGGCCCAAGGAGGAGTTTGGGCAACTACTACTCACATTATGATGTTATAAAACACCCCGAACTAACGTTATTCGATGGATAGATGTATCTCTTGTAAAGCATCCAGCCAAATCCCACAATCGGAAAATTTCCCATTCTATCTACGTTAATTTTTGTTATCTCATGTTTGCAGAATGGGGTTTTGGTACATGATTGTTTCTGATTTGTTTTTTTTGAGGTTTTGCCGTTGGGAATGATACTGTATTTCAGTTAGTTATATTAAATCAGCAAGATTTCAAGAAGAAGATCATGATGGTCGT
>OMXX01000027.1 GCA_900315105.1 uncultured Prevotellaceae bacterium | reverse complement strand
GAGTGCAGAGTCGGAGCTTGCTTCAGCTATGCCGAGCGCCCGCAGTCTCGACGAAGTCAACACTGCAACAAAATGCGCCAATTTGATCAGGAAAAAAAATCAAAAAAAAATTAGCAAAACATTCGTGAACCGCAATGGAAATGTTGTAACTTTGCACTCGGAATTAAAGCCTACCCCGCCCCTCCCAAAGGGAGGGAAGTAAGTCCGTTATAATACCGTTGTAAATCCGTTGTAAGTCCGTTCCCTGTATCGGAGGTGTAAGTGACATAAAAGGCATCGTAGGCCTCTTTGCCTTATGGTTACTTTCTCGGCAATATCGGCATATACCCAAGCTCAAGACCGAATGCCTCCTGCATCTGGTGTAGAATATGAGCAGTGAACTTCGTGATGCCTTTCTTCTTGATTATCTCTGCGAAGTTGTCCTCGTCGTAGTCGTGGAATCGTAGAGCCTGAAAGATGTCGCAGAGAGTGCGATAGATTGTAGCACCAGCGGGTGTACGTGCAATCTCAATCTTTGTTCCGGGAATGACGCTGTAAATGGCTTCCTGCAGTTTCTGGTAGTTGTTAATTTCTGTGTTGCGTTTCTGTTTTACCTTGAATCTTGGCATAGAAGAAACATCGGGGCATGGAGGAATCTGCACACCGAGCATCTGGGCACCTGTGGTGAACAGTTGGGTGATGTGGTTATCATAAGCATAGATGTAGATGCGTCGGAAGGACAGATTTTCGGTAGTGACCTCTTTCGTCTCCTGAGAGCCGGCAGGCCATAAGGCAGTTCTCACGCAGTAGTGAATGAATTCAAGCTCTTCCTTCGTGATGCGCTCCATGTAGTTGGTGTCCAGTACTTTCCGGTAGATGGACATGAGCATCTCAGAGGTTTCATCATCATTGGTGAGATGAAGTGAAGGGTGGGGGATGGTTACAATTCTTTTCTTCCATCTGAGCTGCTTGATTTGCTGTTCATCCTTCTCGCTAATAGCAACGATGACACTGCATTTTCTCACCATCTGGAACTCATAGCCAATGATGCGTGGAAGCTTGTGCTTGAAAAATTCAAGTTCCATGACCTCTGGGGCAAGTCCTCCATGCACAGATACGATGGTGTAGAATCCGTGTGAGCGTGCCGTGTGTTCAACGACAGCAGCGTTAGAGTCCCAAGCGGCATGAATATGGACGATGTCGGGTTGTATTTCCTTCAGCTTGTGCAGGAAACGGGTTCTCACCATAATGGCGCTTGTACCGAGCTCTTTCTGCGTTATGACATACGACTCCGCCACGTTCGCTGTAGAGCGCACGAGACAACTGACATATTCCGTTGCAGAGGCATTGGTTGCGTCAGTCCTTGGGATATAGTGAATGATTTTCAAATCTTATGTGTGATGAAATCGTTCTTGTTTGCTAAGTAATAGCGAAGTCGCCAGCCGATATTGCGGAATGGCAAGGCAAAAGCCATGAAGGGTGCCAGGAACGGATTTACCGGGCATTGGAAACGGTTGAATGCCCTCTTTGCCACGAAACTTATAACTAAGTACTCGATGATGAGTGCGAGAATGCCAGCTCCGAGGGTTATCCAGTCTTCCTTTATTGCTCCATAGATGATAGCAGCTATGATTGCGATGTTGGTTATGTTCATCAATCCGAGTTCTATTTGACGAATCAATGTTACGAGCCAATGGCCTTTGAGGTGGCGTCCGGTATTGATAGAGAAAAGATGATTCTCCGACCAGCGCTTTTTGAAAGGTGTGTCTTCCGAGAGGAATGCAGTTGGTGAGAAAGCGGTTGCTGTGTTCTCGTTTCTACCAAATTTGTTGACGAGGAAATCATATTCTCCGCGCATATATTTCAGGTTTCCGAGGAATCCGTCTTCGGCAAGGAAGTTGTCTTTCTTTATTGCCACCACCCTTGATGCAGAGGCATAGGCGTGGTTATGCTGTGCATAAAATAGGTTCTGTGAGGCAGTTATGATATTCTCGTAGTGATAGTTTGAAGGTGCATCGTCGTCGTAGTGAGAGTAGCCAAGCACTACATCTTTATCGTCGCTGATGTGAGAAGTGAAGGCGTGAAGCCACTCGTCGCTTTCGGGAATGCACCAGGCATCGGTAACGATTGCCCAAGGATATTTTGCAGCCTTGATGCCAAGTGTGATAGCCAGTTTTTTGCGACTGATATAACGTGATGAGAGAGGCATGAAGGTGGCATAAAGATGCGGATTGTCGGAGAATCTCTTTATGACATCATCAGTCTCGGAATCGCTTTTGTCGGCAACCACAATGACTTGGTAGTCAGCATTGTACTTCTGTGAGAGAAATGAAGGCAGGTGCTTTTCAAGTTCGGGTGCGTTATCATGTGATATGATTACTACTGATATTGGTTTGTCCTTGCTTTCTCCGATGCACGTTGAGTCTTCCTCATCTTTTTTCGGCAGTCGGAAAAGCGGGGAAATCAATGGTGATACCGCTGCAAGCAGCACCACCACCGATGATATTGTGAGTGTTATTGTTGTAATTTCCATTAACTTTTTTCAGGTTATCTACTTTTTCCATTTACTATTTAACTATTTACTAATTACTATTTATGTACTATTTTGATAAATTTACTATTCCCATTGTTGGCGAAAAATAGTATATAAATCAAATTGTAAATAAATAGTAAATCGTCAGATAGTAAATTAAGCCCCTTGAGCTTTACAGCTCGTCGCTCATAATCCCCTTAGGCAACTTACGGCAGTTATACTGTGAAGCCATTATCTCGCCGTATGCACCGGCAGAACGGAGGGCGATGAAGTCACCACGATGACATGCAGGGAGCTTTTCGTCCTTGCCGAATACGTCGCTTGACTCGCAGATAGGACCTACCACATCGTAGGTTTCCTCAGCCTCGTTGCTTGAGATGTTCTGAATAGCGTGATGCGCATCGTAGAGGGCAGGACGGATGAGGTCGCTCATACCTGCATCAACGATTGCAAACTGCTTGATGTGGCACTTCTTGACGTAGAGAACTCGGGTGATGAGGGAACCCATCTGACCGACTACCGCACGACCAAGCTCAAAGTGAAGGTGCTGATTATCAGCGAGCTTGATGCCGTTAGCGTATGTGTTGAAGTATGCCTTGAAGTTTGGTACAGGTGCACCGTCAGGGGTGTCGTAGTCGATACCGAGACCACCGCCTACGTTGATGTTCTCAACGTTGATGCCCTGCTTTGCAAGACGCTCGAGAAGTTCGTTAACACGACCGCAGAGAGCCTCGAAATCGCCCATTTCAAGAATCTGACTTCCGATGTGGAAGTGGAGTCCGATGAATTCGATGTTTGGTAACTCCTGTGCCTCACGGATGGCAAGCTCCATATCCTCCATTGCGATGCCGAACTTGTTCTCTGCAAGACCTGTGGTTATGTTTGCGTGGGTATGAGCACCTACGTTTGGATTTATGCGGAAGCATACACGTGCAACCTTTCCTTTCTGTCCTGCAAGTTCGTTGATTATCTGCAACTCCGGCTCTGACTCAACGTTGAAACAGAAAATGCCTGCCTCAAGACCGAGGTTTATCTCCCAGTCGGCCTTACCAACACCGGCATATACAATCTTTTCTGGTGCGAAGCCTGCATCGAGGGCTGCCTGAATCTCTCCACCGCTTACGCAGTCAACGCCAAGACCTGCAGCCTGAATCCTTTTCAGTACCTTTGGGTTTGCATTGGCCTTGATGGCATAGTGAAGATGCCAGTTCTTGTGCTTAGCCATTTCGTCACAAATCGCATCAAGCGACTGCTGCAGAAGCTCGGCATCGTAGTAGTAGAACGGAGTCTCAATGTTTCCGAACTTCTCTATAGGAAAATTTCCTTTCATAAGAATTATCTAAAAACCACTCACCCATAACGCCCCCTTTTCCGCCCGCAGGACGGGAAAGGGGTTGTAGGAGTGGTTGGCTGTTTGGTTTGTGTTTACTTATTGAACAACTCTGCAGAAAGATTCTGCAATGCGCGCTTCTTGTCAGCCTCACGGATGAGGAATGAGATGTTGTAGTTAGAACCGCCATAAGAAATCATGCGGACTGGAATGTCGCGCATTGCGTCGGTTGCGAGAGACTCAAAGCCGAGGTTGTTCCATTCAAGGTCGCCTACAACGCAGATGATGCACATATCCTGATCAACGGTCACTGTACCGTACTTCTTCAACTCGTCAACAATCTGTGGGAGGTGAGTATCCTTGTCGATGCTTACGCTTACGCCAACCTCGGAAGTTGTGATCATGTCGATTGGGGTTGAGTAATTCTCGAAGATTTCGAACACCTTGCGTAGGAACCCTGTAGCAAGGAGCATACGTGAAGACTTGATCTTGATAGCGGTAATGTTGTCCTTTGCAGCAACGGCCTTGATTTTGCCACGATTGAGCTGGTTGTTGATAACAGTACCGTCAGCATCAGGATCCATAGTGTTCTTGATACGAACAGGAATACCTGCATACTTAGCTGGCTGTACGCAAGTTGGGTGCAGAATCTTAGCACCGAAGTAAGCAAGTTCTGCAGCCTCCTCGAAATGAAGCTGATGAACAGCCTCTGTCTTCTCTACGACGCGTGGGTCGTTGTTGTGCATACCGTCGATATCTGTCCAGATCTGGATTTCATCAGCAAGCATAGCTGCACCGATGAGAGAAGCGGTATAGTCAGAACCACCACGTTGAAGGTTGTCAATCTCACCGTAAGCGTTGCGGCATACAAAGCCCTGGGTGATGTATATCTGATAGCCCTTGTTCGCCTGAAGTACCTTTGCAAGATTCTCCTTGATGAATGGAGCGTCAGGTTCAGCGTTTTTGTCTGTACGCATGAAATCGAGTGCATCGAGAAGGATTGCCTTAACGCCCTGCTCCTTGAGGTAGTTCACAACCATGTTAGTGCTCATAACCTCACCCTGTGCAACGATGATCTTCTCCTCGAAACTTGTGAAGATATCCTTGGTGAATGAGCGCAGGTACTGAAACTCCTTTGCAAGGAACTCGCGTGTCTTGTTGCGCATCTCCTCTGTTGAGTAGAGTGCCTCAATGTGCTGGAGGTACTTCTTTTCCAAAGTGTTGATAACCTCGTTAGCACCGTCTGGGTTCTTCTTGTAGAGGTAATCGCTTATCTCCACGAGTGAGTTTGTTGTGCCTGACATTGCAGAGAGCACAACGAATGTTGGTTCTCCTGACTTTGTAATAAGTGAGGCAACGCCCTTCATACGCTCTGGTGAGCCTACTGAGGTGCCTCCGAATTTCATTACTTTCATAGTGTTATTCTTATTGAGTTTTTTATTTATTCTTCTTGAAATTGGCGGTATTGAGCTGTGATATCCTCAAGTTTTCCATCGCCGCACTGATACACGATGCCCGGGTATTTGTCGAGCATCGGCAGGTTGTGGGTAGTCATCACTACGGCAGTACCCGTAGCGGTGATGTCCTTGAGCAGAGCCACGATGTTATCGGCTGTCTCAGGATCGAGATTTCCTGTTGGCTCGTCGGCAAGGATAACCTTCGGATTGTTCAGAAGCGAGCGTGCTATGGCTATACGCTGCTGTTCGCCTCCAGAAAGCTGGTAAGGCATCTTATCGCGTGCAGCTTCCATACCTACGCTTTGGAGGACTTCTTCTATGCGTGCAGGGATCTCTTCCTTGTCCCAACCAGTAGCGCGAAGCACGAACTCAAGGTTCTTGCTTACGGAACGGTCGGTGAGGAGTTGGAAGTTCTGGAAGATGATACCAAGTTCACGACGAAGGGCTGGAACTTCCTTCCTGCGAATTGTCATCATATCACGCCCGAGTACTTCTGCCTTTTCTGCCTCGTCAATATCGAGTTCGGCATAGAAGGTGCGTAGTAGCGAACTCTTTCCTGAACCTACCTTACCTATTATATATATAAACTCTCCTTCATCAACGTTGAAGTCGATACCGTTGAGCACCGCATCATCGTCCTGATGGGAGACGCTTACATTCTTATATTCAATTAACGCCATTTTAAACGCTTTACTCTTTCAACTTTATTCGCTAAGCTCATCAGCTTCGCGGTTTCTATTTACTCTAACCTCTAAACACTAGCCCAATCATTAGTGCTTATGCCAGTTTGGATCGTGGCGAACTGCAAGTTCGCGAGCGAGATCCTCAATGCGGAGCCCCTTGCTTGTAAGCAGTACGATGAGGTGATAGAGCATATCTGAGCCTTCGTAGATAAGGCGGTCGTTAGTGCCGTTAGTTGCTTCGATAACAAGTTCAAGCGCCTCTTCGCCTACCTTCTGGGCCATACGGTTAAGACCGTCTTTGAACAGACTTGTTGTGTAAGAGCCCTCTGGCATCTCTTCGTGACGCTTCTCAATGAAGTCCTGCAGTTCCGTAAGGAACAAGAGTGGATTCTTTTCTTCCATGATTTATTTAGTTTTAATTTCTTTATCTGTCAAATTATTAATTCTCAATTATCAATTAAAACAAGTTTTACTTGTTTTCCTCTCCCCAGCATGTATCCGTACCTGTATGGCATGTAGGACCGTGAGGATGCACCTTTACGAGCAATGTGTCGTTGTCACAATCCACCTTGATATCAACAAGGTCAAGGAAATTACCACTTGTCTCACCTTTTGTCCAGAGACACTTGCGGCCACGGCTCCAGAATGTCACCTTCTTTGTCTCGAGGGTCTTTGCAAGAGATTCCTCGTTCATGTAACCAAGCATCAGAACGTTCTTGGTAACTGCATCCTGAACAATGGCTGGTACAAGACCGCCACCTTTTTCAAAATCAACTTTCATATATTTTTTATAGTTTATTTTCTAATCTTGATACCTTCACCGATAAGGTAGTCCTTGAGGTCAGGGATAGGAATCTCACCGAAATGGAAAACGCTTGCAGCAAGAGCCGCATCTGCCTTACCAATGAGGAAAGCATCCCTGAAATGTTCACGACATCCTGCACCGCCACTTGCTATTACAGGAATAGGGAGTGCATCGGCAAGCATAGCGAGAGCTTCGTTTGCAAAGCCCTGTTTCACGCCATCGTGATCCATAGAGGTGAAGAGAATCTCACCTGCACCACGATCGGCAACTTCCTTTGCCCAGTCGAGTAGGGTACGCTCCACACGGATACGACCGCCATTAACATAACAATGCCATCCATCTTCGTCGTTACGTGCATCTATTGCACATACGCAAACCTGAGAGCCGAAACGTGATGTTATCTCGTTGATGAACTCAGGACGACGAAGGGCTGCGCTGTTCACGCTCACCTTGTCTGCTCCGGCACTTAGCATGCGATCTACGTCTTCAAGTGCGTTTATACCGCCGCCTACTGTGAATGGAATATCTATCTCCCGGGCAACACGTGTCACCATATCGGTGAAAGTCTTACGGCCTTCGTGTGATGCCGTGATGTCGAGATATACCAATTCATCGGCACCTGCATCGCTATAAGCACGACCAAGTTCCACAGGATCACCGGCAGAACGGAGGTTTACGAAGTTAGTGCCTTTTACTGTCTCGCCGTTCTTTACGTCAAGACAAGGTATGATTCTTTTTGCTAGCATATCAGTCCTTCCACCTTGATTTTTCCTTCATAATAAGCCTTGCCGAACACAACCGCTGGGATGCCCGCAGCCTCAAGTGCCTTGATGTCCTCGTTGCATGAAACGCCACCTGAAGCTATGAGATGCATTTCCGGATAAGCCTCCATAAGCTGTTTGTAAAGTTCTATCGCCGGACCTGCGAGTGTTCCGTCCTTTGATATTTCTGTACAAAGTACGTTCTTCACTCCGTGGTCGATGTATGTCTTGAGGAATGGCAGAAGATCCTCGCTTGAGTCTTCCTTCCATCCGTTGATGCTAATCTTTCCGTTACGGACATCGGCACCGAGTATGATGCGTTCAGCACCAAAGTTCTTGAGCCATTCAATACATAGTTCTGGATGTGTTACGGCAACAGAACCTACTGTCACCATACTTGCGCCTGCATCGAATGCCTTGCGGATGTCCTCTTCTGTCTTGATGCCTCCACCGAAATCCACAGTGAGACTTGTTGCTGATGTAACGGCACGGAGAACGGCATCATTCACTATGTGCTTGCTCTTCGCCCCGTCGAGGTCAACGATGTGGAGGCGCTTGAAACCGAGAGCCTCAAACTCCTTTGCCTGGGCTACCGGATCTTCGTTGTATATCTTCTTGCTGTCATAGTCGCCTTTTGTCAGACGTACACACTTGCCGTCTATAAGGTCTATGGCTGGGATGAGTTCAATCATTATACTTACAAATTACAATGTACAGCTATTATGTACAAATTATGAATTCAAATTAATGAAGTTCTCCAAAATCTTGCGTCCTACTTTTCCGCTCTTCTCTGGATGAAACTGCATTGCGAAGAAATTATCCTTCTGCAAAGAGGCAGAGTAGGGAAGGATGTAGTCGGATGTTGCTGCGGTGAAATCGCACAATTCGCAGTAATAGGAATGAACGAAATATACATAGTCGTTTTCGTTGAGTCCCTTGAAAAGTGGAGATTTCAGGTCGTGTATGGCATTCCATCCCATTGCAGGAACCTTCTGCTCGTGGCAGCTCGGTTGGAAACGGCGCACGTTTACTGGGAATATTCCGATGCAGTCAGTGTCGCCTTCTTCTGAGTGCTGACAAAGAAGCTGTTGTCCGATGCAAATGCCGAGAACCGGTTGTTTGAGATCCGCGATTACCTTGTCGAGATTGTGCTCACGCAGGTATTCCATTGCCGTTCTTGCATGTCCCTGTCCTGGGAATATCACTCGGTCGGAAGATGCTATCTCCATAGGATCGTCTGTCCAGAGTGGCTCAATGCCGAGTCTTTTCACAGAATTGATGACCGAGAAAATGTTACCGGCGTTGTATTTTACTATTGAAACTTTCATTAATTATCTTGTTATCTTCCTTTTATCTATTTATTAAGGTGCAAAGTTAGTAAAAAAGTTTCATAAACAAGTATAAAAGTCAGATTTTCTATATTCAACTACCAATATTTTAGATAATTAAAGAAAAAAATGCTAAAAAAATTTCCGTATGACAAGAAAATGTTGTAACTTTGCACCGCAATTTTTTGAAAATCATAAACAATCATTAAAAATGACAAAAGCAGACATCATCAACGAAATCACCAACAATACTGGGCTTCAGAAAAGAGATGTAGCAGCAGTTGTTGAGTCATTCATGGAGTGCGTAAAGGATTCTATGTGCAATAAGGAGAATGTGTATCTCCGTGGTTTCGGCACATTCCAAGTTAAGCATCGTGCAGAAAAGACTGCTCGAAATATTTCACAGAAGACAACTCTCATTATCGCACCACACGACTTCCCTGGTTTCAAGCCAGCTAAGAGCTTCGTGCAGCGCATGAAGGGTGAAGAGGTTACAGCAGAGGACTAATCTTTTGCTGTTTGTTCAGAATTAAAAGTTTATAAAAAATAAAATTTTTCAATTATGCCTAACGGAAAAAAGAAGAAGGGCCACAAGATGGCTACTCACAAGCGTAAGAAGAGACTGCGCAAGAATCGTCATAAGAGCAAGTAAACTCTGACGTGTGCCGGTAGCATTCTGTTACTAGGCAGAAATAGGGTGTGCCCATCATATTCACTATGCTGTGCATGCCCTAATTTCCATTTTTGTGAAGAGAGTGTTTCGATTTGTTCAGATAAGTTTTCAAATTTCAATTCTCAAAAATGACAAGCGAGGTAATAATTGACGTAAAGGAGAAAGAGATCAGTATTGCACTATTGGAGGATAAGGATCTGGTTGAATATCAGACAGAACCCCGTTCGGCATCCTTTAGTGTCGGTAATGTCTATATAGCCAAGGTCCGTAAGATTATGCCTGGTCTTAATGCTTGCTTCGTGGATGTCGGTTTCGAGAAAGACGCTTTTCTGCACTACCTTGATATGGGGCAGCATTTCAATTCGTATGCCAAGTATATCAAGCAGGTGAATAGCGACCATCAGCATCTCATGCCATTTGAGAAAGCACAACGTATGCCCGATCTTGAAAAAGAAGGTTCTGTTGCCCAATCTCTTACGGTTGGACAGGAGGTGCTTGTCCAGATTGTAAAGGAACCTATCTCTACAAAGGGACCTCGACTCACTGGTGAAATATCCTTTGCCGGACGTTATCTCGTCCTTATGCCTTTCGGCTCTAAGGTGGCTGTTTCCTCAAAAATAAAGAGTGCCGAGGAGCGTGCACGTCTAAAACAACTTGTTCAGACTCTCCGTCCGCAGAATTGTGGCATCATCGTCCGTACCGTTGCGGAAGGCCTTCGTGTTGAGGAACTTGAAAACGAGATAAAAGTGCTCTACAAGCGTTGGATGGATGCTGTTGCCAAGATGCAGCGCACCACAAAGCGTCCGATGCTTATCTATGAAGAGACAAGTAGAAGTGTTGCCTTGCTTCGTGATCTCTTCAACCCTACATACGAGAATATCTACGTTAACGATGAGGATGTCTATAATGAAGTGCGTGAATATGTATCTCTCATAGCTCCAGATAAGGTTGGTATTGTAAAGCAATACACAGGCAAGGTGCCAATCTTCGACAATTTCAATGTCACACGTCAGGTGAAGTCGGGCTTTGGAAAGACCGTAAACTATGCTCATGGAGCTTATCTTATCATTGAGCATACTGAAGCTATGCACGTTGTCGATGTCAATAGCGGTAATCGTGCGCGTGGCGTGAATGGTCAGGAGGCAAATGCCCTTGATGTGAATCTTGGTGCTGCCGATGAACTTGCGCGTCAGCTTCGTCTTCGCGATATGGGCGGTATCATTATCGTTGACTTTATTGATATGAACCTTGCTGAGGACCGCCAGTTGCTCTATGAGCGAATGTGCAAGAATATGCAGAAGGACAGGGCTCGTCATAACATCCTGCCGTTGTCAAAGTTCGGTCTTATGCAGATTACCCGTCAGCGTGTTCGTCCTGCTATGGATGTGACTGTTGAGGAGGTATGTCCTACATGTCAGGGAACAGGTACTATCAAGTCAAGTATGCTCTTTACGGAAATGCTTGAGAATAAGATTTCCAACCTCGTTAACAAGATAGGTATCAATAAGTTCACGCTATATGTTCATCCATACGTTGAAGCGTATATCACAAAGGGACTTATCTCTATCAAGCGTAAATGGCAGATGAAATATGGTCTTGGCGTAAGCGTCATTCCATCTCAGAAACTCGCTATGCTCCAGTATGAGTTCTACGATAGCGAAGGTCAGTTCATAGACATGAAGGACGAGACCGATTCAAATATCTAAAGCAGATTCTGCTTTTCAGATACAAAAGAGGATGATGTAGCGAAATGCTACGTCATCCTTTTTACTTTTTAGTCCCTGTTTTCATGTATTCTTTCCATAGACAATCTTCGTATGTGAAAAACCAGGGGGCTTTTATGTCTTTTATTTTTTTCTCGTTGTCTGCATATTTATATGCTGCTTTAATCGCTTTCTTAGGTTTAAGACAAATTCCATACCTAAAGTAGGGGGTTAACTCTAAATAGTGTGATTCTTTATTATACTGAAGAATTGCGATTTTTGAATAATTATAATCTTCTACAAATGTCACATATCTAATCTTTTCCCATGGAATGAAGACACCTTCGTTCTTTTTGGGACAAAGATAAATACCGTTGTCGTCTATCCTTAAAACTATGAAATTAAAGTCATGCCTGAAATATTTTATTAGGTAGTACAATATTAATATTATACTGAAAAGAAGGTAAATGAATGAGCCTTCCAGACAAAATCCATGTGCGACAGAAGTAATGAAAACATATAGACAGCTGACAGCTATAATGAAATTTACAATTCCAAAATAGATGCATATCTTGTAATAATCTTTTCTTTCTATTGTGTACATAAGTAATTGTGTGAATGATGGTTATAGTTTATAACTCCTTCTCCATTCTATAACAAGTAAAAGTCTCTCCTATAATCTTCTGGGAGTAGTCGGGTTTATATCCCATTGTCTCGTAGAAATGAATCTTGTTGTCTCGGCTCTCTACTATAGCTGTATGATAACCAAGTTCCTTTGCCCATTTCTCTGCTTCCTTTACAACGAGAGTGCCAAGTCCTTGAAGACGATATTCTGGGAGAACGACAATACGGCCAAGCATAACTTGCTCGTCGTTTATGGCATACAAGCGGCATGTGGCTATTGGTAAGTAGTTGTCAATCACAACGATGTACTTCGTCTCAGGCGTGTCATGCTCATCAAATTCCACGTTGAGGGGAATCTGATGCTTCCGTGCCATAGCCTGAATGCGAACATAATATGCTCCTGCCTGTTCTGCCGTCTTTGTTGCTCTTATTATCTCCATGAATGAGTTTCCATATTTTGAGCACAAAGGTAAATAAAAATCCCAATATGACCAAGGAAATCAATAAGAAAAAGAAAACAAATGTGGTCAAAGTGGTCAAGGTCAAAATGGTCATTTTCATTTTCGGAATGTGTCATTTGCTCACTATATATAAATATTTAATATTTATATATAGTGGAGGATTTTGACAACTCAAAATCATTTTGACCAAATGACCAAATGACCGCTGGACGGGCTTTACCCAGTTCCCATGTGATTCCCTTGCAAGTCCTATGTAAGTCCCATTTTTCTCCCATTCTTAGGAACGGACTTACAACGGATCTGAAACGGACTTACAACGGACCTGAAACGGACCTGGAACGGAGGTATAGCGGACACCTATCGAGGAAAGGTATTTTGCTCTTTTGTTGTTGTGCTTTTGGGGGTTATGGACATAATGATAATTTCGCGTCATATCTCAGTATTTTGGCTCCTGCAAAGTAATTCGGATATTTTTTTGAGGAATAATGTGTTTTTTTGTCGTATAAATTTGCAGGATAAAAACATATTTACTACTTTTGCAAACGATTAATTTTTTATTCGCAGGAAAGAGGCGACAACAAGACGAAGAATACTCGCTGCTATGCTTGGCAAGGAAAAATGGCGATTGTGGAAGTCTATTTGAATTCTATTAATATAAACATTTCTGACAATGAAAAAAACACTTGGAATATTAACAGTCTTGCTTTGTGCAACTCCTATGGTTTATGCACAGGCAGATGGAGATGCAGCTATTGAGTCATCAGACGTTGCTATGGCATTGAATGGGGCTGCAAAAGGAAATGTCATAGATTCCGGCACTTGCGGAAAGAATGTCAATTACGAATTGTATGATGACTATACTCTCCGTATCTTTGGAAAGGGAGCAATGTACAATTATAATTATATCTATAGTCTCCAAAGATTGTATTCCGATGCACCATGGTCATCATGGGATTCGAAAATAAAATCAGTGGTTATTGAGGATGGTGTCACCCGAATTGGTGCTTATACTTTCTGTTTTTTTTCTTCACTTACAGAAGTAAACATACCCAATACAGTCACTAGTATTGGTCGCGGAGCCTTTCGTGATTGTACGGCACTAAAAAAAATATACATTCCTAACAGCGTGACCGCCATAGGAGCTTATGCTTTTTGGCATTGTGGTTCACTTGCAGAAGTAAATATCCCTGACGGTATAGAAACTATAGACGAAGGTGTTTTCGCTGATTGTGATTCACTTGCACATATAGACATTCCTAACAGTGTTACAAGCATTGGAAATTCAGCATTCTCAGAATGTTTCTCACTTACAGAGATAATCATTCCGGATGGTGTTACTTCAATTGGAGAAAATGCATTCGGTTGGTGTGACAATTTGAAATACGTAAAGATTGGTAAGGGTGTTACTGTTATTGCTGATTTTGCTTTCTTTAATAACTACACAAATAAAAAAATTGAAATAGAAATTGCTGCCGAAACGCATGTAACGCTCCTTGATGCAATGGTCTTATATTATGGCGAATATGAACCTAATTCCACTTCTGCTTTTGGCTTTAGCATTAATTCTGAAGACATCACTATTCGTGTACCAGACACAATGCTTGATGATTATCGCAATTCTGAAGATTGGTTATATTATAAGGAGCAACTTTACGGACTTGGCTCTACAGGCATCAGTTCAGTAGGCGATGGACAGTCAGCAATTAAAGCATATGTAGTTTATGACCTGCAAGGACGTAGGGTGACAGAGATGCAGCCTGATAGAATTTATATCGTAAATGGAAAGAAGGTTGTAAATAAGTATAGAGATTAGAGATTAGAGTTTAGGGGTTAGGGGTTAGAGTACTCTGCATTCTTCACTCACTAAACAAAAAAAATACATAGCAATGAAAAGATTATTAGGAATATTATCAGTATTGGTTTGTGCAACTCCTATGATATATGCACAGACAGGTGGAATTGCTACACTTCAATCATCAGATGTAGAGATTCCATTGAATAGTGCAGCAGCAAAGGGGAAAGTCATAGATTTTGGCTATTGCGGAGAAAATGTGGAATACGAATTGTATGATGACTATACTCTCCGTATCTATGGAAACGGCATGATGGACGATTATAGAGCATTTCTTACAACGGACAAAGAAGTACCCTGGGGTATTGAGCTACAAAAAAAAATAAAAGAGGTAGTAATAGAGAATGGTGTCACCCATATCGGTGGATATTCCTTCAATGAATGTGCTTCACTTACTAAGGTAACAATATCAAACAGTGTTAAAAGTATTGGATATAGTGCCTTCTATAGATGTACGGCACTTGCAAAAATAACCATTTCAAACAGCTTGACAAGCATTGGACCTTGGGCATTCGCTGACTGCCCTGGACTTACAAGCTTTAACATCCCTAACAGCGTGACAAGCATTGGAGCATCCGCATTCGCTGATTGCTCTGGACTTACAAGCATCACTATCCCTAACAGCGTGACAAGCATTGGAGAAGCTGCATTCATCCGTTGCTCTGGACTTACAAGCATTACAATCCCTAACAGCGTGACAAGTATTGGAGAAGCTGTATTCTGGGGTTGCTCTAAACTTACAAGCATCACAATCCCAAAAAGCGTGACATGCATTGCTACTCGGGCATTCTATGAATGCTCTGGACTTACAAGCATTACAATCCCTAACAGCGTGACAAGCATTGGAGAAGCAGCTTTCGATGGCTGTGCAAAATTGAAACACGTAAAAATCGCTAAAAATGTAACTGAAATAGGTTATCAGTCGTTTCCTCAAACAGGTGACGAAGATTTAGTAATAGAATTTACATCAGAAACTCCTGCAATTCTTTATGATGTAGAATCATTCGGGTACCTCTGCACTATCTATGTGCCTGAAAACGCACTCGAATCTTATCTCAATGCGAAATGCTGGAAGGATCATGCAGATCAGATTTTGCCAAAGGAACAGACTACTGGTATAAGTTCTATCGAACGTGAACAGTCAGAAAAGAAAACTGCTATTTTCGACCTGCAAGGACATAAGGTAACAGATATGCAGCCACATGGTATATATATCGTTAATGGCAAGAAGGTAATGAAGTAAAGCCCTGAGAATGTTTGTTTAAAATGTAAATACAATGAAGAAATTATTTGGAATATTATCATTCATGCTTTGTGCAACTCCTATGGTTTATGCACAGGCAGATGGAAATGCAGCACTTAAGTCATCAGATGTTGCGACGGCTTTGAATGGTGTTGTAGCAAAGGGAAAAGTCATTGCTTCCGGCTCTTGCGGAAAAAATGTCAATTACGAATTGTATGATGACTATACTCTCCGCATCTTTGGAAAGGGAGCAATGTACAATTATGATCTTGAATATATTGATAACGGTGTTCATCGTTATGAATGTGTATATGGTGAAGATGTTACCACTGCGCCATGGGGTAAGAACGTGAAATCCGTAGTTATTGAGGATGGCGTAACCCGAATCGGTGCTTATGCATTCACTGGATGTACTTCACTTACTGATGTGAATATTCCCAATAGTGTTACAAGCATTGGGCGCGGATCCTTCCAATATTGTACGGCACTTCAAAAGATAAATATTCCTAACAGCGTTACAAGCATTGGAACTTATGCTTTTTCGGAGTGTACTTCACTTTCTGATGTAAATATCCCAGAGAGTATAGTGACACTCGAAGAACATGTATTCCATCGTTGTATCTCACTTGAACATATAGATATTCCAAACAGTATTACACGCATAGAAGGTTCTGCCTTCGAATACTGTCCCTTTAAAGAGGTAATAATTCCTGACAATGTTACATATATCGGACCGTTTGCGTTTGCTCAATGTGACAATTTGAAATACGTAGAGATAGGCAAAGGTGTTACGGTTCTTAATGATGCAGCTTTTTGGTGTGATTGTGAAACGTATAGGACAACAGAAGTAAGGATTAATACCGAAACTCATATAACACTCCTCGGTGCTCCAAATACTTTTGGTAACGTTGAAGGACTTACTTTTCATGTTCCAAAGGAAATACTCGATGATTATCGCAATTCGGAAGATTGGTCATATTATAAGGAGCAACTTAATGGGTATAGCAGCTCTACAGGCATTAGTTCTGTAGATAATGGACAGCCTGCAATGAAAGCAGATGTTGTTTATGACCTGCAGGGACGTAGGGTGAAAGAGATGCAGCCTAATGGAGTTTATATCGTCAATGGAAAGAAGATAGTAAATAAGTAATAAGTTTAGAGATTAGAGTTTAGGGGTTAGAGGTTAGAGTGCTCTGCATTCTTTACTCACTAAACACTAAACAACAAAAAATAACACAGCAATGAAGAGATTATTTGGAATACTGTCAGTTATGCTTTGTGCAACTTTTATGAGCTATGCACATGCAGATGAAATTGTTACTGTAAAGACATCAGATATAGAGATTCCGTTGAATGGTGCAGCAGCAAACGGAAAAGTCATTAAGTCCGGCAATTGCGGAGCAAATGTGAAATACGAATTGTATGATGATTATACTCTCCGTATATATGGAAATGGTACAATGTATAATTTTGACGTGTGGGCTGATGAAGAACCGCACCCAACTTCTGTGCCATGGGTTAAGGAGCGTGAAAAAATAGGAACAGTTGTTATTGATAATGGTGTCACCCATATCGGTGATAATTCCTTCTATTCTTGCTCTTCACTAACCAAGGTGACGATTCCAAACAGTGTTACGAGCATCGGAGATTTTGCATTCGATAATTGCTCAGGCCTCACCTCTGTCACTATCCCTAACTCTGTAACATGCATTGGTGGCTCCGCTTTCTCTGGTTGTAAAGGCCTCACCTCTGTCACTATCCCTAACTCTGTAACAAGCATTGGTGGCTCCGCTTTCTCTTATTGTAGCTCACTTGCACATGTTACTATCCCAAACGGCATTGCGAGTATCGGGAGCTATGCTTTCGCATATTGTCCATTGACTGAGATCGCAATCCCGAACAGCGTCATGAGCATCGGAGAAGGAACTTTTAAGGCATGTACTCCACTTACTAAGATAACAATTCCCAGCAGTGTTACAAGCATCGAAGATTGTGCATTTGAAGATTGTAATAATTTGAAATACATAAAAATCGGGAAAAATGTAACCAAAATAGGCGATAGAATAGTTCCTCAAAGAGGTGACGATGATTTGGTAATAGAAATCACATCAGAAACTCCTGCTGCTCTTTCTAATGTGGAAGCATTCGGTTTCCTCTGCACTATCTATGTGCCGGAAAACGCACTCGAAACTTATCTCAATGCGAAATTCTGGAAGGATCATGCTGATCAGATTTTGCCAAAGGAACAGACTACTGGTATAAGTTCTATCGAACGTGAACAGTCAGAAAAGGAAACTGCTATTTTCGACCTGCAAGGACACAAGGTAACCGAGGTACAGCCTGATAGAATTTATATCGTAAATGGAAAGAAGGTAGTAAATAAGTTTAGAGATTAGAGTACTCTGCAGCCTTCACTCAATAAACACTAAACAAAAAAAATAACATAGCAATGAAAAGATTATTTGGAATGTTATCAGTCTTACTTTGTGCAACTCCTATGGTTTATGCACAGGCAGATGGAATTGTTAACCAAGACTCATCAGACGTTACGATGAGATTGAATGGTGCAGCAATGGGGAAGGTTATTGATTCCGGCTCTTGTGGAAAGAATGTCAACTACGAATTGTATGATGACTATACTCTCCGTATCTTCGGAAAGGGGACGATGTACAATTATGATTGGTCTTGGTCTTCTTCTGATAATGAGCTATATCCCAATGTGCCATGGGTATCATGGATATCGAAAATAAAATCCGTAGTTATTGAGGATGGTGTCACCCGAATCGGTTCTTGCGCATTCATGAATTGTTCTTCACTTACTGATGTAAACATTCCCAACAGTGTTAAAAGCATAGGTAGCGACGCCTTCTATGCTTGTTCTTCACTAAAAAAGATAAACATTCCTAACAGTGTGACAAGCATTGGAGCTAACGCTTTTTTTGAATGTACTTCACTTGTTGAAGTGAATATTCAGGATGGTATTGTGACAATCGCAGAAGGTGCCTTCTGTAATTGTAGTTCACTTAAACAGATAGACATCCCGAATAGTGTTACAAGCATTGGAGAATCTGCCTTCAACGGTTGTTCTTCGTTGACAGAAATAATCATTCCGGACGCTGTTACATCAATAGGCGATGGTGCATTCGCTAATTGTGACAATTTGGAATACGTAAAGATTGGCAAGGGCGTTACTACTATTTATGACTGTGTTTTCTTATTATATCATACCAATCCAAACGTCAAAACAGTCATTGAGTTTACTGCTGAAACTCCAGTAACACTTGCCAGTGTTGTATATTTTGATCAAGTATATAACAATAATGCTTTTGCTGATCCAGAAAACGTCATTATTCGTGTGCCAGAAACAATGCTCGATTATTATCGCAATTCGGAAGATTGGTCGCGTTATAAGGATTCATTTTCTGGGTATAGCTCTACAGCCCCTACAGGCATCAGTTCTGTTGATAATGGACAGTCAGCAACGAAAGCGGATGCTGTTTATGACCTGCAAGGACGTAGGGTGACAGAGATGCTGCCTGATAGAATATATATCGTAAATGGAAAGAAGGTGGTAAATAAGTTTAGAGATTAGAGTTTAGGGTTTATTTACTAAACACAAAAAAATATATCACAGCAATGAAGAAGTTATTTGGAATATTATCAGTTATGCTTTGTGCAACTTCTATGAGCTATGCACAGGCAGATGGAATTGTTGCGCTTCAGTCATCAGACGCAGAGATGACATGGAATGTCGCAGCAAGGGGAAATGTCATTAAATCAGGCTCTTGCGGAGCAAATGTGAAATATGAATTGTATGATGACTATACTCTCCGTATCTATGGAAACGGCGAGATGAGTACATTCGGATATTGGGGAGATGGAGTAATTGGCGATACTTCAGTGCCATGGATTTCTGAGATGAAAAAAATAAAATCTGTAGTTATTGAGGACGGTGTCACCCATATCGGTGCTGATTCCTTCCATAATTGCTATGCACTTACAAAAGTATCAATACCAAACAGTGTTAAAATCATTGGTTTTGAAGCATTCAGAGGGTGTTATGCTCTTACTAAGGTAACAATACCAAGTAGTGTTAATCACATCGCAGAGGGAGCTTTCTATGGTTGTCGTTCGCTTGCAGAGGTAAACATCCCAAACGGCATTACAAGCATCGAAAATAGTGTCTTTAATGGTTGTGCCCTTACTGGGCTGAAAATTCCAAACAGCGTTAAAAGCATAGGAGATTGTGCTTTCTGTGATTGCCCATTTACAGAAATAACAATTCCAAGTCACGTTAAAAGCATAGGAAGATATGCCTTCTGTGATTGCCCCCTTACAAAGGTAAACATTTCAAACGGCGTTACAAGCATAGGTGATCGTGCGTTTCTTTGTTCTAATTTGGAATACGTAAAAATCGGTAAAGATGTAACGGAAATAGGCGATAAAGTATTTCCTCAATATTATGACGAAGATTTTGTATTAGAATTTACATCAGAAACTCCTGCAGCTCTTTATAATGTAGAATCATTTGGGTTCCTCTGCACTATCTATGTGCCTGAAACTGCACTTGAAACATATCTCAATGCGACATTTTGGAATGATCATGCAGATCAGATTCTGCCAAAGGAACAGGCTACTGGTATAAGTTCTATCGAACGTGAACAGTCAGAAAAGAAAACTGCCATTTACGACCTGCAAGGACGTAAGGTTACAGAGGTGCAGCCAAACGGCATGTATATAGTTGATGGTAAGAAGATAGTAATGAAATAATGGATAAGTGATGATGAAAATGCTTCTTTTCATCATCACTTATTCTCGTTTTGAGGACCTTTTCCTGCGATTTTCAATGCTGGTATCATGTTTAGTGCGACAATTGCTATTCCGATAACGATATGCCATACATTTATTTCTATTAAAGCATAGCAGTGGTGAAGGATTAATACGCTGATTGGCAGACAGATAATGCTTGTGATTAATGCAGGGATGTATCTGCGGATTACTAATGCCTGACCAATGTGCACTACATAATGTGCGGTAAGTCCAAGGAAACTGCCAAACCAGATATTCCAATATAGGGAGTTGTCGAAATATATAGCGACAAGGGATATGGCTGTGAACACAACAAACTCTTCCATTACCGCAAGGGCAAATCCTTCGGTAGTGAAATTCTTGAACCTTTTGTAAAGAAATGGAAAACGGCTTTGCAGCATATCTGCGTTTCGGTTTATGAAATGCTTCATGCCGATAATCTCTTCCAAATCGTGGAATATGAATAATAGCGGAAAGGTAAGGGCAAAGATTGTCATTCTGTCGTGCTAAATAATTGCTTTGATAGGGTACTGATGTCTCGTTGAAAGTTCGTTGTGAGTCCCTTGTTCCTCCTAACCAAACTCGGTGCAAATCCTATTGAAAATCGCTTCTTCACCGACTTTGCACCGACTTTGGTACGGAGGAAGAGCGAAGGTAGAACGAAGGTAAAACGGAGGCATTACCTTGTTGTTAGATGGAAACAACCTTGCTTCTTCTCGTACTTGATGTAGCAACGACCTTGTTGGCGCATATCCCTGAGAACCTCACAGAGAATCCATTTCAGGGTGTCGTTGGTAACTTCACGGCGCTTAGGGCCTTTAGGATTCTGAACGGTCTTGTATCTGTTGTAGCAGATGTCCATGGTCGTGCCATAGAGGTGGCATGAGTTCTCTGTCGCATTGATGTTGCGAGTGCGGAGCTTCTGAACGTTAGCCTTTGTGCGTAACACGCTGGTAGTGATAATCTTATGCAGAGGCACGCCCTTGGCATCAAGGGAGTCGAAGAAGGCACGTCCAATGTCCTGAAGCAATACAGCCGCACGAGGTACGAGATAAGGGCTGCTTGAGCTGAGCCTATCTACGTGATACCAAGGTGAAGAGCCGATATACACCAATTCATCCTTTCGGTTCTCTGCATCCTTGTCATCCTTTACAGGTTTTACGCCATATTTCTGTGCAGCGGCAATCTGGACGCTTTGGGAATCAGGGAAAGCCTTGTCGTAGTCGGGTACGCTGAAAATCCTGTGATGCGTTCTGGTGTCGGGTGGAAGGGAAGAAGTGGAGCTTTCCGTATTAGCCGGCGATTCCAGAATGACGGGTTCTTCTTCGGCTTCCGCCTCTTCATTCGCTATGGCTAATGAGTCCTCCATCGCAATCTGTTCTGGAGTTTTGGGCTCGTCAATGTCTGTGGTCAGACGGAGCAAGCCGAGAGCCAATACTATGATGGTAAAAACGTGTAAATATGCTTTTTTAGAGACTTTCATAAGATTTTTTTCATTTTGTGGCACAAAGATACGAAAAAAATGATGAAATATGAAAACCTTTTTGTAATTTTGCAGAAAAATTTTTATAGTATTAGGAAAAATTGATAGAAAAGCATTTAATAATTGAGGATATCGACCCCGTTGAGATGTATGGTGTTGGCAACTGTCACCTGCAGGTTATCAAGTCGCTTTATCCTAAACTTAGAATCGTTGCACGCGACAATGTGATCCGTGTTCTCGGAGACGAGGAGGAGATGTGTCGCTTTGAGGAGAACATTGAGAAGATACGTTGTCATCTGCTGAAGTTCAACACTATCAGCGATGAGGACATCCTTGACATCATCAAGGGAAATCCGATGAAGGGAGACGGAAGTGATGACGCTTTGCTGTATAACATATCCGGTCGCCCTATACGTTCACGTTCTGCCAATCAGCAACAGATTGTAGATGCTTTCAACGATAATGACATGGTCTTTGCCGTAGGACCTGCCGGAACGGGTAAGACATACTTAGGCATTGCGCTTGCCGTGAAGGCTCTCAAGGAGAAGACGGCAAAGAGGATAATCCTTTCACGTCCTGCTGTTGAGGCAGGTGAGAAGCTCGGTTTCCTTCCGGGCGATATGAAAGAGAAGATAGATCCATATCTTCAGCCGCTGTATGATGCCCTTGAGGATATGATTCCAGCCGTGAAGCTTCAGGACATGATGGAGAAGAAAATTATCCAGATTGCTCCGCTAGCATTCATGCGAGGAAGAACATTGAGCGATGCTGTGGTGATACTCGACGAGGCTCAGAACACAACATCGGCTCAGATAAAGATGTTCCTCACCCGAATGGGATGGAACACGAAGATGATAATCACGGGCGATATGACGCAGGTGGACTTGCCGCATAGCGTGAAGAGCGGTCTTGCCGTGGCTATGGATGTGCTGAAGAATACAGAAGGTATATCTATAGTCCAGTTGAATGACAAGGATATCGTCCGTCATAAGCTTGTAACGAGAATTGTAAACGCATTTGATAAATATAACAATGAACGCATTAACAAAGACTGAGTTTAACTTTAAGGGTCAGACCGCCGTTTATCACGGTAAGGTTCGTGACGTGTACACAATCAATGATGATCTGATGGTAATGGTCGCAACAGACCGTATCTCTGCATTCGATGTCATCCTTCCAAAGGGTATTCCTTTCAAGGGACAGGTACTGAATCAGATTGCTGCCAAGTTCCTTGACGCAACCGCTGACATCTGCCCTAACTGGAAGTTGGCTACTCCTGATCCACAGGTTACTGTAGGTTTGAAGTGCGAGGGATTCCGCGTGGAGATGATTATCCGTGGCATCCTTACAGGTTCTGCATGGCGCGACTATAAGAACGGCTGCCGTGAGATCTGTGGCGTTAAGCTCCCAGAGGGAATGAAGGAGAATCAACGTTTCCCAGAGCCAATCATCACTCCTACAACAAAGGCAGACGAAGGTCACGACCTCAACATCTCTAAGGAAGAGATTATCGCTCAGGGTATCGTTTCTGCAGAGGACTATGCAGTAATGGAGGACTACACACGCAAGCTCTTCGCTCGTGGTCAGGAAATAGCTGCAAAGCAGGGACTTATCCTCGTTGACACAAAGTATGAGTTCGGTAAGCGCGATGGTAAGGTATATCTCATCGACGAGATTCACACACCAGACTCTTCACGCTATTTCTATGCAGACGGCTATGAGGAGAAGTTTGCAAAGGGTGAGCCTCAGAAGCAACTCTCAAAGGAGTTCGTTCGCCAGTGGCTTATCGAGCACAACTTCATGAATGAGCCAGGTCAGGTAATGCCAGAGATTACTGACGAGTATGCAGAGAGCGTATCAGACCGTTATATCGAGCTTTACGAGCACATCGTAGGCGAGAAGTTCGACCGTGCAAAGGAGACTGGCGACATCGCTGCTCGTATTGAGAAGAACGTTTCTGAGTACCTTGCCAATAGATAAAGGTGTACGAACAAGAAACGATAAAGCCCTACGATGGTGAGGGTGAAAAAGGTAAGTTGGTAGAGACTATGTTCGACAACATAGCCCCTACCTACGATACTTTAAACCACCGTCTCTCGTGGGACATTGACAAATACTGGCGCAAGAAGGCCGTAAAGGCTCTTGTGCCTTATAGTCCGAAGAAGATTCTCGACATAGCCACAGGCACAGGCGATTTCGCCATCCTTCAGGCACAGATGCTGCATCCTGAGATGCTCATAGGTGCGGATATCTCCGAAGGAATGATGCAGGTGGGCAAGGAGAAAGTGGCACGTCTCGGACTTTCTGACATTATATCCTTTGCAAAGGAGGATTGTCTTAATCTGTCGTTTGACAATGACAGTTTTGATGCTGTAACGGCTGCCTTCGGAATACGTAATTTCCAAGATCTGGAATGCGGACTTCGTGAGATGTATCGTGTGCTTCGTGAGGGTGGGGTATTGAGCATTATTGAGCTGACAACTCCAGTCTCTTTTCCGATGAAGCAGTTATTCGGTATATATAGCGGTACGGTGTTGCCGCTCTATGGCAGACTCATTTCACACGACTCAAACGCCTATTCATATCTCAACAAGACAATAGCAGCCTTTCCGCAAGGAGAGACAATGGTGGAGATACTTAGAAGAATAGGCTTCGTAGAGGCATCGTTCAAACGCCTCACATTCGGCATTTGCACAATGTATTTTGCAAGAAAATAAAAAACGATGAAGAAATACGGACTTATAGGCTATCCACTTGGCCATTCCTTCTCAATGGGATATTTCAATGAGAAGTTTAGAAACGAGGGCGTAAATGCCACGTACGAGAACTTTGAGATTCCTCAGATCACCAATCTCCCAGAGGTGATACAGGCTAATCCTGAGCTCTCTGGCTTCAATGTCACCATTCCTTATAAGGAACAGGTGATGAGCTACCTCGACACTGTTTCTCCAGAGGCAACGGAGATAGGTGCCGTGAATGTGGTCAAGGTGGAGCGTGGAGCTGGTAAGGTGCTCCTTCACGGCTATAACTCCGATGTTGTCGGCTTTATGAACAGCATACAGCCACTTCTTCGTCCAGAGCATAAGAAAGCGTTGATTCTTGGAACCGGTGGCGCTTCAAAGGCCGTGGAATACGGTCTTCACAAACTGGGACTCGAAACTCTGAAGGTTAGCCGCCGTGTGGTTGATGATACTATTCAGTATGAGCAGATTACACCAGAACTATTAAAGGAATACAACGTGATAGTGAACTGTACTCCATGTGGTATGTCACCTCATTTCGATGAGTTTCCGCAGTTGCCTTACGAGGCTATGGATAAGTCGTTTCTCCTCTATGACCTTATATATAATCCGGAGGAGACACTCTTCCTGCGCAAGGGTAGGGAACAAGGAGCAATAACAAAGAACGGACTTGAGATGCTCCTGCTTCAGGCTGAGGCTGGATGGAGTATTTGGAATGGGTAAAAGATGGCCCCTCACCCGTCACCAAGTGACACCCTCTCCCCAAGGGGCGAGGGAAAAGTTAGTAACAATCCCTTATAAGCGATAAAAGGTAACATCCCCCTCGCCCCTTGGGGAGAGGATGCCCGCAGGGCAGGTGAGGGGCTGGATTTTTTGAATTATGAACAACAGATATATGATGCGAGGCGTGAGTGCAGCCAAGGAGGATGTGCACAACGCTATCAAGAACATTGACAAAGGTGTTTTCCCACAGGCTTTCTGCAAGATTATCCCTGATATTCTTGGCGGAGACCCAGAGTATTGTAACATTATGCATGCCGATGGTGCAGGTACAAAGTCTTCTTTGGCTTATATGTACTGGAAAGAGACTGGCGACCTCTCCGTTTGGAAGGGAATCGCGCAGGATGCCATCGTGATGAATACCGACGACTTGCTCTGTGTGGGTGCTGTTGACAACATCCTTGTTTCATCAACTATCGGACGTAACAAGATGCTTGTTCCGGGTGAGGTTATCTCTGCTATCATCAACTGCACAGACGAACTCCTTGCAGAAATGCGTGAGATGGGTATCGGTATCTACCCAACAGGTGGTGAGACGGCTGATGTAGGCGACCTTACACGTACAATAATCGTGGATTCTACTGTTACCTGTCGTATGAAGCGTTCTGATGTAATCGACAATGCCAACATCCGTCCTGGTGATGTCATCGTAGGTCTTTCTTCTACAGGTCAGGCTACATACGAGAAGAAATACAACGGTGGTATGGGCTCTAACGGTCTCACATCTGCCCGTCACGATGTATTCTCAAAGTATCTTGCAGAGAAATATCCGGAGAGCTATGACAAGGCTGTACCTGATGAACTCGTATATAGCGGTACAAAGAAACTTACTGATCCAACTGAGGTAGAGGGCGTTAATGCTGGTCAGATGGTGCTTTCTCCAACACGTACATACGCTCCAGTCATCAAACGTCTGCTCGATGAGCTCCGTCCTGAGATTCATGGTATGGTACATTGTACTGGTGGTGCTCAGACAAAGGTTCTCCACTTCGTAAGCGATAATTGCAAGGTTGTCAAGGACAATATGTTCCCTGTTCCACCACTCTTCAAGATGATTCACGAAGAGAGCGGTACTGACTGGAAGGAGATGTATCAGGTGTTCAATATGGGACACCGTATGGAGATTTATGTCCGTCCAGAGGTTGCTGATAAGGTTATAGCAATTTCCAAGAGCTTCAATATCGATGCACAGGTTGTTGGCCATATCGAGGAAGGAAAGAAATCATTAACAATCAAATCCGAATTCGGAGAGTTTAATTATTAATGGATAATAACAGTATTCTACAGAAACTTGACGGTCTTGAGAGCCGTTATGAGGAGGTGAGCACGCTCATCACCGACCCTAACGTAATTAGCGACCAACAGAGGTTCGTCAAACTTACAAAAGAATATAAGGATCTTGAGGATATCATGAAGATTCGTCGTCGCTATATTGATTGTCTTGAGGCAATCGCAGAGGCGAAGGATATCCTCGTAAACGAGTCTGACCCTGATATGAAGGAGATGGCTCGTGAACAGCTTGCAGAGAATGAGGCTCTCCAGCCATCTCTTGAGGAAGAGGTAAAGATTGCCCTTATTCCTAAGGATCCAGAGGATGCCAAGAACGTGCAGATGGAAATTCGTGCAGGAACAGGAGGCGACGAGGCTTGTCTCTTTGCAGGAGACCTTTTCCTGATGTATAAGCGTTTCTGTGAGACAAAGGGCTGGCAGCTTAGCGTAACGGACGTTTCCGAAGGTGCTGTCGGTGGATTCAAGGAGATTGACTTCGCCGTAAGCGGTGATGACGTATATGGTGTGTTGAAGTATGAGTCTGGTGTGCATCGTGTTCAGCGTGTGCCTGTTACGGAGTCAAACGGACGTATGCAGACATCTGCTGCTACCGTTGCCGTACTCCCAGAGGCTGATCCATTCGAGGTGACTATCAACGAGGGTGAGATCAAGTGGGATACATTCCGTTCATCTGGTGCAGGTGGTCAGAATGTGAACAAGGTGGAGTCTGGTGTTCGTGCGCGTTATATGTGGAAGAACCCTAATACTGGTGAGACAGAGGAAATCCTCATCGAGTGTACCGAGACTCGTGACCAGCCAAAGAACAAGGAGCGTGCCCTTGCACGTCTGCGTACATACATCTACGATCGTGAGCATCAGAAGTATGTTGATGATATTGCAAACCGCCGTAAGTCGCTTGTATCTACAGGTGACCGCTCTGCAAAGATCCGTACATACAACTTCCCACAGGGACGTGTTACCGATCATCGTATCGGATATACCACTCATGATCTTAGTGGTTTCCTCGGTGGTGACATCCAACCAATGATTGATGCTCTCACCGTGGCTGAGAACGCAGAGCGCATGAAGGAAGCAGAGTTGTAATGAATTAACGATGGCAAAGTTCACGACTATAACAAAGAAGAAGGATGAGGATGACGGAAAGACCGTCAGCGCTACTGAGTTCATCAATCGTATGGTGAGTAGCCAGCGTGTTCCTGATCAGAATATAGAACTTCCTAAAACTGAACAACCAAAATGAATAGAAAAGAACTTTTTGAACAGATACAGAAGAAGCAGAGTTTTCTCTGCGTAGGTCTTGATGTGGATTTGAAGAAAGTGCCAGAGCATCTTCTAAAGGAAGAAGATCCAATCTTTGCATTCAACAAGGCTATTATAGACGCAACAGCACCATACTGCGTAGCATATAAGCCAAACCTCGCTTTCTACGAGGCTTTTGGTGTTAAGGGACTTATGGCATTCGAGAAGACCGTGAACTATCTTAAGGAGAACTATCCTGAGCAGTTCATCATCGCAGATGCAAAACGTGGTGATATCGGCAACACTTCAAAGATGTACGCCCGTACATTCTTTGGCGAGTATGATGTTGACGCCCTGACAGTTGCACCTTATATGGGTGAAGACTCTGTTACTCCTTTCCTTGACGGATATGATAATAAGTGGGTTATACTTCTTGCTCTCACAAGCAACAAGGGTTCATTCGACTTCCAACTTACAGAGGACAAGGACGGAGAGCGTCTCTTTGAGAAGGTAATCCGCAAGTCACAGGAGTGGGGTAATGATGAGAATATGATGTATGTAGTAGGAGCTACACGTGGTGAGATGTTTACAGACATCCGTAAGGCTGCACCAAACGCATTCCTTCTCGTTCCGGGTGTAGGCGCACAGGGTGGTAGTCTTCAGGATGTATGCAAATACGGCATCATCAAGGATTGCGGGCTCCTCGTCAACTCTTCACGCGGTATCATCTATGCTGACAACACCGAGAACTTCGCAAAGGTAGCCGGACAGAAGGCAAAGGAGCTTCAGGCAGAAATGGCTTTGGAGCTTGCTAAGATCTAATCTTCGCATTTGTATCTTTGCATTTGGTAAAATATTTACTGATAGGACATAAAAGATATTTGTGGTATATTATAAACGTCTTTTCTGTTCTATCAGTATTTTTATTTGCAACTATCATTAATATTCGTTTTCTGCCTATCATAAGTGTTTGTTGTGAATTACGCCAGTTCAGCATCGGAGATGCGTTTGCATTGAATGTTCAACAAGCTAAAGCAATTCGTCGAACATACGTTGAATTATTGTTTGTTATCGTGCGAATTGTTATCGAGGGACAGTGCTTTGGTTCTATGGTTCAATAGTTCTATAATTTTTAAAGACACCCGACAAAACTAGCTTTTAGCGCCATAATATATATTGTGAATTGGAATGCCGAAAAATAGGAGGTGTCTCTAAAAAATATAGCATATAGAACCATAGAACCGAAAACAGAGGAGGGAAGATTGAATATCTCCGAGTATGTGTCAGATTTAGAGGGTATTCTCACCTCTGTTTCAGATCCGTTTCAAGTCCGTTTCAGGTCCGTTCCCTATAATGGGAGGGAAAAAACTCTAATCTTCCCAGAAAGGGGAGATGATGTAATGGTTCATCTTTTTTGGCTGTTTTGAATTCCCTCATCCCGCTACACTTCTTCTTCGTGAATCTAAAATATCTCAAAAATCTGAGGTTAAATCGTTAAAATTTATTCTTTCATCATCACAAAATTATACTTTTTTACCTTATAATAATCTAAAAAAACTATGAAAACGCAAAAACTCATGTAAAGTTTTCGTGTTCTCGATTATTTTTAGTACATTTGCATCGATTTTTGTTATATCTGACCGTTTTATGTCATGACGGATGCCCAAAAGGGAAAATATGACTTTACCAAATGGTTGGATTTCACTTCATCAATATGGACTTTTCAGCAAAACAAATAGCAGAACTCATACAGGGCAGGGTTGAAGGTGACGAGAACGCAACCATCAATGATTTTGCCAAGATAGAGGAAGGACGCCCAGGATGCATCTCCTTCCTTTCAAATCATAAATACACCCATTACATTTACGATACGAAGTCGAGCATCGTGCTTGTGGACGAGAGCCTCAAGCTTGAACGTCCGGTGTCTGCGACTCTTATCCGCGTGAAGAGTGCATACGAGGCTGTGGCAAAGCTCCTTCAGCTCTATGCTTCTATGAAGCCTAAGAAGAAGGGTATTGACTCTCTCGCATTCATAGACCCTACGGCTACTATCGGCAAGGATTGCTATATCGGTCCTTTCGTGGCTATCGGTCCGGGCGTTGTGATTGGTGACGGTTGTGTTCTGCATCCTCACGTTACTATAGGTGAGAAGGCAAGCGTTGGCAACAACACTGAGATTTACAGCAATGCTGTTGTTTATCACCATTGTAAGGTTGGCAATAACTGCATCCTTCATGCTGGTTGTGTCATTGGTGCCGACGGTTTCGGCTTCGCTCCTGCTGAGGGTGGCTATGACAAGATTCCACAGATTGGTATCGTAACAATCGAGGATAACGTTGAGATTGGTGCTAATACCTGTGTTGACCGTTCAACAATGGGTAGCACATACGTTCGTAAGGGCGTAAAGCTTGATAACCTTGTTCAGATTGCCCACAATACTGATATCGGTGCAAATACCGTGATGTCTGCTCAGGTAGGCGTTGCAGGTAGCACGAAAGTAGGGGAGTGGTGCATGTTCGGCGGACAGGTAGGTCTTGCTGGTCATATTCAAATAGGGAATAAGGTGATGCTTGGTGCCCAGAGTGGTGTTCCTGGCAATATAAAGGATGGTGAGCAGCTTATAGGCACACCTCCAATGCCGATGAAACAGTATTTCCGCTCACAGGCAGTCTTCCGTCGTCTTCCTGAGATGTATCGTCAGATGGATCTCATGCAGAAGAAGATAGAGGAGCTTGAGGCAAAACTCAATGGTGTTGACTGATAGGTGTTAGGTGTTGGTGTACAGATTCAATTCCCAACACCTATCAACCATATATTATATAGAACAAAAATACAAACAAATAAAGTCGTGTTAAAGCAAACAACTCTTAAAGGCAGTTTCTCACTATGTGGCAAGGGACTTCACACAGGTCTCAGCCTGACTGTAACATTCAATCCAGCTCCAGAGAATACAGGATATAAGATTCAGCGTATTGATGTTGACGGTATGCCGATAATCGATGCTATCGCAGAGAATGTGGTTGACACCCAGCGCGGTACGGTGCTTGCAAAGGGCGATATACGTGTTTCTACCGTAGAACATGGTCTTGCTGCTCTCTATGCACTTGGCATTGATAACTGTCTTATTCAAGTTAACGGTCCTGAGTTCCCTATTCTTGATGGTTCGGCTATTATGTATGTTGAAAAGATCAAGGAAATCGGTATTCAGGAACAGAGCGCGCCAAAAGACTATTATATCATCCACAATAAGATAGAGGTAAAGGACGAGAATACAGGTTCTTGCATCACAATCCTTCCTGATGAGCAGTTCTCTATTACGGCGATGTGCTCTTTCGAGTCAAAGTTCATCAATTCTCAGTTTGCCACAATCGATGATATCGAGGATTTTGCAAGTGAGATTGCTCCTGCGCGTACCTTCGTGTTCGTTCGCGATATAATGCAGTTGCTTCAGGCTAACCTCATCAAGGGTGGTGACATGGATAACGCCATTGTTATCTATGAGGTGGAGCAGCCACAGGACAAGCTCGATGCTCTTGCCGACCTTCTCGGCGTTCCACGTCTTGACGCAAGCAAACTCGGATATATACAGCATAAGCCAATTGTATGGGAGAACGAATGTACCCGTCATAAGCTCCTTGATGTGATTGGCGACATGGCACTTATAGGAAAGCCTATCAAGGGTCGTATCATTGCAACACGTCCGGGACATACTATTAATAATAAGTTTGCGCGTGAGATGCGCAGGGTTATTCGTAAGCACGAGATTCAGGCTCCTATCTATGATCCTAATGCAGAGCCTGTGATCGACAACAGACGTATTCGTGACCTGCTTCCACATCGTTACCCATTCCAATTGGTTGACAAGGTGGTTTCTATTGGTGCAACAACAATCGTAGGTATCAAGAACGTTACGAGCAACGAGCCTTTCTTCCAGGGGCATTTCCCAACAGAGCCTGTTATGCCGGGTGTGCTTATCGTGGAGGCTATGGCACAGTGTGGCGGTCTCATCGTGCTCAACACGATGGAAGACCCAGAGAAATATACCGCATATTTCATCAAGATTGACGGTGTGAAGTTCCGCAAGAAGGTTGTGCCTGGTGATACCCTTATTTTCAAGGTTGATCTCCTTGGTCCGGTTCGTCATGGCATCTCTTCACTTCATGGCTATGCCTTTGTGGGCGATGATGTGGTATGTGAGGCTACATATGCTTGTCAGATTATCAAGAATAGGGAATAACAATTAACATGTTGACAATTAACATACCAGACAGTTTGAAGACCATTCTGCGCGAGCCTATGTTAATTATTAATTGTTAATTTAAAAAGAATATTTATGAATCAGATTAGTCCATTGGCATTTGTGCATCCTGACGCAAAGTTGGGTGACAATAATATAATTGGTCCATTCTGCTACATAGACGGTGATGTCGTAATAGGCGACAACAACGTGTTTCAGAACAGCGTAACCCTTCATCAGGGATTGCGTATGGGGTCAAACAATGAGGTGTTCCCGGGTGCAAGCCTTTCTACGAAGCCTCAGGATTTGAAGTTCCATGGCGAAATCACTACATGCGAGATTGGCGACAATAACTCCATCCGTGAGAACGTGACAATATCTCGTGGCACATTCTCAAAGGGCACGACGAAGGTGGGCAACAACAATCTCCTTATGGAGAACATGCACATCGCCCATGACTGTGTTATCGGAAGCAACTGCATCATAGGCAACTCAACGAAGTTTGCCGGAGAGGTAATCGTTGATGATTGCGCTATAATTTCAGGCGCAGTTCTTGTACATCAGTTTACCCGTATTGGAGGCTATGTGATGGTGCAGGGCGGTTCTCGTACTTCAAGGGATATCCCTCCTTATTGCATTGCAGGAAAAGATCCGATCCGTTATTGCGGACTCAATCTCGTAGGTCTTCGTCGTCGTGGCTTTACTAACGAGACAATAGACAATATAGGTCAGGCATACCGTATAATATTCTCTCATGGACTCGTTAAAGAGGGTATAGAGGAAGTTAAGGCCAAACTGCCTATGTCCAAGGAGATAGAGTATGTTATTAAGTTCTTCGAAGAGTCTGAACGTGGCGTTATCCGTTAAGGTTAGGACAAAGCATTTCTGTTTGTGAATTCTCTTATCGTAATAACTGGTCCTACGGGAGTGGGCAAGACTGAACTTTGTCTTCAGATTGCAGAGCATTATGGTATAGATATCATCAATGCTGACTCTCGCCAGATATTTGCGGAAATACCAATAGGTACTGCCGCTCCCACTGCAGAGCAGATGCAGAGGGTGCGGCATTATTTTGTTGGCACTCATCATATTGGTGATTATTACTCAGCCTCAAACTATGAGCAGGATGTGCTTAAACTGCTTCTAGAGGTTGAAGGCCAGAGGTCGAAGGTAGAAGGTGAATCACCTAACACCCATCACCCAATAGCCCTGCTCTCCGGAGGAAGTATGATGTATATAGACGCTGTGTGCAATGGTATTGACGATATCCCCAACATACGTGAGGATATACGTAATGAGATGAAACGGAGATTAGAGGTTGAAGGTCTTGATGCTCTACTTGAAGAGCTTTCTCGCCTTGATCCTGAGCATTATGCCATTGTGGACAGGAAGAATCCTCGCCGCATACTCCATGCGCTTGAGATATGCCATCAAACAGACAGAACATACACGTCGTTCCGTACAGGAGAAAAACGTAAACGTCCGTTCAATATCATAAAGATAGGTTTAAACCGTGACCGTGATGAACTGTATGAGCGTATAAATATGCGCGTACTCGATATGATGGAGCAAGGGTTGGAACAGGAAGCAAGGGCAATGTTGCCACATCGTGAGCTTAATGCCCTGAATACCGTAGGCTATAAGGAGATGTTCCAGTATTTCGATGGCGCCATACCTTTGGAGGAAGCCATAAGGCAGATACAGAGTAATAGCCGTCGCTATGCCCGAAAACAGCTTACTTGGTACAAAAGGGATGCAGAAATTATGTGGTTTAATCCCGAAAACGTTAATGAAATAACAAATTATATTGATTCTCGGCTCTGATTTCATAAAAAAATGCTACCTTTGCAGCGGGAAAAGTAAACTCTTATTGGGGAAAGAAAAAAATAATTGAAATATGAAAATATTAAGTAGTGCTTGGAAATTCATCTGTAAGATGACTGCGCGTTTCTGGGCTTGGTACAAGTCTATTTACAAAGGGCGTCCCTGGTATATTAAGACCATAAGCGTTCTTGGTACTTTGGTTGTGCTCTTCATGCTCTATCTCGGAGCTGTTGACCTTAATCTCTTCTGGCTTTTTGGAAAGTCTCCGGGCTGGTCTGATATCAGGGAGCATCGTACAGCTCAGGCATCGGAACTGTATTCTGCGGATGGAATTCTTCTTGGAAAGTATTTCAATGAGAACCGTATTCCAGTGGAGTACAAGGATGTGGCACCTGTTTTCTGGCAGGCTCTCATAAGCACGGAGGATGAGCGCTTCTATAAGCATTGGGGCGTGGATCCTCTCGGACTTGTAGGTGCAGCAAAGGATGCTGCAACAGGTCGTGGCGGTCGTGGTGCTTCTACCATCACGCAGCAGTTGGCAAAGAATATGTTCCGTGTGCGTACTCAGTATAGCACAGGCCTTGTGGGCAAGATTCCAGGTGTGAAGATTCTCATAATGAAGACCAAGGAATGGATTACAGCCCTGAAACTTGAGATGTATTTTGCATGGACAAAGGGACGTCAGGAAGGTAAGAACGAGATCCTCGTGCAGTATGCCAACACCGTGGATTTCGGACATAATGCATTCGGAATTAAGATTGCCTCAAAGACATACTTCAACACTACGCCTAATAAGCTTACGGCTGATCAGGCCGCTGTGCTCGTGGGTATGCTCAAGGCAACTACATTCTATAACCCTATCTCTCATCCAGAGAACTCATTGAAGCGCCGTAACGTGGTGCTTGAGAACATGCTTACACACGGCAATATTAACCGTGCGCAGTTCGACACCCTTAAGGCAAAGCCTATCGACTGCTCTGAGTTCAGACCTGAGGAAAACTACGACGGACAGGCAAAGTATTTTCGTGAGGCTGTTGCCAAGTATCTTGACAAATGGCTTGATGAAAACGGACTCAATCTATATACTGCCGGTCTGAAGATATATACCACGGTTGATTCCCGTATGCAGAAATATGCAGAGGAAGCTGCCGTGAAGCAGATGAAGCAGGTGCAGCGCAACTTCAACTCGCATTGGGGAAAGACCAATCCTTGGCAGGATGAACATCATAACGAGATAAAGAACTTCATCGAGGATATAGCAAAGCGTCAGAGCTGTTACAAGTATCTGAAGAACAAGTTCAAGGATAATCAGGATTCTATCGACTATTATCTCAACAAGCCTCATAAGGTGAAGCTGTTCGACTATGAGAAGGGCGAGATAGAGAAGGAGATGTCCACAATGGACTCTATACGTTATATGGTGCGCTTCATGCACTGTTCTTTCGTTGCTATCGAGCCTCAGACAGCCCACGTTAAGGCATGGGTTGGCGATATCGACTTCAATCACTGGAAATATGACAAGGTAACGGCACAGCGTCAGCCTGGCTCTACTTTCAAACTCTTCGTATATACCGAGGCTATGGAACAGGGACTTACGCCTTGTGACAAGCGCCGTGATGAGTTCTTCTCAATGAAGGTATGGGATGAGAAGGAGAAGAAGGAGGTAACTTGGGCTCCAACCAATGCCAACGGTTATTTCTCAGGCGATTCAATGCCACTCCGCTCTGCTTTCTCACAGTCAATCAACTCTGTTGCTGTTCGTGTAGGACAGGAAATGGGTATCAAGAACATCATTGAGACTGCAAAGGCAATGGGTATCAAGAGTCCGTTGGATGATGCTCCGTCACTTTCTCTTGGTGCAAGTGACGTGAACCTTCTTGAACTTGCCAATGCCTATAGCACCGTGGCAAATGAGGGTAAGGCACATCCGGAGGCAATCCTTGTGACACGTATCCTTGACCGTGACGGTAATGAGGTATATGTTGCTCCAAACGAGACAGAACAAGCTATTAGCGTAAAGTCTGCATATTACATGCAGCAGATGCTGCGCTCCGTTATGCGTGATGCAGGTGGTACAGGTCAGAGCCTCTGGGGATATGTGCGCGATATTCGTGACACTGATTTCGGCGGTAAGACAGGTACATCAAATAACCACTCTGATGCATGGTTTATGGGCGTAAGTCCTAAGCTTGTGGCAGGAGCATGGGTAGGAGGAGAATACCGCTGCATTCATTTCCGTACGGGTGCTCTCGGACAGGGATCACGCACCGCACTTCCAATCTGCGGATACTTCTTCGAGTCTGTGTTCAACGATCCTGCTTTCGAGAAGTATCATGGTAAGTTCGATAAACCGAAGGAAATTGACGTTTCTTCATCACAATACGACTGTCCATTCTATCGTTCTCATAAGGATACGCTCGATGAAGACTCTCTTGTAGATGGATTGGAGTTGCGTCTTGATGCAAATGGTGAGCCTATCAAACGCGAACTTGCCCCTGCCGCTCCTGTTATTCAGAAGATGACGGAGCCGGAACCACAGCAGCAGGTTACGTTGAAGAATCTATAACACAAGTGAAGAGTGAAAAGTGTAGAGTGAAGAATTTAATTCGTATTGCTGTTTTAAGCATTCAATAGCCAGAACAATGTAACTTAAATTCTTCACTCTACACTTTTTACTCTTCACTTAAAATCGTAAATAGCTAAATAGTAAATAACATTGTCTCTCGATCTTCAGAATCCCGAACTCCAGAAAGCTCTGCAGTTAATAGAGTTTTCCAACCGTTCCGTGTTCCTTACGGGAAAGGCGGGTACGGGAAAGTCCACGTTCCTGAGACATATTGCATCTACTACCAAGAAAAAGCACGTCATACTTGCGCCTACAGGCATTGCAGCTATCAATGCCGGAGGTTCCACGCTGCACAGTTTCTTCAAACTCCCTTTTCATCCGCTTCTGCCTAATGACAGTCGCTACTCTGCACGTAACATCCGCAGCACATTGAAATACAATGGTGAGAAGGTGAAGATGATACGTGAGCTTGAACTTATCATCATTGATGAGATTTCCATGGTGCGTGCTGATATCATCGATTTCATCGATAAGGTGTTGCGTATCTATTCTCGTAATATGTCACAGCCTTTCGGAGGTAAGCAACTCATGATGGTGGGAGATGTGTATCAGCTTGAGCCTGTTGTGCGCGATGAGGACCGACAACTCCTGCAACCTTTCTATCCCTCCAGTTTCTTTTTCGATGCGCATGTTTTCCGCGAGAAACAGGTGGTGAGCATAGAGTTGCGCAAGGTATATAGGCAGTCTGATCCTGTCTTTATTGGAATCCTTGACAATATCCGAACCTCACAGGCAACCGACCGTGATCTTTCCATGCTTAATGCAAGGGTTACTTCCGGACAATCAGGATTACTCCAAAGTGACAGTCTTGCTATAACACTTTCCACAACGCGTGATACGGTGGATTTCATCAATACCCAGCATCTTGAGGAACTTCCCGGAGAGCCTGTTATCCTTAATGGTGCCACAAACGGCGATTTCCCAGAGACGATGATGCCTACGCCTATACAGCTTGAGCTGAAGGTCGGGGCACAGGTCATCTTTATCAAGAACGATATGGACCACCGTTGGGTAAACGGTACCCTCGGTATTGTCATCGGATTGGATGAGGACGGCACGCGCATATATGTAAGGAAAGAGTCGGGAGAGGAAGTGGATGTGGAGCGCGACCGTTGGTCTAATGTGCGCTATACCTTCAATGAGGTGGAGAAACGCATTGAAGAAGAGGAGATAGGCTCTTACATACAGTTTCCTCTGCGCCTTGCATGGGCTATCACCGTGCATAAGTCTCAAGGCCTCACGTTCAACAATGTGAAGATAGACTTCGGACATGGTGTCTTTGCCGGAGGCCAGACCTACGTAGCCCTTTCCCGATGCACATCTCTTGAGGGTATCGAGCTCAATCAGCCTATTCGTCATTCCGATGTCTTCGTGCGCGATGAGGTGAAACGCTTTGCTGCCGGTTATAATGACCAGAGGCTTATCAATCAGGCGCTAAAAGAAACGGCAGCTGACAAGCAGTATTACGATGCTGCGAAGGCGTTCGATAGGGGAGACATTGACGAGGCATTGAAGAATTTCTTCCTCGCCATACACAGCCGTTATGACATAGAAAAGCCTGCTCCCAAGCGACTTCTTCGTCGTAAGCTCAATATCATCAACCTTCTCATGGACGATATAGAGCGCTTGAAAATGGAAGCAGAGACACAGAAACAGAGGCTTATGCAGCTATCTGTGGAATATACCATAATGGGTAAGGAATGTGAGCGCGAGAAGATGTACGAAGCTGCAATAGCCAACTACAAGAAAGCCCTCGACCTGTATCCTGATGCCCAAGATCCTAAGCGCAGGATTGAGAAGATACAGAAAAAACTGAAAAAGTAAGCTTATCAGTTTTGGCACGTAGGGCTGTGTCTTATTTTGCATATTTGTATGCTATTTCTATGAAATAACATGAATTTTTCCTCCGTTTCCGTAAAAAGTCCTGAAAAAATTTGGATAGTTAAAAAATAATGCGTACCTTTGCACCGCATTTGAAAATAACGGAGGTTTCTAACCGATGTTTTCGGGGTGTAGCGCAGTTGGTAGCGTTCCTGGTTTGGGACCAGGCTGTCGCAGGTTCGAGTCCTGTCACCCCGACTTTCATTTGAAAACAACATTCTCTAAATTCATTCGGGGTGTAGCGCAGTTGGTAGCGTTCCTGGTTTGGGACCAGGCTGTCGCAGGTTCGAGTCCTGTCACCCCGACGAAAATCCATCAGTTCACAAGACTGATGGATTTTTCGTTTTTTTGTAATAAATCCGTTTCCATAAATAACATGAGCTATTCTATATCTTCATCAATGACATAGATGCCGAACAGACCTTTATGATATTTTATTCTGCAATTGTCACCTTCCTTGTATCGGATAGGAGTGGAGAAACTTCTTGGAATTGTTTTGTCAAATTTGGGGATATTTATTTCAATTTTTGTATCCTTCCCGGATTCTGTGAGCTTTATAATCTCACCATACGTGTATTTCTGTTCACCACCGCCTATGAAGTTATTTGCTGCTAAGAATAAAAACAGGAATGTTCCGCAAATCGCAAATAGTACTACCGCCCAGCCAAACATACACCAGAAGAAGCCTTTGTATTCTTTTGCATGTTTCCTTTTGACAATTATAGAGATAATAGCCGATATGATCGCAATGCATATTATTACTGTCATAGAGAAAGAATCTACAGGTAATACTGCATCTCTTGTAAAAGCAAATCCCCATAGTGGTATGAACATAAGAATTATGAGAATAACGCCTGCATACTCCAGAAGCTTCTTAGGCATCTTCATTGCCATTTGAAAATACAGAGAAAATGGATCACTACTAAACCCCTTTGTCCTTACACCATCAAACACTCTTGCAATCCCCTTTGTCCCTTCCTTTACAAAAGGATGGAGATGAGAGGGTAGGATAGGCCTCATCGCGTCTGCCATGCCGTAAGGCACATATATATCGCGAATTATTGTTACCATGTCACTAAATGCCTTTGGGTGCATTTTCTTGAGTGTAGAAGGGAGGAATATGTCAACTTGTGGATCATAAAGGCATGGTGACAAGTCCAGTTCTTCCCAACCTGTGCCTATGGTAGTGACGCCTTCATCAAACTTCACGGTCTTGAGGTCGTATATTTGTTGATATTTCACGTAATCAGGGGCCTCTTCATCATGTGCAAGATATGCCAAGTTCTCAATTCCTGCCTTTACATGAATAGTGTCCATGCAATTGGTTTTGCAATACATGGTCTTGCCATCAGGCAAATACGCATAGTCGTCATCCTGATGACATTCCTGACTCTTGCCATTCGCCGTGTCATAAAGCACACACTTGTCTTCATCAATAAGCAATATCTTTCTATTTTCAAGCAATACGATTTCATCGTGCCATTCAGGAAGAATCACGTTGAATTTCCTGTCAACGACATTCTTCTTATCTGCATTGTCAACAATAGCAAAACCGTCGGAGAAAGCATATTCCTCTATGTCATAGTCAAACTCGTACCTCTCATTTGTCGAGAGGTTTATTGCTCCGCATAGCTCATCACCAGAAAAGCTAACGATGTGGTCATCAAGCATATTGATTACATTATCACCTAAAGGTATGAGAAACTCATTCTTATGATTGATGATACCGCTTTGCCCATCTTTCTCAACGATAATAACACCATTTAACTCATCCGCACTGTCATATTCAAACGGAATAACGACCTCTCCTGTCGTGTTGATAGTGCCCCATTTGCCGTCTTTCAGAACCCATGCGCATGGTGTGCCGAAGCAATATTCAGCATTCATGAACTCGTTGGCATCATCATAAATCAGAGGAATGATTTCCTTACCCTTATAGTCGATGTATCCCCACTTTTCCTCTGTGCACACGGCTATTCTGTCATTGCAGGGACAATAAATATTGTCGTACTTCGGATCTACGATTATCCTTCCCCTTGCATCCGCCAATCCCCATTTGCCATCTCTGCAAACGCAAATAGGAGTTTTAGCGTCTGTGAAATTTATACCGTCATAAACAGCGAACAGCACAATCCTGTCCATTGCATCTTTCAAGCCAACCTTGCCGTTCTCTACAAAAATATGATAGTCAGTTTTAGTCATTATAGTTGATGATTTTAGAATTACCGCACAAAGGTAATAATAATTTGTCAAACCTCAAAATATCTGTCGAAGTACTTGGCTATTTTGAATATTTTGAGTAATTTTGCCACTTGTAAATATAATTAAACTAATGAGAACAACATTTTTAGAAAGACTATATAAGGTATCTGCATGGATGGCGGCGCATATCACGCTGCTTGTTGTCGGTGTGGCAGCATTGGCATTGTTCGTGCCGATGTCATTCTCATGGATAGCAACTTCTGCGGTTACACCGATGCTGGGCGTCGTGATGTTCGGTATGGGATTGACCCTGAAGCCATCCGACTTCAAACCTGTAATGATGCATCCGAAGGATATCCTCGTGGGCGAGCTGGCGCAGTTTTTGGTAATGCCATCCGTTGCGTGGTGCCTGTGTCGTTTGCTCAATCTGCCTTCTGAACTTGCTCTTGGCGTGATACTCGTTGGATGCTGCCCTGGTGGAACGGCAAGCAACGTGATATGCTATCTTGCAAAGGGCGACATTGCGCTGAGCGTTGCCATGACGGGAGTCTCTACGCTCCTTGCCCCGATTGTTACCCCCGCCCTTGTGCTCCTCCTTGCTGGAAAGGAAGTCAACGTGGATGTCATGGGAATGTTCCTGAGCATCGTGCAAGTTGTCATCGTGCCTATCATCCTCGGCTTCGTGGTGAGTCATTACTTCGGAAAGTTCACGGAGAAGATAACGCCTCTGCTGCCAATGGTTTCAACCATAGCCATCGCTCTTATCATCGGTATCATAGTGAGCCATAACGCTCAGAGCATCATGTCATGCAGTCTGGTGGTTGCGGTGGTCGTTATTCTGCACAACGTGCTTGGCTTAGCCCTTGGATATGGGGTGGGGAAGGTGCTCGGCATCGACTTCCCAAAACGCACGGCAATAGCCATCGAGGTGGGGATGCAGAACTCTGGTCTTGCCACTTCGCTTGCAGCCACCCATTTCGCTATGTTCCCTATGGCAACGGTTCCGGGTGCAATTTTCTCCGTATGGCATAACTTCTCGGGAAGTATCGCTGCACAGGTATTCCGAAAATTCAATAAAGGATAGTATTTAGTTAAATATTAACTTTAACCTTTGTCTGTTTTCTAAAGATATGAAAAAGTATAAAATTAATTGTTGGATAATATGTTCGGCTATGCTATTGTTATCTTGTATGGGTAACAATTCTGTAAAAAATACCGATGATGTGTCAAATACGAGTGATTCTTTAATTGACAAACCTGTTGATGTAATCAGTAAGGAAACAAAAGATTCGCTCCCCGAATTCCTTTTCGATGTTTGGGGAACTCCTCATGCTGCGTTTATTAATATCAAATTAAACCCAGATGCTTCATTTGTTTTCAATGATTGTGACAATAACGGACGTGAGCTTATTCGAGAAGGAACTTATGAATACAAAGACGGGAATGTAATACTGCATTACAAAGACGGTTCTTCCTTGAAATTGATTTGTGCTGAGGAAATGTATTTATATAACAAGAATAAAAGTCGGTATTTAGTAAAAGGCTTGAAAGCTCCTGATCTTGAAGAAGTGGATTCATCATATTACGATTATCTTCATTCAAAGAATAATTAATATTCAAACGCAGAGACGCAAAGTCGCAGAGCTATATAAACTTTGCGCCTTTGCGTCTTAGCGTTGGTTATAAATCCCATAATTTCTTAATCTCTTAATCAAATCCATCGATGACATAGAGGCCGAACAGCCCTTTGTGGTATTCCACTTTGCAGATACCACCTTCATTGTATCGGCTTATCCATGAAGTATTGTATGTCGTGTTAAATTCCGGCACTTCTACATCCATGCTATATGAGTCGCTCTTGCTATTATAAGTGATATTTGTTACCTTGCCATCAATATATTGTGGTTCGCTTCCACCTATATATTTGTTTGCACCGAAGAATAGCAACACAGAGTATCCGCAAATTAGATACAAAAGTAAAAACCCGTTACCAAAAGCCGTAAAATAGCCCTTGAACAAATCTTTCACGCCCTTTGACTTGTTTTTCACAAATGGGAATATGAGTATCGGACTAATAGCCGACACGATAAGGATTACCAATATGGTTTTAATCGTGATAAAGTCAAATGGCAGTACGGTTCTTTCTGCCCAATAAAATCCAAAGAATGTGATTCCACCAAGAACTGCGAAAAATACTATTGATAATAATTCTGAAATGATAAATGACAGGCATCCACCATTCGCCGGCAATATCTTGTTAATAATATGCTTACTTATAAAATCATCTAGTCTTGGCGGGTTGCTTCCATAGTCAGTCCAGTTTAATCTGCTTGGTTCCTCAAGCAATTTGCCAATTCCCTTTGCTCTCTCCTTTATGAAAGGATGGAGATGAGAGGGTAGGATAGACCTCATAGTGTCTCCCATGCCGAAAGGAACATACACATAATGAATTGATGTTATCATTTTGCTAAAAGCCTCAGGATTCACCTTAGTGAGTGTGGAAGGTAGATAGATATCCACCTGCGGCGTATATGTAGATGGCTGAGCGCCTAATATGTCCCAACCTGTGCCTATCGTAGTGACACCTTCTTTAAACTTCACGGTCTTAAGCTGATATAACTTCGCAATGGTTGCAACATCGCCTTCATCATGAGCAAACCAAGCCATGTTCTCAATACCTGCCTTTACGCATAACGTCTCATTTAATTGATTTCTGCAAAACATGGTCTTGCCATCAGGCAAATATACATAGTCCTCGTCATATTGACATTCCGCACTATTGCCACTTGCCATGTTATAAAGCCTGCATTTATTCTTATCGAAAAGCAAAAGCTCGTCATTGTCAAGTATTATGATGTCTTCGTGCCATTCAGGAAGAAGCACGTTTAACTTCTTATCGATAACATTCTTGGCAACATTCTTTCTAACCCCTTTGATAAAAGTCGCCTCGCCGTTGTTGCATACAACAGCGTATTCCCCCAAGAAGATAGTTTCTATCCTATAGTCGGTTTCAATCTTTTCCATTGAGGCAAGATTCATAGCATAGTACGTAGAATCATTGAAAACACCAACGATGTTATAATCATGGAAAAAAATAGCATCATCACCTAACGGAATTAAAAACTCATTCTTATGATTTATGACACCGTACTTTCCGTCTTTCACAACAAGAACCTTCCCATTCTTGTCTTCTGCATTATCATATTCAAATGGAATAATAACCTCTCCATTTGTGTTGATAGTACCCCATTTGCCATCCTTTTGTACCAATGCACATGGTGTGCCGAAGCAATACTCGGCATCAGTGAAAGCTTGCACATTTTCGTAGATTAGCGGAATGACCTCTTTGCCATCATAATCCAGAAATCCACCTCTGTCATCCTTACCTGCAAGTATTCTTCCATTGCAAGTGCCAGATAAATTGTCGTACTTAGTATCCGCAATAGTCCTACCATTCACATCCGTCAATCCCCATTTACCGTCCTTGCAAACACATATAGGCGTATCGGTACCAGTAAAAACAATACCGTCGTACACAGCGAACAGCACAACCCTGTCCGTTGCATCCTTCAAGCCAACTTTTCCGTTCTCAACAAAAATATGATAGTCAGTTTTAGCCATAGTCTTTGATTTGTTCGAATTTTAATGCAAAGATAGTCATTTTTTTTGAAAACAAGAAATAACGCACACCAAACTGCATAGTGGGTGTGTCTGTTTTTAGTTAAATATTAACTTAAACTTTCTTGATTTTTATATTCATACGCAGAGACGCAAAGTCGCGGAGCTATTTAAATAGGTTCTTCAAGAAGTTGATAAAACCGCCCTTTGGCCTCTCCTTTACATAAGGACGGAGATAAGAGGGTAGGACAGACTTCATTGTTTCTACCATGCCATTAGGAACATACACGTTGCGTATCATTGTTATCATTCTGCTGAATGCCTCTGCATTTACGGTCTTGAGCGTAGAAGGGAGGTAAATATCCACTTGGGGCGTATATGTGCTTTTGGCCGAACATATTTCTTCCCAGCCTGTACCTATTGTAGTGACTCCTTCCATGAACTCCAAAGTCTCTAATTTATAATTTCTCTGATATCTAGTGATGTTATAGTTAACAGAACAATAAGCAAGGTATGCCATATTCTCTATTCCTGGTTTTATGCAAAGATTCTCAGACAGACTTTTCCCAAAAACGGTCTTGCCATCGGGAAAATACACAAAATTGTCATCCTGTTGGCATTCCTCACTCTTGCCACTTGCACAGTCATAGAGAAAACATTCTTTTTGGTCTATAACTACAGCCTTCCCATTCTCAAGCATTTCCATATCCTCATGCCATTCAGGAAGAAGCAGGTTGAACTCTTTATCTACGATATTATCGCCACCGCCATTTTTTTTGAATGCAATAGTATAGTCACCATAGAACTCTTCCACACCAAAATCAAACTCATACTTTTTCTTGGTTGCAAGATTCATCGCACCATGCTTTGATTCATGGGATATCTCTATGATATCATCATCAATGAAACAGAGTTCATCATCCACAAATGGAATGATAAATTCATTCTTATGATTGATGATTCCGTATTTATCGCCTTTCTCAACGACAATCCTTCCCTTACATCCTCTTGCCCAATCATATTCAAACGGGATTACGACCTCTCCCTTCGTATTTATAGTACCCCATTTCCCTTCCTTCTGTACCAAGGCGCATGATGTGCCGAAGCAATATTCTGCATCAATGAATCCTTCCGCAAAATCGTAAATCGGTGGAACAATCTCTTTGCCTTTATAATCGATGAATCCCCATTTGCCGTTAATGCGTACTGCCATGCTTCCATTGCATGGAATGGACATGTATTCATATTTGGCATCAGTAATGGTCCATCCTTGTATGTCTGTAAGTCCCCATTTACCGTCCTTGCAAACACATATAGGAGTATCGGTATCGGTAAAAACAATACCGTCGTACACAGCGAACAGCACAACCCTGTCCGTTGCATCCTTCAAGCCAACTTTGCCGTTCTCAACAAAAATATGATAGTCAGTTTTAGCCATAGTCTTTGATTTGTTCGAATTTTAATGCAAAGATAGTCATTATTTTTGAAAACAAGAAATAACGCACACCAAAACTGCATAGTGGGTGTGTATGTTTTTAGTTAAATATTAACTTTAACTTTCTTGATTTATTATTCAAACGCAGAGACGCAAAGTCGCAGAGCTATATAAACTTTGCGTCTTTGCGTATCTTCGATTAGTTATTAATCACTTAATTCATATATCTGCATCATTTTTCCTATATCTAACTTAACGTGAGTTCGACAATTCAAGACTGCGAGGGCTGAACGTCGAAGAGGTCGGCGGCCGAAGGGAAAGCCAAAGCCCGACACCTAATAGGGCAGTCCGTAAGGGCTGTTATTCGAAAGATGCGTGATTAAGGGAGCGCTGTAAGTGCGACACCTGAAGACTTTAGGTGTCGGTCCTACAGACCTCATCCCCCTATATCGACAAATATAACAGCCCTAACGGACTGCCCTTTTAGGCATCGCTCCTTCAGAGCTCTTTCAACCACATGATAGTCAACAATATACAACTGAATAAATTCGTCGAACTCACGTTATCTACAAAGGCCAGACTTCCATCACGGAAGTCTCCATTCTGTATGACAGAATAAAATACTCCCTTAATGGTATCATTATCTGATTTTCGTAAGATTAATCCCAAATACTCGTTTTCTTCGGTAGTGTCATTTATCCAAACCTCATGTTCCCACGTTCCTATATAGTCTTGTGGCTTGGGCGTATAGTTTTGAATAACAGCCTTTTGGCAAGATGCTAATACTATGTATATAAGAAATATAACAAGGTATTTATTCATGATTTACCCGATTTTCACGTTAATTAATAGCATAAAAAAGGGAAATATGTTATTTTTTGTCCATTTTTTCAAAGAAAAATATTATCTTTGCATCTGCATTTTTAAAGCAGTTCTCGAAGAGAAAGGATAAATCCTGCAAATGGTTTTCTAAGCGACATGGAGCAAAAGATGGAGCTGATAGTAAATGGAATTTGAACCAATTTTCGGGAACGTTTTCGTTAAGCCAAAAGAGCATTGACAAGCTTGCTTAGTCATTGCCTTGGCGAGAAAAGGTAGGATAAAATCCAACGTTTTCGTTAAGCCAAAAGAGCATTGACAAGCTTGCTTAGTCATTGCCTTGGCGAGAAAAGGTCGGATAAGATCCAACCATTCTGCTAAACCATATACATCGATATAATCCCAAAACAACAAAGAAATGACTTACAAGAAATCTGTTCTATTAACCGGTTGTGCTCTCTTTGCATTGGCAATTCAGGCACAGGTAACTATCGACATCGATACCCAGCAGCGAGGACCGAAGGTTAGTCCGATGCTCTATGGAATATTCTATGAAGATATCAACCACGCAGCCGACGGCGGCATCTATGCCGAGTTGATACGCAACCGCTCGTTTGAAGACGGACCACGCTATGGCGCCCCTGCCGATATGCAGGGATGGACGACCGATGCTACCGCTCCTTCTCTGTTGTCGGCAAAACTCATACAACCCTCTAAAAAGACACCGTTGCTCAACAGCGTGCAGCATAATGCCTTGGAACTGACAGTCAAGGCCTCAAAGGAATATCCCGTACGATTGGTGAATGAGGGTTTCTGGGGAATTAATGCCGTGCAAGGGCGCAGCTATCATCTCACATTCTGGGCAAAAGCCTTGAAATATCAGGGTAACGTGAAGGCTATGCTCTACTCGCATGACGGCTCACAGATATATGCCGAGACTATGTTAAGCAGTCTTTCTTCCTCTAATTCAAAGGGCTGGAAGAAGTATGAGGCTACGCTCACAGCTGATGGCAATGATCCTAAGGCACGGTTTGCGCTGGTCTTCGATGGCGTGGGACAGGTACAGCTTGACATGGTAAGCCTTTTCCCTCCAACCTTCAAGAATCGCGAAAACGGCATGCGTCCCGATCTTGCCAATATGCTGTGGCAGATGCATCCTAAGTTCATGCGCTTCCCCGGCGGATGCTTTGTAGAGGGACAGGAGAGTCCTGATAACGCCTTCCGATGGGAGCGCACCATAGGACCGATAGAAGAACGTGAAGGGCATTGGAACGTGAACTGGGGATACCGCACAACTGACGGACTTGGTTATCACGAATATCTGCAACTGGCAGAGGACTTGAACGCCAAGCCGCTCTATGTAGTAAACGTAGGACTGTGGCACGGCGGTATGACTCCATACGACAATATACAGCCGTGGATTGACGAATGTATGAATGCCTTGGAGTATGCCAATGGTCCCGTCACTTCGAAATATGGTGCCTTACGCGCCAAGAACGGGCACCCTGAACCATTCGGAATAGAATATATAGAGGTGGGAAACGAGAACAACCAGCCTGATCCCAATCAGCAGAGTGACCACTACTATGAGCGTTATGAGCAGTTCTATAAAGCCATACGTGAAAAGTACCCTGAGATGAAAATCATAGGAAACGTGGTCGCATGGGGCGATGACAACCCGAAGTGGAACAGCAAGCTGCCCGTGGATCTGCTTGACGAGCATTACTATCGCTCACCTGACTGGTTCGCTGCCGCTTTCCATAAATACGACAGCTATGACCGCCAAGGACCGAAGATATATGTTGGCGAATATGCTGTGACTAATGGCTACGGCAATCTGGGCAATATGAATGCAGCCCTTGGCGAGGCTGTATATATGATGGGAATGGAGAATAACTCCGACGTAGTCGAATTAGCTTCCTATGCGCCAATCTTCGTCAATGAGAACGATGCCCGCTGGCGTCCTGATATGATACGTTTCAATAGCAGTCGTGTAATGGGCACCCCAAGCTACTACGTTCAGCAGCTCATGCCTCAGCATCTGGGCACCCAGGTAGTGAAGGTGGCACAGAACAATCCCTACAAGGATGTGGCACGAAAACCTCTTACTCCCAAGCAGAGCCGTGTAGGATTCGGCACATGGAGCACACATGCTTCTTTCGAGACCGTCAAGGAATACGACTATGTCAAGGGCGACTGGAACAAAGAAGGTAATATCGTTCGACAGACAGGGCTGAAGGATGCCACCCTATGTATAGAGAAGAATGTTATCGACAGCGACCACTACACATGTAAGTTCCGCGCACGCAAAGACGAGGGAGCAGAAGGATTCATCATCATCTTCAACTATGTGGACGACAAGAACTACTGTTGGGTGAACTTCGGAGGATGGACAAACTCACAGCATGCCATAGAGCAAATCAGCAATGGCGGAAAGCTGCTGACCGCAAGTAAGCAAGGACATATCGAGTCTGGACGCTGGTATGATGTAACCCTTCAGGTGGCAGGAGATAGCGTCAAGGCATGGCTCGACAACGAACTTGTCTTCGACACGGTCCTGAAGCATGATGAAACGAAAGGAATCTTCTCGTCTGCCACTATCGACGATGCCACAGGCGAACTTATCGTAAAGGTAGCAAATACCAGCGATGTCGCAACCACCGCAGTAGTACGCTTGGCAGCCAACGATGGTATGGAAGAGAACACGCTCGATGCCCCTACCACCATTCACCCTGTGGAGCAGTTACTCTCCCCAGAGAACAACAGCGTTCAGCTTGACGTACCTCCATACTCGCTCAACATCATTCGGCTTACAGCTCCAGCCAAGCCTTAGACATCCTTTAGAATTACCTTTTGCGGACACGAAAACAACGTTTTCGTTAAGCCAGATGACCAAAACGATGCTTGCATCGGCTTTGGCATGGCGAGAAAAGGTAGGATAAAATCCAACGTAATAAACCATAAGTCTGCGGAATCCCCAGACATAATGGCCACCGAACGATGCATAATCGGCAAAAAAAAACGTTTTTTACTTCCTATTCGAAAAAACATCGTGTTTTCTTCCCCTCCTTGAGTGTAATACATGGAGAATCCATCCGCATCTGGAAATTCTAGCTTCATAGCTAAGCTTACTTGTTCTACGACTCCTGCTCCCCAACGTTCTTCGTCAAGCACATCACCATCACACGTAAGGACGACGGCACATATCGTCTCAACTTCAAGCCTCTGAAGATGGATGCAGACTATAGCGTTGACATCTTTGCCATCGAGGTGGGGATGCAGAACTCCGGTCTTGCCACTTCGCATGCAGCCACCCATTTCGCCATGTTCCCTATGGCAACGGTCCCAGGTGCAATTTTCTCCGTGTGGCATAACTTCTCGGGAAGCATCGCTGCACAGGTATTCCGAAAATTCAATAAGGGATAGTTAGGGTGTGTCTGTTTTTGTTAAACTTTAACTTTTCCCCTTTTTCATGTTCGTTTCAAACTCCAATATCTAGGAACGGATTAGAAGCGGACTAGAAGCGGACTTGTAACGGAGGTGGAACGGACCTAAACCCCTTTTATTCGCAAAGGCTCATCAAGCTTCGCAAGTCTCGTCCTTCGGACATCCAAAGGGGCCGTGAGGGCGGTGTGTGAGACCGTGTGTCTCTTCTGATTCCTGCTGACAACGTGCATTGCACCTCGCTCGAAGTCAAAAGTGCATGTCAGCCCAAAGGTTGGTGCATGTCCTTTGGTTTGACGAGTGACAACGTGCTTTGCACCTCGCACGCAGTCAAAAGTGCGTGTCAGCCCAAAGGGTGGTGCACGTCCTTTGGTTTGACGAGTGACAACGTGCTTTGCACCTCGCACGCAGTCAAAAGTGCGTGTCAGCCCAAAGGCTGGTGCACGTCCTTTGGTTTGACGAGTGCAAAGTTACTGCATTATTCTCGTAATACAATGGCCACTATTCAACTTTTTTCTGTAAAAAAAGTTAAAATCGCTTATTGTGCAGAATATCTGTTAGTTATGTGATTTTTTCCTTAAAAGAGGGAATATGGTGGTATCATGGTATCATGGTATCATATTTTAAACACACACACCCTGAAAATTCGGTCTTCTTCTTAATAATAATAAATAAATATATATTTATTTATTATTATTAAATTATAAAGCGAGAAAAAAAAGTAGTAGGGTGTGTGATAAAAATATGATACCATGATACCATGATACTATATCAAAAATGGCTTGTTTGTGTATGATAAATTCTTTATAGTTAGTTATTTAGGTGGTTTGGTTGATGATAGCTGCGAAGAAATTATGGTAACATATTTGGGAAATATCCAAGTTTTTCCAACTTTTTTTCAGTGGAATCACACCTGTCTCTTACTTTAATCGGGGGAATCGGACCTAAATATCATAAACAATCTTTGTCTTGTGACGGAAATGTAAGAGCGTTGTTAATGGAAATGATAATCTAAGTATTAATGTTTATGATAGTTGTTGTTTGATGTTTATGATAACTTTGTTTTGGTATTTGTGATAGTTGGCATATATCACATTTAACCTGAATTCGACAACAAACTACGCAAGTTCCCGGCTGCAAAAATAATAAAAAAAACGGATTTATATGATTTATCTGATAGCTTGCGCAGTAATATTTTCGCTATTTATTTCAGATAAATAAATCCGTTTCTTTTTTTCGTCGAATTCACGCTAATTGCTTTTTGAACAGGAATGACATGTCGGGAAGATGGGAAACAAAAAAATGCATAGCTTTCAGAAGAAAGCTATGCACTTAAAATTCGTTTATTGTGTATTTAGAATTTATATCCTAATGTGATGAGGAACTGATCGCGGTCGTTCTTCACCTCTACGGCAGGAGCCTTGTTTTGAGTACCATCGACAGTGATGGTCTCGAATGGGTGGAAGTCACCCTTTTGCATTGAGCGCTGGTAGGCTACGTCGATGGTGAAGTCGTCGATAAGGAAACCTACACCGAGAGAGAAGCGGTTGGTTGCTCCCCAGTTCACGTAGTCGGTTGAAGAGCTGTAGTAACAGCCGTCGGTGTCGAGACTAGTGGTGCGCTGTGCATCGGTCTTGTAGATTGGCGATACGTAGTTGTAACCTGCACGGATAGCGAGTTCCGGCATTGGCTTGTACTCTGCACCGAGTTTTAAGGTTGATACGCCCTGAAGGGAGTTCTCGGTGTGATGGTTCATGAGCTTGTCAGACTTTGAGTTTGCACTCTCCGGTTCGTAGTAGTCGTAGTAGGTGTAGCTCGTGATGTAGCGGTTGTCGATTGCAGAATAGTCGCTATAGGTATAGGATGCACCGAGTGCTATTTCCTTGCCTATGGTGTAGCCTACGCTTGCACCGAACTTCCAAGGCGTGAACACCTTGTATTCGTTATTGTCTTCGTACTCGCCTTTTTCGTACATGCCGATTGGTTTGTTGATATTGTAGTCATATCCATGATTCTCTAATCGGGTGTAGTTGTTTGTTTTCAACTGATACCATGTAGGTGTAGAGATGCTTAAACCGATACGCAGCGGACTTGCATCGATAGGGCGGAAGATGATACCGGCACTGAGGTCGTAACCATGGCCGGAGATGTATTTGGTGTCGTATAGGTCGTAATATCCGGCAGAGTTGTCGTGGCTATCAACGATGTTTTCGCTATAAACCTGGTCGTGAGAGTAGTTTACGTCCTTGATGCCGAATGTGATGCCCCAATAGACGCGGTCGTTCTGATTACCACTGATGTTGATGTCGTAGTTGCCGATATAGCCTTTCTGGTCGCGTACAAAGAGGTAGTCTTTGCCGTTGTAGTAATAAGCGTTACCATCATCAGGGTCAATGGTGAATGCGTTGTTGAACAGATAGTCAACCTGTGAGAAGCATCCGGAGATATCATCAGAGTACTGGTCACGATAGCCGATGATATCGTCTTTATCATTGTAGTCGAGGTAATAACCTCCTCCATTTGCGTTGCCAATAAATGATTTCTGATACGGAATTTTGTTCAGCGAAGCACCGTTGAGTGCGCCGGTGTGTGAGAGTATCTGGTTGAAATTGCGTGACTTACGATAGGTGAACGCAACGTTGAGGAAGTTGCCGCTGTCATACTCGTGGGCATAGACGAAACCGAGTTGGTCGAGGCTCATAGGCGATTTCTTGTTGTCGAACTTGAACTCTTTGGCAACACTGCCGTCGCTACCTGACAAGGAGGTTGCGCCTGCGGTGATGTTGATGCCTGACTTGCGGAAGAGACCTATACTTGCAGGGTTGGATGAGATGGTGGAGATGTCGGCACCGAGTGCTTCCATTGCTCCGCCCATGCCAACGTAGCGTGCTGTACCGTTAACGTCTTCTGTCGCAATGTTTGCGCTCTCGTAGGTTTCCTGTGCCATTGCTGGCATAGTGAGAGCTGTGAGTGCTATTGTATATATGATATAGTGTTTCATAAGAATTGAAAATTGAAAGTTGAAAAATTTTCGCTAAGCCCCAACAAGCTAAAGCAAGTTCTGCGCTGAAGCTCATCATGCTATAGCAAGTGAAAATTAATTTCTTAATCTCGTTGGTATCAAATCTATCTTCTTCCTCCGTGACCTATGCCACCACCGCCGCGTGAGCCACCGCTGCTGCTACTGCTACTTGATGATCTTGAGCTTGAGCTGCTTGAATTTGAGTAGGAGCTTGAACTGCTTGAATTTGAATGTGAAGGACTACTATAGGAACGGCTGCTTGAATTGTTGCTGAATGAGCCGTTTCTTCTTGCGGAACTGTTATCGTATGAAGATGACCTGTTGCCTCTGTATCCGGAGAAATTGCCGCTTCTTGAGGTGCTGCCATTCTTGCGGTCTCGTGTCTTTATGTCGGAAGATACGCCGCGATAGCCCTGTCGCGTACCCTCTCTGCTATAAGAGCCGTTGTGTGAATAATAGCGAGTACCTCCTGAGCCGGAATGTACAATATATGTGTAGTGGGGGCGATAATGGTATGGGTGGTATGTTGTCCAACCATAGTATCCACCGTAATATCCGCCATAGTATCCGTAGTAGCCTCCGTAGTACCAAGGATCATTCCAGTACCAAGGGTCATAAACCCATGATCTGTTCCAGTACCAAGGATCGTTCCAGAAGAACGGGTCGTAAGCCCAGTGTGAGTACCATGGATCATTGTAGAGCAACCACATACGGCGGGAACCGTAGAAGCCGTCGAAACGATTCATAAGACGTGAGAAGTAGTAGTCTTCATCATCGTCGTATCTGTCGCTTGACTTCTTCTTTATGTTTAGGGTGCCTGATATTGTGTCGATATATGCAACGAGGCTGTCAGGGTATTTGCCGTCTCCGGCTGTGAACTCTATGATATCGCTTGCTGTAGAGTCGGATACGATGTCATAGCTTGATGAGAACTTGCCACGGCGGTTGTATTCGTCGTCACTGACGTCACGACCTGCATGATACACCAATTTGCCATCCTCAGTTTCGGTAAGATGCTGCCTGTTCTTGCGCAGCCATTCTTTCTTAGCCTGAAGAACCCTTGCTTCTTCCTCGGCAGCCCTTTTTTCCTCGGCAGCCTTGGCCTCTGCTTTTTCCTTTTCCTTGACAGCCTTTGACTTCGGTGTGAAGTACATGTCATCCTGAGCAAAGATAGAGCAGGAAGCAAATGTTGCTATTGCGAGAAGAGTTAATATTCTTTTCATTGTCGTATCCTCCTAATAATTAAGGGTGATTTTCTTGATTCTTTTGGTTTATGGTGCAAATTTACTTTAACTTTTGCTACAAAGTTACGGAAAATCCCTATACAATGAGGAGTTTTTCCCTAATTTTATTAATTTTGCAGAGAAAATTAACTTTATTATGAAATATTTTGTATCGCATTTCACAATTCAATGTGCTGATGGTGAATTTATGCAGCCTGCACGTGAGATAACCGCCGCCATTGCGGGCGAATGTGGTTATGAGACTTTCCTCGACACAGACAATGGTGTTGACGGTTATGTTCAGGTGGATTTTTACGATGAGCCTGCCATAAGGGAGGCATTGGCGGAGTTTCCCATGGACGATGTGACCGTGACCTTTGAAACTGAGGAGGTGGAGGATAAGGACTGGAATGAGACTTGGGAACAGGAAGAGGGCTTTGCACCTATTAATATAGATGACAGGCTCGTGATTTATGATGTTCTGCATCCGGAAGGGCATGATAACGGAACTGAGGATGTTAATGCACAGTCGCCTATTAAGATAGGGATCCATGCACGTAATGCCTTCGGGACAGGCACGCATGAGACTACCCGGATGATTGTGGGGATGTTGCTCGACATGGATCTGAAGGGTAAGAGAGTACTTGATTGCGGCTGTGGTACTGGTATTCTTGCCATTACTGCCTTGAAATGCGGTGCTGCTGATGCCGTGGCGTATGACATTGACGAATGGAGTGCGGATAACGCGCGTCATAATGCCGAAATAAACGGTGTGGCAGACAGGATTGAGGTGTTTGAGGGTAATGCCCATGTGCTCTCGCATATAAGCGGTGTGTTCGACGTGGTTCTTGCCAATATAAACCGTAACATCCTCCTGAATGACATGTCAGCCTTCAAGGAGGTCATGGCACATGGCGGTACGCTTATTCTCAGCGGTTTCTACGAGGAGGATGTTCCTCTGCTCGTGGAGAAGGCCGAAAGCCTCGGACTCAACCTAAAGGAGAAGAAAGAGGAAGGGGAGTGGAGGATGCTATACTTTAAGTAAATAGTGAAAAGTGAATAATACTTAATTCTGGTGGACACCGATATGTTTTTTACGATGATTTCCAATCGCGACAGCAGTATTTTTAACTAGGTATTATTCTCTATTCACTTTTCACTATTCACTTATTTATGTCTTCCGCAAATCCCTGCATACACGCATCTGCTGCATTGGTCGGCATTTTGCGTAGCGGCGAAAGGACGGGAATAGTCGTAGATATCCTTTAAGACGCGGATGAAACCGTCGTTGTATTCGGCAGTAAAGGCATTGATGTCCGCGATTCTCTCCTTGTCAATCTTCAAGACGGGATCGTAGTTTTCCGCCTGTGAGCGATGAGGGTAGAGAAGGGCGGGAACGACAGGGTATGTGCCGTTCTGTGGCGTGCCCTGCATTGGATGGGCAAGGATGCGTGAGTAGAGAAGAGTCTGGAGGTAATAGTCGGTGTGTGCGTTTGAATTGGCACCCTCTGGGGTGAAGATATCGCTTACTGACTTTACGTTGCCAGGCGTGCGAGAGCCAGTCTTATAGTCAACGACACGCATCTCAAGATGTCCGTCGCCGTTCTTCACAATGTCGAGACGGTCGATGATTCCTTTGATTTTCAACGTGCGAGGACCACGGTCTGTATCGAAGGTGATATAGTCTTCGATATGCTTTTCTACATCTACAATCGTTATCGGACAGTTCTTCTTGTCGTATTCAAGAAGCTGTCGCAGCATCTTCCTTATTATCTCGCGATGAATGAGCTGTGTGCCGTCGAGCGTAGGCATAGGGCGTTTTTTTGCCTCTTTGTCCTTCATTGCGAAAAGTTCTTCCTTGAATCCCTCGTCAATAGCACGCTCAATGAACGATGGGTCCTTGAGCATACCGTCAATGACTGATTCTGTTACGCTCTTGCCCTTGAAAGGAGCATAGATGAGTTCTGCAGCCTTATGGAATACGAGACCGAAGGTGCGGTTGTCCATTTCCTCCTCGTCGCTTTCGGCATTGTCGCTGATGCCGCATACGAACCTGTAGAAATACTGCAACTGGCAGCGCAGGTACGTGTTTATGGCTGTCGGTGAAATGGAGCTTTCCTGTTCCATCTTCTCGATGACTTCTTTGTTTTTCTGCACATCGCATCGCTCCGTCTTGCCTACGAGCAGCGATGAGGTCATCTCGGCAATGTCTATCTTGATGTCGGACTCAGCTATGAGCTGCATCATGAAGCGCGACATCTCGTTGGTCTTGGTGTCGTTTGTGGAGTTGTTGTATGTGATTGATACATCAGTAGCCCTCTGCATCATTCGGTGGAAGTAATAGGCGTAGATGGCAATCTTGTTCTCTATGGTAGTGAGTCCGTATGCGCGGCGTATTACGTGAGGAATGAATGAGGAGTCGTTTACGCTCTTCGGTATGTTGCCCTCGTTGGCAGAGAGTATGAGCATATGGTCGAAATCGAGGTTACGTGTCTCGAGTACGCCCATGACTTGAATACCGATGATTGGCTCTCCGTGGAAAGGCACGGAAGTGGAGCGTATAATCTGGTTAAGGATGCCTTGCAGGGAAGAATCGCTTACGATGAGTTCGTTGGATGTGATGAGCGTATTGACGCGGTTCATTATCTGGTACATACGGTATAGCGATTCCTGCATCAGAGGGTCGGGCTCGGCGCAGTTGGTCGCTATGCGATGTATTGCCTTTGAGATGCACGTTATGATGTCGAGACAACGCAGGCGCTGTGCTTCTATCGGTGTGGCAGCCTCGTCGTGGTGGCTGATAGGAGTAAAGAGGTTTGCAAGGTGCTCGTCAAGTGACAGTTCCTCGATAGTAGGGTAGAACACCTTCTTTTTCTCGTCATTAAGTTCGATGATCAGTCTTTCTGCATTATCTGAAATGTATTTCATATACGGATGATGCAGTATAGTGTTTACCTGATGTAGTCGCAAGGCTCCCTTGATGCGAGAGGAACCGCGTTGCTTCAGGATGAAAATCTGCTTTACGAGCGTTGCGATGAGGGTTTGCTGAAGAGGGTAGCCCGAAGTGATGTTGATGTCCTTGACGCTGTCGGGAAGGGCATGGAGTACGGTAGGGAGAAGCTTCTCGTCGCAAAGTACGATAGCTGTGCGCTTGCCTGCCTTAATGCGCTCTTCCGTTAGCCATTGGCTTACGTAGCGTGCCTGGACATCCTCGGTGGAAGCGGAGATATAGGTGATGCATGGCTTGTTTGTGAAGTTATTGAATGCCTCAGGAATCGTAATCTCATTAGGGAAGGCTGAGAGATATGACTTGATGTAGCGCCCGGCCTCATTTCCGTCAGTCATGTAGTAGTTGTCGTAATCCCAGTAGAAAGCCGCCTTGCCCTCACGCTTCAGGTATGCCATAAGTTCCTGTTCAACGGGTTGGATGAGGTTGAAGCCGACGAACAGGTAGTGGGTGTTGGGCGTAAGGTGTTTGGTGTTGGCGGTTGCAGTCTTTAATTCCTCGGCTACATCGCGGTATAGCATACCCTCGTAGGCGATGCCTTGCTTACGAAGGCTGTCGCGGAAGGAGGTATAGATAGCTCCGAGGTTGTTCCATAGTTGTGCGAAGTTCTGCTTTACTTTGGAGTCATCATCGCTGAAATTGGAGAAGAAACGCTTGAGGGCTTCCTTCTGGTCTTCAGATAGATAGTCGGCAGTGTCATACGAGTGTATCTCATCGGTGTTTTCGAAGATATGCTCCGCATCGCCCATGTTCTTGTCGAGGTCGTCGAAGTCGGATAGCATGAGTTCGCCCCAACCGTAGAAATCATCGAGGGATTCGGTGGTTCCGGTCTTTTCCGCGTAATGCTTGTATAGTTCGCAGACTAGTTTTATCTGATCGGCAACGATAAGCTGGCTCTGGGAACGGAAGAGCTCGCTAATGGTCATATACTTAGGGCTCCATACAGGCTTGTTGTCGGAGAGCTTGATTAGTTCTTCGTTTAGAAATAAGGATGCTCGCTTGTTTGGGAATACGACAACCACTTCGGATAGGTTGGTGCCGTATTTTGCGAGTATATCTTGTGCTACTATGTTCAGGAATGACTTCATTGTGGGAAATTAACAATTAATAATTAACACTTGCGCAGTATGATGTGCTTCGCGAATAATTAACATGGCTGGCGCGAAAGGGGTTTTGACTTTAGACTCTAACCTCTAACCTCTAACCTCTAACCATCTACACAACACTCTCAACCTCATCGAGGTTGACGTACCAGAGATAGCCCTTTACGTTAGGGTAGCCCATTCGCTGCATGAGATTCATATAGCGTTGTACCTGCTTTGCATAGGCGGCATTCTTGTGACCAAACTTATAGTCGATGACTATAGTATCGTTGCCATCAGTTATTACGCGGTCAGGACGGTCTTCTACTATCTTTCCATTCTTGAGCTGCATGATATTGCACTCGTTGAATACCGTCCATTTGTCGGAGAACCAAGAAGATACTGTCTTGTTACTAAACTTATGCTTTAACTCGCTGCGAAGTTCCTCTGCACTTATGGTTTCATCGTATATCACACCGTCAAACTCGAATTGGCGTAGTTCTTTATCAATGTCGGCTGTGGTGTGTATGCGAGAGAAGAGCATATGCATGATAGAGCCCATTGTGGTGTATCGCTTGCTGTCGATATCATCGAGCGTATCGGCTTCGAATTCACGGCTCTTGTTACTTTGACGGAATGAGATGTTCTCAGAGTCGTAGCTTTCAACGCTTACAGGGATAGCCGTTGGAGTGCACTCGAATACATTGTCGGATTCCTTGCCCTTTTCTTCCTTTTCCTCGAAATAGTGCTCTCCAAAAGTGAAGATGGATGGGGAAGCGTTTTCGGTATCTTCCTCGGATGTGTTATCCTCGAAAGAACTGCCTTCAAGTTCGTTGGAATCGGCAATTCTGCGCAATGCCTCAATAATGGCGTAGGAACGGTTGTCTTCCTTTGCTTTCTGGTTAGCAATGACGAAAAGAGAGCGTCCTGCACGTGTGAATGCCACGTAGAGCAGGTTGAGGTTGTCAACGATGCCCTGCATCCATTCCTCTATACCATAAGGCTCGTATATTGAATTTTGTAGGCTTGTACGGCCTGTGTAGTCAACAGGGATGAATGGGAGTTCGGCAAATGGCTGTTCGTTGATTGTACACCATAGTGTCTCGGTATGTCGGGCTGCCATATTCCAGTTGCAGAAAGGCATTACGAGGTGTCTGAACTCAAGTCCCTTACTCTTGTGTATGGTGATGACACGTATGCTGTCACCGCTTCCTATGGATATTGCCTTGCTATGGAGCTCGCTATCCCAATAGTCAAGGAATTCCTCGATTGTGGCGATGTTGTCCTCCATGTATTTCTTCAAACCGTCAAAGAAAGCTGTAGCGTATGGAGCCTGACCTTCGAGTTTGGAGAGGCTGAGCATGCGGTAGATGTACTCGGAAAGTTCATAGAGTGACATTGAGCGCATCTGTTCCATTGCCTCTTCACTTGATATCTCCTGTGGGACATAGGTCTGGAATGTGTTGGCAGATGTGAGTATGCTGCCGTCTGTAAGTTCTTCGCAAAGAATATAGGCGATATAAAGTTTTACAAGGGTTATTTCCGCCTGTTTGTCTTTGGTATTGCGAAGGAGGCGCAGCATTGAGATAATCATTGTGACCAGAGGGGAAGCCTCGAGGGTGAATGCCTGTTCTGACATTATGCTCAGTTCTGGTGCGTTTTCAGCGAAATACTGTGCAATATCCGAAGCCTCGGAGTTAAAACGAACGAGTATAGCAATCTCGCTTGGTTTTACACCTTGCGTTATAAGGCTTTGGATGTAGTCGAGTGTGCGTGTCTTTGCCGCCTCGATGAAATCGGCATGTTCCTCAGGGAGCAGTTCCACACGTACAAGACCACGGTTGGGCTTGAATGTTGGAATGTCCTGTGCCACATCGTCATAGGCATGACGTAATGCCTCCGCATATGTGTTCATCTGCTGTGCTGCCTCAACGGATAGGTTGTTAGCTTCGATTAATTCCTGCTGTCCCCTTGCATCACGTGGCATAATGCTATCCGCCTCTATATTGCATATCTGCTTAAAGAAGTGATTGTTGAACGAAATTATGTTACGCTCTGAACGCCAGTTTGTTGCAAGTGGCTTGGTCGTTATCATTCCATTCCCGAACTCCTGCTCAATACCGTTGAGCAATCTCCAGTCTCCAGAGCGGAAACGGTAGATGCTCTGCTTTACATCGCCAACGATAAGGTTGTTTATCGCACCATCGTTCTGAGGTTGGTCTTCGTTGCCTGCCATGCAGTTTTCGAGAAGCACCTTGAAGTTGTTCCACTGCACCGTACTTGTGTCCTGGAACTCATCAATCATAATATGCTGGAGGTATGCTCCTATCTTTTCGTAGATGAACGGAGCGATATTGGTATCTTCCTGTATCATCTGACTTAACACCGTCTGAGTGTTGGAGAGCATGAAACGCGCATTTTCCTTGTTCAATCTATCCATTTCCTCGCGGATGCTGAACAACAGGCGCATCTTATTGATGTTCTTCAATGTGATGATGGCAGAACGTACTTTCGGTACTTCTGCCTGACGTTCCTTCTCAATGCCGATGAGGTAGGGGATTAACTGACTTTCAGCCAAAGGGGCTATTTCGCTTGCATTTTTCTTCGTGCCCCATTTCATCGGGTCATTCATTGCTGCCTGAACACGTGCCCCCACGATGTTGTCCTTGATGAAATCGCCGTCCTTGAGCTTTAGGAAGTAGCCTGCAACGCCTGTTCTGCCAAAGGCGAGGTCTGTGACGTCGTAGCCTGCATTTGAAAGCATTGTGAGGAAATACTCGCCACACTCCTTGAAATGAGCTTCTGCCCCCTTTATTATGGCTGTCATCGTCTTTTTATAGCGTTTGAAGAAGTCTTTGTCATTCGCGATAGATTTCAGAAGGTGCTCATTGCTTTTGAAGAACTCCTTGCTGAGATTCATGCCGAATGACTTCACCTCACCTGTAATGTCCCACGACTTCTGATCATCCATCCTCTCGTTTACGTACTCTATAATCCATGACATAAGAGCCTTGTCCTTGTCGAGAGTCTCCATAATGGAGTCGACTGCTTCGGAAATAACCTGACTGTCGTTGAGCGATATGCGGAGGTTGTTTCCAAGGCCAAGTTCCTTAACCATATTGCGGAGTATGCCCTGGAAAAAGGCATCAATGGTCTGAACACGGAACTGGTTATAGTTGTGCAGGAGGTTGTGGAGTGCGATATCTGCGTTCTTGCGCACAAAATCCTCGGAAACATCGAGTTCCTTCGTTATCTTGTTCAGATAGGAATCGCTGCTTCTGAGACCATGGGAGAGTCCGTAGAGCTGGCTAACTATACGATGCTTCATCTCTTCCGTAGCCTTATTCGTAAAGGTCACGGCAAGTATGTTCTCGTATTTACGAGGATTGAGAATGAGCAGTTTGATAAATTCCACGGCAAGAGTGAATGTCTTACCGCTACCTGCGCTGGCCTTATAGACTGTTAAGGGATGCATGCTGTTTCTAGAGTAAAGATTAGAGAATAAAGATTTTAGTGAAAAGTTAAGAGTGAAAAATTCTTCATTTTTCACTCTTAACAATATCGTCGGATTATTCATTCATGAGGAATGCCTTGAAAGACTCAAAGTCCTTGGTCATGTCAATGCTCTGTTTTGTACCCTTCATGAACTCCTGAAGGCGTGCCGGAATCTCGATGTCGCTTCCGAGTATAGCATCTACCTTCTCCTTGAACTTAGCTGGATGAGCTGTCTCACAGAATACGCCAACCTCACCTTCACGAAGCTGTTCCTTGAGAGCCTGATAACCGCAAGCACCATGAGGGTCAAGAATATATCCTGTTTCTTTAAAGCATTGCTTCATGGTCTCTGCAATCTGCTCATCCTTGTATGTAGCACCGCTTATAAGACTTGTGATGGTCTCGTGACGGCCTTTGTAGAGGTCGTAGATACGAGCGAAGTTTGAAGGATCACCTACGTCCATAGCGTTAGCCAATGTTGCGAGTGAAGCCTTTGGCTCGTACTTGCCTGTCTGGAGATACTTGAAGAAGATATCGTTAGCATTGTTGGCTGCAATGAAACGCTTTACTGGGAGTCCCATCTTGTGACCGAAGAGAGCTGCGCAGATGTTTCCAAAGTTACCTGAAGGTACGCATACCACCATCTGGTCAGCCTTGCCGAGAGCCTTGAGGCGAGCATAGGCGTTGAAGTAATAGAATGCCTGTGGGAGGAAACGAGCTACATTGATAGAGTTTGCCGATGTCAGCTTCATGTGTGCGTTGAGCTCTGCATCCATGAATGCAGACTTAACGAGAGCCTGACAATCGTCGAATACACCGTCAACCTCAACTGCTGTTATGTTCTTGCCGAGAGTAGTGAACTGACATTCCTGAATAGGACTTACCTTTCCCTTTGGATAAAGAACATATACATGGATGCCGTCAACACCGAGGAATCCGTTGGCTACGGCACTACCTGTGTCACCGGAAGTTGCCACGAGTACGTTTACGCCATCCTTTGCTGAAGCAGAGGCAGAACTTACGTATTCACCGCCCTTCTTGAGGAAATACTGGAGCAGACGCGCCATGAAGCGTGCGCCTACATCCTTGAATGCGAGAGTAGGACCATGGAAGAGTTCGAGGGTGTAGATGTTCTCGGTAACAGGTACGATAGGACAATCGAACTGCAATGTGTCATAGACAATATGCTTCAATGATTCTGCGTCAACATCCTCACCGAAGAATGCATCAGCAACTGTGTATGCAATCTCCTGAAACGACATCTTGTCGATGTTGTCAAAGAACTCCTTTGGGAGTGCCTTGATGTTCTCTGGCATGTAGAGGCCGCGATCCTCAGCCAAACCCTTTACAACGGCCTTTTCGAGCGTTGCTATCGGTGCTTTCTTATTTGTACTATAATATTTCATCTTGTTTAGTATTTCATTATTGTTTGCATGAACTCCTGAAGCTTCAGGATGCCGTAGCTGCCTGTAACGCATGAAACCTCATCATATACCTGCGTATCGTCTGGCTCTATGCCTGGATAGTAGATGATGAAAGGTACAGGCTCTCCAACGTGTACTCGAAGTTCCACAGGTGTGAAATGGTCGGGTAGGATGGCGATGCACACAGGCTCGTCCCATGTCTTTGTTTCTTCGTATATAGGACCTATCATGCGAGAATCAAGGTTCTCTATGGTCTTCACCTTCAGATCCACCTCTCCGTCGTGTCCGGCCTCGTCACTTGCCTCTACATGGAGGAAAACGAAATCCTTCTTCTTCAGTTCATCGAGTGCAGCCTTTGTCTTGCCCTCGTAGTTGGTGTCCCAGAGACCTGTCGCGCCTTCCACTTCGATGATATCGAGACCTGCATAGTGTCCGATTCCACGGATAAGGTCAACGGCTGATACCACAGCGCCCGATTTCACCGAAGGGTATATCTCGCTGAGAGTCTGCATGGCAGGACGATAACCGCCGCTCCAAGGCCAGATGATATTGGCAAGGTCCTTACCCTCTGCCTTGCGCTTGATGTTGAGAGGGGCATTGAGCAGAATGTCCTGCGACTTGATGATGAGGTCATTGAGCAGATCTGCTGTTTCCTGTGCCGTCATACGACCTTCCTCACGTTTGTTCTCCCAACCTTTTTCCGGCTGAACGAGGAGCGGACGCCAAGACTCATTCGGATGGTCATGGGGTGGGGCGCAGACAATATGCTTTGAGCCACCGTCAATTATGAGCAGATGGCGATACTGTATGCCTTTCACCCATTTTACGCGGTCAGAGCCGAGTTTCTCGTTGAGAAGGTCAATCAGCGGACCTGCATCCTCTGTAGAGAGATTGCCGCCATTATGGGTTTTGATAGTACCGTCCTCGCGAACGCAGATGATGTTGCAGCGAAGAGCGAGGTCGAGAGGCTTCATCTCGTAACCGATGGAAGCGGCCTCAAGAGGACCGCGACCTTCGTAAACCTTGTCGAGGTCATAGCCGAGTATAGCGGTGTTGGCAACCTCAGAACCTGGGTTATAGCCCTCAGGAACGGTTATGAGGCGACCAGTACGTCCCATCTTTGCCAGCATATCCATGTAAGGAGTCTTGGCGAACTGCAACGGAGTCTTTCCGCCGAGTTTATCAATGGCTTTATCTGCCATTCCATCGCCCAGAATTATTATGTGCTTCATAATCGTTTCTCCTTTAAATGTTTGCGATTGACATAATGTTAGCGAATACACCGGCAGCCGTTACACTTGCACCGGCACCATAGCCCTGAATGAGCATAGGGTATTCCTTGTAGCGTGCAGTTGTGAGGGTGACGATGTTGTTACTGCCCTCAAGCTCATAGAATGAGTGGTTGGAAGGTATCTTGTTGAGCCCGACACTCGCCTTTACCTTACCATCCTCAAGAGCCTCCATGCGAGCAACGAATCTCCAGCGGCAACCTTCAGCCTCAAGTTCCTTGCGCTTTGCCTCAAAATCAGCGTCGAGTGCAGGGAGCTTTGCCCAGAAATCTTCTACTGAACCGTCGAAGTACTCGTCAGGCACGAAAAGGTTCTTCTCCACATCCTCCTGCTCAATCTTATAGCCAGCCTCGCGTGTGAGGATTACGAGCTTGCGGATAACATCCTTGCCGCTCAAATCAATACGTGGATCTGGCTCTGCATAACCGAGTTCCTTAGCCTGCTTTACAGTCTCAGAGAATGGAACATCGGCAGAGAGAGCGTTAAAGATGTAGTTGAGCGTACCAGATAGAACTGCCTCAATTTTAAGTATTTTGTCGCCTGAGTTCTTTAGGTCGTTAATAGTTCCGATGATAGGAAGACCAGCACCTACGTTTGTCTCGAAGCGATATTTCACACCACGTGACAAGGCTGTGCGCTTCAGTTTCATATAGTCATCATAGTTGCCTGATGCAGCAACCTTGTTGGCAGCCACAACGCTTACGTTCTTCTCAAGTAATGACTGGTACAATCCTGCTACCTCGCTTGATGCGGTACAGTCAACGAATACGGCATTGAATATGTTCATGCCGATGATGTTCTCAAGGAGCTTCTTGCTGTTTGAAGGCTCGGAAGCCTTGAGCTGCTCCATGTAGTTGTCAAGGTCGATTCCATCGCGGTCGAAGATGGCATTTCTTGAAGATGCTATGCCTACCACGTTGAGTTTCAGACGTGACTCCTTCATGAGTGTTGGCTGCTGAGAGCGTATCTGCTCTATGAGTTTCGCACCTACTGTTCCTATACCGCAGAGGAAGAGGTTCAGTACCTTATATTCTGAAAGGAAGAATGAATCATGGATTACGTTGAGCGACTTTCTGAGGAACTGGCTGTTCACAACGAATGAGATATTCGTCTCAGAAGCTCCCTGTGCGCAAGCTATGATGCTGATACCTGAACGGCCTAATGTGCCGAAGAGCTTACCAGCGATACCCGGCGTGTGCTTCATGTTCTCGCCTACGATAGCGATGGTAGCAAGACCACGCTCCACGATCATCTGATACATCGCGCCAGTCTCTATCTCCTTGGCAAACTCATCGTTGAGCACCTGTGCTGCTTTGTCTGCATCATCTTCCTTTACACCGATGGATGTGGAGTTTTCGGAAGAAGCCTGTGAAACCATGAATACGGAGATCCCCTCGTTGGCAAGAGCTGTGAAGATACGGCGGTTTACGCCGATTACACCGACCATAGAGAGACCTGTAACGGTGATGAGTGCCGTTCCGTTGATTGAAGATATACCCTTGATAGGCTTGTGGTCGCCTTCAATCTTATCCTTGATGAGAGTGCCTGGATGTTCAGGGTTGAATGTGTTCTTAACCTTGATAGGGATATTCTTCACGCATACAGGATATATCGTCGGAGGATAGATCACTTTTGCACCGAAGTTACAAAGCTCCATAGCCTCTACGTATGATAGCTCGTTGATGGTGTATGCTGACTTGATAACGCGTGGATCGGCTGTCATGAAGCCGTCAACGTCTGTCCAAATCTCCAGCACATCGGCATCAAGGGCAGCTGCGATAATGGCAGCTGTATAGTCAGAACCACCACGACCGAGGTTTGTCACCTCGTTGGTGTCCTTGTCGCGAGAGATAAAACCAGGTACGAGACTCACCCTTGGAAGGTCGGCGAATGTCTGGCGCACCAGTTTGTTGGTAAGTTCGGCATCAAGCGTGTGCTTGCCCATCTTACGCTCAGTCTTGATGAAATCGCGGGAATCAAACCATTTAGCGCCCTTAATGAGGGTTGCCACGATGTTAGAACTGAGGCGTTCGCCGTAAGAAACGATAGCGTCCTGAGTCTTCTCGCTCAGGTCGTGTATGAGGAATACACCGAAATAAATGCTGCGAAGCTGTTCGAGCAGCGCATCCACGGTGTTGAAAAGTTGTTCTCTGCTTTTTGTGTCCGTGATTATGGTGTCAATCATCTTGTGATGACGATCCACGATCTCATCGAATGATTCACGATAACGCTCGTCACCTGCAAGGGCGAGTTTAGAGGTTGCAATAAGTTTGTCGGTAATACCGCCTAAAGCGCTTACCACAACAACAACGGGTTGTGACTTAGCCTCTTTCGTTACAATCTGCTTTAGGCTTAGAATGCTCTCTACGGAACCCACGGATGTTCCGCCAAATTTCAATACTTTCATTTGGTTTGTTGAAAAGTTTGTTAGATATAATTCCCCGAAACAACCGGGGCGTGATTAATTCTCTTGCTTTCGTATGCCCTGATAGGTTGCAATCCACAGCAGTCTTCCATTCCTCGATACAAAAGAGGGATGAACAGACATACTATATGATGCTTCCTGTCATCGCTATGCGAAATCGTCTGCAAAGTTACTCTTTTTTTCTGATATCTGCAAATTTTTAATTTGTTTTTATTTTGAGAGTAAGGCTATATGGTATGAGTTTTTTGGAAAAAGTGCTTTTGTCTGAATGCAGGAATATCATTTTGTTTGCGTTGAGTAGTTCATGGATTCGTCTCCGCTTCATACCCGTTATTGTCCTGTTCTATCTGAAACGCTTTTGCTGTTTCCTCAATAGCAGAATCATGCCCTGTCAATGCAGCGAATGGGGCAAACTGAGCTGCCCTCATATACATAGACATCTGTGGATGTTCCTTTGATATATGATGTGGAAGATTTATTATGTCGTCGTATTTACCCATTTTTTCTGTAAGTCTAAAGTCTAAGGTCAAAGACCGAAGGTGGATTGTATATAGTAGATGTTCAGGCTTTGTGCCCTCCAATCTGGTTGTTTCTGTCTCTTGCCGTTGCCCCTTCCGAGAAACTTGTACCCTTTAGGATTGCATTCTTACCAAATTTATGCTTAATCGCAATAAGTGCTTCCTGCATTTTGCGCTCCTTGTTACGCTCTGCATTCTGCTTTCCTGCCTCAATGGCTAATGCTTCATAATCGGTGAAGAGGTCAAGCTGTATGGGCTCTTTCACCTTGTTTCTGGCTTCTGTTTCGCTGATGATATTGTTCGTTGTGATATTCAAGCGACGGATAAGCAAATCGTGATCTACAATCTTGTCATACAACGAGATAACAGCTTCGATTATCTCTTTACTTGAAGATGAATAACCATTCAGATTTGCCGTTCCGTGTGCATGTTTTGGAACTGTACGTCCATAATAATCCGTCACAATATTACCTTTGTATCTAACTGCTGTCTCTGCTCGTTCAAGACTCTCGCGGTCAAAGCCTATTGTAAGGATTAGTTGGTTGGTAACGAGACGTTTCTCCACCAGATCAAGACTTATAGCATCTGCCATTTCCATAACTACATTCCTCGCTTTCTCGAATGTGTATGGCTCATGAAGTACCTGTCCGCTGCTCATGGAGTTTGTCTCAGGCTTGTAAGCTTTGATATACTCCATTCCTACGGGTTCCCAGCCCCAAGCATGGTCGATAAGCAGTTCGGCATTTACTCCAAAGAGACGATAGAGTAGAGCTTCGTTATTGATTGAGGTGCGTGCTATGTCCCCCATAGTCTCTATGCCATATTTTGCAAGCTTCTCGGCGATTCCTCTGCCCACTCGCCAGAATTTTGTTAGCGGACGGTAGTCCCAAAGCTGTTTCCTGTACGACATCTCATCTATCTCTGCGATACGTACTCCGTCCTTATCCGCAGGGATGTGCTTTGCCACTATATCCATGGCTATCTTGCAAAGATACAGGTTTGTGCCTATGCCGGCAGTTGCCGTGATTCCCGTATTCTCAAGCACGTCACGAATCATTGTCCTTGCAAGCTCGTGAGCCGTCATCTTATATGTGCTTAGGTATGCCGTGACATCCATGAACACCTCGTCGATAGAATATACGTGAATATCCTCCGGAGCAATATATTTAAGGTATATCTTATATATTTGAGTGCTGTATTCTATGTAGAATGCCATTCGTGGTACCGCCCGGATGAAATCCAGTTCCCAGTCAGGATGCTCTTTTAACTCCTTATCATCGATTGACCTGCCTATAAAGCGATGGTTTGGAATATTCATCCTTCGTTCGTTGTTAACCTCCCTAACGCGTTGAACAGCCTCGAATAATCGTGCACGACCTCCTATGCCATAAGCCTTTAGCGATGGTGATACGGCAAGGCAGATAGTCTTCTCCGTCCTGCTTTCATCAGCCACTACAAGGTTTGTTGACAACGGGTCTAGTCCTCGTTCCACGCATTCCACGGAGGCATAGAACGATTTCAAGTCAATGGCGATATATGTTCTCTTGCTGCTTTGCATTTTGGGGCAAGTCATCCTAATGGAAACTTTTGTTTCGTTTTTTTATGATGCAAAAATACAAAGAAAACATGAAATATGCAAATGTATTCCAACTTATTTCTGTCACTTTCTTGTTCTTGCGTTATGTTGCTTAAAACATCATGAAAAAAGCATATTATTTGTATGTCTCATGTTTTTGAGTGATTTTGTGGTCTAAGGATCAAAGGAGGCATATTGGAATTTCTTGACAAAAGAATGAATATTTCTATCTCAAATGCTTTTAATTGGAAAATTTTATATATATTTGCACTCGATATAATAAAAGACGAATGTAATATTATTATTAAGCAATGAAAAAAGCTATTATACTGTTTGTTCTAAGTTTGTTCACCAATGGTGCTGTCCATGCTGATGTTTCATGGAAAATGTCAGATGATGGTACATTGACCATATTCGGAACGAAGATGGATGACTATGAATTAAATAATGCTCCTTGGAGTTTCCGTCGGAATATAATAAAAAAAGTTATAATTAAAGATGGGGTTACTAACATAGGAGAAGGTGCTTTCTGTTATTGTCGTAATCTCACATCTATCACGATTCCTAATACTGTAGAGAGTATTGGAAAAGGTGCATTTGCTTACTGCTCAAGTCTTGTCTCTATCACAATTCCAAATTCTGTTACAAGTATTGGAATATCAGTTTTCTATGATTGCTCAAGTCTTACCTCTATCACAATTCCGAATTCAGTTACAAATATTGGAATTGGCTTTTTGAGAAAATGCCCGAATCTCAATTCTATAAAAGTAGAACCTGGAAACGCGAAATATGATAGTAGAAATAACTGTAATGCTATCATAGAAACCAAATCCAATACATTGATTGTGGGATGTGGAAATACTATTATTCCAAACTCTGTTACAAGTATTGGGAACAGTGCGTTCGATGGATGCTCTAATCTCGCTTCTATCATAATTCCTAAATCTGTTACAAATATTAGAATCGGTGCTTTTCAAGATTGCTCAGACCTTACTTCTATAATTGTTGAGAATGGAAACGCGAAATACGATAGTAGAAATAACTGTAATGCTATCATAGAAACCCAATCCAATATGTTGATTGTGGGATGTGGGAATACTATTATTCCAAACTCTGTTACAAGTATTGGGAATAGTGCGTTCGATGGATGCACGGATCTCACTTCAATCACAATCCCTAATTCTGTGAAGAGTATCGGTGTTTTGGCATTTAATGATTGCTCTAACCTCACTTCAATCACAATTCCAAAATCTGTAATAAATATTGGAGATGCTGCTTTTCAACGTTGTACAGGTCTCACTTCTTTAAAAGTAGAGGAGGGAAATGCAATATATGATAGTAGAAACGATTGTAATGCCATTATAGAAACAGGAACTAATACATTGATTTATGGATGTAAGAATACTGTTATTCCGAATTCTGTGACAGCCATAGGGCAAAATGCATTTTGGGGGTGTTTGGAACTTACTTTTATCGTAATTCCGGACTTTGTGACAGCTATAGGCCCTGGCGCATTTTCAACTTGTATTAAACTCTCTTCAATATCTATTCCAAACTCCGTGAATACTATTGGACAATCAACGTTCTATGGATGTTCTTCTCTAATATCTATTACTCTCCCAAGCTCTTTGCAAAGTATCGGACCTAATGCTTTCCTGAATAGTATTTCATTGAAGGAAATGACCTGTTATGCAACGACTCCTCCTTCGGTAGGCGAAGGCGCTTTTAGGGAGACACGTTGTGACACTGGAATTCTCTATGTACCTGCATCTTCTATTTCTGCTTATAGGAATGCAAGTGGATGGAATGAATGGGGAAGCATATTGCCAATTGAAGAGAATGCAACCACAAGTATAGATAACATCGTCAATGGACAGCATTCTGATGAAAGGATATATAATCTGAACGGTCAGCGTATCAACAGATATGATACTCATAAAGGTGTCTATGTCAAGAATGGAAAGAAATATACAAGATAAAAAAATCAAACTTTTTTTTTCGAGTAGGAAGGAAGTTTTTCCTTCCTACTTTTTTGATATATGGATAATTGTTTGACGTTCATATGCAGAATAACACCATATTCGCGTCGAAATCTAAAAATATGTGAATTTATGCCTTCTGTTTGTGAAGATTTCATATTTTTTTTGTACTTTTGCAGTCTATGAATTTTGATAATAATTTTAAATATATATTTCTTTCAGCCTTAATGTCTATCTTTTCACTCTCTGCGGGTGCGCAGGATGTGGAGTGTGAGGATACCTGTCAGCATATTCATGGAATAGACATCTCACACTATCAGCATGGGGTGTTCTGGGATGCTGTTGGTAGCACAAAGATGGCATACGTCTATATCAAGGCTACAGAAGGTGGTGACAGGATAGATAGTAGGTATGAAGAGAACATACAGATGGCCCGTCAGCATGGGATAAAGGTAGGGTCATATCATTTCTATCGTCCTAAGGCTGATCAGGAAGAGCAGTTGCTGAATTTCCTCACGCAATGCCGACCTGAGGAGCAGGATCTCATCCCGATGATTGACGTGGAGACAACCGCTAGACTTGATTCTGCTGAATTTTGCGATTCGCTGTTCAAGTTCCTTGAATTGGTGGAGCATGTATATAAGCAGAAGCCTCTCATCTATACTGGTGCGAACTTCTATGACAAGTATCTTCAGGAGAAACTTGACAGGTACCTTATCATGATTGCCCAATATACTGAGCAGGAACCAGTACTTGCTGATGGTCGTGACATTACCTTGTGGCAATACACGGGCAAGGGACGTTTGGCTGGTATCAACGGTTATGTGGATAAATCCCGATTCATGGGAAACCATACTCTGCGTGAGTTGAGGTTCAGGCGGAGGAAAAGCCCCTCAGCACCCGCCCCTCCCCATAGGGAGGCAACTGGAAAGCGCGAGGGGGATGAATAATATAAGTAAATACTTTAAAAACATCCTTCCCTTGGGGAAGGCTTGATTAGGCTCTTATGGCAATTATAAAGTGTCCTGAATGTGGACATCAGGTTAGTGATATGGCTCCTACTTGTCCGGGGTGCGGTGTGGAAATCGCAGGAAAAGTAGTGAAATGCCCTGATTGCGGTGAGATATATTTCCGCAATCAGATGGTTTGTCCGGCTTGTCATCGCCCTACGACTTCCACTCCGACACATCGTCCTGTGCCTGTTCGCCATACAGAACCGATTACTCCTGTTGCCAAGCCAAAGTCGGAACCGGAGCCTGATACAGAGAAGAAATCATACACAAAGATCGTCGTGGGGCTTGTGATTGCCCTTGTCTTGTGTGGAGGTGTGGCTTACTATTATAACGATCTTGGTCGTCAGGAAGAATCGGATTATGCGCTTGCTGCACAGAGCACGGACCCTTTGGTAATAGAGGAATATCTGAATAAATATAAAGATACGAATCCTGAGCATCGCGACTCCCTTCAGGCTCGGCTTGCTGTTATTCAGCAGATAGACAAGGAATGGACTGATGTGCTTATAACCGGTTCTCGTGATCAGATAGAGCAGTATGCCAAGACGCATCCTGACTCTCCACATAAGGCAGAGGCTATGAATAAAGTCGATTCAATGGACTATGCACATGTGATGAAGGACAAGACGATTGATGCGTTCATCAATTATGTGAAGCAGCATCCTAATGGCCGTTTCGTTAATGATGCCAATGCTGCCATTGATGCAATAAAGATGACTCAGCTACAGCCAGAGGAGACAAAGATGGTCAAGGCTCTGTTCAAGAAATTCTTCCAATCGGTGAACTCACGTAACGAAGGTGGTATGCTTTCTACGGTTGCCGACCAGTTGACTAATTTCCTCGGACAGTCAAGTGCTGGCAAGGCTGATGTCGCAACATTCCTTAAGAAGTTATACAAGTCGGATATCACCAATATGAATTGGCATATCATCGACGACTACAAAATAGACAAGAAAGCTGGAACCAAAGGCGCTGCGGATTATATCGTGCAGTTTACTGCAGAGCAGAATATTTCGCGCACAGATGCCACACAGCCTACATATAACAGGTACCAGATCTCAGCTACGGTTAGTTCCGACGGCAAGATCTCGGGCTTGAATATGAAACGCTTGAATCAGCAGTAAACTCACCTAAACAGAACACGATCGTGCACTTTAAATGGATTTATAATACACCATCGCCGACTTTGATGCGACAGGCAAGCGAATTGAGTGAGAAACTCAATATCGCTCCTGTGCTTTGTCGTCTTCTTATTGAGCGTGGAATAACGACGGAGTCAGCGGCAAAGCGCTTTTTCCGTCCTCAACTCAATGACCTTATCAATCCGTTCCTGATGAAGGATATGGATATCGCGGTGGATAGGCTCAATGATGCTATGGGACGCAAGGAGCGTATCATGGTATATGGTGATTATGATGTTGACGGCTGCACGGCTGTAGCCCTCGTCTATAAGTTTCTTCGTCTGTACTATTCCAACATAGAATACTATATCCCTGATCGTTACGAGGAGGGATATGGCGTGAGTCGTAAGGCTATCGACATGGCGAATGAGAATGGTGTGAAGCTGATTATCATTCTCGATTGCGGTATCAAGGCGCATGAGCAGATTGAGTATGCCAAGACATTGGGCATAGACTTCATTATCTGCGACCATCACGTGCCCGATGATGTTCTTCCTCCTGCTGTGGCAATCCTGAACCCTAAGCGTCCAGACGACTCTTATCCTTTCAAGCACCTGTGCGGTTGTGGGGTAGGCTTCAAGCTGATGCAGGCTTTTGCCAAGAACAATGGCATTCCGTTCTCTCGCCTTATTCCGCTCCTTGATCTCTGTGCCGTTAGTATAGCAGCTGATTTGGTGGAGGTTACAGACGAGAACCGTGTTTTGGCTTATCATGGCTTGAAGCAGCTCAACCAGAATCCTTCCGTCGGATTAAAGTCCATTATTGACATCTGCGGACTCTCTGGCAGGGAAATATCCATGTCGGATATCGTCTTTAAAATTGGTCCCCGTATCAATGCCTCCGGACGTATGGAGAACGGTAAGCTTTCGGTTGACCTTCTTGTAGAGAAGGATTACAACAATGCTATTACTGCAGCCAAGCATATTGACGAATATAATGAACAACGTCGTGATATCGACAAGCAGATGACCGACGAGGCAAACGGTATTGTGGAAAAGCTTGAGAGCCAGCGCCATCGCTCAAGTATTGTGCTTTATGATGAGAACTGGAAGAAGGGCGTTATCGGTATCGTGGCTTCAAGGTTGACTGAAATATATTTCCGTCCTACGGTTGTCCTTACCCGCGACGGACAGTTCGCTACTGGTAGTGCTCGTTCTGTTGCCGGCTTTGATGTGTATTCTGCCATTAAGAGCTGTCGTGACCTTCTTATTAACTTTGGCGGTCATACATACGCCTGTGGCTTGACAATACGTTGGGAAGACGTTCCTGAGTTCAGCAAGCGTTTCTATAAATATGTAGAGGAGCATATTGAGCCTACCCAGACAGAGGCAACGCTTACAGTTGATGCTGTTATCGACTTTAGGGATATCTCCCGTCGCCTTTATCATGACTTGAAGCGCTTTGCACCATTCGGTCCTGGAAATGTGAAGCCTACCTTCTGCACCCGTAATGTGTATGATTTCGGTACTTCTAAGGTCGTTGGTCGTGAACAGGAGCATATAAAGCTTGAACTTGTTGATTCAAATTCCAATACCGTGATGAACGGAATTGCTTTCGGACAGTCGGCTTCTGCAAGATACATCAAGTCCCGTCGCTCATTTGATATTGTATATACCCTTGAGGAGAATATCTATAAGCGTGGCAATGTACAGCTTCAGATAGAGGATATTAAACCTAATGAGGATTAGCCCCTCACCCGTCACTATGTGACACCCTCTCCCCATGGGGCGAGGGGGGAAGTTAGTAACATTGATCCAAACTTATCATATAAACGATAAAATGTAACTTTTCCTCGCCCTATGGGGAGAGGATGCCCAAAGGGCAGGTGAGGGGCCGTTAGTTTGGGCTTTATATTTATGAACTACCTTTCCATTCTTCGGCAATATTTCGGTTTCTCCGCGTTTAGGGGAATTCAGAAAGAGATTGTTGAGAGCATAGGTTCCGGTCATGATACTCTTGGATTGATGCCAACGGGTGGCGGTAAGAGTATCACGTTTCAGGTTCCGGCTCTTGCAATGGAAGGTGTGTGTCTTGTCATTACTCCGCTTATTGCTCTGATGAAGGATCAGGTTCAGCATCTTCGTGACCGGGGCATCCTTGCATCTGTTATCTATTCGGGCATGAGTCATGCGGAAGTCCTTCAGGTACTTGACAATGCTGTCTATGGAGGTGTTAAGTTCCTGTATGTATCACCCGAACGCTTGTCTTCGCCACTTTTCATAGCAAAGATTCGTCAGATGCGAATCTGCTTCATCACGGTTGACGAAGCACATTGTATCTCGCAATGGGGCTATGATTTCCGTCCTTCTTATCTCAATATTGCAGAGATAAGGAATATTCTTGAACCTCAGGAAGATCCCTCCCTCCCTCCCCAATACACCATTCCTGTTCTTGCCCTTACTGCAACAGCAACTCCACAGGTTGTGGATGATATCCAGAATCGTCTCGCTTTTTCCGAGAAGAGAGTGGTGCGGATGTCCTTCAAGCGTGAGAATCTTATTTATGTGGTTCGTCATACAGATAATAAGGAGGCAGAACTGATTCATATCCTTAATTCCGTACAGGGCTCTGCAATAGTATATACCCGTTCACGTCAGAACACTAAGGATGTGGCAAAGATTCTTTCCTCAAATGGCATTTCCGCTACTTTCTATCATGCCGGACTTGATTTCGCTGTAAAGGATCAGCGACAGCAGGATTGGCAAAAAGATGAGGTTCGCGTTATGGTGGCTACAAATGCCTTCGGAATGGGTATTGACAAACCTGATGTTAGGGTTGTCGTTCACATGGATTGTCCTGATTCCCTTGAGGCTTATTTCCAGGAAGCGGGTCGAGGTGGTCGTGATGGTAATAGGGCGTATGCTGTCTTGCTGTATAGCAGATCCGACAGGCGTAATCTCCTTACTCATGTGCAGAGTGCCTTTCCTGAGAAAGACTATATAAGAAAGGTGTATGACGATCTTTCATATTTCTTCCAACTTGCACTTTATGATGGGGAAGGGGCTCGCTATGAATTTAACATAGAGCGGTTCTGTCAGGTGTTCAAGCATTTCCCTACACGTCTTTCCGGAGCTTTGTCTGTTCTTCAGCGTGCGGGATACATAGAGTATGATTCTGATCCTGAAAATCATCCTCGATGTCAGTTCCTGCTTCCTCGTGATGGCCTGTATCAGCTTCGTGGACTTTCTGCTAATGAAGATACGGTTATGACTGCCTTGTTGCGGATATATTGCGGTTTATTCTCCGACCTTGTCTATATAGAGGAGGCTCGTATAGCTGATTACTCGCATCTTTCGGTTGATATTGTGCGTGTCGTGTTGAAATCGCTTGCCAGTCGTCATATTCTCAAATATATCCCTCGTAGGAATGTGCCTGTTATATATTACCCTCAGCAGAGAATAGAGTCTTCGCGCCTTGTTTTCCCGAGGGCAATCTATGAGGAACTTCAGGAAAGAATGGCTGCCCGTGTTGATTCTGTCCTTGAGTATGCAGAGTCGGATGATGAGTGCCGTTCAACCGTTCTCCTACGTTATTTGGGTGAGAAAACAGAAACTGATTGTGGATATTGTGATGTCTGTGTAGAGAAAAAGAGAAATGGAAGTTCCATTTCTACATCTCATGAGGATGCTGTACAGGTCATAGTAGATGCAATCAATGATGCTGGCGGTAGCTTACCTATTGCCCAGATCCATAGTTTACCTTTGACCAAGCATCAGCTTGACGACGCTCTTGAGCAATTACGTTCAGAAGGCAGACTTGTAATAAAAGGCTCAAAAGTCGCACTTGTCAAATGACATTACTCTTTACTCTATAAACTATGCTAGCATCCCTTCTTCTTACAATCTTCACATTCGTGGAGCTCAACTGCGAAAATATTTTCGATACCCGTCACGATTCATTGAAAAATGACTATGAATTTTGTGAGGGGGGCACCTATCATTGGGATTCCAAGCGCTATTGGCGTAAGTTGAATAATATCAGTAAGGAAATTGTATCTACTGGTGGTGAGTGGCAGGATTGGCAGGCTCCTGATCTCGTCGCGCTTATAGAGGTCGAGAATGATTCTGTTCTCTATGACCTTACCCGGCGTTCCCTTCTTCGTACCGTCGGTTATAAGTATATCATAACCAACTCACCTGACGAGCGAGGCATAGACGTAGCCTTGCTTTATCATCCTTATAGCTTTGCTCCTGATACTTCTTATAGCCTTCGCATCAATCCGCCAGAAGGGTTTGGTCCTACCCGTGATATTCTCTATGTTCGCGGAAGGATGTTGGGTGATTCCAAGAACGACGAGTTGCATGTCTTCGTTCTCCATGCTCCGAGCAGGCGAAAGGGCGAGAAAGCATCCGAGCCTTATCGTCTTGCGGTCGCTTCCCGACTATGTTCAAGCATAGACTCTATTCGAGCCATATCTCCTGATGCCAATATCTTTATCACAGGCGATTTCAACGATTATTCCGACAATCGCTCTCTCCTTATGCTGGCTGAGCATTCTATGGTAGAGGTTTCCAAGGATGCAAAGGGCACTAACGGGGCATTGGGCACATATCGCTATAGGGGAGAGTGGGGGAGTCTCGATCATATTTTCTTCTCTCAGTCTTTCATGAATAATTGCAAGATTGACTATTGCCGTATTCATGATTTACCATTTCTTTTGGAAGAAGACCAGAAATTTGGAGGAGTATATCCTGCAAGGACATACAAAGGTCGCAAATACAATTACAACGGATTCAGCGACCATCTGCCTCTCGTAGTTCGTTTTGAATATTGATTAGCGAATGTCCAGCTCCTCAGAAAAAGTTTTTTTCAGAGGAAATTCTTTGCCTTTTTTTATTGTCTTTCCTTCCTATACTTTAGGTCCGTTATAGGTCCGTTGTAAGTCCGTTATGACTCCGTTCCTAAGAATAGGCGAAAAATGGGAATTACATAGGATTTGCAAGGGAGGCAGAAGGGACTTACATAGAACTCACGTTACTATATAATTAAAGGTGTGTCCTAATTTAATTGAAATTATTGAAATAATTGAAATCCTTTTTGTGGATTGAGAGAATGGGCGATAATTTCAATTATTTCAATAATTTCAATAAAAAATATGCACGCATATCTGCATTACAAGTCCGTTCTTGACTCAATATAATTCCAATTCTCGCTTGGAGTTGGATTGGACTTGAATTGGAGCTGAATTGGACTTGCATTGGAGCTGCTTAGTTTTTCTATAGAATAACAAACTAAACAAAAACGTGATTTGCCGATGAATTTTATCATTGGCAGATATTTATAAAAAAAAGTTTTTTACGTTTTTCCTGTCACTCCGTCATACTTATTGTGTATCAGAGAGTTATGTGTGACAGTAAGGTTGCTCTCCTATCACATTGCCGTCACAAGGCTATAAAAGTGTGATAGGAATGTGACAGGAAAAATATGCTCCTGTCACGCGTAATTGATTGATACTCAGGTGATGTGACGGTGTGACAGGAAAATGCGAAAAAAACCTTTTTTCGTTTTCTTCTGGGATTATTTTTCTATAAGCGCCTTGCTTGGCTTTTATACTATCTCAAATATAAAATGTTATTTTTGTCAAACCACATATAACCTGCGACTGATGTGGGACGTTCTACTGAATCAAAAACAAAAGGAACTTCATTCTTCAATACAGATTTGGAGTAAGCCTGACCAAGTTTATTCAATGAAACCTTAGTGCCTATAGGCTGTATAGTACCATCATTAAATAGAAGATAAAACTTATCTGTATGAAATATACACGCGTCCTGAGTGAGTCCGTTGATAGTCATAGCATCTTTAATGAAATCAATAAACTCTTCATCTGACATATCAGAGCGTTTAGGTACAACATAACATCTTTCAACTTCATGGGTTTCTTGCCAATGACCTACAAGAGAATAAACTCCCATCTTGTTAGCATTAAACCTTGCTCTGAGTTCTCTATTTCGTTGGAGGTTCTCTTGTCTAGATAGCTCGTTACTCTCTGTATCAGAATCTCTGTATGCTGTAATTATAGCATACGTTTTGTCATTAAGGAGGTTCATTAACCTTCCTAATGAACTGTCAGTTACTTTATTTATCGTCTTGAGATTCATATTCTTTGCAATTTATATGCTAATTCTGCACTATCAATATTATCATACCAGTAATCAAGAAGCACTTGCTTATTTAGAATGATCCATTCTTTAAGTTCTTCAATATGTTCTGACTCAAAAAAATCTGGATTACCTGATGATACCAAAGGATTGTCCGAGATATACATTGAAAACTGCCCTTTAGAGTCAATTACTTTAACTCTTGGCTTGTGTCTTGGAACTGCATTACTAATAGCGTAAACATAGACACGGAACTTCAAACCTGTATTTTCTGGTTTAAAGGTTGAAGTATCTATATTGACGTTCATTTCTGTTAATCAATAATTTACGAAACCTATATTGCTCTTTCTGAAATTCCTGATGTTTTCATTTTCGCAATAGGACTTAACGCTTGCAATATCTTGCTGTTGACCGTAAAGAATACTGTCAATAATCTGTTTTCGAGCAATGTTCTCTATTTGTCCACCGCTGAAATCATAGTCTTTGGCAAGATTGTTTGCTTCTTCTGAAGATAGATTTGGTAGCATGGAGTGCCAGATATGTGCTCTGGTCTCTATTGTCGGTTTATCGAAACATATCTTGTAAAGGAAACGACGTTCAAAAGCAGGATCCATATTGTTGGTGAGATTTGTGGTTGCAATCATTATTCCTGAAAGATTTTCCATTGCCTGAAGAAGGATGTTTTGGATTGTGTTCTCCATCTTATCAACAGCATCATCTACGTTATTAGAACGTTTGCTTATGACTGCATCAGCCTCATTGAAGAATAAAATCGGACAGACATTCTTCGTCTTGACAATAGAATCATACTTGTTGAAAAGCTCCTGTACATTCTTCTCACTTTCACCAACCCACTTAGATCTTATTTCGGAGATATTTACCTGAAAGATGGGGCGTCCCGTCTTTTTGCCCAGTTGTAGTACAGTCTCAGTTTTGCCAGTACCCGGAGCACCATAGAATAGACAAGCGAATCCCGGACGCATATTAGCATATCTCAATCGTTTTTGAATATCCTTGAACTTGTCAATGGATAATAGTTCTGTTAAGCGTTGTACATCTTCTGATTCGCGCTTATTGTAGAACAATGACTTCTCCTTAATATCTTCGGGCATGAGTAACGTTCTATCTTTTATTTTAGCATGTTGCTTCATATATGCCTTTAAATCGGCTAACGTGGTTTCTAATACCTTGTCTGTCAGGATGAATTTGTTTGTCTCTACCAATCCGTTGACTGTATAATTTTCCATCCATTTATTCTCCATAAGAAAACTTGATCCTTCATTCATAAAAATGAGAGCATTTTTTACGTGTTTTTCTTCTGGGAATATTTCTGAAATCTCGTAAGAAGATATATATTCAGAATCGGTTTCAACTTTGTCTGTTATTGTTCGGAGGAGTATCATTAAGTCAATGTCGTCAAGTTCAGATGTAAGTAAATCCTTGGAGAAAGAAAGATGCTTGGTGGAATCCAATAGTTGTCTGCTACTTCTTACAATAGTATCATATAAGTTGGAATCATTCTCTAGCATCTTTAGCCATTTCCCTATTTTAGAACAGACATCATAAGTCGTGTAATCTTCATATTTTCTTGGGGTATAGGGTTTGTTCTCTGCAATTGAATTCAGAAATTCTTCGCGAAGAAGGTACTTGGTTGACTGTCTTGAAACTATCCATAGAATGAACTGTTTGTAATGCAACTCGTCAAGTTCCAGCTTGTGAGCACGGAATCTAAGTAGGGTGCTACACGTATGATGTGCCATATCGGAAAATGTCATCGGGGTATCATTGTTTGCAAGTATGGAAAGAATGATAGCCTGAAAAGAAGTGACATTAAGCTTGTTGCAGATAAACGCAATAGCATCATTGCATTTGTCGTAGAAATCACTTGATAGTTTGCTGTCGTATGACTCCAAATGTATCTTTTCTAGTGCAGATACAATTGTCATTTCCTCAACTTGTTTTTTTATTTTCTTCTTCTGTGCCATAATTTTTATGTTTTGACAATATTATTATACGAAAGGAAATGTGAGAAAAACCACTTTTTGGCACTTTTCTATGCAAAAACACCGCATACGAGTGTTAAAAAACTTGTTTTTCTTGTCATATCAAAGATAAATGCTTATATTTGCAACTGATAATCTGTATATGAACACTTAACCTTAATACTGTATGATAAGCAAAACGATTCTTCGGTATGTATGGCTAATAAATACACTTCTTGAAGAGAAATCTCTTACTTTTGAAGAGATTGATTTATGGCAAGGCCGTGATCCCTATCCTCTCCGTTCATTTCATGAGCACAGGAAAGGTATCAAGGAACTGTTTGGTATTGATATAAAGTGCACAACAAAAAAGCCTTACAGATATTATATTGCTAATCCAGAGGTATTGAATACGGATAAAACGAGAAAATGGCTCTTAGAGTCGTTTGCCATGATGGGAAAGCTTGAAGAAGGCTATACGCTGAGAGACAGAATCGTGTTTGAGGAGTATGCCAAGAAAACACTTGCCAATCTTGAACTGTTCATAAAGGCTATGAAAGCGAACAATGAAGTGGAGCTCGACTATTATCCTTTCGACAAGCCTATGGAGACATTTCATCTGCATCCTTACGCCATGAAAGTGTATAACAGAAGGTGGTATGTGGCTGGGTATATTAAGGAGAAAGAAGCCATTCGTTGCATAGCTCTTGATAGGATTGGCGAGATTAGCATAACGAAAACCACCTTTGAAATGCCCGATGATTTCTCGGCGCATAAATACTTTGCCAATACCATAGGCATCTTCACCAATGAGCAACTGCAACCAAAGAAAGTAAGGTTGAGGGTAGGGGCAAAGGCTGTAGAATACTTCCGGTCGTCGCCTTTGCATAAGAGTCAGGAGGAGGTCGCAACGAAACATAATGAGTATAGCGATTTCCAATATCGCCTCTGTCTCACTCCAGAGCTATCGACTGCGATTCTCTCATACGCAGACCTTGTTGAGGTTCTTGAACCGCAGGAACTTAGGGATGAGATTAAAGGAAGAATAGAAAGATGTTTAACCAAATATAAGTGATAGTTATGGATAGAAATAAAGGTAGTAAATTGCAAATGCAATTATTGTCTTCAAAATATTCGTATTTATTTGAAGATAAAGTAGGAGAAAAGGTGAAATGGCTTTGTCCTGTTAATGGTAAAGAAGTTCAACTCAATAACAAGAATATCATGGATGAATTGTCTATACCTAATGACGCATTCAAGGGCTTTTGGCCAACACGTCAACCGCAATGGGATGGAATAGCAAAAGGTATAGATTCAAATACCATATATTTAATAGAAGGGAAAGCGCATATCTCAGAAATTGGTTCTGGAAATAAGCTATCGAAAGATGCTTCTGACAAGCAAAAAGAGAATTATCGTATAAAATGTGATGCAATAAGAAGTGTAATGAAAAGCTATGATGTTTCCGTAAATGATAATATTTGGTTACACAAATATTATCAAATTTCAAACAGAATAGTTTTTCTGAGAAAACTTAAAGAGTATGGAAAATCTGTTAGACTTGTTTTCGTTAATTTTTATAATGACCCATATTGGATTTCAAAGGGTAGGAATGCTTCCGAATCTGAATGGAGTCTCAAATATGAGAGAATCTTTAAAGAAATGGGGAATATTGAATCCCAACTATCTGATGATGGTGTGAACATAATTTGCATAGATGTTAATAAAATGCCCCAATAGACATGGGCTCTGCGGAGTTTTTGCATAGAAACCATCACTTTTATGCGGAAACTCCGCTTTCTTTTCGTATAATAATATAGAGAATCTCATACGCAGACCTTGTTGTGGTTCTTGAACCGCAGAAACTAAGTGATGAGATATAGGAAAGGATGAAGAATTGTTTAACCAAATATAAGTAATAGTTATGGATATAAAAAACATTATTAATGAAATTACCACTAAGACATTTGATGTCTTGAAAAAGGTATATGCCAATCAAAAAGAGGGGTGTGAATTTACGCAATGTGACAATGGTTCAAGGTTGATTTTCCCTCATTATAGTACAGTTTATAGAGATGGAGAAACAAGAATTAGTGAACAAGAATTAAGGTTTGTCTTCATCGAGCAATTTAATGCTTATTGTGCGGAAAACAATCTCAAGTTGTTTTATTCTGTAGAAACGCCAACAGAGTATAAATATACCTTCACAGATAAAAACAATCCTCATAAAGATGATGAGAATGGGCAATCTGCAATGGTCGACCTCTGTATTCACAATGAGAAACTTGAGCGCATAGCTTTGGTTGAATTCAAGGCGTTAAATCCTGATGAGTTCTGTTATGAGAAAGATTTTTGTAAGTTAAACGAAGAAAAAGGTGCTAATCCAGAACTTGAAACTTTCTTTATTATGATGGTAAAGAAATCTGATACTGGTACTTATGGAAATATAAGGAAAAAAATCGAGAATAAAGGTGAGCATACAGTATTTAGATGTTACGACCTTGAAGCAGGAAAAGAAATTACTTCTATGATTGAAAAATCTTAAACAATCCACCATTCTCTGCGGAGTTTTGGCATAGAAACCATCACTTTTATGCGGAAACTCCGCTTTCTTTTCGTATAATAGAATAAAGTAATCATAAAAATCAATTATTATGGAAAGAAAAGACATTTATCAAACTCAAAGAGCAAAGGACTTTCGTGCCAAGTATGCTCAGTATTGGGATGTGCCGCTGATGTCGGATGAGGAGTTACGGGACTTGCTTCCTCGTGCGCAAAAAGGAGATGCTGAGGCTGAAGATACCATAGTTCGTTCGATGATGCGTTTTGTCGTTAGTGTTGCAAAGCAATATGTTGACAAAGGATTGAGTGATGATGAACTCGTTGAGGCTGGCAAGAAGGGACTTGTTATTGCAATTCCTAAATATGACCGTTCACGTGGTTTCAGTTTTATCTCGTATGCAGTATGGTTTGTTAGGAATAGTATTCTTCAAGCCATTGAAGACAAATTTAAATCCTGACGTTGTGGCTTTCATATCCGAAGGTATATGAAGAAATGGATTGGATATGATATAGATAGGCTAAGTCCATCTACTACGGGGCTAAACTATTCGGTATTGGTTGTTGCAAATAGGTATTTCGATATGCCTATTATTAAAGTCTTGGTGGAGGGCGATAATGGGCAGATATTTACAATCGAGAAGCCTGTAAGATGTGTGTATGAGTGTTCTGTTCTATTCTCAGAAAGCGATATTGTGCAGATTAAGCAGTGGATTGAGATGAACAGGAAAACGCTTTTAGAGTATTGGAACGGTGATATTGATACTTCTGAAATGGTTGGAAAATCACAAAAGATTTTAATTTATGAACATAAAAATCCATAGAGGTCTTGATCAGATTGGCGGTTGCATAACAGAGATAAGCACCGCCACATCTCGCGTATTCATTGATATGGGGAGTAATCTCCCCGGTTCAGGTCAGCAAATGTCGAAGGAAGAAGAGCATGAGTTTGTTGCAAACTTATTCTCTCAAAACCAGAAAGAGAATGAGGCTGTGATCTATACTCATGCCCACGAGGATCATGTGGGTATGTTCGTTCATGTACCCGAAAATGTGCCTCAGTACATAGGTGAAGGGGGGAGGGAAATCCTTCTTGCCAAATACAGGACTTTGCTAAAAGCTCCTCTAAGTGCCGATGAGGTTGCATGTGTAAAGGAGAAAATTAGAAGGCTTGAGGCATTTCATGTCTGGAAAAAGCCAAGAAGAAGGCCAAAGTCTTTCTACATTGGTGATATTGCTATTACTCCATTTTTCAGTTGCCATTCCATATATGATTCGTATATGTTTCTGATTGAGGCTGACGGTAAACGGATATGGCATACTGGTGACTATCGTGAGCATGGTTTTCTTGGTAAGGGATTGGAAAAAGTGCTTAGGGCTTATGCCAAGGATATTGATGTGCTGATAACGGAAGGTACGAACTTGAAGAAACCAGAGAAATGCATCCATGAAAGTGTTGTTTCAAGTAAAATGTCGCATGTCATGCAGGCGTTCAAGTATGTTTTCGTCCTTGCTTCTTCCACAGATATTGATCGATTGGCTGCAATAAAGGAAGCAGCAAAGAGTGCCCATAAGGATCTCTACATCAATTCTGCATATATGAAAGAAACTATGCGAATCTTTACAGAGCGTGAGTCAAAGGTTGCAGATGGCTTGTATGAGTTTCATCCGAAATTTGCAACAGAGCGTAGTTTTGACAAAATGAAACGTGAAGGTTTTGTGCTTGTCACAGGTGTTAGTAAAGTGGCTGATGTGGAAAGTATGCGTGAGTATTTTCCTGACAATGAAACCGTTCTTATCTATTCTTCATGGGATGGATATTACAAGACTCCAGAGCAGGTCAAGGTGAATCCGATGTATAAGATGTTTCGTGATTCATTCAATAACGTGGTGGATATCCATACCTCTGGTCATGCTGATCGAGATACAATAAAGAAGGTTATAGATATAGTGAATCCAAAAGATGAAGTGATAATTATTCACAAGGAGGCTGATGCCTCATTGTGATGAATGTACTTGTACTAACGTGAGGGTAGGGGAAGGTGTAACAAAGACACTCTATATATAATATAAGGTATAGTCCTAAAAACTCTTGTGATGGACTCTTGATATTTGTCAATTTTCATGGGCTTTAAAAATTTTTCTGAAAATAATTTAAGAAAAATTTGGCTGGTTCAGAAAATTGTTGTACCTTTGCACTCGCTTTCCGAAAAAATGAAGGTGTTAAATCTTCTTGTTGTGAAAGCGCTAAGAAAGAGTTCTTTGACAAGATTTACATAAACAGGAAGTAGTAGTACAAGAAGCAAGTGAGCAAGTCTCACTTGGGTAATAAACGAACCGATCAATTC
>OMXX01000081.1 GCA_900315105.1 uncultured Prevotellaceae bacterium | reverse complement strand
CTAACTGTCTTATGACGAATGAGTAAGCGGCCTTATTCCACTTCCTTGATGTTGTTAACGAGTGCAAATATAATAATTTAATTTGAATATACAATGAGTTACTTGCTCTTTGCAATGACCCTAATAACAATTGGATAGATGCTAGGACCAACACGATCCTGGAGGGTATCAAAGACAAGTCAAATGCGGGAGCACACGACAGTAATGCCGTTCTTACCCCTGCAGAATTAGGTGTGCAGCTCAACGACTGCTATGAGCTGTCCGAAGACTTGACCAACGAACTCTACACCCACATGGGGAGACACGTTCCCAACGAGTTAATAAACGCCTACAGTGACACTGTGGTTGACGCCGCTACTATCTCCGCTCTGCAGATGACTGACATGGACTACTTTGTAGAGCAGGTGGACAATTTTGACAAGGGCAACCGCTACATTCTTGTAGCACCCTTCTCCACACAGGGCATTTCCGAGACGTTGCTGCGCAATCTAATGGGCATCCGCTGGTCTGTGGTCATTGATTTTAACTGCCACACCAAGGAGCCTGGTGGTATCTACCACTCTATGCAGCCCACTATTGACGAAAACTGTACGCCCTTCACCATCTTGAACCGCGATGGGCTGAGCAATATGAGCAAGGGCACCAATGGTAATGTCAATTGGATTTATGCCAACGGTCTCTCCACCCTGCAAGGCACGGTTACCCCTGACATTAAGACATGGATAGGTAAGCGCATGCACCACTTCTTGCGTGATGCCCTCACCGAGTTCTGCAAGAAGTCGCTTTCCCGCATCCATATCATAAGCTTACTGGATGAACCCGACTACCTTGCAGAGATTATCCATCAGTTTGATGGCATCGACTTTGCCGAGCGCGATCTTATAACCTTCAGCATTATTTCCGATGATGCCATAGTGCGCGACGATTCACTTAAACTCTCACGTTACGGTTTTGATATAAAGAGCTATAATTTTCCCCTGCAGAGTTTCCTTTCGCAGATAGGCGACTTTATGCAGCCTGAGGAGCGCCATACTATACTGATACCCGCTCGTGGCCCGCAGAACGAGTCGTTGATGCTGGATGTCACTAACATTTATAGCAAGTTCTCAGCCAATGGTATCAGTGTCATTCACCACGATATAGCCTCCGAAGGCGACAGAGAAATAAACCCCATCCCCGCATTCTATCAAGGTGAGACCATCACCTGGAAAGAACTGGAAGCCGATATTGACGTGCAGCGCAGCAGGTATGAAGAGCTGCGACGCAAAATACTGGATCGCCTGAAAGGACGTCAGAGTCAGAAGTTCCAGCTCTATCATTTGGCTGGTGCTGGCGGCACCACTGTAAGTCGCCGTCTGGCTTACGATCTGAGGGACGAGATCCCTACCATTATCATCAATGAGTATGTTAAGGGTACAACTTTTGGTCTAATAGAGCTGCTTTCTATGAAAGTCAACCGCTCCATGCTGGCCATAGTTGAGTCCTCCAAGGTGGGCAATATTGACGACCTCATAGCAGAGTGTAACGCAAAAAAGCGTATGGTGGTGTTTGTCTATGTAGAGCGCACGTTAAAACGTCCTCAGATGGTCAGCCAACCCTTCTTAGATTTCATCAGCGACAAGATGCATGATGCCGAGGAGAAGAGCAAGTTCAGCTATAAGGTACAGCTCTACAACCCCAGTCATTCAAATGAGGAATGGATAAAGAAAACCTCTTTCGCCAATTGCGAAGTGCTTGACTTCTCCATGTCCATTGCCGAGAAAGACTATAATCGTGCAGCCTTGAGCAGCTACATTCAGCATTACCTGAGACAAATTTCAGAGCCCGTTGCAGAGTTTCTGGCCTATGTTTCGTTGATATACTATTATGCCCAGCGCAGTGTGTCCGACTTGGTGTTCCGCAAGGTGTTGGAGACAAACAATGGTAAGAGCGGCCTGATGGAGTACTTGCGCTCCAACCCGCAGGAGAAGCCTTACTTGGATAAGTTGATTACCGATGACAGCGATGGCCTGAGCGATGACCGCGAGTGGCGTCCCCGCTATTCCGTTTTTGCCGAACTGATGCTTGAGCAACTGTTAGGCGGCGCCTATCCCGAACGATGGAAGGATGCCCTGCCAGAGTGGAGTCGGAAACTGATTAAGGCCGTCAAAAACAACTACGAGTTCCTAACCGACGAAGTGCAGAAAATGCTGGTGGCCGTATTCTTGGAACGTGAAAAGGAAGACCTCTTGGGTCAGGAAGAAGCATGGGGCGCCCGTGGTGCACAAGAGAAGTTCTCACAGCTACTTGATGACATGGCATTCAACCCAGACGACCAGAAAAATATCCTGAAACTCTTGGCAGAGAGTTTCCCCACAGTTTCTCATTTCTGGGGGCACTTGGCCCGTTATTGCTACGAGAATGCCGACACCCCCGACCAGTTTGTAGAGGCCGCCGAGTATATTGAAAAAGCTTTGGATCAGAATGGTCAAAACGACTACAACCTGCTTCACATAGCCGGCATGTGCCGTCGTCGCCAGATAGAGTATTATCACCGCACACATCAGACTACTGAGCGCGATAATTTGATGAGATTGACGGCTGCAGCCCGCGAGTATTTCCGCCAGAGTCGCGATGCGAACCCCAAGAACGTTCATGCTTACACCTCAGAAATCCAGCTGCTCACTATCGTTATAGAGTATGGAAAGTCACTCTCTAGTTACGACAAATACTATTCATTCCTCGTAGCCCGCGAGAATGCTTGGTTCTTTGAACTCTATGAGGATTTGAACGACCTTATTGACGAACTCTCCTCACTGGTTGACCAGATGAGTACGCTTGGCTTCACTAACCGTATCAACCGCACCAAGACCATGCTGGCACGCAGCGAAAGCAAGTCGTGGGAGTATGTGGGCGACTTCAAGCAGTCACTGAACACTTTGCAGGAACATATCCGCAAGGCTGACCGCCTGACCTTGCCGCGCCTGCGCACTATGTATGTGCGAACGCTACTTTTGAGCAAGGTTAACGGCAAATATGACGAACTGCTAGATGCTTGGACGCAGCTTTCTGCATCAGAGCGTAGCCTTGTTAGTGAGTATCTGAACAAGAATGTTCAGCAAAATTCCGGTGATGTGATGTCTATGAAACTCTGGATTCAGTTGGTTCGCTATTCTGGTCTTGAGATAAGTATTGAGGAGGTGAAGTCACGCTTGAATATGATGTATAAAAGTAGTGAAGACTTCCCGATGACTCGGCTCGAAGCCGCTTATAACCTCTATATGCTCAACTTGTTTGAGCTTATACGTGATAACGATACACTCAACAACCGTAAGAAAGACGAGATACTGCGTTGGATTGATATCTGTAAAGACCTCTCACCAAACGACAAATATCCCTACGAATGGCTTTACCATCTGGATGATATTAGCGGCATAGTCAGCGCAAAGGCCAAACCCGATTTTAAGATGCTTGAGCGTGTTACAGGTACCATCACCGATATCAAGAGCAACGCTCAGGGCACCATACGCCTTGACTGCGGATTCGATGTGTTTTTCACGCCTTCCGTAGGTTACTTCATCCAAGGTAAGGACGAGACCACCCGTGTTGAGATGACCATAGGTTTTCGTCACGAAGGCCCCACTGCTTATGAGGTAACGCGTCTTAATGATGAAGATAGCGCCCCCAGGGATATAGTAGCTGAGGAGACTACCCAAGACTTAGAGATAACTACTGTAGAGGCCATTGAACCCAAGGAAGATTTAAAGGAAGAGCCCAAGAAAGAAGAGTGGAAACAGCCCGGGGTGGAAATGCCTAAATTGAAGGTTGTTGGAAAGATAGATTTGAATCAGTTTAAAAAATACGAACGGCCGAGGAAGTTGAAAGGTAAAGAATAGATCAACCGCTTCAGACACATTTGTGGTACAAGCTCATCAGTGTCTTTTGGTTCTTGAGGCCTTCTTCGATGAGCGAAGCGATCAAGCAACTAAAGATAAGAAGTTGTAAATTTATTTTTTTTAGGAAATCAAAATTACCAGTTTATAGATGGATTCACTCTTTGATCATTATATAAATCCAAATGAGATAGCTTTTAGTCCGTTAGACTTTAAACCAGAGGCGTCATTTGATCAGGTCGATCATTTGTATGCAGTCCTTATGGATAAGTATGATTTTATTTCAGGTGCTATTACCGATATGACTTTTAGCAAGTTTAAACGAGAAGAAGGTGGCGCTTCGTTCTCTGATATACTGCTTAATAACATATTGTTTATAGATCAAGAGGGTAGTTCTTTATTTTACTATTTCCAAACCTACAATCAACTGATAGAGGCTTTGGATGTTTGGTTCCATAGTGATTCGCATTTATATCGTTGGCTATTGGAAAAGGACTACGATAAACGCTCTTTCCAACTATGGGCGTCCCCATATTATTGGTACGATCATCAGCGCTTTATAATTCGAAACACCCCTCAATTCATATTGCAGGCTCTTTGTGTTACACAAGTTGTCATTCAAAAATTGATATCCTTTTGTAAACATATCCAGAAAGTTCCACTTGTGACAAAATTCGCTTATGAAGGTAGTAAGAAGATGGGGTTCACTTGGGAAAATTATTTTGATTACTTGTATATAACATATAACTCTATCGCTTCTACAGTAATATATAATGCTATCAAACTCGCAACCCAAAAGAGAGATTGTAAGCAGATTACAACTGTTTTCACTTTGTCAGAGCGTTATGGAGTGGCATTTGCTGATTATGCCTATGGTAATAATAAACCATGTCAGGGTAAGAAAATACCAATAACTCCAGTTACATGGTCAAGCCAGATAGTTAATGACATTACTTCAAATTATGATAATTTGACCATGTATCTGAAACTTGAAGATGCCTATGGCTTGAAGGTCGCACTTTTCGACAATTCCAACATAGGTCATTGCTTAGCATTTGCAGGTACAAGGATTGACTTTAGAAATTTTAGATCAGGTTTAATAACGATAGAGAATATCCTAACAGATTTCATACAGGCTGTATATAAACCAACACCAGCATATTTCGCTTCAGTAGGTATAGTTGACATGGTATTAAAAATGTTTCCCAATGAGAAATTATGCGTGTTTGGTCACTCATTAGGAGGTGGATTGATGCAGTTCTCATGTGCTGCTAATAATGACGTTCGAATTGATGGCTATGGTTATAATGCAGCAGGATTGTCTGCAGAGGCTTGTGACATTCTTAGTAATCATCTACCAGGTAAAACTCAAAGCAATCTGTCATTCATTGCAGGTACAACAGATTTTGCTTCAAAAACTGGTAATATTTTGGTTAAACCCAGATACGTTGATACCAACGATCTCGGGATACTTGAAGCCCACAAGATAGAAACTCTGAATGAGCGTATAAATAATTCTTTATTGTATTGTAAATAGCTATTCTGCTAAAGACAGCATCCAAATGATCCCAACTCGATTACTGAGCTTGTTCTATATATGAAAAACATAAGCTGTCAATTTTGACATCTTGTGCACGAATGGGAAATATGATACCTTTCTTGAGAGCTTCTTCGACAAGCGAAGCGGCAAAGTCGATTACGGAACAAGCGGCATAGCTGTGTGGCATTCGTTCAAAGAATGAGAGCGATGGTGTATAGCAGTAAAGATTTTGAGAGCCTAAGGAGTTTTTTCTATGAAACAAGATGAACGTTGGTTAGCAAGATACAATGAATTGAAGACGTTTATAGAAACCAACAAAAGGAATCCGTCGAAGTATCGTATGGAAGAGCATGATATGCTTAATTGGTTGAAGGCCAATAGAAAGTTGATGAATGCTGGAAAGATGAAACCGGAAAGGATTAAAATGTTCGAAGAATTACTGACATTGATAGAGCAATATAAGAGGGTCAACCAATACCAGTAGTCACGATAATCCTTAATAGCAAGCGGGTGTGTCAGTCAATATTGATACACCCGCTTGCGTTTGTATTTTGAGTTAGTCTGTTCTCATTCAGAGGAGTTTGTTTCTGATGAAATCGATAGTGAAGACTCTCTTTTAACAAAAAACTACCAATTTCTTTGGTTGATTTTAATTTTTTTCGTATTTTTGCGCCATATAAAGAGGAACCGGTTCCAAAAACAACATCCTCTTCTATATAATTTGAATACCAAAATATTCCTAACGCTCTGCAAATAAATTACTTATGCTCGGCGCTAGAATATTTGATGTACCCAATCACAAATGGGCGTTTACGAAGAACAGATAGTCCCAATCAAAATTTCACGGTTGGCGGAATATGTATCCCAGAGAAAACATATTTCTTTGGAAGAGGCTCTTACATATATATACATCAACCCCATGTACGACAACCTCTATGATGAAGGCGCCAAGTGGTGGTATTTGAGCACCGAGGCGCTCTATGAAGAGTTTGAGTCGGCAAGAAAAACAGATGTACGTGTGGTTGAACCAGAAGTGTCTGATTTCTATATATATACGCTGGAAAAGTATGCCTTAGCAAAAGGCCTTACTGGCTTGCAGGCTTTGGCTCTTATGAAGCGTTACGGAGTTGACGACTTCCTATTAGATCATTACGACCTGCTTCATACTCAGGGAACAGGGTATATGATTGACGAAATAGACCGTATCATTCAACGTAGAAAAAGAAGATGAAAGTTGCGACTAATCGAGATGAAACTCGACCAAAGGTAAGACTATTTCACGGTTCAAATGTGGAGGTTAAGAAGCCTAGTCTGAGGATGGGCAGAAAGAAAACCGACTTTGGACGCGGCTTTTATACCACTACTCAGAAGGAACAGGCAGAACACTGGACTTCTATCAAACTTGATAGGGCAAAGAAAGGCAGGAAGATTGTTTCAGTTTTTGAGATTAACGAAACGCTTTTGACTAACCCCGAACTGAAGATAAGAGAATTCAACGGACCAGATGAAGATTGGCTTAATTTTGTGGTAGATTGTCGAAAGGGCGTAGAACACGATTACGATTTAGTGTTTGGCCCAGTGGCAAACGATAAAGTCTTCACTGTTGTCAACCTCTATGAAAGCGGAGTCCTCGATGCTCCTGCAGCAATTGCTGAACTCAAAGCCTACAAGACATATAATCAACTATCATTCCATACACAGCGGGTGATAAGTGCATTACGGTTTGTGGAAAGTTATGAGGTAAAAGAGGATAATAATCAGAAAAAACAGTGATACTTTCACAGACCAATTGCTTCACTTTTTAAGCAGTGTGGCATTATAAACTTAAGCAGTTATAAAATAGGTGGTTTGCAAACTTGACCATCAGCGCTTGACTTTGCTGCTTTCATTGTATCGAAATTTATGGCATATAGAAAAGATTGTGAAACCAAGCCCCTTGTGGAACGAGAGTTGGATGTTATTTCCATTCATAGCTTAGACAAGTCAAAGGTGGTATCCCGTTTCATTGATGAAATAAAAAAAGGGAGCAAGGCTGGTTTTGATAACTTTCAGATTGATATGACTCAGTTGAAAGGCTTTTTCCCCAATGTTATAGTACCTCTTTCTGGGATAATAAAGTTTTATAAGAGCCAAGGAATTGAGTTCGAGTTTGAGAGTATGCACCCCGCATTATCAAAGACAAACTTTTCTAATCCTTCACATTATACAGCTACTGAGCCTAATATTTTGAACCGTGTGTGGGAGTTCACTAATGCTGGCGAAGTTGGTAATATTGTTGATGCATACGAGATTGAATTAAGGAAGGAAGATAGATTCAGCCCTGGTATAATCAGTTCACTGACTTGGTCACTCAACGAGGTAATGGATAACGTGTTTATCCATTCTGAGGCAGGGCGTGGATATGTTATGGGCCAATTACACCAGAAAACAAAGAAAGTTGCTTTTACTGTTTTCGACTCTGGTATTGGTATCTTTAACTCATTAAGGAATTCGGTATTCCATCCTCATTTTCCTTTGGATGCAATAACCTTGGCAATAAAAGAGGAGGTAACGCGAGATCGTAAAGTAGGTCAGGGTAATGGATTGTTTGGACTTCATTCTATAGTAAAGAATGGCAATGGTAGTCTTGAAATTGTTTCTGATGGAGCTTCATATCGATATAATAATGGTACCATAAACACATTCAAGTATCTACCTGTAATATCGAAGGAAACACCTGGTACTATTATCGACTTCCAGTTGAGCTATGATAAAGAGATTTCATTGACTGACGCTTTGGCCTTCAGGGGAAAATCATATCCTATAGTAGATATGTATGTAGAAAGTTTTGATGATGACAGAGGAAATAGTTATTTTTTGGTTAAAGAACATGCAGATGGAACAGGTACTAGAGAAGCTGCTGTCCGACTAAAGAATGAGATAATGAATCTCATAAGTGAGACTAAGAAACCACTAATTCTAGATTTTAAAGATATTGCTGTTATGTCTTCATCTTTCGCAGATGAGCTAATAGCAAAACTTCTATTGGAATTAGGGCTATTCCAGTTTAATAATCTTATAAAATTGCGTGGGTTAGATGTTGAACAACAAAATATCCTTCAGAGGTCTGTAATACAGCGCTTAGTTGATACCTTAAATGAACCCACGGAATTATAAGTTCAAATCTGTGATATCTGTGTGACTAGAGTGACAAGCCAAATGGGACCCGTTTATAAATGAAGACAATTGTTATATTGCAATAAAGATTTTAATAACATTGACTTTTGTCTCGACTCGACCAAATATGCTGCCCACGTCTGTATTAACTGACTGCTCTCCTTGCTATGAAACAGATTCTTTTGTTATCTTTCTATAGATAGTATACGACTTATGTATTATATAGATTGGAAAAAATACCTTTCTAAGGAAAGGTGGAGAAAAGAAACAATAATTGATCCTATTAAGGATCGGCGAAATCCTTTTGAGGTGGATTTCGGGAAAGTGGTCTTTTGTCCTGCGCTTCGCAGAATGCATGATAAGACTCAGGTTATACCTTTGTCGAGTGGTGATTGTATATTGACTCGTTTAACTCATTCCATGCATGTAATGAATATTGCAGAGTCATTGGCATGCAATTATACAAGGAGTAAAGAGTTTAAAGCTCTATATGGCGATAATGAGGAGCGAGCTTTTGAGGATGCGCAGTATATTCGAGCAATACTTAAGTCGGCATCACTACTTCACGATATTGGTAATCCGCCATTCGGTCATTTTGGCGAGGATACTATTAAAGATTATTTTACCACATTCTTTAAGTCAAAAAAGAATAAGGAAATATCAGAAAGAATCGGAGAACACAAAATTGATTTTACCCAGTTTGACGGCAATGCGCTTGGTATACGCATTGTTTCTAAGTTGCAGTATGCTGGTACTCTTGATGGTTTGAACCTTACCTATGGAACATTGGGCGCATATTTGAAGTATCCTAATGAAGGAGAAAGAATCAAGAAAGGGTATGTAGGAAACCATAAACATGGTATTTTCAAAACAGAGCGCGAGTTATTCCATAAAATAGTTGATAATTGTCATTTGGAAAATTCTGATGGTTCGATCAAACGTCACCCGCTTGCTTTTCTTGTGGAGGCAGCAGATACTATCTGCTATGGTACGATGGATGTGGAAGACGGTTTGTTCCAGGGCTGGTATAGTATAAAGAATTTGTTGGATGAACTTAGTAAAATAATAAGTGAAAAGAAAGGTGAACTAGTTCAAATTCGAGAAATTATTGATTATCATATCAGTGATGAAGATTTGAAAATTAGAGATCAGCGCCAGATTCGTTTGGAGTTACGAGAACACTTAATTACATATCTCGTAGATTTGACTATCCGTAATTTTATTCGTAATCTTAAAGAAATTGATAATGGTGATTATGGGAAAAAAGATGAAGAATTAGTATATGATGATCCTAATTTTGTAGCAGAAGCTCTGAAAGTGTTTACCAAACAGAAGATACTCTCAAATAGAAATGTATTAAAATTCGAGATTACAGGTAATTCTGTTATTACAGGTCTTTTAGATATTCTTTTAAAATATTTTTTCCATCACGACCGTGCTTATCAGTCTCGAATTAAAGGAATAATTTCTGAGAGTAGAATAGCAGTTGCTATGAAAGAAGGGCTGCCTGGAGATTATCCGGAAACAAAAGTCATTTCCCCTGATGAGATAGGAGAATTTGATATTAGTAGATTATCTCCATATACAAGATTAAGGCTAATTGTCGATTATGTAGCAAGTATGACGGACAAATACTCTGTAGAGTTATATCAAACATTAAGTGGCAATAGCCTGTAACCTATGGTATAGATTTAGCATCTCAGCCAACCCTAATATAAATATCTTTATTGTGAAGGTAAGTTGTAAATTTTGACGTTGACGTATTGTTTATGATTTGGGAAAATGATACCTTTCTTGAGACCTTCTTCGACAAGCGAAGCGACAAAGTCGATTACGGAACAAGCGGCATAGCCGAGCGGGGCTCGTTTTAAGAATGAGACGAATGGTATTCGTATTTTTCACCATATAGAAGAGGAACCAGTTCCAAAAGCAGCATCCTCTTTATGGAGACTCAAAGTTGGCAGTAATGATAGATTATAATTAGTTTGCAATATGTTTAGACTTATAGAATTACCATATCGTAAAGACGGACTGGAGCCGGTTATAAGCGCTCAGACGTTGGATTTTCACCACGGCAAGCATTTGCAGGGTTATGTGGATAATCTCAATAAACTGCTTGAGGGCAGTGAGTTTGAAGGGATGTCGGTGGAGGACATCGTACGAAAGGCCTCTGCTGGTGCTATATTTAACAATGCAGGTCAGATCCTGAATCATGAACTGTATTTCATGCAGTTCAAGCCTGTAAGTGAGGCTTCTCAGGCTCCGACTGGGGCACTGGCAACCCAGATAGAGAAGCAATGGGGAACGTTGGATGCTTTCAAGTCAGAGTTTGAGGCAAAAGGTGTAGGTCTCTTTGGTTCTGGATGGGTTTGGCTCTCAGCTGACGAAAATAGTCAACTTGTTATCACACAGGAACCAGGCGCCTCCAATCCAGTTGTCAAGGGGCTGAAACCTCTTCTGACCTTCGATGTATGGGAACATGCCTATTATCTCGACTACCAAAACCGCCGAGCCGCTCATCTCTCCGCACTCTGGCAGGTTCTGGATTGGAAGATAATTGAAGAGAGGTATATGGTGTCTTTATAAAGATAGTTCTGTCTTAAATGACAGAGGCAGAACGCAACATCAGGCCGATGACAATCGAAAGATCCAACTCGAAATCCTTTGGTAGCCATGAGGGTGTGGAGAGCTCTGCTGTCTATCACACCATCATAGCCACATGCAAAGCTCAGGCTATCTCGGTGTGCGAATATCTAAAGAAATTTATCACGGCATGTGTTGAGGGACGTACGGATTATGAGCGCTCGAGCTTGTCTCGCTTGCTACCAACGGGACGCAAGAATCTGACCCTAATGATGCTATGCCAACCAGTTAAATAATCAAAATTTTAGTCCAATTATAATTATGGAACATCGCCAGGTGTCCCTGTTTATCGACATCTCTGGAGAACGGATGTGAAAATTGGACCCTTACCTTAATACGAGCTTAATAGTAAAGCTTACAATCTTCTTTATCACAGGTAGCAATAAAGGGTGCCATTGCAGATAATTAATCGAGATGTGTAAGATGTGCGGTGTGTCAACGCTGGAGTATTTTGAGGAAACTCTAAATTCTGCGAACTGAAATGGCTGGATTGAAAATAGATAGATGCGACAGTAGATGCGCTTTGTGCCGTAGGGCAGAGGCAGACAAGACCGGTAGCCATCTTGCGCCAAACTTCATGATTCATGGGATGTTCTCGTTTGATGGGAAAGGAAGAAGAAATCGAGAGATTTCTATGCGAGATGGTCTTAATTCTGGTGACAGGATGATTTATTACGGACCGGAAGTCTCGCCTGATGCTGTTAATGCAGACCACGGAGAGGATCTAACTGACGAAGAGTTGGAAGAAAATACTAACAACCTAGTTTGTGATAATCTTTTCTGCAAAGGATGTGAAGATAGGTTTGGTATACTGGAAACCTATTATTCAACTTATTATGCCGAATGGAAACATGAGGAGGTGAATTCCAGAGTAGCATATCTTTTCTGGTTATCTGTATTCTGGCGTATGTGTGTCGGAAGGATGTCTATCTTCCTGAAAGGCGAGGATGAGTTTGAAATGAGGAGAATTTTGGATGAGAATGTTACGACATTGGAACAGATAGAAAATGGCAAAAGTGATTTAGGGGATTTTGGATATATCTTATGGCGTGCGAAAGGACTTCAGAAAGGAGATTCTGGCATCTTTGGAACAAGAAGGGAACAGTCACCCTATATGATTATCGTAAACGATATGGTTGTGATGATGGTTGCTGGAGTTTCGAAGTTCAGAAAGAAGTTCAGTTATGCGGGCTGGCAGATAAATAGAGAAGATCTTAATATGTTTGATTGCGATGGAGAGGTAATTAACGAAATCACGCTCGAGGAATTTGCTCTATTGAAGAGATTTGTTATTGACGAATCGAAGAAATACGGATGGGGAGCTGCTCAGGAACAGGTGAAACTGGAATTGAGAGAACGAGATCGGACTGCGGGAGGACTTCACTCTGTTGGATATAATGAAGAACGTGAGGCGCTACGTGTTGCAATGGTTGAAGATGCAATGAAACCTCGTCCACTTTTCCTAAGGAACATGTCCAAGTTTTCAACAGCAGAGTTAAAGGAGTATGTTTGTAAACAAGCAGGGAAAGAATACGACATACTCAATGATCGTAGTATGTTTACGTTTCAATTTGATATTGACAATTATAAGAGCGATTTGAAAATGTATGTGAGGGAAGGGGAGGATATTTCTGGATTGCCATATGTTGATAAATTGTTCGATAAAAAGTATTGGGTAGATAAAAAGGCGTATCAAAAGAAGCTAGAATTTATCAAAGAAACCTATGAAGACATGGTCGCTAAAGGCTATACGTATGATGACTTTATGAATAATCTGCGGAGTAGGTCTGGGATGAATGGGTGAAAGATTATGTTTGAGAACGCATTGTATTATCCTACCATAGACATTCATAATGAAGCTTGGTTGAAGTCTGCTGCCCTTTTTGGGGATAGGCTAGAAACCATCGTGCCTGAATCCGAAGAGAATCCTTACCGAAGAAGGAGTACAAGATATCTTCAGGACGAGGGTATATTGTTCGCTCATCGTGTTAATCCGTTCAGTGAAGAAGTAATAGGTCTTGAACAGGATGTGATAAAGTATATTGATACTCCAGAGGGAAGGAAAAGTTTCATGAAACCTTGGGTGAGACCAGCGATGTCTATTGCTAAAGGCAGAAGAGGTGAAGACTTGATGTGCGACAGATCTCAAAAGTTACGGGAGCATTATGCACATAAGTTGATAGATACGTATCGGGACTTCTATATACATGTAGAGAAACTGCCCATGGTACTCGGAAATAGGCTTGGATTGCAAGAGACTGAGGATGGCTATTTATGGACTAGCAGAGGGTTTATGAGTTTCTATATGACTTTGTTGTCAAATAGAATCTGCCAGAACAATAGGATGACACTGCTAACGGATAAAGTGTATCAAAACAATCTGTCGAACAGGATTCTTACTGATGGATTGATTCCTGTTATTGGTGAAAAGAATAAGAGAGATATGAAGAGAGGAATGATGTATCATTGACATATCAACTTTAGGTATAGATGAAGTTCAATGTGTCATTAAATGCTAAAACACATAATCTTTGGCTGAACCTTACCCAGAGTGAGGAAGAGGCAAGAAAGTTATTTGATTAATCAATGAATAAAGACACAATAGATATTTATATAAGACAGTGCATCTATATTTTTGAATATTGCGCAGATGACGCACAATTCTTTATAGTTACATAGTTTCATGATGGGAATAGAAATTCTTGAAGTCACAAAGAAGGTGATTATGGTGTCGATACCTATTGTACTCATGTTTGTTAGCATGATACTGAATATGTGTGTATTTGGTGGTAAACGGTCAAAGAGGTATCCTCTCTTTGCAGTTCTTTCAATGCTTCTTAATTATGTGACTTTTATCTTCCTGAAAGATATTATGGGCATAAAGTCAGCGATTGTAGTCTGGCAAAGTTTGAACTGTATTCCAATAATAGTTTTGATTGCTTCTATTATAAAAAAGAGGAAAGGTAATTTTATTGTTGATGTAATAAGCATTGTATTGTCAATTGGATTGTTTGCCCTTCCATATCTTTACAATTGGGATAAGGACGTTGATTATACTCTAAAAATGACAAAGATACCCATGTCGGATACGTGGCTGTTATCTATTAGCTGCTATGTTTTTGCCTTAGTGTCTTTATTGGCACTATATGTTTTGGGAAAAATGATGAAAGATAAGGAAGATGATACGAACAGATATGCCTCAATTAAAGAGGAAATTCGTAAGTTACAGGATCGACAGACATTTAAAGAAGCCTATTCCAACGCTTCGGATTATGATATGTATAGACTCGTAGAGACTTTGTCCTCAGAAATAGTCAGTAGAATTAAACAAGAAAATAATATAGTGGTTCATGGAAATTATGTAAGCAACGGTTCAATTATTGAATCACACGAGATTCTATCTGACATAAAGCATTCTATGGCAACACCATTATCACAGATACTTACGAATTGTGAGTTAATTAAGGGTAGTCAGGGAAATAGTGAAAACGAATACGTAGAACGTATTGAGGACATCACTAAACTATGTTTGGTTATTATTAGTTCCTATGTAGAGCAAGCTCGAATAAGTAAGGGTTTTGACGATATGAATATCCGTCAGGGGTTGAAAGCAATGGATTTATATAAAAACGAATATCATAAAGAGAAACTGGAGATAGAATATGATGGTTTACCTGATAGAATTGAAGGCTACACAAACAATCAGATTTTAACATTATTGCAGCCGTTGATACAGAATGCAATATATGCATCACCTGATGATGGTAAAGTCAAGATCTTGTACAAATTAGAAGATGACAATATTGTCTTAAAAGTCATAAACAAAGTTGCGGGGACATTACCGTCATTAGAAGAACTCAATACTATAGGTTATTCTTCAAAAGAAAACCATAAGGGTATAGGTATACAAACAGTAAGGAATCAGTTGAGGTTATTGGCTGCTGAAGCACTATCCTATCACTTAGATAATGACACTATCACGGCTGTCATTTTACTTAAAAGAAAGAAATGATGGAACAGAGTCAATATGAAATTCTTGTAGTTGACGATGGTAAAGACGCGGCTCGTGACTATGCTAGGCTTATTACGAACAAAACTGGACTCTCTGCTATCTGGGCTGTTGATGCCGAAGAAGCTCGCCGTTACGCGTCAGAAAACGAGCTGAAGGTAATCGTACTTGATCAGAGAATGCCGGTACCAGGCACAGAACTGAAAGAAACGTTGGTTAAGTCATGCCCAGATGCCAAATTTATTATGTTGACAGGCGAAGCATCTAAGTCCGAGATAGGAGCAGCTGTTAATCTTGGTTATGACAAATATCTTGAGAAATCAAATGTCAAAGAATTGCCTGGGACAGTGGTTAGTCTGTATGCAAGTTATGAGACGGATCAGGAGAAACGCATCAAATACTTGAAGCCGATAAAGAGAGTTTTTGTATTTAGGAAAGCCCTACCGTATCTTGTGTCAATCTATGATAAGCAGCTTATTAATGATAATTATGTTGATGAGCTGCAGAAAAAGACAATTTATAGGATATTGGCAGGTGAAGAAAAAGAATTCAGGTATTCTGCAATAGTGTCACAGGAACTTGTTATAGGCTCTAGCATGGAAAGCACAGGAGGTTTTCAACTGAAAGATCCGACGGAATCATTAGGGATTGTAGAGTCTGCTTTGAAGAAGACCTTTTCCGTTGAGAGTAAATTGTCTGTGCAGGAATCTGTCGAAAGTACTGTGAGGCGCATGCTGCCCAACACTAGTGATAATAGTATAGCTCAACGGGTAATCGATGCATCACCAGTTTATCATGTTTATAAGGTATTTATGGGCTATAGAATGTTTTTAGGAGGATCGCTAAAAAGAGTTGTCGAGACGGTAAGAATGTTTACAGGAACCTATAATCTGAAGCAGATTGACTATTATAATGATAGCACTGTTAAAGAGGCCTATTTAGGGACTTACTCAATATAAGATCGTAAGCTGTCAATTTTGACGTCTTGTGCATGAAAGAGAAATATGATACTTTTCACTCGTTCAAAGAATGAGAGCGATGGTGTATAGCAGTAAAGATTTTGAGAGCCTTTGGTTCTTTTAGTCGCTACGCTTTGTAAAAGCGAACAAGTTCTTACATTTGTACCCGTGATGTAGAATTGTCCCAAATATCAGTCGGCAACAAAGTCCGCTTTGGCTCTACCAGTCAGAAGGGCACCAAGAAGAAGGCTGCACCTGTACAGGACAGAGAGAAAGACAAGGATGATTTCGACGGAACGAATGGTGCTGCTATGAGCTCAAACTCACAAGCAGATGCTGCACATGTAGAGGAATCAGAATCAGCTGAGCAGACCCAGAAAAGCTTCGAGTATCGCAAGGGTATGAAGTATCAGACGATGTTTGCAGATAACCGTGTTTTAC
>OMXX01000034.1 GCA_900315105.1 uncultured Prevotellaceae bacterium | reverse complement strand
AGGCACGAACTGTCTGGAAGACAGTACTATGAGTAACCCCGTACATACGAGTGAAACGAGGATGTGCGGGGATTTACAACCCACACCCCCAATACTGCCTGGAGGGCAGTACATCGCGAGAGGTTATGCGTGAAAGCCAATCAGGTACAGCCTTCCAGACTGTTAAGGATAGCAGGCATTATATCCGAGGGCATCCTCTCCTTCGTCAAGTATGCGCCTCGGTTACTCATGGTGTTGCCTTCCAGGCAATTTACCGAATATAATTTACTGATTTAATTTCTTTCCAATTTAAACGCTTCTAACACCACCTCTGGCGCTGGAAATGACAACCCACCTTCCGGTGGCGGTGAGGGCGGAGGACTTTAACCCCGACTTGCGTCGGTGAGGGTGGAAAGTAAATGGGAGGTAAATTGGACCAGTAAATTAAGACCAGTAAATTATAATTTTAAAAATTATTTTTTCTGAGATTTCAATTTCCCCAGCGGCGGATGCCGCGTGTAATTTACTGACTATAATTTTCTTCCTAATTTACTTTCCACCCCACCTCTGCGCAAGCAGAAACTCAACCCTCTGCGCAAGCAGAGATTTTATTAACCTTTAATTTGCTTTCAGAAATGAAAAAGGAAACTTGGAAATTCATTCTTCAGACTTTGGCGGCGATACTGACCGCGATAGCAACTTCACTCGGAGTGCAGAGCTGTATGTAAGCAATTATGTAAGTAATTAAAGCAGAGACGCAGAGACGCAAAGCAATATAAACTTCGCGACTTTGCGTCTTGGCGTTTTTAATATTCCAATCACTTGATTTTTCCTGTTTCATAGTATTATTTTGGGGTTGTGCAAAAAAAAATTGTAAAAAACATCAGTAATACAGAAAAATTATGTATCTTTGTGCAAAATAATCATTATTACAATAATTATGCATACCTTTGATATATACCATATGAGAACAAAGACCTTGCTGACGGCATTCTTCTTGATGTTTTGGGGAATGACGGCTTGTGCCCAAAAAGGAAATACACGCCATAACTTCATAAGGAAAATTGATGATGCTATATTGAAATACAAGAAAACTAAGGTGGATACGGATTATGTGGATATTCCTGAGCGGGACTTTATGCTCACGCTGAAGTTCAGAGAGGCTTTTCAGACTTACGATATGGAGTTTCCCGTGCTTGTATCTGAAGTGGAACTTCCTGACCCCTACCCTATGGTTTTGCCATCGAACACGAACAGTAATCTGTTTATTCAGACTAACCTGAACACGGTGAAATCATCGGCACAAATAGGATTCGACTGGCACGGCTTGGCCGTTAGTATTCCGCTTCCTATCAATAACTCATTCGCAAAGGCATATAGTCTTGCCAGCAATGGTTCTAAATTCGGTTTCACAGTACGCTACCGCACAGTTAAAGAGCCTAAAGGAACTGTTAATAATGCATTTCTACAGACTTGTGAAGAGGTGGAAGAGCGTGTGGGAGGGTTAAAGGAACGATATGAAAACGGGTTGCCTCTGATGGAAAATCACGACCCTGTTTTTCCGCATAAATCGGATGTGATACCTGAGAACTGGGATTTGCGAACGGTATATGCAGATGCTTATTATGTGTTTAACAATAAGAGGTTTAGTATGCCGGCAGCCCGCACAGGTCGATTGATACAGAAGCGGAGCGTGGGGAGTTTTTTCGTCATGGCAAATTATAACCAAAGCAGATTACATATGTATAGGATGCTGAACTATACGGAGGAGGTGTTCCGTCATAATCAGTTCTCCATAGGAGCAGGTTATGGTTACAACTGGGCTATAAACGGGGGGAAACTGCTATTCAGTATTTCCGTCATCCCGATGTTTTCGTTGGTAAACAGGGAGACGCACAGGAGTTGGGATGACCCGAATGACGTTTACATGCAAACCGACCCGGAAGATGATGATTTATGGGAGGCATACGACAAGCATTTCTATGACGCAGCCACATACGGACGGGATTCGCAGTTCACCATAAACGGATTTGTTCGTGGCGGAATAAACTATAACATAGGGCGGAGTCTGCTTAATCTTTCATGTGACTACCGCCAGTATCTGTTCCGCAGTTGCACAGGAATGGATATAACGAACCGGGAGATTGACCTCACACTAAAATACGGGTATCGGTTTTAGGAGGAGGTGGCGCAACTCCGTTGCTGAACTGACAAGAATTTTTCGCTTAGGCTCATCAAGTTATGCAAGTTGCAATCTACGCAATCTTCTACCATAAAGAAAGGCTCGCTGACGCGAATTAAAGAAAGCAAATGGGCAATAAATTTTATCAGTAAATTAATTTACTGGTTTAATTTTCTTAGAATTTACTTTCAAAAAAACATCTCAGGGCGCAAGCCCGGTTTCTTATTGGATTAAAGATTGCGTAGATTGGTAATTATTGTCAGTTCAGCATCGTAGATGCGTTTACATTGAATTTTTCGCAAAGTTCAACAAGCCGAAGCAAGTCATTGTTCATTCTATCTCTATAAACGAGATAAAAACTGTCTGGAAGACAGTACTATTCGTAACCCCGTACATACGAGAGAAACGAGGATGTGCGGGGGATATAGCGCCAATCCCCCACTACTGCCTGGAGGGCAGTACACCGCCAATCAGGTACAGCCTTCCAGGCTGATTAGTTGATGGAGGCTCTATGTCCGAGGGCATCCTCTCCTTCGTCGAGTATGCACCTCGGTTACGCATAGTGTTGCCTTCCAGGCAAATACGAATAACGAGACTTGCAGAGGTTTTAAAATCCCCGCTGAAAATCTAAAAAAAATCTTTGCTGAAAATATGGGGAGGAAAATTATTCTTTGTTTCGCTCGTTCCTCGCTCAGAACGTCGAAGAGGTCGGCGGCCGAAGGGAAAGCCAAATCCAGAGAAAATCTTAGGAAAAATCTGGATGAAAATCTCTAAGCACTAAACTCTAACCTCTAACCTCTAAACTATACCCCCCTTCCGCAGGAGGGCTGAATCATAGACAAATGGGGGGGATATCTATACAAAAAGGGGGAAAGGCGGAGGATTAATGGGTGATATGTTAATCTTTTATAACTATCGCGGATGGGATTGAACTTTTTGATAGCAGTTTCGTCAAAAGACACGAAAACCGTATCAATTATTCAAAAAATAAACATTAACGTATGAAAAAAATCTTTCTTTCATTGATGGCCCTCTCGAGCTTGACGGTGTCGGCTCAGTTTGGTGCTCCAAGAGAGAACCCAGTTGTTCCTTCTGTAGTAAAAGACGTGGTTGAGGACTTCAAGCCTGCAACTACTAACCAGGGCGACAAGAAGTACCCTATGGTTAACTCACAGCGCATGGTTCGCGCGCAGATATCTGCTCCTAAGGCTACTTTCGTAGGTCTTGACATCGACGGTAAGATCTATGAGATGACTAAGGATGACAAGGGTGTATGGACTGGAACATCTGCTCCTCAGGATGAGGGTTTCCACTACTATCAGCTTAACATCGACGGCGCTTCTGTGCCAGATCCGGGCAGCAAATATTTCTATGGCGCAAGCCGTTGGGGAAGCGGTATCGACGTACCTGCAGCCGATCAGGACTTCTACACCTTGAAGAACGTGCCTCAGGGCTCAGTAAACGAGGTTTACTACTGGTCATCTGTGACTCAGAGCATGCGTCACGGATATATCTATCTGCCTAATGAGTATTACAAGAATCCTAACAAGAAGTATCCTGTTCTGTATCTTCAGCATGGTATGGGTGAGAACGAGACTGGCTGGAGCGCTCAGGGTAAGACAGGTATCATCATGGATAATCTGATTGCCGAGGGTAAGGCTGTGCCTTTCGTCATCTACATGGATAACGGTCTTGACGTTCGTCGTCCGGGCGATCCTGCTCCTGGTCAGGGCGGATTTGGCGGTCCACGCCCACAGGGACCTCCTCCAGGCGGTTTCCCACAGGGTGGTCCTCAGGGTCCTCGTCCACAGGGTGCTCCGGGACAGGGTGGTCCTCGTCCTAACTTCGCTGCTTTCGGCGGTATGTTCAACGCTTTCCAGGAAGTTCTTATCAAGGATATCATCCCAATGGTAGAGAAGAACTACCGCGTTATTGCCGACACAGAGCATCGCGCTATGGCAGGTTTGTCAATGGGTGGTATGCAGACACACGCTATCACACTTGCTAACCCAACTACATTCGCTTACGTAGGTATGTTCAGTAGCGGTTCGTTCAACGTTGACGAGCTGAAGGATGCCAACGACTTCAAGAAGACCAACAAGGTGCTCTTCATGAGTGCCGGTGGTAAGGAGACAAGAATGGCTGAGGGCGACAACAGCGTAGGCAAGGCTGCTGAAAGCCTCAAGGCTATCGGCATCAACGCTCACAGCTATGTTTCTCCTGGAACAGCTCACGAGTGGCAGACTTGGCGTCGCAGCCTCTATCAGTTTGCCCAGTTGATTTTCAAGTAAATAATTCAAATAATTAATAATAACTAATAATTTAGATTAGAACGTGCAGGTCATTATGATTTGCACGTTTTTTTTCTGCAAATCATTTGCTTTCGCCATCTAAAAAAACAGGACAAAACCAATAAAAACATATAAAAACAAATTCAAATTTAACGCACCTCCAGTGCTGAACTGACAAAAATTTACAATCTACGCAATCTTTTACCAATAAGAAACTGGGCTTGCGCCCTGAAATATTTTTTGAAAGTAAATTATTCGCTTAGGCTCATCAAGCTAAAGCAAGTGGAAGGAAATTAAACCAGTAAATTATATTCAGTAAATTCTAAACGACCACAGATTAAACAGATTATCTCGCTTGCGCTCGTGATTGACATCTGTGAGATCCTGAATGTCTGTGGTCAATATAAAACATGAACACGGAAGACACAGAATAAACGAAGGCCTTCGTTTCTTTCGTGCATTCTGTGTTCGAAAAGAAAAAAGAAACGGATTTATCTAATGTATCTGAAAAGAATTTACTGATTCTAATTTTCTGACAATTTACTTTCCAACCCCGACGCAAGTCGTATTTCTTGCTTTCGCCATCTAAAAAAACAAGGGCAGTCCGTAAGGGCTGTTATTCTATAGATGCGTGATTAAAGGAGCGCTGTAAGTGCGACACCTGAAGACTTTAGGTGTCGGTCCTTCAGACCTCAGATTACTATAATCCCCATAATATAACGGCTCTTACGAACCGCCCTTTTAGGTGTCGCACCTACGGCGCTCAAATTACGACAAATAATCATCAGCATATCCGATAGCGCCCCGAAGGGGCAATAAGCTAATAGCCTAGGGCATCGCCCTAGGAAAATGGTAGTAGGTAATTTCGCCCTGTAGGGGCAAAAGAATTAATCATATTAGAGCTTTTGCCCTTACAGGGCGTTAGCTCCCCCACCCTAATCTCCCCAGGGTGTTACCCTGGGCTATGAGCTTGTTGGGCTTGCAGCCCGCCTGTCGGGTAAATGCGGATAATAACAAACCTGAACAAAAATGATAATAAACGCACGTCAGCCTTGTCTTTAATCATTTTTTCCGAGAGAATTATCCACATTTCTATATATAAAGGCATGAAGTCTCGAAAAAAATGTATATATTTGCAGACATAATAAAGATATGCGAGGATAATAATCCACACAATACATTCATTTTATGGAAAAGGATAGAGTACAAGGAGCCGTAGAATGTTTCATGCAAGGCTACGGCTGTTCACAGGCCGTCGTCGCAGCATTTGCTGACATGTACGGTCTTGACGATATTATGGCAAAACGCATCAGCGCCGGTTTCGGCGGTGGTGTGGGTAGGATGCGCATGATGTGTGGCGCAGCTTCAGCTCTCGTCGTCCTCGCAGGCTTGGAGAAAGGCCAGACCGAGGGTAACGACCGCGAGGGTAAGGCAGAATGCTATAAGCTTGTGCAGGAATTGATGGCTAAGTTCAAGGAGAGGAATGGAAGTCTGATTTGTGCAGAATTACTCAAGATGAACGGTTGTAAAGTGGTGACTGACACCAACATACCTGACGAGCGTAATGCCGAATACTACAAGAAACGCCCATGTGTCAGGAAGGTTGAGAGTGCAGCTAAGGTTTTTGCAGAATATCTAAAGGAATGCCATACTTCGTAGCATTATTCGTTGTCCTTATGTGGGGCACAACATTTGTCAGCAGTAAGGTTCTGCTCAACAGCGGGTTGCTGCCTGCTGATATCTTCTTCGTGCGTTTTGTCATAGCCTACCTGTGTATGCTATGCCTTTCGCATAAGAGGCTGTTTGCCAATTCGATAGCCGACGAGCTGACTCTCGTGGGACTTGGTCTGATGGGCGGCTCTATCTATTTCCTTGTGGAGAATATGGCTCTACTCCACTCTACCGCCTCAAACGTAAGCATACTCGTTAGTACCACACCATTGGTAACGGCTATGCTTCTGGCTATATTCTACAAGAGCGAGCGTTTGAGCGCAAGGCAGATATTCGGCTCTGTACTGGCATTCGTGGGCGTTGTATTGGTGGTGCTCAACGGTCAGTTTATCCTTCACCTCAATCCTCTTGGCGATGCCCTCGCCCTCGGAGCATCCTTCACATGGGGATTCTACTCACTCTTCATGCGAAGGATAATGGGCAGATACTCAGCCGATTTCATTACGAGAAAGGTATTCTTCTACGGTCTGGTGACTATCCTACCCTACTTTGCCCTTGTGCATCCTCTCAACATCGGGCTTCTTACCTCGGGCAACATGACGATATGGGGCAATCTGATATTCCTCGGATTCGTAGCCTCTACAGGCGGCTATCTGCTATGGAACTGGGTAATGCGAAAGCTTGGAGCTGTGAAATCAACTAATTTCATATACCTCCAGAGTCTTGTAGCGATGGTGGCAGGACATGTAATTTTAGGAGAGCGCATCACCTTCATGGCAATAGCCGGAGCTGTGATTTTGATAGTTGGAATGGTGCTCGCTGTAAGAAAAAAACGCTCAAAAGCTTGATAATATCATTTCTTTTTTGTATTTTTGCACTCGAAAATCGGAGACGGGCACCGCTCTACGAACGACGAACCCTATTTTCTTCGTGCGAAGAAGCACACAAAAAGCGAAAAATATGCTAATGACAATGAAATATTCAAGACTCTACATAGCTATTCTCTCTCTCTTCCTTGGGGTATCAACATCTCAGGCACAGGTGGCACGCGCAGTAAGGCCAGCCGCAAGACCAGCAGCAAAGGCTGCTGCAAAAGCCGTAAAGCCTGCACCTGTGGTTCCTACGGCAGAGGATCTGAACTTTGCAAAGCTATTGCCATCTACCGCCAAGGTGATGTTTATCGACTCTTTGGTAACAGATGAGAATGACTTTCTGAAGCATATCCCCCTATCCTCTTCATGCGGAAAAATAAGCATCAAGAAGAGCAAGAAAGGGAAAGGCTACGACTATTTCTATACAAACGAGTTTGAGGACAAGAGATACTCATCCGTGATGCAGGATTCATGCCACGTGCTTATGGTTGAGGAACGATTGGGCAAGAAATGGGATGCCGCAAAGACGATAGAGCTTGAGGGCGTGGAGGATGTCATCTGCCCATATATGATGTCGGACGGCGTAACCCTTTACTTTGCCGCAAAGGGTGGCGAGGACTCTATGGGACTCTACGACATATATTTCACGGTATATGATAGCGACAGCCACTCGTTCTACAAGCCTCAGAGCCTCGGTCTGCCTTTCAACTCATTCGGCGACGAGACCTATTATATAATAGACGAGTTCAACGACCTGGGCTATTTGGTTTCAAATCGCCGTCAGCCTGAGGGCAAGACATGTGTGTATATCTTCCAGCCTACGGAGACGCGCGAGACATACGACGTGGAGAATATGCCGGAGGTACAGCTTGACCGTCTGGCACGTTTGAGAGCCATCAAGGACTCACAGATGGACCAAGAGGTGTTGGCATCGGCAAAATCACGCCTTTCAGAAGCCCGTCAAACCAAGGGCACAAAGAAAGAACACAGCTTCGAGTTCGTTATAAACGAAAAGCTGGTGTATCATAATGTTTCAGATTTCCGCAGCAGCGTAAACCAGAGTCAGTTCCCTACCTATCTCACGATGAAGAACAACGTAGAGGCAAGGGAGAAGCAGCTGGAGGAGATGCGCGCGAAATACCACAACGGCAATAAGAACCTCGCCAACACCATCGCCCAGATGGAGGTGCAGGTGTTCAACGAGCGCCAGAAACTCAACCTTACTGAAAAGCAGATAAGGAATACTGAGATTGAAACATTAACAAAATAATAACTAACGGCCCCTCACCCGCCCTATGGGCACCCTCTCCCCAAGGGGCGAGGGGGAAGTTAGTAATTTCTAATCACGTTCTCTTTTCAGAGGACAAAAGTAATTTTTCCCTCGCCCCTTGGGGAGAGGGTGCCCGCAGGGCGGGTGAGGGGCCGCAGGGCTGTCTTTATTCTATTAACACTATGTACCCACCTTCAGAACTTATCATCAATGAAGACGGCAGTTGTTTCCATCTTCATCTGAAGCCGGAGAATCTGGCTGACAAAGTAATACTCGTAGGCGACCCTGAGAGGGTTACTACGATTGGGAAAATGTTTGATTCCATTGAAATAGAGGTTTCAAACCGCGAGTTTCATACCATTACAGGAACTTACAAAGGTAAGCGGATAACTGTACAGTCAACAGGAATAGGCTGCGATAATATCGATATCGTGCTTACCGAACTCGATTCACTTGCAAACATCAACTACGCCACACGCGAGGATAACCCTCAGCATCGCACCCTCGATATCGTGCGCATAGGAACATGTGGAGGTCTGCAACCGGACACCCCTATCGGCACCCCTATTATATCTGTAAAGAGCATCGGTTTCGACGGTCTGCTGAACTATTACGCAGATCGCGACAAGGTTTGTGACCTCAAACTGGAGGAGGCTTTCCGCAAGCACATGAACTGGTCGGAAAAGAAGGGCGCCCCATACGTTGCCGTAGCTGATGACGAGCTGAGCCGAAGAATAGGCGGTACAGATATGCATCGTGGCATTACGGCTTCTTGTGGCGGTTTCTATGGTCCTCAGGGAAGGCAGATACGCCTGAAGATACAAGATCCGGAGCAGAATCAGAAGGTAGAGGCATTCTCTTATACCTCTCCAGAAAATGGCGAGACCTTGAAGATATGCAACTTCGAGATGGAATCTTCAGCCGTTGCCGGTATGTCGGCTATGCTCGGACACAAGGCTACAACCTGTTGTATGGTTATTGCCAACCGATACGACAAGGAAATGAACACGACATATAAAAATACGATGGAAAATATCCTAAAAACTGTGCTAGACAGGATTTAGAGATGATATATGTCAATTTGTAAGCTGTTTTCGCCTATTTTAGGGGTATTTTGGCTGATTTAGAGCAAGAAAAGGCAAAAAACGCGGTTTTCTTGACATAAATTTATTATTTGCCACTTTTTACCATAAAATTAAAAAAATATTTGTGTGCCCACACAATTTGTTATACCTTTGCACTCGAAATCAGAAATGAACATCGAAGAGATGCAATTTTACTGAAGACGAGTATTAGTATTTATATAAAGGATAACATTTAAAAATTAAGAAAGGAAACACATTATGACAACATTTATGGTAATGACAAGTGCAGTTTATGTAGCAGCATTGTTCAGCATTTACATGGTTGTTAAGACTCTTAACGGTATGAGAGGTTAATCCTCCCAACCGCATAGAGGAAAAACACAAAGCTTAGAAATCAGTTTAAAACAACATTAAAAAGGGCGACAGTAGAAATACTATCGCCCTTCCCCGTTTTATAAGGTCCTTACGCAACCTAAAGATTATTCCTTTTCGGAGCAAATATCGACATTTTCGGAACAAATCATAATAACGATACGTTATTATGTGTACTTTTGCAGATTGAATAAAAACTACAAACGAAATGAAGAAGACAGTATTTGTGACAGGTGCCAATAAAGGCATAGGATTTGGAATAACAAAGAATCTTGGACTTAGCGGCTGGAGGGTTGTACTCGGAGCACGTGACGAGAAACGTGCGAATGATGCGATTGCGAAGCTGAAGGCCCTGAACGTTGATGTAGCAGGTTGGGTGAAGGTGGAACTTTCCGACCTCGACTCTATAAAAAATGCGGCAGATGAGCTTAATGCAAAATATCCTGAGGTTAATCTGCTTGTGAACAACGCGGGTATTCCGGGTAATATGGCTCACAAGAGTTGGGAAACCGAGATTAAGGATATCAAGGAGACGCTTGACGTGAACTATATCGGTACGTTTGCCTTGACCAAGGCTCTTCTGCCTCTTATTCAGAAGAACGAGGGCAGAATCGCTAATGTTACCGTTCCTTCTGAGGTGAGTCCTTACTGGCATCCTCTGGCATACGTTGCAAGTAAGGCTTCGCAGAATGCGATGACGGGTATCATGGCTATGGAGTTCCAGCAGAATAATATCCCAGTCGAGATCTTTACTGTTCACCCAGGACCTACGACTACCGACCTTAACGGCAATATGTCTTTGCCTGGTTTCCACGACATCGATACCGTTGGCGAGAAGTTCGCCGAGCTCATTAACGACGGCAAGAGTCATCAGGGCGAGTTCATCGAGCTTTACCCGATTGTTGAAGAATAGGTCGAGATTAAGAGATTAAGGAATTAAGGAATTAAGAAACTACTCCTACTATAAACATAAGGGCGGCAGTAAATAAATACTGTCGCCCTTCCCTTTTAAGAGAGATAAGAGTGAAGAGTGAAGAATTTAAGTTAGTATTGCGTTTTTAAGTCGATAATCGCCTTTCGCTATAAATGTAACTTAAATTTTTCACTCTTCACTCTTAACTATCTTGCTGTGCCTGTTGCGGACGCTTACGCTGCGGACGTCTTCTCTGCGGACGCTTACGCTGCTGAGTTGGCTGCTCTGCTGCTTCCGTAGGCTCCTGGGATTCTGCATTTGCAGGAGTATCTGGCATTTCAGGAGTATTAGGGATGTCGGTCACGATGACCATCTCGGATGCCGTTGGTTCCTGCTTCTGCTCAGCCTGAGACTGCTTTGGCTCATTCTTCTGCTGCACAGGCTTTGCCTGCTGTTGCTTCGGCTGTTCTTGTTCCTGAGTCTTCTGTTGCTCCTGCTTCTGCTGTTTCTGCTGTTGCTTCTGCTGCGTCTGCTTTGCCTGTTTCTGTTGCTTCTGCTGCTGTTTGTTCATGTTCATCTCCGACTGTTTGTCGCCTGGACGGAAACCGTCGAGCCAGAGAGTAAGCGGCTGGATATTGCGCTTCTCCATACGTTGTGGCACATCTTCCATCCATTGTTTGCCGGCAGCCATCTGGAGGAAGTGATACTGACGTGTGTATAGGTCGAGTACCTTCAGGTCGTCCATCGTGATGACCATAGGGCGCAATGGTGCATAGATGTGCTCCCACGTCTCATCGTCGATGCCGTTGATGCGCTGGAGGTCGTCGCACATACCCATACTGCGGATTGCCACAGATGCGTCATTCGTAAGAAGCAATACACGCTTGCCCACAGAGAACAGTTCCACGGTCTTGCGGATGATGGCAGGATCGGCAAAAGCAGCATGATGGCTCTCAGCACAGATACCCTCAATCTTCAGACGGTTCTCGCGCAGCTGGGAGAGGATGAGTCGCTTTGCAAGACGCGCAGACACGTTACGGCACAATGCCTCATCGGCGAAATCAGCATCCTTATAGTTTGTAGGAGCCTGCTGAGTGGCGAAACGGTCAATCTCCTCGTATGTCTCGCTCATCATCATGAAACGTCCGCCACGGTAGCGCACGAGCTTTGAGATGAACTCAAGCTGACGCTCAAACATAAGTCGGGCATTAACCTTAGGGTCACTATGACTTGAGGTATGGCCGACGAGAAGTTCGAGCCAGATGTTGGTATCTGAGATAACGACATCATAGTTGAGTACCCAAGCGAGAGTGCCCTCTATCCAACGGAAGCGCTTGAGAGCCTCCTCCTGTGTGAGCTGCTGAATCTGCTGATCGTTGAGAAGGAGCTGTCCCTTTGGCGCATTCACCATATCTACGATGGTGTCGATACGGACGGGATTGAACGGAGGGATTGGCTTCTGGGTGTTGGCAGATTGGTGTTGGGTGTTAGGTGTTGACTTCTGGATGTTGGAATTATCCTCTACCTTTACCTCGGCCTTTACATCAGCCTTAACCTCTTTCTTGATTTCTTCTGCCCTACCCTTTTCCTCTGTCTTGCCAGTCACTTTCTCAGGTTCGGAAGAAGGTTTTTTTTCGTTCTTTACCTCAGCATTTGTTTCCTCTTTCTTAGGCTTTTCAGGAACTGGATTCTGAACTTCTACGACTGCATCCTGCGATTCTGTGTGTTGGGCTGTTGCCTGAACAGGAGCGTCATTGTTTTCTGTCTTTGTCTTGGCTGCCTCTACGGCTGTTTGTTTCGGTTTACGTCCACGTCGCTGTGGTTGTTTTTTTGCAGGAGCCTCTGTTTCTTTTACTTCGATTACAGGCTCAACAGCTTCTTCCTTCTTGGCAGCCTTTTTCTTTGTGGTTGCAGCCTTACGTACTGCCGGTTTTCTACGAGGCTGTTTTTCATTACCAGCCTCGGAAACTACCACTTCGGTTGTCTTTTCTGTCATTATAAATTATTTAAATTAAAAGACCCTCTCCCCGCTCCCCCTGCATAGGGGGAGAGCCGGAGCGCTAAAAAGTCTCCCTATGCAGGGAGATTTAGAGGGTCTAGTCTTCTTAGAACGGGAATCCCACAGCAAAGTGGAATGCGTGATCACGTGAGAATTTTGGATGTACGAGCGGGAAATGCTCGCGTGTTGTGGTATAAGCAGGGTTAACCGCTTTCATACCCATATCTAATCGTACTACGAAATAGTCAAAGTTAAGTCGGAGACCTACGCCGTATGCCACGGCAATCTGTTTCCAGAAAGTATCGAGCTTGAACTGCCCGTCGGGCTGGTCCTGATACTCGCGTATCGTCCATATATTTCCGGCATCGACAAAGACGGCACCCTGAAACCTCCAGAACAGCCTTGAGCGCATCTCTGTGCTGAACTCAAGTTTGATGTCGCCTGTCTGGTTGATGAAGTCGATACGTCCGTCCTTGCCAGTATATCCTCCAGGACCGAGACTACGGACGCTCCATCCCCTCACGCTATTGCTACCACCTGCGAAATAGCGTTTCTCGAAAGGCAGGATGGTGGAGTTGCCATACGGATATGCTATGCCAAGACGTGCATGGACGGCAAGATTATTGCGGTCATCCAAGGCAAAGAGATGGGAATAGTCGGCATCACCCTTGACATATTGTGCATAGGCAATGCCTAATGCCATATTCTGTCCATATTCATTTTTCTTGAAATTCAAAGGACCGGCAAGAAGATGAAGGAAATTGCCGGCAGTCTCAAGATTCAGACGAATGGTCTTGTCCCTGTCACTATAAGTCAAACCTATACCAGCCTTCATAATCATGAGGTTCTCATAATTATAGCGCAGGATGGCGTTGCGGTTGGACACGGAATCGAGATAGTCGTGTTTGAAAGTCTCTGAAATCCAAGGCATTGAGATGAAGTTCACGTCGATGGCATCCACCTTGTACTGGATATGCTTCTGAGGATTGCTCCATTTGTATCTCCATGCTGCTGTGAATATACGGCGCTGGAACTCAGGGCGGTTCTGACGGTTGAAACTAAAGAGTATCTCACTAGTGGCAGAACTGCGACGGTGGAATGATTTTTTCATCCATGGGAAGAGGAAACGCGGAAATGCGAGGGATGTCTCAAGTCCCAGTTCCTCATAGTCGTGGCTCTGGTAGCCTTCAAGTCCGCGAATGGCCTCATATGCTCCACGAGCCGTGACGTTCAGGAGTTCGCTACCATGGAACACATTACGGTTCTGATAAATCAGAGAAACAGCGGCTCCAAAGTCGCCTGCGGTATTCGTTCCCTCAGGCTGGAACTGTATGGAGTTCGTCTTCTGCGGTGACACCTGAATGTGGCAGTCAAGATAGAGGCTGTCGGGGTTCTCGTCGAAGTGGATACTTGTGTATCTTATAGCCTGAAGGCGTGAGAAGCGCGTGTACGTCTTCTGCAGATCGGCAGCACTATAAGGCTGTCCCGGTGCTATGAACGAGTTTTGCTCAAGGACAGACCGACGCAGTTTGAAATCAGGGGTGTTTGCTCCCTCAAAATACACATTACGAACACGATATAGAGGGTGCTGTGACAATTTCTGATAACTGTTACGACGATAGAGCTCAAGGTTCATGGTGACATCCACCGTGCGATTCATCTGAGAACTGTCAACATCGAAACTGATAAACTCCTTATTGAACAGATAGTATCCGTGATTATTGAGATATTCTGTTATACGGTTACGATTCCTACCCAACTGGTTTACGCTGAATATCTGGCCGGAATGCATGTCAAGCAACTGCTTATTCTGCGTAAGCAAGGTTTCAATAGCGGGGTCCTCGATGTTATGGCTTATCTTCCGCACGACATAGGGACTGCCTGTTTCGATGTCATAGTTCACCTTAATTCGTTTTCCTACAGCAGACAACTGCGGAATGACCTGAGCATTGAGAAAACCCTCATTGCGAACTGCTGCGGTGATATCCTCAACTGTACGGGCTGTAAGAACGCTATCATATACCACAGGAGCCTGTCCCCAGTTACGAAGGGTTCTGTTAATCCACTTCGTAGTATCGGCACCTGACATGGAATAGAATCCGAGAGGCACCTTCAACGTAGAAAGCCATTTGGAGTTAGGGCGCTGACGGATATAGGTATCCATCGTGGTGAGATTGATACGAGGATTCTCGCAGGAAACACGTGCGGAGGTAAGCAGATAGTCACCATCAGCCACATAGCGCGTACCATCACATCCTGCCAAGACGAGCAGGACGAACACAAGGAAAGTGTACGATATATTAGATTTTATATTGCGAAGGCGTTGTGCCATGTTATGTGCTATGTACATAATAATATGCAAAATTACTATTTTTTTCGTAAGAAACAAAAAAAAATCTATGCAAACGGAATGATTTAGTATTTTTTACAGTAACTTTGCACTTGGAAAATCAGAAGACACTAACTATGATCTCCAAGAACCAACAGAAATACATCAGCAGTCTTGAACTGAAGAAGAACCGCAAGAAGGATAATGTCTTTGTTGCGGAGGGATTCAAGATTGTAGAAGAACTGCTACATGCAGGCTATAATCCGAAGATGATTGTAGGATGCGAGGAGTGGATGAGCAGACCCTCTAAATCTCCCTTAAAGGGAGACATTTCTACCAATCAGCCCTCCCCCTTTAAGGGGGAGCGGGGAGAGGGTCCACTCTTAATTACGGTTACAGAAGACGAGCTTCGCAAGACCAGCTTCCTGCAGCATCCGCAACAGGTACTCGGCGTGTTTGAGATACCCGACAACAACACCATTCCCGAAGAAAACTGGTTTCGGGAGCATCTATGCATAGCACTTGACGGAGTTCAGGACCCCGGCAATCTCGGTACGATAATAAGAATTGCGGATTGGTTTGGTATTGACACGATCATTTGCAGCCAGACAACTGCCGATGCGTATGCGCCCAAGGTTGTCCAGGCGACAATGGGCAGCATATCAAGGGTGAAGGTTTTCTATACCGACCTTACAGAGTTTCTCAGGAAATTAGACAGGGATATACCTATTTACGGCACACTTTTGGACGGAGAGAACATATACAACAGCCAACTATCGGCAAATGGCATTATCGTAATGGGAAACGAGGGTAACGGCATCTCACCTGCCATAAGGGAATTGGTAAGCCACCGTCTGCTAATCCCTTCCTATCCCCCGGAACGCGACACCGCCGAAAGCCTCAACGTGGCTATTGCAACTGCCATAACGGTGGCGGAATTCAGGAGGAGAAATGCCTAAAGTGAAGAGAAAAAAAGTGAAGAGTGAAGAATGAAGAGTGAAGAATTTAAGTTTGTATTGCGTTTTAAGGTAGATAATCACCTTTCGCTATAAATGCAACTTAAATTCTTCACTCTTCACTTTTCACTCATCACCTCCATCCCAAACCCATTCAAATTCAAGGAAGGCATCCTTTATCTCCTGTTTCTTGCTGTCAAGCTTGGAGTTCTTCCTCCAGCCTTTTATCATTGACTGCATCTGCTTTTTATACACCTTCGAGCCTGTGCAACCGAATAGATAGAGCAGGCACTTGAGACGCATTGACTCCGAGGATATCTGTTCAAGATAATCCTGCAGGAATTTCTCATGTACGTCGGCTTCCGTCTTTCTGTCAAGGCAAGTATATGCAATAAAGAGAAAAAGATGCAGCTTTGCCGTCATGTTCACCGTAGGAGTCTTGAGTTCGGAAAACCTGCGTATGAAGACGTTAAGATATGAATTATCGCGTGCGGATATCTTTTCCCCATTGGCATGAGACAGAACACAACGATGGCCGCGGGTCATGAAGGAGTCAAACTTCTTATACATGTGCTTGCCTGTTTTGGCAAACTCCAGTATCTGTATGAACTCAGGACGTATCTCGGTGGTGCGTGTGGCTATGAAATTCAGAATGTGGACATAGACAGTACCGCCATCCTTACCCTTCTGGCTTTCAAGTATGCCCTCAACACCATCGTAAGGACCGCCTATAATCTTCACCTTGTCACCCTTTTCCAAGTCGATTTCCGAAGGCTTCATGAAAGGAACAGTCCTTGTATTACGATTTGTCACGGTCTTGATGAACATATCCATCTGCCTTTCCGGAATGGTAATCACATAACGGAATGTGGCCTTATCGTAGCAGAACTCCTTCTTCTTCTCCTCGGGCGTAAGCTGATTCAGGGAAACAGACGGATGTTCCTCAGACGGTTTCACCATGAAATTCACCCCGGGATTATTCACAACGAACTGTACACATTCGTCGAGGGAAGAGTGGATGAACATCATATTGAACATCAACGCCCTTTCCACACGAACCTGTACGCCCTGCTTGCGATTCTCTACCGCAGTATATGACGGCAGGAAGAACTCAAGACCGGAATTCTCAAGTTGGCTATGCATTTTCTGAAAGGAAATCTGGCCATACCTCAACAGATACCAGCTTTTTCCTTCATGTTTCCAAGACTCGTTATTCTCCATTAACGGTTTTTATACATATCATCATAATACTTCTCGTAATCACCGCTTGTGATGTTATCCATCCACTCCTGGTTTTCGAGATACCACTTCACAGTCTTTTCTATACCCTCTTCAAACTGGAGGCTTGGCTCCCAGCCAAGTTCCTTCTGAAGCTTTGTAGAATCGATAGCATAGCGGGCATCATGTCCGAGACGGTCGGTAACGTATGTAATGAGATTCATATCCTCACCCTCCTTACGTCCAAGCAGACGGTCAACGGTATTGATTACAACCTTGATGATGTCGATGTTCTTCCACTCATTAAAACCGCCGATGTTATATGTCTCAGCAATAGTTCCCTTATGGAAGATAAGGTCGATTGCACGGGCATGATCCTCTACAAAGAGCCAGTCGCGCACATTCTCTCCCTTACCATATACCGGCAATGGCTTACGATTACGTATATTATTGATAAAGAGCGGAATCAACTTCTCTGGGAACTGATAAGGTCCATAGTTGTTTGAGCAGTTTGTCACGATTGTAGGCATACCGTATGTATCGTGGAAAGCACGAACAAAATGGTCGGAAGATGCCTTCGAAGCAGAATATGGAGAATGAGGATTGTACTTTGTTGTCTCATAGAAGAAATCCTCTCCGTAAGCCTCATGATGCTGTGAACTTGAAGCCTTTGTTGTGAATGGAGGCTCTATGCCCTCTGGGTGTGTCATCTTCAGGGCACCATATACCTCATCGGTAGAGATATGATAGAAACGCTTGCCCTCATACTTCTCTGGCAAAGACTCCCAATAGAGCTTTGCTGCCTGAAGAAGGGTTAGCGTACCCATCACGTTTGTACGTGCAAAAGTAAACGGATCCTTGATAGAACGGTCAACATGACTCTCAGCAGCAAGGTGAATGATACCGTCAATCTTCTCGTCCTGCATAAGTTTGTAGAATGCATCAAAGTCGCAGATGTCCATGCGCACGAACTTATAGTTAGGCTTATCCTCGATATCCTTAAGGTTTGCGAGGTTACCTGCGTATGTAAGCTTGTCAAGATTGATGATATTATACTCAGGGTACTTATTTACGAAAAGGCGAACTACATGGCTTCCGATGAAACCAGCACCGCCGGTGATAACTATATTCTTCATAACTTTCTATTTCTTTACTCTTTACACTATACACTTTCCACTTTAGTAAAGGCTTACGTTAATATCGAATGGAGAATCGAAATCCTTGAGACATTCATGCTTGGTATCTTTTTCAGAAAGAATAGCCTTATCTGTAGGAATCTGCCAGTCAATACCAAGAGAGTCATCAACAATAGAGATACCTCCATCTGCTTCAGGATGATAGAATTCATCACACTTATACTGGAATACTGCAGTTTCAGAAAGTACGGCAAAACCGTGAGCGAAACCTCTTGGAACAAAGAACTGCTTGTGGTTGTCTTCTGTGAGAAGACATGATACGTGCTTTCCATATGTAGGAGAGCCCTTACGGATATCAACAGCTACATCAAGCACAGCACCCTTAACACAACGAACAAGCTTGCTCTGTGTGAAAGGAGGACGCTGGAAATGTAAACCACGCATCACGCCATAAGAAGACATTGATTCATTGTCCTGTACGAAGTTTATTGTATGACCAAGAATTGCACCTACCTTCTCGTCAAATTCCCTCTGTGAGAAACTCTCAAAGAAATATCCACGCGCATCCTTGAAAACACGAGGCTCAATAACGAGCACACCCTCTATATCTGTTTTTATTACTTCCACTTTAAACTTTACTCTTTATACTTTAATCTTTACTCCTTAAAATTATTCCAACCCAGAACCGAATCTCTTCACTTCATCAATTACCTTGAGGAGATACTGTCCATATTGGTTCTTGAGCATAGGCTTGGCAAGTTCACGCATCTTGTCCTCATCAATCCATCCCTTACGGTATGCAATGCCCTCAAGGCAAGCAACCTTCAATCCCTGACGTTTCTCAAGAACCTCTATATATGTACTTGCCTCAGAAAGAGAATCATGAGTTCCGGTATCAAGCCAAGCAAAACCACGACCAAGAGTCTGAACCTTCAGTTCTCCGTCTTCAAGGAATTTCTGGTTTACGGTAGTAATCTCATACTCACCACGAGCAGAAGGCTTGATATTACGTGCAACCTCTACAACCTTGTTTGGATAGAAATACAATCCTACAACGGCATAGTTTGACTTAGGCTCCTTTGGTTTCTCTTCAATAGAGAGGCAATTGCCTTGCTTATCAAACTCTGCAACTCCATATCTCTCAGGATCATTTACCCAATAGCCAAATACTGTTGCTTTCTTATCCTCTTCAGCTGTACGTACAGCCTCTCGGAGCATCTTAGAAAAACCTGTTCCCTGGAAGATATTGTCACCAAGAACAAGACATGCACTATCATCGCCAATAAAATCTGCACCGATAGTAAATGCCTGTGCAAGACCATCTGGTGAAGGCTGTTCAGCATATTCGAAATGCACCCCATAGTCACTACCATCGCCAAGAAGACGCTTGAATCCCGGAAGATCAAAAGGAGTAGAGATAATCAGGATGTCACGAATACCCGCAAGCATAAGCACGCTTATCGGATAATAAATCATCGGTTTGTCATAAATAGGCATCAACTGCTTTGAGATACCCTTTGTGATAGGATACAATCTTGTACCGCTGCCACCAGCAAGAACAATTCCTTTCATTATATAGAGTTATTTAAGTTCGTTCATATTTCTCAAACAGGTTTTGAGGGAATCAAGCCAATATGGCACTTTCACCCCAAATGTATTCTTTACCTTTGTCTTGTCGAATACAGAATAAGAAGGACGTACCACCGGACTTGGGAACTCATCAGAATGACAAGGCTGGATATCGCAATCATTATGACCGCTCAGCATGGCAATCATCTTTGTGAAATCATACCAAGAGCAGACACCTTCATTTGAATAATGGTAGATGCCGGTATTTCCTTCATACATCCTACCATTTACAACGTCATAGATAGCATTAGCAAGATCGAGTGCATAGGTAGGAGTTCCAACCTGATCAAAAACCACTTTCAACTGTGGCTTTGTAGCAGTCAGGTTCAGCATCGTCTTTACAAAGTTCTTTCCAAACTCAGAATATAGCCATGCTGTACGAAGTATTATGTATTTGCAACCACTTGCTATAATAGCCTGCTCGCCCTCAAGTTTTGTCTTACCATAGACTCCTGTAGGGGTTCCCTTCTGATCTTCCTTGCAAGGTACATTATACGGATCTGCACCAAACACATAATCTGTACTGACGTGAACGAGAAGTCCGTCAACCTCAGCCATCACAACAGCAAGATTCTCAGGAGCCTTGGCATTCAGCACACGACAGAAAGCCTCATCCGACTCTGCCTTATCCACATTAGTATATGCAGCACAGTTAATAATACATTTTACATCATTGTCTTTCACGATAGTTCGGATAGCCTCAATGTCAGTAATATCAAGATGAGTCGTCTGAACGCCCTCAATATCCATTACATCCGTAAAGATGTATTTATCTGAACTGTTACGGCTAACGATACGCATCTCGTTTCCAAGTTGTCCGTTTGCACCAGTTACAAGAACATTCATATGTTTTCCTATTATAATTAAAATTTATTAAAAATATGTGCAAAGGTAGTACATTTTTCCGAGATAATAAAATTTTTTCCCAACTTTTCTTGCATATACGAAAAAAAATGAGTAATTTTGCACCCACTTACAGATAAAGTCAACAGATCTGGTCTTTTATTCGTGAGAAACCGACCAGACTAATACATTACCTTTTAGAAAACAAAAAAAGAAGAAAAAGGGCTCATCGAGATGATGGGCCCTTTTTACTTTTATAATCACAATTGTTTAAGTTTTGGTAATGCCAAATGATATTTAACGGCAAAGAAACGAATGGCGACAATAACGAAGAATGAAATCGTAGCAGATACCGTAACATTAACTTCAAGGTATATCATCAGCCAATACAAGATACCACCGACTATACTTGCCATTGCGTATATCTCCTTCTGGAATATCACAGGAACGGAATTTAGGAGCACATCACGAATAACGCCTCCTGCACTTCCAGTTATAGTACCCATTATTATTGCCACCCAGAACGGATGTCCCATAGCAAGTGTTTTCTGCATACCGGCAATAGTGAAAAAAGCAAGACCTAGTGTATCAAATACGAACCACGCATTATCCAGTTTCTTGATATATCGTGAAAAGACTACCACGAACAACTGAGCTATGAAGGTACAAATAATATAAATAGGAGCAGTCATCCAAAACGGACGCACGCCAAGCAATACGTCTCGTATGGTACCTCCACCAATAGCAACGGCTATGCCACAGATGAAGCCACCAAACCAGTCAAAATTCTTGCCTGCCGCTTGTCTTATGCCCGAAATGGCAAAGGCAAACGTACCAAGAAACTCGATGATTACCAATAGATGATCTACGCCTAACATCTTTCTAATAATTTTAATTACCGAAACCTATCTCCCCAAAGCTTCAGCATATTCTGATACTGCTTATCTTCGGAAGGAGAATGCTGTGCATGCCAAAGACGCTCATTCTTCAAAGTATCAGGCATATACTGCTGAGGAGTGAAATTATTCGGATAGTCGTGAGGGTACTTATACCCATCGTGATATCCTAATTCTGCCATCAACTGGGTAGGAGCATTACGGAGATGCAATGGAACTGGCTGATTACCAGTCTTATGCACAAGTTGAATAGCAGCGTTTATTCCGTTGTATGCAGAGTTTGACTTCGGACTTGTTGCCAGATACACGCAAGCCTCAGCAAGTGGAATCCTACCTTCCGGCCAGCCAATCTTCATAACAGCATCAAAGGCGGCATTTGCAAGCAACAAGGCATTTGGATTTGCAAGTCCGATATCCTCGGCTGCAGAAATAACGAGGCGACGGGCAATAAACTGCGGGTCTTCCCCACCCTCTATCATTCTTGCCATCCAATACAGAGCCGCATCAGGATCAGAACCTCGAATACTCTTAATGAAAGCCGAGATTATATCATAGTGCATCTCACCTTCCTTGTCGTATGCCAGAGGATTCTGTTGCAATCGTGACTCGACGAGTTTATCGGTTATCACCACCTCCTTAGTACTTTCAGAATCAACGACCAACTGCAAGATGTTCAACAACTTACGGGCATCGCCTCCAGAATATCTGAACAAAGCCCCACTCTCTTCCAACTTGATGTCACGCTCTCGAAGCTCCACATCCTGCGTTATCGCACGATTAACAAGTTCTTCAAGGTCAGCCTTCTCCAACGATTTCAAGACATAAAGCTGACAACGTGAGAGCAAAGGACGTATGACCTCAAATGAAGGATTCTCCGTCGTTGCACCTATAAGCGTTACAACTCCTCGCTCAACAGCTCCAAGAAGAGAATCCTGCTGAGACTTGGAGAATCGGTGAATCTCATCAATAAAAAGTATAGGACTTGTATTGCCGAAGAATCTGTTGTTCTTTGCCTTCTCTATGACATCACGCACATCCTTTACACCAGATGTTACAGCAGAAAGTGTATAAAAAGGAGTATCGAGCTTATTGGCAATAATCTGTGCCAAAGTAGTCTTTCCCACCCCTGGAGGTCCCCAGAGAATGAAAGACGAGATATGTCCGGAATCTATCATCCGACGAAGAACTGCGCCTTCGCCAACAAGATGTTTCTGTCCTATATATTCATCGAGCGTGCGAGGTCGCATTCGCTCTGCCAAAGGTTCACTCATTATAAATATTACTGATTTCGGATACAAAATTAAGAAATATATATCAATCCGACAAAAAATAATCGCTAAAAAATTTGTTTGTTACCCCGATATGTTGTATTTTTGCAGTCGAAAAGTAATGACAATAACAAAATAACAATTAAATCATATGGCAACTGACAAGAAATTAATCACACTCAAGACACTCAATAAGAGTAATGTATGGGAGCTTCAAGAGAATGATGTCTTCAGAATTTGGAGTGCAGGGGAAAAAGATGCTGATATGACAGAGAATATCAACAGATACATCACTATTCTCCGCTCTGCATTTGAGATTGAAGAGGTTAAAGTCGATCGCCCGGAAGTCATTAGGAAATATGAGATGCGCGGTATGTGCGTCGGACTTCTTCGTGTTGACGAGAGCAACAAGGTGAAGTACGCCATTAAGAAACGCCCTATTCTCCGCGTAACTGATCTTACATACGAGAATATCCGTCACATATCTGCAGCTAAGCTCCTTGAGGTTATCGAGCGTAACTTCGGTGGCGGCTGGGATTCTTTGTCTCAGAGTATCAAGGATATCATCGAAAGCGGTTTCGACATTTCAACCACTACCCTTCCAAAGGATCGTCTTCACAAGCCAGGAGGCCTTTACGAGAAGAAGCTTGAGGATGGCTTTGACGTGCTTGAAATTCCAAAGGGACTATGGACAGAGGCTATCTTCGCCAAGGAGAAGCCAGAAATGGTTAAGGTTAAGATGCGCTATGATGAGGATGGCGTTCACTTCGAGGATGATGATGCCGATAGCGATGAGGATGTAGATATCAAGGACGACTACTACAAGTCAGACGAGGACGATGACGCATTCGATGATGACAAGCTCACAGAGGAGAGTTATCGTACCACATACGATACCGACCCAGATGAACTCGGTATTGAGGCTGAGGAAGTAGGAGACGACGAAGACTATTAATCCGTCAGAGTAAAAAACAAATAACGTGAGTTCGATGATTTTGCACAATTTATGTATGATTGAAAATCGTCGAACTTACTTTTTTATGTCGTTTTATTTGCTTTTTCACATCAAAATATTTGTGTATGAGGAAATAAATTCTTAAATTTGCACTTAGAAACAAAAATCCCAAAACACCTCTTCCATAGTAAGTCCGTTCTACCTCCGTTCCAGGTCCGTTCCAAGTCCGTTCCCAATATTGGAGAAATAAACGGACATAAAAGGTAGACAAAAAGAAATCAGAATTATATTGAATCAATATAAAAACAAAAACAAACCAATGATTAAGAAACTACATATCCTCTCATCAATTCTCATTTGCACCTTGTTTTTCACATCGTGCAAAAAAGAAATAGTTGCTGATGACATATACGCATACTGGAAGCTCCAGAATGATGTGAAGTTCACAGAACTGGCATTCACGAATCTAGATTTCCTTGATGTGACCAGATTAGAACATGCTTGGATTGATCCTGTTGTAAACGACAGCATATACCACTATGTAAGTATTTCTGTAAAAGGAGATTCCCTTTGTCTTGTAGATGACAACAACAAAGAGTATGTCTTTACCATAAAGGAACTTCACGATAGCATACTTGTGATAACTGATTTCCCAGGAGCAGACAAGGATTTAGTCTTCAAGCGAATCAATCATACTAAAAAAGCAATTTGCATAAAAGCTACTGATTTTCCAAGCGATTCCCTTGACATAAATTTGAAATATCAGCCAGATGTCTGGAAAGAGTATGGGAAACTGATTCTTACAAACGAGCAAGTGAAACAGGCACATACAATTCTAGAGAACTATATGGACAAGAAACTTTATTACACGATAAAGGATCTTAAGATTAAAGCCAAAGCACCTAACGGGAAAACAGAATACTCCAATTCTTTTAAAGAAGATGGGATTGAACCTCTACCATTCAATCATTATTTCAGACAATATTATGGATACATGAAAGATGGTCACCTTATTGTCAATGTTTGTCTGGCACACATCGTTGGCGCATCAGACCGTTCTTTTCTATACTCAAGACTAAAATATGATGCATATTTAGTAGATGACGGAGGAAATCATTATGGAGATGCAAGAATTGATTTAACTGAAGGCAAAGTAATTGATTTCCATCTCAATGGCGAAGCCTGATAATCGACATTAACAACAGAAATCACAACACAATGAACTATACAATCCGCGAATTATCAATAGACGAAAGGAATGTCCTTGAGACTTTCCTATATCATGCCATATATATTCCTGATGGCATCACTCCCCCACCCTTCGAGATTATTAAACAGCCTGAACTTCAGGTGTATATCGAAAGATTCGGAGAACAGGACGGAGATATATGTTTAGTAGCAGAATTCGATAGCAAAATTGTTGGAGCCGTCTGGGTGCGCATAATGAATGACTATGGACATATATCTGACGATATGCCTTCTCTTGCAATTTCACTTTTGCCAGAATATCGTGGCAAAGGCATTGGCACAGCCTTGATGCAATCAATGCAGGAAATAGTTAGCAAACAGGGATATAAAGGCATCTCCCTATCTGTTCAGAAACAGAACTATGCAGCCAAGATGTATAGGAAACTTGGATTCAAAACTATAGAAGACAAGGACGAGGAACTGATAATGGTTTACATGGCAAAATAGATTCTGATAATAGAAAAAGCAGAGGCATAATATGTTTTGCACATTTATACCTCTGCTTTCAGTTGTATTATTGTAATAGAATTACTTCCTATCGCCTAAAATTCTCAACAGATAGATGAAGATATTCACGAAGTCAAGATAAAGGCTCAGAGCACCAAGAAGGGCAAGTTTCTGAGCACTCTCGTCAGCAGAACTCTGTTCATAAAGCATCTGCTTGATCTTCTGAGTATCATAAGCTGTGAGGCCAACAAAGATAAGTACACCTATATAGCTGATAATCAACTGGAAACCAGATGACTGAACGAACATATTCACCACAGTAGCAATGATAAGTCCGATAAGAGCCATAAAGAGGATACTTCCCAACTTTGACAAATCGGTCTTCGTGGTATATCCAATCAAAGCCATAACGCCAAATGTTGCAGCTGTGATAAAGAATACCATTCCGATAGAACTCATTGTATAGACAAGGAAGATAAAGGATAGAAGTACACCATTTATCACGCTATACACGATAAACATGAGTGTTGCCGTGGTAAGGCTCAACTTATGAAGCATACCAGAGATTCCGAAGACGAGTCCGAACTCAGCAATTACGAGTCCCCAGAACAAGATTGAGTTATTAGCTATAGCCATGATGAGAGATGGCGTTGTAGCCACTCCATAGGCAGTTATGCCTGTGATAACAAGTGCAAGAGCCATCCAAGTATAGACCTTGCGCATCAATACTGACAAGGTAGTAGAAGGCTGATAAGAGCGAGTATAGTTGCCCTCTGCCTCATTGACCATTCGGTCGAAGTCTTTGTAATCCATAATTTTATTTACTTTTTAATTATTTACAATTTACTATTTTTTTACCATTTTTGAAACTCTATATTTTCGAGAATGTCAAGCTGCCCAAAGCGTTTCCGACAATCATTATGAGAAGATTAAGCGAGAAACCAAGCGGAAGTTCAACGATACGTTCTGAAATATGGGCAAAGCCGTCTCTTGCTATCCACATCCAGAAGTATCCGTAGTTGGCGATACAGTGCTCAAAGCCACATAGGATGAAGAACATGATAGGCATTATGACCGTTATCGGATTGCTCGTCTTCCTCCAACCGTTTACCGCCAGATACATCATTGCTCCACAGCCCCATGAGAGGTACAGGGCACTAAACCACGACTGCTCAACTTTTGTCTTTACCATAGCATCAACAGCCGAGAGGTCGAGCCTTGAAGCATTTGCAAGACTACATACAAAAGCTATGCCAATAAAATTCATGACGATGATTGGCAGCATCCCACCAACAGGTTTCCAAAGGTCACGCACACCTTCCACATATCCTATCCTACCCGTATATAGAGGATATCCCTTGATGAGGATACTGAGAAGCCCAAGTGAGAATAGGAATGAACCGAGTATATGGCTTTCGCTGACAACATACACAAGATCACCCATTCCTATGAGCGTTCCGGCAAGAATCGACTGAATATAAAAGTTCTTTGTCTCTTTTTTCATTTATCGTTGACAAATTTGATTTGACGAACGCAAAGATACGTATTTTTCGTGAATAAAATGAGTATTTTGAGAAAAATAAGGCATTTGATTAGGATTTTTTATGCTAATACTTGTTTTATATGTATATTTTGTTTACTTTTGTTGAGAAATTTCTACATTAACCCCTATTTGACAGTATATTAAAATCCTGAAAAATGAGCAACCAAAGTCAAGGCATCTATGATGCAAGAAGTCTCGGAAGACCTAAATTCTTTGTTCTCGGCATCCAGCATCTCTTCGCTATGTTCGGAGCTACGGTACTTGTTCCACTTATCACTGGACTTGATGTTAGCGCAACACTTCTATTTGCGGGTATTGGAACATTAATTTTCCATCTTGTTTCACAATTCAAGGTTCCAGCATTTCTCGGCTCCAGTTTCGCTTTTCTCGGTGGATATGCCAGCGTGAAGCAATTGGGTATGGCACAAGGCCTGACGGAAGAAGTGGCACTCAACTATGCCTGCATAGGTGTGGCAACAGCAGCCATTATGTATTTCATCATGGCATTTCTTCTGAAAATGTTTGGCACAGAGAAAGTTATGCGTTTCTTTCCTCCTATTGTGACAGGTCCGATGGTAATTGCAATCGGTCTAACGCTCTCAGGCTCAGCCATTAACAACTGCTCACAAAACTGGCTTCTCGCCATTGTTGCTATTGTCGTTGTGATTGGTTCTTCCATTTGGGGAAAGGGGATAATAAAGATAGTTCCTATCCTTCTTGGAGTCATGGCATCATATATTCTTGCAGCCTTTATGGGAGAGGTGGATTTCGCCAAGCTTAATGATGCAGCATGGATTGGTATGCCATTATCTATGGACCGCACGGCATTTGCCGTTTTTCAAGCCCCTGACTATGACCTTATAATAACCTCCATTATCGCTATCTTCCCTATTGCATTTGCAACGATTATGGAGCATATAGGCGATATGTGTGCCATACAGAGTACCGTGAACCGTAATTTCATAAAGGATCCAGGCCTTCATCGCACTCTCTGCGGCGATGGTCTCGCCACATTCCTTGCCTCAATATTCGGTGCTCCTGCAAATACCACATACGGAGAGAACACAGGAGTTCTGAACCTCACAAAGGTTTTCGACCCTCGCGTTATCCGTCTTGCAGCCGTTTTTGCCATATTGCTGAGTTTCTGTCCTAAGTTTGCATGTCTCATAGGACTTATGCCAGCAGCAACTATCGGTGGCGTGAGCCTTATCCTTTATGGAATGATATCAGCCGTAGGTGTCCGCAACCTCGTAGAGACATCTGTTGATTTCTCATCATCAAGAAACGTATTCGTCGCAGCTCTTATTCTTGTCATATCAATAGGTGTGCAATATAGCGAACAAGGTGGTGTCAGCATTGGTCCTATCACAATCTCAGGTCTTGCTCTCGCTGCTATCGTTGGCATCTTCCTAAATGCCATCCTCCCAGAAAAACTGGGAATGAAGGTGAAGAGTTTTAATGGAAAGGAAAAGCCGAAGAATAAAGAATAAGGTTTAAAGTGTAAAGTGTAAAGTAGAAAATCAAATAACTATGAAAGTAATTAATCTTGGAGCCAAGAACTCCGTACTCAACAAGTTCATGGCAGAACTTCGTGATGAAAACATCCAAAAGAACCGTATGCGCTTTCGCGAGAACATAAAGCGAATTGGACATATCGAAGCATACGAGATAAGTAAGTTGCTTGATTACAGCAATAAGACAATCAATACGCCACTCGCTCCATGCGAGGTAAGCACACACGACAACGATATTGTCTTAGCAACCGTATTCCGTGCAGGTCTGCCATTGCACGAGGCTTTCCTTGATGTTTTTGACGAAGCTGGTAACGGCTTCCTCTCCGCCTACCGCTATTACTTGGACAAGGAATGTACAAAGATTGGCGTAAAGATTGAATATATGGCAACTCCGGAACTATCGGAAAAAACTCTTATCATAGTTGATCCAATGCTTGCAACTGGCGAGAGTATGGAACTGGCATACAAGGCTTTCTGTACGAAAGGTAGTCCGAAACGTCTCTTCATGGCATGTGTTATTGCAAGCAAACAGGGGGTAGATCATCTTAAGAAGATGTTCCCTGATGATAATGTCGTTCTTTTCTGCGGAGCTATCGACCCAATCCTCAACGAGCATAAATACATTGTTCCTGGTCTTGGAGATGCTGGAGATTTGATGTATGGAGAGAAGATGTAATGGAACAAAATCTCAACAATCTATATTCCCTTGATGGTAGATTGCCAATTGCAAAGGCTGTACCATTTGGACTTCAGCATGTGCTTGCAATGTTTGTGAGCAACATCACTCCTTTGATGATACTTGCAAATGTAATAGGACTTGAGCAAGGCATCAGTAGTGTATTGATACAAAACTGCATGATTATTGCAGGCATAGGAACACTCGTTCAGCTCTACCCTATCTGGCGTATAGGTTCCCGACTGCCTATCGTAATGGGAATCTCGTTCACATTCCTTTCTGTAAGCATCGGAATTGCAAGCACACAAGGCATGGGGACTCTGATAGGAGCTGTCATAATAGGTGGATTGATAGAAGGTACGCTCGGTCTCTTCGTAAAGTACTGGGTAAAGCTCATTCCTCACGTTGTAGCTGCAACGGTAGTAACGGCTATCGGATTCTCGCTTCTCCCTATTGGTGCAAACTCCTTTGCAGGAGGACAAGGTGCTGCTGATTTCGGAAGTACGAACAACTGGATAGTGGGTAGTGTCACTTTACTCGTATGCCTTATCTGCCAAATTCGCGCCAAGGGGTTTGTCCGCTCATTATCAGTACTTTTCGGACTTATAGTCGGCTACATCCTCGCCCTCTGCATGGGTATGGTAGATCTCACTGGCATCACAGATCAACCTATAGTTTCTCTTCCTAAGTTCATGCCATTCACCCCAGAGTTCAATATTGGTGCAATATTGTCAGTAGCAGCCATTTACCTTGTATCTGCAACAGAGACAATCGGCGATACAAGTGCCCTTTGCAATGGTGCTTTGAAACGTAACCCTCACAAGGTAGAACTTGGAGCTTCCGTAAGTTGTGACGGCTTTATCAGTTCAATAGCAGGATTGTTCGGATGCACGCCTATCACTTCATTCAGCCAGAATGTAGGACTTGCCTCAATGTCAGGCGTAGTAAATCGTTTCACCATTGCTACAGGTGCTGTAATCATGATTCTTGGCGGAATATTCCCAGGAATAGGTTACCTCCTTACTACCATCCCTCAGGCTGTACTCGGCGGTTGCACCATCATGATGTTCGGGTCTATCCTCTTTGCAGGCTTCGGAATGATGGCACGATGTGGATTCTCTCAGCGTAACATGGTGATAGTAAGCCTTTCCCTAAGTATCGGTTTAGGTTTTACTCAGGCAACAGGAATGTTCAACTCCTTCCCCGATATTATCAAGACGATATTTGCAGAAAACTGTGTCGCGATAGTATTCCTATTGGCAGTATTGCTTAATCTGATATTGCCAAAAGAAGAGGAGCCTTCAAAAGAAAATACAAATAGCTAAATTGCAAATAAAACCTTATGAATTTCTTAGAAGAAAAAATCCTTGCCGACGGTAGTATCAAGCAAGGAAACATATTAAAGGTAGATAACTTCCTCAATCACCAGATTGACATTGACATCATGCGACAGATAGCGTATGAATTCAAACGTCGTTTCAAAGGTAAGGAGGTAACAAAAATACTCACTATTGAGGCGAGCGGAATTGCAATTGCTGTACTTCTCGCAGACCTATATGATGTGCCTGTGGTATTTGCAAAGAAAGGCGAGACCGCCAATAGTACAGACGACAAATACATATCCCAGGCATACTCTTTCACTCACAAGAAGATGAACTCCATCTTTGTTTCCAAACCTTACATGCTTGCTGACGATAAAGTACTTATCGTTGACGATTTTCTTGCCGATGGCCAGGCTATGAGTGCCCTAATAGATATTGTTCATCAGGCAGGTGGAACTGTTGTCGGCTGTGGCGTAGCCATTGAGAAAGGCATTCAAGATGGTGGAAAGAAACTACGAGAGCAAGGCTACCACGTAGAGTCTATTGCCATAGTTGACGAAATGGATTATGAGAAAGGAACAATATCATTTAGAAATTAAAAAGTAAAAGGTAAAAAGTGTTGTAATCAAACTTTTTACCTTTTACTTTTTACCTTAAATTTATATTTACTTAAACTGCAAGCTATTCACCGTGCAGATTGACTTTTCCTTAGTAGGTGAGCTGAACACAAGGAAGAGTGCGTGTTTGCCATTATAGTTCTTCAAATTAGGAACTGCAATTGAAACATTTACAGGCTTCTTATCTGTCTGAGCCTCAACAGCGAATGTTCCAATCTTAACACCACCATCAGTCTCATTAGGACGGTCAATATAAACATCAATAGTACCACCAACACCTTCTTTGGTAATATCGAGGAGAAGTTGAAGATTATCCTTGCCGAATGTATTTCTGAAATTGAAATACTTATAACCAACAACAGAGCCAGATGTATTATTCACCATCTCACACTTATTGATTGACTCGTCGTAAGGATTCTTCTTACCATCATATTTGATACGATTGATATTTGTGTGCGAACCATAATATGTCACGTTAGGATACACCTGTACGGCTTGCTTAGGACCTGTGTAATAACATGCAATACCAGCAGGATATTTCTTGTATGGATCAAGACCTTCTGTGCAGAATCCCTCAGAAGTAAACTCTGCTTCTGAGATTCGTACATATCCGTCCTTACCTTCCTGTACCTCAACATTTATAGGAGCAACCATAGCCTGACGGGAATACTCAGAAGTACCAGCCTGACGATGATAGAACACCCACCACTCGCCGTTTATCTCACATATACTACCATGAGTATTTCCACTAGGACAAGCCGTTGCAACTACCGTTCCGTCAGAAAGTCTTTCCCTACCTCGACCGTCAATAATAGTACCACCATAAGTCCAAGGCCCAAGAGGATTGTTGCTATAGCAATAAGCAAGGGTATAGTTTGTTGTTGGCAATCCGAACTCACCCTCATTTGTGAAACGACTATAGATAAACACATACTTATCCTTTATCTTACGGATAGAAGAAGCCTCGAAGAAACGATACAGATGGTCCTGCTTGTGACCAGGAATCATATCTTCTATAATCTTCGTTCCAGGCTTGACGGTTGACATTGTCGTTGGATCAAGTTCTGCAGCATACGAACGCTCGAAGCCCCAATAACCATATACCCTACCATCGTCATCCACAAAGCAAGCTGGATCAAAAGCAAATGGACCTACTGTAGAATCAGCAGCCTCCTTACTCCAATTGACCGGTACAAACGGACCGTCAGGCCTGTCTGATTTCGCAACAAGGCTACTACGCTTGTCATGCTGAACGTTAGGATAGAGATAATACGTTTTCTTGCCATTAGAATCCTTTACCATAGTCACATCAGGGGCATAGAGCACGTCTCCCACCCCATCAGCATTCAGTTTCTTGCCTTTAGCATCGGTCTTTGACTCGAAAATAACGCCGTCATATCGCCAGTTAGTAAGGTCATCAACAGGAGCCGACCACACCACCTGGTCCCTACCGCAATAGTAATTTATGAGATTGTCGTGCGAACCATAGATATAAACACGCTTCTTTCCAGGAACATCCGGATCATCAAAAACGTATGGCTCTCCATCAGGAATAAACTCCCATAGAGGCAAGTATGGATTCTGTGCATTAGCCACATTAGTACCAGCACACATAGCCATCAACAATAAAGCCTTTGCAGACTTATTGAAATCAAATTTCAACATATTATCTTTTTAGTTTAGTTGTTTCAAAATTTCTACAAAGTTACTAAAACTTAGCCTAATCCAAGGCAATTATACCTTTTTTAACAAGTTCTAATGTCCAAAAATAATTTTTTTATAGTAATTTTGCAGCGTTTTGTTTACGAACTTTGAATTATGATAAAGACAATTATATTCGACCTTGGAGGCGTGCTTATCGATGTTGATATGCAGAACTGTTTTCATAACATCAAAGCACTTGGAGTGGACGTAGAGGCTCTTACGAAAACATCAGCAACAGCTCCAGTATCTACTGTTTGCGAAGGTGTAACCATCTCTGGAGCCTTGCATGAGTATCAGACAGGTAAGATTCCTACAGAGCAATTCTTGTCTATGCTTCAAGAACTGAGTGCCCCAGGCACAACCCGTCAGCAAGTTCTCGATGCATGGAACTCTTGTTTACAGACACTACCAAAGTACAAGCTCGACTTCGTGAAACAGCTTCGCGATGAAGGTTATGCCACATACCTTCTCTCAAACACAAACGATGCACATTGGAAGTATATCCTTGAAACCTCATTCCCAGAACCTCCAGAGTACTATTTCAACAAATTATTTCTCTCTCAGGAAATGGGAATGGCAAAGCCTGACACGGAAATATATGCGGAAGTTCTTCGCCAGATAGGAACACCTGCTGACGAGTGCCTGTTTATTGACGATTCAAGTGACAACTGCAAGGCTGCTGAGTCTCTCGGTATTCATACCTACAACGCACCTGTTCATACAGATTATAGGGAAGAAGTTAAGAATATATTAAAATAGCGGAAATTCTCAAAAGTTTAATAGTCATAATGAAGTTGAACAAATAATCCAAACGTTCTCTTCGGCTAAATGATTTTTCCACATCTCCCCAGCCTCTTTTCTACCTCCCATGTACCTTCGCTCTTCCTCCTATGTAAGTCCGATGATCCTATAGTTCCAGGAAGGGACTTTCACCGAGTTTGGTTAGGACTCACATAGGAGGAAGTGCGAAGCTAAAGCCTATCCACATTCAAGTATATGTAATAACAAACAAAAAGCTCCCTTGCGGGAGCTTTTTTCTATTTAAACAACATAGCAAAACCAACAACTGCGACAAATGTTGCAACTGCAACGATGAATAGCAAAAGGATTGAATGATCATTTTTGTTCTCTGTTAATCTTTCGCTTATTGAAGGATCATCATCTTCATCGTCAATCCTTACCTTACGCTTGGCGTTCTTGTCAAGGTTAAGAGCTGCAAGCTTACAAGTCTGACAGTCAGCCTTGTTGATATCGCATTTTCCGCAATTATTTAGTGATGTATGTTTATTTGTCATTTTTTAGAAGTCAAAATTAACGCCTATTGCAAAAGCATCGTTTTTGCGATCATAGACATCTGTCTTTGCTATAGAAACAGTCTCTGAAACAGGAGTAACAGTATCTACCGTACGTATGCCATAGAAATTGTGCATATAGCCCATATCAACGCTTATCTTCTCTGAAACGTGGAGACGCACACCACACACAATCATATTGCTGCTAAGATTGTGGTTCAAGTCTGACATATACTCATCTGAGAGGTCATAGTGTGTATTCTGCCATCCTGCACTTACGGTAAGGAATTTTGCAACATCCCATTCTGCACCAAAGAGAAACTCGCGAGTACCACCATCAATTTTCTTGTGCTCATCACCATACTTTACAGCATTGCAGTCATCATAGAAATGATAACCAGCATTCAAGCGAACATTCTCTATTGGAGAATACTGAACACCACAGGTGAAAGTTCCCGGAATATCGTCACGCACATACTTTGTCTTTTCATCGTTGAACTTATCCAAAGCAGACACATTACGAGCTTTCTCATTCATCTCCGAAGAGTTCTCTAGACTCATCTTTGTGCGGAACTCATACTTTGCAGCGATGTTCCACTGGTCATTAATACGATAGTCAATGCCAATAACAGGAGTAAAGCCCACGCAAGACTGCTTGGTAGTCATATCAATCTCATCATCAACCGAAGCAGGAATTACTTCCATTCCTGGCGCCTTTGTATAAATTTTTATATCACGAATATAGCCTGTATATTTTGCGCTACCTACCATTGTTCTAAGTCCACCAAAGACTGCGAGATTGTCTGTTACCTTATAGCCAGCACCCACCTGAAAACCATAATAGAACTGACGACCTCTCATGTAAGCATCGAAAGAATAGCCTTTATATGCAGCGCCAATACCTAAGGCATTAACTTTTTGATAAAGTTCTAACGCACAAAGAGTTTCCAAACTTCCTGTACCTTCATCAAACGTACATTTACCACCGCCTCCGGTTACAGCCATGGAAGCAGATAATGTCCACTTATCCATAACATATGCAAGTTGGAAACTTGGGACTACAGGAGCAGAAGCTGTACCTGTATATTTACGAACAGGCTCACCCAAATGATTCTGATTGAAAGCAAGAATAGGTATTGGCTCATCTACACCTTTAATTTTCATAAAGCTTCCTGTTGTCACCATTCTCTTCTGCTCTGGATGCTGGAATGACAAGCCGAGGTGAAAGCCGTTTGGCATGAAGCAGACACCCGCTGGGTTGGTATAGACACCGTCAATGTCGATAACGGCATCACGAGCCGTGTTACGCAAGAATGAAGCACTCTGATTGGAATTAGTCACGAGACCACCTGCCATTGCTTCAGAAGAGCATACAGCAAATAGGACAGCTGAATAGAAAATCTTTTTCATTTGTTTATCTTGAATATAATATATACCTTTTCTTTTTTGCAAAGGTAATATAAAATATTCACGAATGATAAGATTATCCTAATATTTCTCATCCTAAAGCGTCAAACATCATCACATTCTCCTATCCAATGAGAATATAGTCCTATTTTGTGACGTTTTTGTCTATCTACTCGAACCGCGTTTAGTTGTCACGAGAATTACTCCATTAGCCCCCCTGGCACCATATATATTGGCATCTTTCAACACCTCTACTTTGTCAACATCATATACGTTTACATATGACAATGTCTCAACCTCAACACCATCAACAAGAAGAAGAGGGTCTGTAGAAGCATTAATCGAACCAATACCACGGATAATAGCCTTACCATTTGTTATGGAAAGACCAGGCACAAGCCCTTGAAGTGCTTCCATAACATCTGTCCTACCCGTACGCACAAGCACATCACCAGAAATACCAGAAGTTGCAGAACAAGATTCACGACGCTTAACAAAGCCATAGCCGAAATTCACGAGTTCATCATCCTGCTGCACATCAAATTGTAATTCATCACCAAGACGAACCCTAACAGACTTCATTGTATCTACAGGTATCAAATATAGCTGTTTCTTGTACTTCACGTGAAGAGTATCCGTTGGCCGAACATTAGTCAAGCCAAACTTTCCCTTCTTATCTGTCGTTGTATAATAGTCCGGACTCACAACCCACACCCTAGCACCTTTCAACGGTTGACCGAGAAGATCTGCCACAACACCATTGAATGGCACAGCTTTCTGCTTCTGAGCAAAAACCGCCACACAAGCAAAAACACTTACTATAAAGAAAAACAACTTTTTCATAGCTCATCAATTTTGAATTGTCAAATAATTTTCTTACCTTTGCATTCATTTAGTTACTTCGATGCAAATTTAACGAAAAGAATTCTTAAAAAAGAATTTTTCAACCGTTTTTTTGCATTACGACCACAAAAAAGTCAAAAAAGTTTATATACACATGACAACAGACATCAAATCTTTCATCGCCAAGCAATTACAGCTTGCTGTAAAGGCAGTTGAAAATACTCTCTCATTGCTTGATGAGGGATGTACAATTCCATTCATCTCACGTTATCGCAAAGAGAAGACCGGCGGACTTGACGAAGTTCAAATCGGCAACATCTCACAACTCTATGACAAGATGAAAGAACTCATCAAGCGTAAAGAGACTATAACGAAGACTATCAACGAATTAGGTAAGATGACTAAAGAACTCCAACAACGTATTGACGATTGCTAGGATAATACCGAACTTGAGGACATCTACCTTCCATATAAGCCAAAACGTCGCACTCGTGCTCAGGTAACTCGTGAACTTGGTCTTGAACCTCTTGCAACTACCATTCTCCTTCAACGTGAGCAGAATCCGGAACAGCTCGCAAAGCGTTTCGTAAATGAAGGTGTGAAGGATGCCGAAACAGCTATAAAAGGTGCCCAAGACATCATCGCCGAGACAATAAGTGAAGATGAGGACACCCGTAACCGCCTTCGTAACACATTCCGTCGTGAAGCCTATATAACATCCAAGGTGGTGAAGGCCAAACAAGACTCTGACGAAGCAGCAAAATACTCTGATTATTTCGACTTCGAAGAGCCTCTTCGCCGTTGTACAGGCAATAGACTTCTCGCCATGCGTCGTGGCGAGGCTGAAGGTATTCTCCGCATAAGCATCAACGTTGACGATGACGAGGCTATAAGCCGTTTACAACGCCAATACGTTCATGGGCGCGGACGTTGCCAATCTCTTGTTGAAGAGGCTTGCGAGGATGCCTACAAACGCCTTCTATGCCCAAGCATAGAGAATGAATTTGCTGCAAGTTCCAAGCTCAAGGCTGATGAAGAGGCTATAGGTGTGTTTGCTGAAAACCTGCGCCAACTCCTACTTGCCGCCCCACTCGGCCAAAAACGTGTGATGGGTATTGACCCGGGAATCCGAACAGGATGTAAGGTGGTATGCCTTGATGCTCAGGGCAACCTTCTATATCACGATGTCGTTATGGCTGTAGGCTCTCAGGGCAACAGCGAGCGTGCTGCCCAGAAATTCGCAAGCATAGCAAAGAAATATGCTGCAGAGGCTATTGCCATAGGTAATGGTACAGCCTCACGAGAGACTACCGAAATCGTGAAACGTTCAGGTCTCGACATTCCTCACTATGTTGTAAGCGAGGATGGTGCCTCCGTATATAGCGCCTCAAAGGCTGCACGTGATGAGTTCCCTGATGAGGATGTAACGGTACGTGGTGCTGTTAGCATCGGAAGAAGACTCATGGACCCTCTTGCCGAACTCGTAAAGATTGACCCTAAGAGCATTGGCGTTGGTCAGTATCAGCACGATGTGGATCAGACACAGCTCAAGGCTTCACTTGACCGTACGGTGGAGAGTTGTGTGAACTCCGTAGGCGTTGACCTCAACACAGCAAGTATCCACCTCCTCACATACGTCAGCGGACTCGGCCCCACCCTTGCAAAGAACATCGTGGATTACCGCAAGGAGAACGGAGCCTTCACCTCTCGCACCCAACTGAAGAAAGTGCCTCGTCTCGGACCTTCTGCCTATCAGCAATGTGCCGGATTCCTTCGCATCCATAATGCCAAGAACCCTCTCGACGGAAGTGCTGTTCATCCTGAGAGCTATGCCATCGTAGAGAAAATGGCAAAGGATAGTGGCTGTACGGTCAAGGAACTGATGTCTTCTGCCGAGAAGCGTAAGGCTATCGACATTAAGAAATACGTCACGGAGGAAGTGGGCATCCCTACCCTAACGGATATCATGAACGAATTAGAGAAGCCCGGACGTGATCCTCGTGCGGAGATCGAGACCTTCGAGTTTGATCCTAACGTACATACTCCTGACGATCTTATTTCTGGTATGGTTCTTCCTGGTATTGTAACAAATCTCACGAAATTCGGTGCTTTCGTAGATATAGGTGTGCATCAGGATGGGCTTATCCATATCTCACAAATGGCGGATAAGTACATCTCCGACCCATCAGAAGTGCTCCACCTTCATCAGCACGTAAAGGTGCGCGTAGTAGAGGTTGACAGAAAGCGTAACCGCATCGGATTATCGCTCAAAGGCATATAAACAAAGAAAGGCTCGCATGCGCGGAGATTTAGAAAGTAAATTATCAGTAAATTAATTCAGTAAATTAACGTGAGCTCGACGACTTAATGCGGACAAGCAGCAAGTCATCGAACTCACGTTAATTTATTTTCCAAAAAGAAATTTATTTTCCGAATATTCTGACGTTACTCCCCAAGCACGGCATCAACAAGAAGCGACACATCGGAAGGAGAGTAATTATGATACATCTCAAGCAACTTGAACTCTTCACTCAGAACGGAATACAACTCATTCCATTTGTCCATAATCACGCTGCCCTTGAACGGATAGGCATCAATAAAATTAAGACACGCCTCTACGCATTTCCTCATGTTTCCTGAGAAGAAATACAGGTCTATCATGCAGAGGAAATCGTTTTTCGAGGTCTCACCCCATTTACCCTCAAGGATTCTGAGATAAAGCTCCTCGGCTTTTTCATAACGTCCAAGACAAAGCAACGCCCAGGCAATCAAACGCTTTACCTTAGGGTCGTCAGGATGCTCAAAATCAAGGCGATAGAAGTCGTTCAAATTCTCTTCTACCTTGCCCGCAAGCACAAAGGCATGAAGCCTGTTCAGTTCATATGCAAACACGTCCGGACAGAGCTCACAAAGCCTCTGGCAATACGGCAAAGCCTCCCCGTTTCCGTTCTGCAGATAATAGCGGGCTATGCCTTTTATAGCAGGAACAGAATCCCCATTCGTTGCCAGAACGTTTTTGTAATGTTCCAACGGATTCTCTCCCTTTTTCTCGGCAACGGTAGCCAATACAAGACTGCGCTCTTCCGATTCCTCAGCTTTAAGTGCCACTTCCGATGCAATAGTCGGTTTGTCATGCCTGAGAAGGAACTTTGCCAATTCCACGCAACGCCCCTTCAACTGAGGCTTGTCTGCCAATCCTCGCATCCAAGAGGTCTCGACAAACACATTCGGCATCTTCACCTGTGGACTTAGTTTGAAGAAACGGTATAGATCCTGCAGATACATCCTACGCACGTATGCCGACTCCTCAGTTATCGTATTATCAATATTCCCCATGCCTACAATAGCCATCTCACCGCCAGCCATCGCCTTACGTATATCCTCGGGCAACGTTGGCAACACGCTCTTCAAGGCAAAAAGGAAAGAATATTTGTCGGAACTGCATAGCGTAGGAACAGTAAATACCTTTGCTATCGACTGCAGCCCCTCGTCATTCAGTATTGTCTCGCCCAGATCCGGATGCTTGATATCAAAAGGCATGAACCAGTTTACCAGTTTATAGAAGAAAGGATAACGCTTCATCTGGCTAAAGCCTGCATAGAAGATATCCACACCTGCCTTCTGCATATTCGACATTCTCTTTATTCCCTGCTCCATCTTCTCCATAGCAAGTTCCGACTCTCCCGGATTAAGAATATCGTCGAGCGTTTCGTCCTTCTCCACTAATCCGTCCTTCGGAGAGAACTTGAAATGGTTCCCCTTGAGAATATCAGGCATTATCTCCTTCTGTATCACCTTATTATCCTTCTCTGCCTCAGTACAGATAACCACTTGCATAATCATCTCCACGAGTTCCGAACACGTGTTATCGTCCTCAAGCATCTGCTCCACGAGCATATTCTGCGTCTCGGCATCATGCTTCATAAGCCTGTTGCTCATCTGATAGCAAAGCACCCACCCCACAAATGCACGCTGACGAACATACATATCCTCGCTCGTCATATACACATAGCAAAGCGTCTTGTATTTCTCCACGCAATACCCGAGCATACAACCAAGCATTATGGCAGAGACAATAACCTGAGCATCAGCCGATTTCACTTCTGTAGAAATCAGATAAGCCGTCCATAGTCGCTGTTCCTGCTCACGCCAATCCGATGAAAGGAATATAGAAACAAACGCCCTGTTCAGCACCTCATAATGCGCCTTTGCATCAAGACTCTCATCCCTGAGAGCCTCAATCAAGCTACTGGCACTATTATCATCGGCAGCAACCGTTTTCTGTAAGCTAACAAGTGCCGTATCATTTATAATCCTCAGCAATCTCTTTACATCAGAGGCAATATGATAGCCTTTGGCAAGCATCTCGCCATACAGTTTTTCGCGCTGCGGATCCTTATACCCCTCCGTCATGAAACGGAGCATATAGGCATAATCCTGTGTAAGAGACTCATAACGGGAGGAAATATCCATGCTTGCGAGTCTCTCAACGTGTGGTTTCAGGATAGCAAGTCCCAAACCGAGTTTGTCCTGTAAAAAAGCACTTAGCATAAGAAGCCTAACCAAGCCTTCCCAAAGGGAAGGATGTTTGATAGTATAATCGCAAAAAGCGTATCAATACAAATTTTTCTATTAATTTAATTTCTAATTTATTCGCTAAAGCTCATCAAGCTAAAGCAAGTTTTTCGCTAAAGCTCATCAAGCTAAAGCAAGTCAATTGGCTTTGGGCGCTCCGGCTCCCTCTCTACGGGAGAGGGCGGGGGGAGAGGCCTTTTTTGCTATCTCCAATCCTTTCAGGAATAATTCCTGCTGTTTCTTTATCCTCTTATCCGCCAAAGCCTTCTTCCTAAAGGCGAAGACACCTTTTGTCTGAGAGGAATAATCCCGAAGCACCTTTGCACCTGACTTTATGGCAGTTGTGGCAAAAGGCTCTGGAAGGAAAGCAGCATCCACATTACCGGTAGTAAGCATCTTCGTGCGGACATTAACGTCCTCACATTGAATGATATAGACATTCTTTTGTTTTTTCATAAGACTGTCCGTAACCAGTTCTGCATACTTGCGTGTATATCCGTGACTGTCAGCAGCAATAATCTTGTCAACAAGCTGCTCCGTCCTCACTATACGTGATTTCGTCGAAGTAAGCATCTTCCACGACAATGTAGTGGCAGGACCGAGAGTCAGGGCAACGGAATCCTTATCCCTCAGAACATCGGCCAACGCGCTGTCAACAACAGCACATTCCACAATATTCTTCATCAAAGCTATTCGGCACTCGGAAAGGGCGTTATAATGCCGTATATGCACATCCACCCCAAGCGAGTCGAATATTCCCAAGGAATCCGCCCTTCGGATAATATCACAGTCACTTGTAGGGAGTATTCCGACCTTGAAAGCCAACGAATCCTCTATTCTAAGCTTCTCCCTCTCCGCCCTCGACAGGCGTGCCTTTGCCTCCTCATCGTCACACGAAACGAGGAACACATTACACGCGAAGGCAGAAAGTGCCAATATGAAAAATGCTATTTTTCGTTTTATCATGGTGCGAAATTACGAAAAAAAAACGGAAAAATGCAGAAAAGGAAGAAAAAAAGTGAAAAACATCACTAAATCATACATAGGGTATTACTAAAAATTATTGTACTATTGTACCATTGTACCCCAAAAAGGCTCGTTGTCATGCAAAAACACGGGAGATTATTTCTATACTTTTCGATTTGGCTATGCTTTTTCCTGTTTTTTCTTATAAGGGCTTGTTCTATTCATATACTTGATGGAATTTATGATACATACGTTTACCGGACTATATAATATTGAATTGAGAATTGTCATTTCCGGGATTTATTCTTTTTTATTGTATCCAAGCTCTGTTAGGGCTTCCTGTGCATCGGAATTTCCTTGCTCTGCTGCCTTGCGATACCATTTCACGGCTTCTTCATTCGACTGCTCTACGCCTTCGCCATTGGCATAGCAGTAGCCAAGATTGTATTGGGCTTTGGCGTATTCTTGCTCTGCTGCCTTACGATACCATTTCACAGCTTCTTCGTATGACTGCTCAATACCATCGCCATAATAATAGCAGTTGCCGAGATTGTTTTGGGCTGTAGAATCTTCTTGTTCTGCTGCCATTTGATACCATTTCACGGCTTCTTCATGCGACTGCTCTACGCCTTCGCCATTTTCGTAACAGTAGCCGAGATTGCATTGGGCTTCTGCATGGCCTTGGTCTGCCGCCATGCGATACCATTTCACGGCTTCTTCGTAGGACAGAGCTACCCCATAGCCGTTGTTATAGCAGTTTCCAATATTATATTGTGCTATTGAATCACCTTGCTCAGCTGCTAAACGATACCATTTTACGGCTTCTTCGTATGACTGCTTGACGCCATAGCCATTTTCGTAACAGTTGCCAAGATTACATTGAGCGGACGCATAGCCCTGCTCTGCTGCCATGCGATACCATTTCACGGCATCTTCATACGATTGCTCAACACCATTGCCATTGGCATAGCAGTAGCCAAGATTGTATTGAGCATCAACATCTCCTTGTTCTGCCGATAGACGATACCATTTTACGGCTTCTTCATGTGACTGCTCTACACCTTCACCATTGTTATAGAGGCAGCCGAGATAAAATTGTGCATCAGCATCTCCTTGTTCTGCTGCTTTATGAATCCATTTTACGGCTTCTTCATACGATTGCTCAACACCATTGCCATTGTCATAGCAATAGCCAAGATTGTATTGAGCGGACGCATAGCCCTGCTCTGCTGCCATGCGATACCATTTCACGGCTTCTTCATACGATTGCTCAACACCATTGCCTTCGTAATAGCAATAGCCAAGATTGTATTGAGCGGTTGCATAGCCTTGCTCTGCTGCCTTGCGATACCATTTTGCAGCTTCTTCGTATGACTGCTCAATACCATCGCCATAATAATAGCAGTTGCCGAGATTGTTTTGGGCTATAGAATCTTCTTGTTCTGCTGCCATTTGATACCATTTTACGGCTTCTTCGTATGACTGCTCTACACCATTGCCATTAGCATAGCAGTAGCCAAGATTGTTTTGTGCGGTTGCATCTCCTTGCTCTGCCGATAGACGATACCATTTCACGGCTTCTTCGTATGACTGCTTGACGCCATATCCATTTTCGTAGCAGTTGCCAAGATTGTATTGTGCTATTGAATCGCCTTGCTCAGCTGCAAAACGATACCATTTCGCGGCTTCTTCATATGACTGCTCAACGCCATATCCATTTTCATAGCAGTAACCGAGATTGCATTGGGCTTCTGCATGGCCTTGGTCTGCCGCCTTACGATACCATTTCGCGGCTTCTTCATTCGACTGCTCTACGCCTTCGCCATTACGATAACAAAGGGCTAGTTGGTATTGTGATTCTGCATCACCGCTTATTGCTTTTTCAAGTAAATCTTGGTTCATAAGGTTTTTGAGTTATTGGAATTTTGTGCCAAAGGTACAACAAACGTGGGATATTTCAAAATATTTTCATCGATTTTTTTTGAGGACCTGCATAATCTGCTATGATTGTTAAGGAAGGACCCCATCTATAGTCAGTTTCGTGCTGCATCATGCACTTGCGGATTAAAACTATTTCAAATCAATTAATTTCTTAATACCCCATACAGGAGGTTACTCTGAGAGTTTAATGATGTTGACAGATTGGGAATGGGTGGAATCAGAAGGGTGGAATCAGAATCAGTTTCTCTTCGCTCGTGGCCTTTGATTGAAGAGCGTGACCTGCATTTCTTCATTCTCCGTTGTTCTGTTGTCGGCTCCCTTTTCCTCCCATCAGAAATGGGAATCACATAGGAATCACTTGGGAATCACATGGGACTTAAGACCCTCTTGATCCCCCTGCATAGGGGGAAAGCTTTTGGGCGATGGAAGTCTCCCTATGCAGGGAGATTTTGAGGGTCTGTTCCTGTTTCCTTGTGACAACGTGCTTTGCACCTCGCACTCGAAAGATAACGAACGTCGGCTGAAAGCCTGTGCGTGTTTCAATCTTTCGAGTGCAAAGTTACTAAATCTCGAATTGTCGGTTGCGGTTTAATGTGGTTTAGCGTAGTTTAGTGTGGTATTTTGTTGTTTTTTTTTCAAGTGCAAAGTTACTAAATCCCGAATTGTCGGTTAGGACTTAGCGTGAGATAGCGTGCAATAGCAGGACATTTTCCTGTTTTTTCCCGTAAGATGATTATCCGCAATTAGGTGACATGCGGCCTGAAGGGCCAACAAGCTAACAGCCTAGGGCATCGCCCTAGGTATAGCGAGAGAGTAAGTTCGCCCTGAAAGGGCAAAAGCATTACATCATGTGTTAGGGCTTTT
>OMXX01000180.1 GCA_900315105.1 uncultured Prevotellaceae bacterium | reverse complement strand
GAGAGAGCCAAGACGGATGTCAGTCACGCCGCTCTGCCCTGTGCCAGTCACCACGATTGCAGGGAGCGAGCCCTGTGAAATCTGATAGGCTGTTGCTACGCAAGCACCGCCCGCAACCGCCTGCTTGGTGAGGTAGATAGGAGTGCGCTGCATGTTCAGCTTCACGAACATGTTGTAGTCGCTGAGCGTCTTCGGCTTGTTCTCGAAGCCGTAGTTAAGGAGCGGACGGATGCCCTTGTACATCGCGATGATGTTGCCCCACTTGGTGCGAGTCTGCATCTGCGCATTGGTGCGAGGGTTGCGGATGTGCGTCACCTTCTCGCTGATAACTGTCTGGCCGTTAAGGCTCTTGAATGTAAGGTTGCCGGCTGAGCCGTTAATCTTACTGATGATACCTGTTAGTTTTCCCATAAAAGCCCCCCTCTAACTCCCCCGAGTGGGAGAATTTTTATATAGCATTAGAGCCATAACCGCCAAGGGGTAGTGCGGTTTTTAAGTGTTAATAATGAGTTGCTTACGCCATTTAGAAAAACCAATTAAAACAAAAGAAAACAAGATAAAACATTTGTTTTTATATGTTTTTATTGGTTTTGTTCTGTTTTTTTAGAAGGCGACAGCAAGTTAATAATGAAGTGAAACATATAAATCGTAGGCTCGAAAGCCTTTTGTGTTCTTTCAATCCCTCCCCCTCGGGGGAGTTGGAGGGGGGCCTTTATATCTCCGATATAGGAAACGGATTTACAACGGCTTTACAACGGTGTTAGAGCGGATTTGCCGTTTGCCTTCCGGCTCCCTCCCTACGGGGGAGAGGCCGTTGTTCTTCTGATTTCCAAGTGCAAAATTACAACATTTTTCGCAGATGTCCCAACTAACTACGGAAAAATACATGTTAGATTCGAAAAATCTGCATTCTATGCCCGTAACTTATTGATACACAGAGAGAAATTTTCGGAGGGTATATTAAAAAAGAGTTCAATCTAACATATAACCGTTAGATTCATAAGGGAGGGGGTATGTGTGTCTTATATGGCCAAAATAATAATATAATATATTAATATATTATATTATTATTTTGAGGTTAGGAAGTGTGTGTCCTACTCTCCCTATCCAATCTAACAGTTATATGTTAGAAACCCATTCTGAGTCTTCTGTTAGGGGGTGAATCTAACATAATTCATTTTTGTGATATTTTGTAAAGATGGCGTTTAGTCCCTTTTCCCCTGATATTTCGCCAAAATCCTTTGAAAAGGATAGATTTTACCTGCATTTTTCACAGTTTCAAGGCAAAAAACTAAGGGAGGATGTTTGGCGGTTTCAAGATTTTTGTGTACTTTTGCACTCAACGAATCGCAGATTTGTGCACTATAATGTAACCACGCTAAGAATGGCAAATATGAATGAGGTTAATTTTGATATTCTTGTCAATAGAATTGAAGAGACGCAACACGTTCTTCAGAATAATGCACGTCTCGTTATAAACCGTCATGTCACAGCAAAAGCGTGGCTTGTAGGATGCTATATCGTGGAGTATGAACAGAAGGGCGAGGACAGGGCGAAGTATGGAGAGCGGCTGATAGATGAACTTGCAAAACGCTTTCGTGGGAATAAAACATTAAGCAAAAGAAGTTTGCAGTTATACAGACAATTTTACTTAACTTATCCGCATCTTGCCAAGCAAATTAGCAAATATCTTAATAGCACTTTTTCAATTGTGCAATCACCGATTGCGCAATTACAACTCGTTGACAAAGAGGAGAATACAATTGGGCAATCAGTGATTGCACAATCTGTTGATGTCTTACCTTCTACAGTACAGGTTTCGCCCGAAAATCTTTTTAACAAGCTCTCTTTCACTCACCTTTCAGCCATCCTCCCAATCAAAGACCCGCTCAAGCGTGCTTTTTATGAAACGATGGCGATTCGTGGAACATGGAGCGTGCGTGAGTTGCAACGTCAGATAGATAGCAACTATTATGAGCGTAGCGGATGGAGTCAGAAGCCTGAGCAGTTGGCGCAATTGGTTGATTCAAAGGCAGAAAAGAATGAACTGTCGCTTGACATCAAGTCGCCTTTCGTGTTTGAATTTCTCGGTTTGCCAGCCAAGAATGTGGTAGAGGAAACCGACCTTGAGCAAGCACTAATTGATAATCTTCAGGATTTCATTCTGGAGCTTGGCATGGGCTTCTGCTTTGAGGAACGCCAAAAGAAGATGCTCATTGACGACAGGTATTTCAAGGCAGATCTTGTGTTCTACCATCGCATACTGAAACGCCATGTCATTATCGAGCTAAAGGCACGCCGACTCGACTATACCGATACCGCTCAGTTGCGTATGTATCTGGCTTATTTTCAGAAGAATATCATGCAGTCCGACGACAATCCACCAATAGGCATACTGATGTGTACCGAGGTTGGGCAGGAGATGGCAGAATACACGTTGATGGATATTGACGAGGATGTGTTTATCTCCAAATACGAGTTGCAGATTCCGTCCAAGGAACGAATGACAGAATTTCTGAGGAAGGAAAACAAGGAGTTAGGCAAATAGCAAGAATAAACCATCAGGCGATGAAAATGCTTGGTGGTTTTTGTTTTTAAGAAAACAAGGATTGACGGAAAAAACTAAGGGGAAACATTTGGGAGTTTCAAGAAAAATGTGTACTTTTGCAATCGTAATTACAGTTGTTTCCATAGCCTGAAAATCAGACTTAATGTTTAACTCCATAATACAGTAATTTAGCAAGCATTTAATTTTATGAAAGATATCATCATTTGCACATCTGAACGTCTAAGGACAACGGCTAAAACTGCATGTGTGGCCGAAGCTATTTTTGCAGCACTTGATAGTTTGCATGTGAAACATCTGGAATTAAAAAACACGAATAATTATTGGTGTAGGGATTATATGCCAATAATGATTTCTGACGATGGTACTTATTCCAAATTCAAATATTATCCAGATTATTTAGTCGAATACAAAACGTACCAGAAAACAATAACCAATCAGGATGAAGCATGTGAGGGGCTGCATCTATTCACTCCAACTAATATGAATATCATATTTGATGGAGGAAACTATGTACGATGTGGCAATAAGGTTATTATGACAGATAAGATTTTCAGCGAAAATCCCCAATGGACTAATATTGAACTTTTGCAGCATCTAAAAGATTCATTGTGTGCAGAAGAAATCATATTATTACCCTGGGACATGAAAGAGTTTTGCGGACATTCAGATGGCATGGTTGCACCTTTGGATGAAGGTAAAATCCTCTTGAATGGATGTTGGAAAAATAGTGCCAAGGCTTTTCATAAAAGACTCTTAAAGATTCTTGAAGCTAAATTCGATGTTGTGTTACTCGATTTAGATTGTAAAGAAGATAAGGATTCATGGTGCTATCTGAATTTCCTAAGAGTGGGCAATGGCATATTACTTCCATGTCTTTCTGAAAATATAGATAGCGAGAACGATATTGCTGCTTTGAAAACTTTTGAGAATCTATTCCCTGATTTGGAGATTATACCCATTTATGCAAAACCTCTGATAAAAGAAGGTGGTGCTCTGCATTGTGTAACATGGGAGTATATAGAAAATACATAAAATCAAGTTTTCCGAACAAAATTCACCTTCCCATCTCGAAAAATTCTTTGAAAATTTCGGAGAATTTATTTGGAGAATCGGAGAGAAATAAGTAACTTTGTATGCTATTCCCATCGTCTTTCATTGATGTGACTGATGTTGTGGAAGTTAGCAAAAAGTGAGTATTTTTTGATGTAAAAACAACCTAAATTTATTAAAACGACACAGATGGAAGACTTAGGGACAATCCAGTTTCTGGTGGAAACGGTGGAGCGTCTCACCAAAGAGGGCACGACCTACAAGGTGGAGCTTGAGCACACCAAGGAGAGGGTTGCCGCTCTTGAGGAAGAGAGCGCGAAGAAGGATGTGAGGATCTCGGAACTTGAGGCAAGGGTTGAGGAACTGGAGAAGATGCTGATTGCCAAGGGTTCTACGGTTAATATTCATCAGAACAACGGCATTGTGGGCGATGAGGTGAACGCGCGCAATGTGGGCGTGACAAAGGAAGAAGGCAAGGATGCAGGTGACGGTGAACAATAACAACGGCGTTATTGCGGAGAAGATGGAATGCGGCGACGTGATCATCTCGGGCGAGGGCGTGAGGAAGGATGCCAAGGGCGACACGACGGAGGAGATAGCAATGGCGATGCAGGCGTATGTGGAGGCTGGGTTGCTTGGCGAGGATTTGCAGCCCAAGGGAATAAGCAATGCGGAGGCGGCGTATATCGCTTCGTGCATATCACAGAAACTTTGGCAGGAGAATCGTTGGAAACCCTTTGAGGAGCTTTGGAGTATTAATCAGTTGGCTTCATATTATCAAAGGGCTTTGTGCCAGAAGAAGTTTGCCAAGTTCATAGAGCTTGTGGGCAAGATTGGCAAGTAGTTGAGAAAGAGGAAGATAAACTGCCTATATGCAGTAGCATTACTGCCTATAGGCAGTTTTTGTGTGGGGAAAGGAGTAACTTTGCACTCGCAATCGGATGATAAATCTGGTTGCGGGTGCTTTTCGTTTATGGGCCCAAGCGGAAGAGCATTCGCTAATTAATAATTAATAATTGAAAATTAATAATTGAGTATGGAAATACAGGTTTTCAAAAATGACCGCTTCGGTGAAGTGAGGACAATGGTAATAAACGATGAACCTTGGTTCGTGGGTAAGGATGTGGCAAGTGTGCTTGGGTATGTGTCTCCACATCGTGCGGTGTTTGATCATGTCGATGAAGATGACAAAACCAGTGTGTTGATTCAACACAGTGGTTCTAACTACAAGAGCAAGACGATGTTCATCAACGAATCAGGTCTTTACTCTCTCATCCTTTCTTCAAAACTTCCACAGGCGAAGGAGTTCAAGCGCTGGGTGACATCAGAGGTACTTCCTTCCATCCGTCGCAATGGGGCATATCTCACGGATGATGCATTGGCTCGCTTTGCCGAGGATCCTGACTATGGCATCAAGTTGCTCAACACCTTG
>OMXX01000058.1 GCA_900315105.1 uncultured Prevotellaceae bacterium | reverse complement strand
CTATATATTCCATTCTCTTTGAAATACGAGGACTGGAAGGATGATTTCGAGGTGGCTCGTATAAATGGTATTCACCAGTATGACGATAATGATGATGGAGATATAGACAGGACCATATTGGAGTTTGTAAAAATGAAGAATGACAATTCTGTTATTGAGCCTAATACTCCTTATCTCATCAAGGCAAAGAATTCAGGCAAGAAGACGATATCCGTAGAAAATACAACGGTCTATGAGGCAGCTGTGAATCATATTGAATGTACAACCACTACCGAAAGTTTCATCTTTACAGGTCTCTACAAGAAACTGTCTGTTTGGTCTATTCCGCAATTGGCAAATGGCAAAAATTACGTTATGTATGAAGGTAATCTAAGTGAGGAGATTACTACCCTAAGTAACATTGGTCCTTATCGTTGGTATATGACGAGGGAAAACCGTGATTCTGCTTATGGCATAAATAACAATAATACTGCAAAGGAGATTTCTATCAGAGTGGTTGGTGAAGAGACTACTGGCATAGCTAACATCCAACTCACATCTCCTAATACCCAGACCTACGACCTTAACGGCAGAAGGGTGAATGAGAATAACCTCAAGCCGGGAATGTATGTCAAGAACGGAAGGAAGTTTGTAATCAAATAAAAAGCCTAACCAAGCCTTCCCAAACGGGTAGTCCGATGTTAATAACATCGGAGTATGTGACCTGATGTTTGATTGTATAATCGCGAAAGGCATGTTAATTGTTATTTGTTAATTGAAATTGGGTTCTCCGGCTTCCTCTCTACGGAGGGAAGTTCGATGTTGATAACATCGGAGTATGTGCAAAGCGGGGGGAGAGGCCGATTCCTAACCCTTAAACCTGAAGAAAATGCTAAAGAATTTACTACTTCTTTTATTCTGCCTTTTCTCATTCTCAGCAATTCATGCGGAGGTGGCGGCTGATTTTGATTGGAAATTGGAAGGTGGTACGTTGACCATATCAGGAACAGGCGATATGCCTGATTATGAACCTGAAGATGCTCCTTGGTTTTCTCAATGTAACGAAATCTATAGGGTTGTAATCACAGACGGTGTGACGAATATTGGAAAAAATGCTTTCTATCGCTGTAACTGGCTTACCTCAGTTACAATTCCGAACTCTGTAACAAGTATTAGAGATTATGCTTTCTATGACTGTGGCGAACTTTGTCATTATACTACATTTGTCATTCCAGCTTCTGTGACAAGTATTGGAGATGGGGCTTTCTATTTCTGCAATCATCTCGTCTCTGTCGAAATTCCTAACTCTGTGACGAGTATTGGAAAGGAAGCTTTCCTTGGCTGTAGGAATCTCACCTCTGTCGAAATTCCTAACTCTGTAACGAGTATTGGAAATTGTGCTTTTGATCATTGCTCAGGCCTCACCTCAATAACTGTAGAAAAAGGAAATGCAAAATATGACAGCAGAGACAATTGTAATGCAATAATAGAGACGAATACCAATAGGCTGATTTTGGGGTGCAAAAATACTGTCATTCCGAACTCTGTGACGAGTATTGGCAATCATGCTTTCTATAATTGCGAAGCTCTTACATCAGTCGAAATTCCAAACTCTGTAACGAGTATTGGAAATAATGCTTTTTGTAATTGCAGAAGTCTCACCTCTGTTGAAATCCCGAACTCCGTGACGAGTATTGGAGATCAAGCTTTTTTGGGGTGTAAAGCTCTTACCTCTGTCACAATTGGTAATTCTGTGACGAGTGTTGGAGGATTTGCTTTTGCTTGCAAGAATATCGCTTCTATAACTTTTAAGGGAAGTACACCTCCTGAGTTTGGAGAATATGTTTTTCGGGATGTTAATAACACCATCCCCGTATATGTTCCAGCTAATAGCATAGAGGCATATAAGAGTGCTTTTGAAGGTTTGGGGGTATCAAATGTACAAGCAAATCCAAAACAATTATTCTTGAATGATAATAGGTCATATACCCAGAATTCACAGATAGATGATGCCGATGTTTCCTATACCCGAAATTTCACTAATACGAATTGGCAGGCAATATATCTTCCTTTCTCTTTGAAATACGAGGATTGGAAGGATGATTTCGAGGTGGCTCGTATAAATGGCATTCGCCAGTATGATGATTATAATATAGGAAGTATAAACAGAACCGAATTGGAGGTTGTAAAAATGACGAATGACGATTCTGTTATTTACCCTAACACCCCTTATCTCATTAGGGCAAAAACTCCAGGCGAGAAGACGCTATCCATAGAAAATACGACTTTATATGAGTCAAAGGCGAACAGTATTGAATGTTCTACCACTACCGAGCTGTTCACATTTACAGGCACTTACAAAGTGATGAATTTCTCTGGTATAGGGGCTTATCATAACTGTTACGTTTTGGATGGTTATGGACGCAATATCATTGAAGGAAACTCTTTCCTGCTCCCTTATCGTTGGTTTATGAAGATGGATGAACGTGAATCTGTTTATGGCATAAAGAATAATACGGCAAAGGAGATCTCTATCAGAGTGGTTGGTGAAGAGACTACTGGCATAGCTAACATCCAACACGCATCTCCTAACACCCAGACCTACGACCTTAACGGCAGAAGGGTGAATGAGAATAACCTCAAGCCGGGAATGTATGTCAAGAACGGAAGGAAAGTTGTGGTGAAGTAATTCACAGGTTATGAGGTTAGAAGGTTATAGGGTTGCAAGGTCTGCATCGCTATAACCCTTCCGACCTGAAAACCTTAAAACCTATAAACCATTAAACCTTTAAAAAAATATGAAAAAGAATTTATTACTTATTTTATTATGTCTTTTCTCATTCTCCGCAATTCATGCGGAAAATAAATGGGAAAGTGAACCTGATGGTATGGAGTGGTATCTGTCAGTTGATGGTACGTTAACTGTATCAAAAGAAAAAGGTGGCGATATGTCAAATTATGACGAAGGAGAAACTCCTTGGGATCGTCAACGTGATAGAATCAAGAAGATTGTAATCAAAAAAGGTGTGACGCGTATTGGAGATCTTGCTTTCGGTGGCTGCCGGAATCTCACCTCAGTCGAAATTCCGAACACTGTAAAGAGTATTGGAGTTCGTGCTTTCGTAGAATGCAAGAATCTCCCCTCAATCGAAATCCCTAACTCTGTAACGAGTATAGAAGAGCAAGCTTTCTCTCTTTGCGATCATCTCACTTCAATCGAAATCCCTAATTCTGTAACGAGTATTGGAAAGCAAGCTTTCTATAATTGCTACGAACTCGCCTCAGTCACAATTGGCAACTCTGTGACGGATATTGCAAAAGAGGCTTTCTATGCTTTACCAGCTCTCACCTCTATTACTTTTAAGGGAAGTAATCCTCCTAATTCTTTGGAAAATGTTTTTAAGGCTCCCAATGAGAATGTCTCTGTATATGTTCCTGCAAATAGCATAGAGGACTATAAGAAAAAGTTGGGAGGCTTGAGCTCAAAAGTAAAGGGAGCAATAATTCTGGCGGATGATGAGGCATATACCAGAGAGTCAGATGCTGAAGGTGTTGCTGCTTTCTATACCCGTAATTTCACTAATGTGAACTGGCAGGCAATATATCTTCCTTTCTCTTTGAAATACGAGGACTGGAAGGATGATTTCGAGATGGCTTATATCAACGGTATTATCCAGAGGGATAATGATGATGACGGCGTGATTGACGAGACAGAACTGGAGATAATAAAGATGAAGAGCGGTTCTACCCAGCCTAACGCCCCATATCTCATCAGGGCTAAGACTAAGGGCAAGAAGACTTTCTTCGTTAAGAATACAACCGTATATGCTGCTCCTGAAGAGAGTTATGTGGATTGCTCTACCACTACTGCAACATTCTTCTTCGTAGGTACTTACAACACCATCCCGTATGAGACCTTGGCAGAGTATGGGTATTACGCTATGGGTGGTGGCGAGCTTGTAATGAGCAACGGCTCTGACCTCAAGCCTTTCCGCTGGTTTATGGTGGTGGAAACCCGTTCATATCGTCCTTCTTCCCATGATCGTGCAAAGGTTATCACCCTCAAGGTGTTGGACGAGGAAGAGACAACAGGCGTGGCTAACATCCAGCACCAGTCAGATAACACCCAGCTCTACGACCTGAACGGCAGAAAGGTTAGCGAGAATAACCTCAAGCCAGGTGTTTATGTGAAGAATGGAAAGAAGTTCGTTGTAAAATAAAGACGGCCTCTCCCCCCGCCCTCCCCCGTAGGGAGGGAGCCGGAAGGCAAAAGGCAAACTTGATAACTTAAAATTTGCGGCTACCCCCCATTATCGAATCGGCCCCCTCCCTACGGGGGAGGGCGGGGGGAGAGGCCGAAACTCTTAAACTGTAAGAAATGAATAAAAAATATATTACTCCGAGAATATTTGTAGAGAAGATGGGTGACTCATTACTTATCCAGACAAGTACGATCCCTGTTAATACAAAAGAGCCTAAGGAATTAGATTCCAAGGAATATTTCGGTGGCATCGACGCGGATGACGCGGATGAGTATTGAGGTCTGGAAAGCAAATTGGTGTTTTTCGGAAAGCAAATTAGCAGCAAAAATAAGACAGTAAATTCTTAGCAGCAAGCTGCTGGTTTCGGAACAAAAATTAGCGACGATGGCCAGAAAATTTGTTCCAGAAAAAATATTATGACGCAACTTCGTTGCTTGAACTGACAATAATTTTTCGCTAAGGCTCAACAAGCTAAAGCAAGTTCCCAATCTGCGCAATCTTTTTCCATAAATACTCATTTCTTATTGGATGAAGATTGGTAAGATTGGTAATTATCGTCAGTTAAAAGCAGCTTGCTGCCAAAAATATTCCGTTTCTTTCGTGCTTTCCGTGTTCAAGAAAAAAACTTTGTGACTTTGTGTCTTTGCGTTTATTTTTTGATTTAATGGTTTCAAAGGATAGTATTTGGAAATTTGTCAAGAGTGAGCGTTTCATCATCGTATGGTGGAATGTTCAATGGATTGGTTCATTATTTATATTAGGTTGGCATCATCCTGGCAAACTATTGGTTGATATATGGCTTATCGTTTCAATAGCATGTTATGTTCTTGGCTTAAACAGAATGAAGAAACTTGGAGCTATAAGTCTGGCTTTATATTCATGCCTTACAATAATGTTTGCGGGGGCAATGGCATTATTAGAATATGAATATATTTTTATTCATGGGCATAGTTTGGGGTTTGCCGCTTTGTTCGTTATCCTTTTATTGCTTGTGGCGCTAACAAATCTGGTTATTGCTTTCCGTACACTAAGGATATTGTCAAAATTGGATGATGATGTTGAGGTAGAGGGTTGGTGAAATATCGCAAGTCATATAACTCACGTTAATAGTTATTGTATTTGAGATATAACTAAAAAAAGTTAAGAAACGGACATTTATACGGACACTATTCTTTTTTTTATCGTAAAAGCAGTAACTTTGCGCTCGAAAATCAGAGACGGGCGCCGCTCTGCGAGCGACAAACCCTATTTTTCTCGCACGAGGAAGCATTCGATTTGTTCAGACTATCCACAAGCCGCAATGGTGGAATTGGTAGACACGAGGGACTTTAACGGGTTCTCGACATGAGGACTAAACAAGAGTGCACATCGGGAAACTGATGGTGTAGAATTGCCCTAACAAACAGAAACCTCGTCTGTGGTGACATAGACTTTGGCGATGGCTCACTAAGTTCAGCTAAGGCTGATAAATGGCGTAGAGACTATACAGGCAACACCTAAATCCGTAGGGACATGGTGAAGAAATAGTCCAGACTACAACATCTCACGGAGATGGTCTGTGTAAAAGCAGAAGTAGTATGAAAATCCCTTGACCCGAAACGGTCGTGCGGGTTCGAGTCCCGCTCGCGGCACATAATTGCAATAACCCCTGATCCTAAACATTTCAGGAAACAATATCATATTTGTAAAAAAAAGAATGAAAAAGAACCTTATCGGTACAATAACTGTCATTGCACTTGGAGCAGTGGCACTTTCTTCGTGTTCAAAGAAGCTGCCTCCTTTGTCAGCTGACAATTTCAACGTAGATCCAGAGCCTTTGGAGCTTCTGGGTACACAGGTGCCTGTAACAATCAACGGTACTTTCCCAGAGAAGTACATGCACAAGAAGGCTATCATCACAGTTACCCCAGAACTTCGTAATGCTGCTGGTAAGGTGGTACGTGGTGAGGGCGTGACATTCCAGGGTGAGAAGGTGCTGGGTAATGACCAGTCAATCTCTTTCCTCCTTGGTGGTCACTACACCATGCGTGATGCCTTTGACTATAGCGATGATATGCACCGTTCAGATCTCTACCTGAGATTTGACGCTCACATTGGTAAGAAGTTCGTTTATGTGCCAGACGTGAAGATCGGTACTGGTGTTATTGCTACTGCAGGTCTCTATAAGAAGGCTTTGATTCAGGGTGGCGGTATCATTGCTCCTGACACATTCCAGCGTATCCGTAAGGAGAAGCAGGAGGCAAGCATCACGTTCCTTATTAATCAGGCTACTCTCCGTCAGAGTGAGTTGAAGAACAACTCTATCCAGGAGTTTGTTAAGCTTCTTGAGAACATCAACGCTGATGCAAAGAGATATAACCTCGGCGATATTGAGGTAAAGGCATACGCTTCACCTGATGGTGCTCAGGATATCAACACAAAGCTCGCTGTAAAGCGTCAGAACGTATCAGAGGACTATGTTGATTCTCAGTTGAAGAAGACAAATCTCGCAACAAGCGTTACGGGTGAATATACAGCAGAGGACTGGGAAGGTTTCCAGCAGTTGGTTGCTGCCAGCAACATTCAGGATAAGGAGCTTATCCTCCGCGTACTGAATATGTATAAGGATCCAGAGGAGCGTGAGGAGCAGATCAAGAATCTCAGCATGGGCTTCCAGGATTTGACAAAGCAGATTCTTCCACAGTTGCGTCGCGCTCGTATGATTATCAACTACGAGGCAGTAGGACGTAGCGACGAGGAGATTGCTGCTGACTATGCTTCTAACCCACAGTCACTTACCGCAGACGAGATCCTCTACTATGCAAGTACCATAGCTGATATGGACAAGAAGGAGGCTATCTACAAAAAGTGTGTTGAGATATATCCTAACGACTACCGTGCATATAACAATGTGGCTGCCTGTGAGTTCTCAAAGAACAACGACAGCGAGGTTAGGGCATGGGTGAACAAGACTCTTCAGGTAAACCCACGTGCTGGTGAGTGTCAGTCAAATCTTGCTCTCGTTGAGCTGAAGAACGGTAACCTGAAGGAGGCTGAGGCTTATATGTCAAAGGCAGGAAACTCAAACGACATCAACCGCGTTCAGGGTGCTGTGAACTTCGTAAAGGGTAACTACAAGCAGGCTGCTGCTAACTATAAGGGCATATATAACAATATGGCAGGTCTTGCTCAGATTATGGCTGGCGACTATTCTCAGGGTCGTGCTACATTCAAGGCAATCAAGAATCCTGATGCTATGACAAGTTATCTGCACTCTATATGCTGCTATCGTGAGGGAAGTGTGTTCTCTGGAACAGACCTTCTGAAGGAGGCATTGCAGAAAGACCCAAGTCTGAAGCCTTATGCAGATGAGGATTTGGAGTTCACTGGCGAGTAGTCTGCTGCTTTTGCTCTTAGCTTCATGCGGAACAGACAGTCACCATTTCAGTCTTGAGGGTCGTTTCCTCAAGATGAATCAGGGACAGTTCTATGTATATAGTCCGGATGGGGCGATAAGCGGTATCGACACAATCAAGGTGCAGGGCGGTCGCTTTGCATACGAGATACCTTGTGAGGAGGAGGGCACTATCGTCATCGTGTTGCCTAACTATTCGGAGATACCAGTCTTCGTAAAGCCGGGCGAGAACGTTGATCTTAAGGCAGATGCTTCGCACATAAAGGATATCGAGGTGACGGGTACCAAGGACAACGAGAGGATGACCGAGTGGCGAAAAAACACTTCGTCGCAGTCGCCTGACGGTCTGAAGAAACAGGCAGAGCAGTTCATAAGGGAAAATCCCTCTTCTATAATCAGCCGATGGCTTCTGAGGAAGTATTTCATCGTTACGGCAAAGCCCGACCTGAAGAAAGCGAAGGAGCTTGTGAAGCTGATAAGCGGTAAGACCGATAAGGAACCGTCGATTATGCGGCTTGCCGTAGGACTTGAGAATACCCCTTTGCAAGTAGGGGATGTGCTTCCGAACTTTAAGGCAAAAGACCTTCAGGGTAAGGATGTTCAGGCTTCGCAGTATCGCCTTGGCAAGACCTTGATTCTCGTATGGGCTACTTGGGATTTCGACGGGACGAATCTTTCCCGACATGTCTTAAGGAAGATAGAAGAGATGAAGTCGCAAGGCAAGCAGGTGCCGAAGGTTCTCGGTGTGAGTATCGATGCTTCGGCTGTGGATGCAAAGAGAACGGTGGGCAATGACAGTACGGCTTGGTCAACGGTTTGTGACGGACTTATGTGGAACTCTCCTATTGTGAAAGCGATAGGAACGACAAAGGTGCCCGACAACTTCGTTTTAGAGAACGGCAAGGTCAAGGCTTGTCATCTTAGTAACGATGAATTGCTCAAGCAACTTGATATGTAAAATATAGGGCTTTTTTGCTTACAAATTGCAAACTGCACGTTGCAAACAATGACGAATTGTTAGCGATAACATAAATATTGGAAAAATTATTGTTGAAAAATATTAATTCTTGGCGAAAACTTTTTGCCAAGAATTATTTTTTTTGTACCTTTGCGCCAAATTTCGGAAAAAAAGAAAAGACTGTATTTACAAGTTAATCACTTTTTAAAAATAATAGTATAACAAAAATGGCAAATTTGGATTTGACACAGTATGGCATCACTGGTTCTACAGTGATTGCGCACAATCCTTCTTACGAAGTACTCTTCGCAGAGGAGACAAAGGCAGGCCTTCAGGGCTATGAGGTAGGTCAGAACACAGAGCTTAACGCAGTAAACGTTATGACTGGTATCTACACAGGTCGTTCTCCTAAGGATAAGTACATCGTAATGGACAAGAACTCTAAGGACACTGTATGGTGGACTTCTGACGAGTACAAGAACGACAACCACCCAATGTCTGAGGAGGTTTGGGGTAAGGTTAAGGACCTCGCAGTTAAGGAGCTCTGCAACAAGAACCTCTATGTAGTTGATGCTTTCTGTGGCGCTAACAAGGCTACACGTCTTGCTGTTCGTTTCATTGTTGAGGTTGCTTGGCAGGCTCACTTCGTAACAAACATGTTCATCCAGCCAACAGAAGAGGAACTCGCTAACTTCGAGCCAAACTTCGTTATCTACAACGCTTCTAAGGCAAAGGTTTCTGACTACAAGGAGCTCGGTCTTAACTCTGAGACTTGTGTTGCATTCAACGTAACAAGCCGTGAGCAGGTTATCATCAACACATGGTACGGCGGTGAGATGAAGAAGGGTATGTTCTCTATGCAGAACTACTTCCTCCCACTTCAGGGTATCGCTTCTATGCACTGTTCTGCAAACTGCGATATGAAGGGTGAGAACACAGCTATCTTCTTCGGTCTTTCTGGTACAGGTAAGACTACTCTCTCTACTGATCCAAAGCGTCTCCTCATCGGTGATGACGAGCACGGATGGGACGACGAGGGTGTATTCAACCTCGAGGGTGGTTGCTATGCTAAGGTTATCAACCTCTCTAAGGAGAATGAGCCAGACATCTACGGTGCTATCAAGCGTAACGCTCTCCTTGAGAACGTAACAGTTGATGCTAACGGTAAGATCGACTTCGCTGACAAGAGCGTAACAGAGAATACTCGTGTGTCATACCCAATCGACCACATCAAGAATATCGTTAAGAAGGTAAACGGCAAGTCTGCTGGTCCTGCTGCTAAGAACGTAATCTTCCTTTCAGCTGACGCATTCGGTGTTCTTCCTCCAGTATCTATCCTCTCTCCAGAGCAGACTCAGTACTACTTCCTCTCTGGTTTCACAGCTAAGCTTGCTGGTACAGAGCGCGGTATCACAGAGCCAACTCCAACATTCTCTGCTTGCTTCGGTCAGGCATTCCTTGAGCTTCACCCAACAAAGTACGCTCAGGAGCTCGTTAAGAAGATGGAGAAGTCAGGTGCTAAGGCATACCTCGTAAACACAGGTTGGAACGGTACAGGTAAGCGTATCTCTATTCCTGATACACGTGGTATCATCGACGCTATCCTCGATGGTTCTATCCTCAAGGCTGAAACAAAGAAGATTCCTATGTTCGACTTCGTTGTTCCTACAGCTCTTCCAAACGTTAACCCAGCTATCCTCGACCCACGCGACACATACGCTGACGCTTCACAGTGGGAGGAGAAGGCTAAGGACCTCGCTGCTCGCTTCATCAAGAACTTCAGCAAGTACACAAACAATGAGGCTGGTAAGGCTCTCGTTGCTGCTGGTCCAAAGCTCTAAACTGATTCTCAGTTAATTGATAATTTATAATTAATAATGTATAATTATTAGTTAAGGTTATTGATTGCATTATAATTGCCGCTTGAGTGGTTTCTTTCAGAAATGCTCAAGCGGCATTTTTTTTATATATTTTCTGTGTGTATCCTATACCTTGTTTTTATCTTGCATATTTAGCCAAAACGACCTTTTGCGGCTAAAAATCAATTACTTGACTAAGGTCAAAAGAATGGGTAAAATCGGAATAAAGTTGCATAAAGATTTGTTGTGTACGATAACAATTAGTACCTTTGCACCAGAAAAAGGAAATACAGGCTATTAGCTTTGTAAGAAGCGGTAAAGGATTGTATTCATATAAGGATAACGAATCTGGTCTGAAAAGACTGGGTATAAAAAAGGATAAGAACAATGACAATTGATTATGCAACAGTATTTATGTTGCTCATGGTGGCTGCCTCTACTGCATGTGGAATAGCATCCATCATACACAACAATCTGCGCTAAAAGAGCGCGATACAATATTAAGAATTATAGAGTTAGGTTTTAGTAGTATAAAATTAGGTTTTAGTATTGTATTCAGGAGGCTGATGTGAATCGGTCTCCCTTTTTTTATGTCATGAATTTATGCTGTTCTAAATCTTTTTAGCAGTAAAGATTTTGTGAATTGGATATTTCTTACTAATTTTGTACGCAAATTAGATGTATCCAGGTTTTAACAGCGGTTCATCGGCATTTAAATAACGAAAAATGTTGCACACGTCACGAATCAGTGTAGGTTTATAAATGAGAAAGATATTATTCTTATCAATGGTATTCTGCAGTTCAATTGCATTTGCAGAAAATGATTTGACAACAGGAAACGAAACAGATAATGAGTTGGAAAGCGTGGAGGCTGAGGCTCCAGCAGTAGAGACTGTAAACAATATCGCTCCAGAGGTAGCTCCACAGTATTACGGTGGCTCAAACTCTTCGGGTTTCGACTATCATAAGTACATTGATGCCATTTACGTAAACTATGGTATCATCGATGGTCATCATCAGTTCCTCGGCTTTGATGTTGGTAAGGATTTCTTCCTCGACTTCAACTATGCATGGGGCAAGAATAGTAAGGACAAGACTGATTTGGACCGCTATTGTATCGGACTTGGTGTACGTCCAACCTTGTGGTTTGCAAAGTACTTTATGTTCCAGGCAAAGATTGGTGCTGAGTATTTCTGGGGAACAGGCTATCGTGCAGGCAATATAGCTTGCTTGGTAGAGCCAAGAATCGGCGTTAAGATTGGTAGTGGCGGCATTGGTGCAAGCTATCGTTTTGACGTGAATAAGTTCAAGTTCCGTAATACGATATCAGGTCATATCTGTATCTCGGCGTTCTTCTATATTTAGAAAATTTTTAATGCAGACAATTCCTACGATAACAAAGCAGTTGCTTATAATCAACTGCTTAGTATTTTTGGCTTGTTTTCTCGTACCAGATATTAGATTCTGGGGCGGGCTTCATTATTGGCAAGCCAGCCAATTCCATGTCTATCAGTTTGTGACATATCTATTCATTCATGGTGCTCCTGGACGATTCATGGATGCTTTGACGCATTTGTTCTTTAATATGTTTGCTCTGTGGATGTTTGGCTGTGTGATGGAGCGTACATGGGGAGCAAAGCGTTTTCTAATCTATTATCTTGTCTGTGGTATAGGTGCAGGATTGATGCAGGAGATTTCTCAAACTCTTTATGTGTATTATAGTCTTACACCTGCTCCTGAAAATATTGGCCAGTTCTTGGATATTTCAAGCATGTCCCCAGATACTTATCTCCAGCAGCAGTTAAATACAATGACAACAGTTGGAGCCTCTGGAAGTATATATGGCATCCTCCTTGCCTTTGGTATGACGTATCCGGAGGAAAGGATGTTTATCATTCCTATCCCGTTCCCTATCAAGGCAAAGTGGTTTGTCATAGGATATGCAGCAGTCGAACTTGGACTTGCCCTTTCTAATTCTGGTGATGGTGTAGCTCATGTGGCACACCTTGGCGGTATGCTCTTCGGATTCTTCCTCATACGTCATTGGAGAAAGTCTGCTACCCGTCAGACATCCTTCTCTGGCTGGGATTCATATAAGGGAACACAGAGCGATCAGAAGTCGGCTACAATCCTTGGCAAGATAAGGAAATGGATGCATCTTGACAGGGAGGAAAGCGAATATAATAAAGACCCGCATTTCCGCTCTACCTCTACACATCAGGCAGACTGGGACTATAATGCCCAGAAAAAGCGTGATGAGGCTGAGATTGACGCTATTCTCGATAAAATCCGCCGTTCGGGCTATGCAAGCCTTTCTGCGGAGGAGAAGAAGAAACTCTTTGATGCGAGTAAGAATTAGTCTAATGTCAGAAGTCAAAGGTCAAAGGGGAAGAGCTTAATGTCAAATGCCTTCAACCTTTAATCCACAGACCTTAGTCCTTTGACCTTAGATCTTAGTCTTAAGACTAAAGAGAGTATTGATTTGAAGAAATTTATCATACATACGACAATAGCTGTAAACCTCGTCATCATCTCAGCGATGTTGGTGACGGGGTTTGCTGATATGCTTGACCCTCGTTCGTGGCCTGTCATGACGACGGCAGGTTATGCCTTTCCTCTGTTTGCGCTAGCAAATCTTGGAATGATTGTGATATGGATGTTCATAAGCAAGAAACACATTCTCGTTCCATTTCTCGGCTTTGTCATCTGCTATGTGCCTGTCACGCAGTACTGTCCTGTCCATGCAAGTGGAGAGGTTCCCTTGGGCGCATTGAAAATAATGACCTATAACACGTGGGGTTTCGGCAGTCAGCGTGAGACGGGCAATGACGAGGAAGCAAAGAAGAAAGCACGCAGGGATATACTACAGTATATCGCTGATGAGGATTGTCATGTCGTGTGTATTCAGGAGGGTATCTACCATAAAGGTATGGAGGCTGATATTGATTCTATCATCAAACCGAAGATGCCGTATCTGGATACCTGCAAGATAGAGGGTGGAACGATGTTGATGGTGCTTAGCAAGTATCCGATAAAGAAACATGAGGCTTTGAAATACGAGTCGACGGGAAACCTGAGTGCGGCTTTCTATCTTGATGTCAACGGTAAGGAGCTGATAATCCTCAACAACCACCTTGAGACAAATAAGTTCTCGATGGAGGAGAAACAGCAGTTTGGCGATATGGTAAAGGGTGACATGGGACGTAGCGGTATAAAGACTGAGTCAAAGTTCGTACTCAAGAAACTCGGTGCGGCTGCTGCTGTCAGGGCTCCTCAGGCAGAGGCCGTGGCAAGCTATGTCAGGATGCACAAAGGGCGTTCCATGATTGTCTGCGGAGATTTTAACGACATACCGATAAGCTATGCACGGAGAACCATAGCCAGGGATCTTGAGGACTGCTATGTCTCTACAGCCATGGGACCTGGATTCACCTATCACAGGAATGGTATGTATGTCAGAATCGACAATGTGATGTGTACTGACGACCTTGACTCGTATAGTTTCCATGTGGATAAAAAATGCACTATTTCCGACCATTATCCTGTAGTTGGATGGGTAAAATGGCATGGAAGATAGACTTTATTTGCCATTTTATAAGGTTAAAAGTGTAATTTGTGCTCTGAAATTTCGGAAATTGAAGAAAATTATGTATCTTTGCACGTCGTATGCGCACATAGGGGTGTATTGTACCCTGTCCGCATGATGCCAAAGAGTCCCGTAACTGGAACCTCAAAAGACTATTAGACAAAAATAAAAACAAAAATAATAAAACAATTTAATCAAAATGCAAAACAAAGGAATTGTACTTGTAACCGCCGTACTTCTGACGCTTGCAAGCATCTTCTACCTGTCGTTCTCAGTGGCTACAAGCTACTATGACGGTCAGGCTGCTAAGATTAAGGATCCTATTGCCCAGCAGGATTACAAGGATTCTGTAAAGTATCTTGGCATCTATTCTTATCAGAACTGCCTTGAGACTCAGATTGGTTTGGGTCTTGACCTTAAGGGCGGTATGAACGTAATCCTTGAGATTAGCGTACCTGACGTTGTTGAGGTACTTGCTGACCACAAGACAGATGCAGCCTTCGTTAAGTCAATGGAAGAGGCAAAGAAGGAAGAAGAGACATCACAGAGCGATTTCATCTCTCTCTTCATCAAATCATTCAAGAAGAACGCTCCTGGCCGCCGTCTCGCTGAGATTTTCGCTACTCAGCAGCTCAAGGGCAAGGTAAGCACACAGAGCACCGATGCTGAGGTTGAGAAGGCTCTCCGTGCTGAGGTTCAGTCTGCTATCGACAACTCATACAACGTTGTCCGCAACCGTATCGATAAGTTCGGCGTTGTTCAGCCAAACATCCAGAAGCTCGAGGGTCAGGATGGCCGTATCATGGTCGAAATGCCTGGTGTACGTGAGCCTGAGCGTGTTCGTAAACTCCTTCAGGGTTCAGCAAACCTTGAGTTCTGGGAGACATACAACTCACAGGAAATCGTTCCTTACCTCTCACAGCTCGACCAGCGTATTGCTAATGCCAACTCTGAAACAGCTGATACAACCAAGGCTGAGGCTGCTGATTCTGCAAAGGCAGAGCCTGCAAAAGCTGCTGCACAGCCTAATTTCCAGTTGAAGAACGCTGACGCAAAGACTGCTGCCACCGGCAAGGCTGATGCCAAGACCGAGCAGATGAAGAAGCAGCACCCTCTCTTCGCAATCTTCCAGCCTATCAATCAGGGCTATAGCCTCGTTGGTTATGCTCATGTTCGTGATACCGCTGATATCAACAAGATTATCTATAGCGATGAGGCTAAGAAGGTTCTTCCTTCTGACTGCAAGCTCCTCTGGAGTGCCAAGTCAATGGACGGTAACAAGAACATCTTCGAGCTCTATGCTCTCAAGGTTACTTCTACCAACGGTCGTGCTCCACTTGAGGGTGACGTTATCGTTGATGCAAAGGATGAATTCGATCACACAACAGGTCGTCCTGTTGTAAGCATGTCAATGAATACAGAGGGTGCTCGTCTCTGGGCTGCCCTTACAAAGGCTAACACAGGCAAGGCTATCGCTATCGTTCTTGACGACGCTGTTTACTCAGCTCCTATGGTACATGGTGAGATTGCTGGTGGTAACTCTCAGATTTCCGGTAACTTCACTATCGAGGATACAAAGGACTTGGCTAACACATTGAAGTCTGGTCGTATGCCTGCACCTGCACGTATCGTACAGGAGGAGGTTGTAGGTCCTACACTCGGTGCTCAGTCTATCCAGCAGGGTATCTGGTCATTCGCTATCGCATTCGTACTCCTCTGCGTCTACATGATTGTGATGTATGGTGCAATCCCAGGTCTTATGGCTGACGCTGCACTTATCGTCAACCTGTTCTTCACACTCGGTATTCTTGCATCGTTCCAGTCGGCTCTGACCATGCCGGGTATAGCGGGTATAGTGCTGACGCTCGGTACGGCGGTGGATGCCAACGTGCTTATCTACGAGCGTATCAAGGAAGAGCTCCGCAGAGGTCTTGGCATGAAGCAGGCACTCGCAGCAGGTTACAGCAACGCATTCTCTGCAATCTTCGACTCTAACCTCACATCTCTCATCACAGGTATCATCCTGCTGACTATCGGTACAGGTCCTATCAAGGGCTTCGCTACAACATGGATCATCGGTATCATATGTTCATTCTTCACAGCCGTATTCCTCACACGTATCGTTTATGAGAACCGTATGGCTAAGGACAAGTGGCTGAACCTCACATTCGGACGCACATTCCTCCAGAACACCAAGTACAAGTTCATGTCTGTATATAAGAAGAGCTTCGTATTCTATGGTATCGCAATAGTTGCATTCATCGCAAGCTTCGCTTCTCGCGGACTCTCTCGATCAATTGACTTCACTGGTGGTCGTAACTATGTAATCGCATTCGAGAATGCTGTTGAGCCTGAGCAGGTTCGTCCAATCCTCAATGAGGAGTTTGCAGGTTCTAACACCAACGCTATTTCTATCGGTACTGATGGTAAGACTCTCCGTGTATCTACAAACTACAAGATTGAGTCTAACAGCCCTACTGTTGACGATGAGTGTGAGAATAAGCTCTACACATGTCTTAAGAAGGCTGGTTTCATTAACCAGGCAAATGTTGAGGCATTTAAGAACCCAGACGTTCGTGAGGGTGGTTCAATTATCTCTTCTCAAAAGGTAGGTCCTTCAGTAGCTAAGGATATCACATATGGTGCTATCATCTCTGTGTTGGTTGCACTTGTGGCAATCTTCATCTACATCCTCATCCGTTTCCGCAACGTAGCATTCTCTGTAGGTTCAATCGTTGCCCTTGCTGTTGATACAGTAGTGGTTATCGGTTTCTACTCAGCACTCTTCGACATCGTTCCTTGGAGCCTTGAGATCGACCAGACCTTCATCGGTGCTATCCTTACGGTGATTGGTTACTCAATCAACGATAAGGTGGTGGTATTCGACCGTATCCGTGAGAACCTCGGTATCCATGTAAAGCAGGATCCACAGATTACATTCAATGATTCTGTAAACCAGACTCTCGCACGTACCATCAACACCTCAGTATCTACATTGATTGTGCTGCTCTGTATCTTCATCCTCGGTGGTGCTTCAATCCGCAGCTTCTCATTCGCAATGATTCTCGGTGTATTCTTCGGTACACTCTCTTCTATCTTCATCGCTGCTCCAACAGCTTACCTCACACTCGGTAAGAAGATTAAGGAAGAAGAGGCTCCAGTAGCTGAGGTAAAGGCGTAAATGGAGTAAAGTGTAAAGAGTAAAGTATAAAGTATATGGAAAGAGCTGTATCCGATTAATCGGGTGCGGCTCTTTTGTTTTGATAGGACGCCGCTTGCGTGGAGGAGCTTGGAGGGTAAATTCCTTTTTGAAAATGTGAATTGCCAGTAAATTAACGTGAATTCGACGACTTGCGCAGTTTGTTGAAGATGATGTTTGTCATAAGTTTGAATATATATTGATTGCCTCTTTCCCCGATTGCTCAATAGCCTGCAGAACTATCTTGCAAACTCCCTATCGTGGGGCATATATCTTCGATATAGGGAACGGACTTGAAACGGACTTGAAGCGAAGGTGAAACGGACTTAAGAATACCCCTCTAAATCTTCCTGCGTAGGGCGCTTTTTAGTGACCGCCATCACCTAACACCCAACACCTATGAAGTGAATCCTTGTAATATACTGAAAGACAACAGAATAAGTTATAAACGTAAAAGCATGTCGGGGAACGCGCCCAAAAAGGTTCAGTATATAGTGAACTTTTTATACACACACCCTATCGGGTTACCAGTCTTCTTTTCAATAATATATATATATATAATTATATTATATATATATATTATTGAGGTCAAGGGGGAGGTAGTGGGTGTCTATTTTTTTGGTACACAATATACTGAACCTTTTTTGGGGCACAAGTATATCTGCACACAACACAGAGTATTGATAATCAATCACTTAAACACGCAAGTTGTCATTTTGCTTTACAAAAAAATGGTTCACTATTTTCTGTCATTATACCTTTTCAGCTGAGAAACAGGTAAAATCAAACCATATTCACACCTGATGACGAAATGCGTGCATAAATATCAAAAACATTAGCATCCAAGTCTCGCCCCATAATGAAATGCAAGAAGAGCAGAAAAAGGTTCAGTATATTGTGAACCTTTTTATACAGACACCCTATCCCCCCGATTCTGTATTTTAACCTCAGTTCGACGAAAATAATCGCTGCGCTTGGCTACAAGAATTAATCGTGAATTATCATGAATTAATCATTAATTTTATCTTCATTCCATATAAATTTATGAAAAATTCGTGGCAATTAATGATAAATTATTCGCAAAGCTCAGGCGCTACGCGGAGTCCTTTCCAAGCATCTCCTACGCAATTGGGATTTTACTTTCTTTCAGTCTTTCGCAAAAACAATCAGGGAGTGGCAAAATGCCACCCCCTGCATCGTTTATATATCGTATGAATATTTATTCCGGACGCATGATAACCTCGGCATGATTGCCACTCTTGAGAATCACATTCTTGATATAAGAAGAGATGTCCTCTGGTTTTACGTTCTCGATAAGCTTCTTATAGTCGGTGTAGTTGTCCTTACCATAGAGCTTCCAGTCAATAATGGCATTAGTCCAGAAACTATTGGTCTTGAAGGAGATTTCAGCCTCTTTGAGCATATTCTCCCTAACCTTATTAACCTTGTCTGGATCAACCTTCTCTGCAGCCTCTACGACAATCTTTTTCATGAGTTCAGCTGCCATATCCAGCTTTGAAGGATCAGAGATTGGAGCGGAGGTGTTGAGTCTTACTCTTGGGCTTGCGCCTGTAAGGTCTATTCCGCATGAAGCGCTGCAATGGTAGGCAGCAGAAGCATCCTCACGAACCTGCTTAAGCATCTCATTGCTAAGTACCTCGCCGGTGTATCTCATAAGCACGTCATTCTTGCGGGTGTTCTCTGCCGGAGCATAGTACATGTTTGCGAGCTGTGGCTTAGGACTTTCCATCTTGCGATTGAAATAGAGTTTCTTCTCACCCTTGAATAATGTGCTCACATCCTTCATAGCCACGTTGTCAGCCTTCTTGGCAGGAAGAGAGGCGATATACTGCTCGATAAGAGGAAGTAGGGTAGCCTCGTCATAGTTACCTACGAATACGAATGTGTAGTTGGCAGCATTGGCGGTACGCTCCTTGATAATCTCGAGACAACGGTCGTATGATATCTTGTTTATATCAGCTTCACCCAGAAGTTTGTAACGTGGGTTTCCGCTATTGACAATGGTGCCTAGTGAGTCCTCAAAGGCATACTCTGGCTGTAGGCCCTGATTAGGAAGAACGAGCTTCAGTTGTCCCATGAATGATTCAAACGACAGAGAATCCTTTGCTATAGCCGTGAAATTGAGATAGACAAGCTGCATGAATGTCTCAATATCCTTTGGAGTGGTATGTCCGCTCACATTGCTGCGAGTAACGCTCATGCTAAAGCCTGCGTTGCATTGCTTTCCGGCAAGAGCCTTTCCAAGTTCGTTGTTGCTGAAGTTGCCAAGGCCTGAGAGACTAGCCATGTAATTCATGACCTTCAGGTTAGAGTAGTCTTTCTCTCCATAGAGGCATGAACCTCCCTTCGAGAACGCGTTGAGCTGAATCTCGTCAGTCTTGTAGTCGGTCTTCTTCAGAATAACGGTAGCGCCATTGCTAAGTGTGAGTTCCTTATAGCCAAGGGCTGCGTTATCAGTAGTCTTCTTTATGCTGCCCTTCTTTGGAAGCTCAGAGATAAGTGGCTCGTTCTTTGTATTATCCACCCAAGGCTCAAGTTTCTCGGCACGTGCAGCCTCGTATGTCTTGCGAAGTTCGTCGGCAGTAGGAACGAAACGTCCCTCTTTTTCCTGAGCAAACTCATATACTACAAGGTTTGTATCGCTTACGCTGATTACCTGATTTGCATACTGGTTTACCATCTCTAGTGTCACCATCTGCGAAATCATATTCCAGAACTGATGCTCGTCCTCAATGCTTGGGATAGGTTCATTATTGGTGAAATGTTGACAATATTGACTGCCGAACATATCATTGTCACGCTTGTCACGATTGAGGAACTCCTTTTCTATCCATGACATGAAGCCGTCTTTTGAACGTATAAGCTCTGAAGCTGTGAAACCATGCTGCTTCACACGCATTATCTCGCGCACAGCATCGCGAAGGGCTTCAAGGTCCTTGTTCTCCTTTGGAACGACGCTAAGCTGGAAGGCATCCTTCGTATTCGCATACACATACTGGCCTACCGAGCCATATGCAGCCACGAAATTACATTCCGGTTTCTGTGCCAGTTCGTTGAAACGTGACTCAAGCATGCCTCTCAGCATCATCTTTATATAATGGTTTACGAGATATACCATTGTGCTCTTCAGACTGTCAGGCATGGCATCAATCTTCATGCAGACGCTAATCTGATTGTTTCTCATCTCCTTGTCTGTGTCCACAATGTAGATAGGCTCATAGTTGTCAGGCACAGGATATTTCTCCACCTTTGCAGCATTAGGATCAAGAGGGATAGAGCTGAAGAGTTCCTTGATAACCTTCTCCGTATGGTCAACGTCCACGTCACCAACTACGATGATAGCCTGATTGTCCGGACGGTACCATTTCTTATAGTATTTGCGAAGAGCATCGTATGAAAAACTATCCACCACGCTCATCAAGCCGATAGGAAGTCGTACGCCCCACTTTGAGTTTGGATAGAGCTTTGGAAGGTTTCTCTCCATCAGTCGCTGTGAAGGGTTGTTTCTCATAGCCCACTCACCATGAATCACACCACGCTCCTTGTCTATCTCCTTGTCTTCAAGCAGAAGACCGTTGCTCCAGTCCTTAATGATATAGAGACAGGAATCAAGGGCAGATTGACGAGTTGTAGGAACGTTATTCACGTTATACACCGTCTCATTGATGCTTGTATAGGCATTAAGGTCACGGCCGAAAGCCACACCGAGTGAACGGCAGAACTCCACGATGCCATTCTCCTTGAAGTGCTCAGAACCATTGAATGCCATGTGCTCAAGGAAGTGAGCCAAGCCACGTTGATCCTCTTCTTCCTGAAGAGAACCTACACGCTGGGCGATGTAGAAGTTAGCCACATGCTCAGGCCATTCGTTGTGTCGGATGTAATAGGTAAGACCATTGGGGAGTTTACCGATGCGCACGCCTGTGTCAACAGGAACAGGGGGCAACTGCTGTGCGTTTGCCATTGCTGTAAGTGCAAATACGAACAGCAAAAGTAGTTTTCTTAGTTTCATTTTTGTTTTAATTGAACTGTTTGTTTAGTTATGTGTGATTTGTTATTTGTATATTTGAGTTTGTTAAAAGCTACACAGGTTTATCTTTCATACAAAGGTAATATCATATTTTCAATTAACAAAAAATCCCTAGGTAAATTAATCTTAATTAACATCACACGCGCTTGCCTTATCGCAGATTTAGTGTTTGGAGGTTAGAGATTAGGGTTAAGCCTAAGAGATTATCTTTTAGTTTTTCATCTTGATTATTGCATGGATTTTAAAATCTAAACTAAGGAAAAGACATAGAAAACGGATTTATCTCTTTGATTTATCTGAAAACAATTAATGCGATATTAATGTGTTATTTTTGACGATTAATGTTATCTCGCAGAGCGAAACGTATTATGTTCTTCAATATCACATTAATACCGCATTAATTTTTGAGTTTAATTTGCTTAGTCACTCGCGTAAGCGAGCCTTTCAGATGAAACTCTACATATCGAATCCGCCGCCGTCACCGCCGATGGCGTTGTTATTCTGATTAGGGGCGTCGTCATCATCATCGTCTTCGCCTGGGCGGCCCTTCTTCTTGTTGCCACCGTTGCCGAAGTTCCATGTGAGGTTGAAGTTCACCTTACGTCCGCCACGACGGAAGAGCTGGTGAATCTCGTAGTCTTCGCCAGTTCTGAAGTTCTCGCCATGACGTGAGTTGAGCACGTCGCGGCAGTTGATTGAGACGGTGAAGAGGCGGTTGAAGAAGTTCTTCCTTATACCGAAGTCAACCTGATAGGATGAAGGACGGTAACCCTGGGTGATTACGGCACGTGAGTTGTAGCGGCCGGAGGTCTGGATGGAGATGTCGTATGGCAGACGGATTGAAGCCGTCATGCGGGCATTCCATGTGAAGTTGTCGTTGGATGGACCGTAAACAGTAAGGATGCCTGCGCCAGGACCGCTTGCTACAGGATTGCCTTCGTTATCGACGTTGATATCGCGCGAGAAGCTGTCGAGTTTATAGTAGTATGCATTGATGTTGGTGTTGAGGTCGACAATCTTGAAGATTTTGTTCTTTGCAGTAAGCTCAATACCTGATGACTGGCTCTTTGCAACGTTCAATGATGTGGAGTACATTGTTTTCTTGTCTATGCCAAGATAGCTGACGCGCTGAATCACGTCGGTTGTAGGACGATAGTATGCACTTACGAGGAGTGAGTGCTGGTCCCATGTCTTGAGGTAGTTAAGAGAGAATGAGTTAGAGAACTCCGGTGTCAGCTCTGGATAACCGAATGAGATCATGGATGCATCGCTTGTGTTGCGGAATGAGTTGAGCTGTCCGCCCCAAGGACGACGGAGACGGCGTGTGTAGTTGAGCTGCAACTGCTGTGACTCCGTGAGTTGATATGACATGAAGAGAGATGGGAAGAGCTGGAAGAAATCCTTCTTGTAAGGCTTTATCGCCTTACCGTCGTGCTCATGCCACCAGTCACGGCTCTCTGTATCCACCTTCCAATACTCGCCACGAAGTCCTGCCATAATACCGAACTTGCCGAGTGTGAGGTTTGCCGTTGCATAGCCTGCATGGATGGTGTTCTTGTAGATGAACTTGTTGTAGTAGGTAGAGTCGATACTTCTGTCCTCGCCGTTCCAGTTATCTGCACGCCACATCTCGTTAGGAGTATTCTCATGTGAGAAAGTGCCGTTGTAGCCTGTCTCGAGTTTGAAGTTGTCGCTTATCTTGTTCTCGTAGTCGAGTTTCACCTCATAGCGGCGGTTCTTTCCGTTTGCAGGACGATACTGATATCCGAAAGCTGTTGCTGTGCCATCATAGTATGTGGTAGAGTCCTGATAAACATCGCTGTTCTCGCTCTTGAACTTGTTTGCGCTTACTGTGAAATCGATGGAATGGGTGTTAGAGAAGTTATGGCGGTAGTTGAACATTCCGTTTATCATGTCCATAGGTCCCTTGCCTGTGGTTCGGCGGAACAAAAGCTTTGTTGGGTCGTCAACTCCGTTTATGATGTTGCCATAATAGTATGGTGTGCTGCTCCATGACTTGTTCTTTCCGTGCATCATCATACCTGTGAGGGCGATGTCGTCCTTGTCTGTCAGGTGGAATGTTATTCCGGCACGTGAGAAGAGGTTGTTACGCATATTTGTTGTGCGTGTGTTGTGTCGGGCATATCTGCTTGGATTGCCTGATTCATCGAAGAATGTCTGGTCGCTGTTCTGCTTTCCTACGTTCTCGTTATGACGCAAGCCGAGGTTCACGAAGAAGTCAACATAACGGGAGTTATAGTTGAAGTTGATGCCTCCGCGAGCTCCGTTTCGAGTATCGACACCAGCCGATACAGAGCCGTAGTAGCCAGCCTTGCGGTCTTTCTTCAGAATGATGTTGATGATGCCGGCACCGCCCTCGGCTGAGAACTTTGCTGATGGGTTGTCCATAACCTCCACCCTGTCGATGCTCTCGGCAGGAATCTGCTGGAGAATCTGTCCCATGTTGTCGGAGGTGAGTCCGGCGCTACGGCCGTTGATCCACACCTCTACGGATGCGTTTCCGCGAAGTGACACATTACCGTCGTTATCGACCTCAACGCTTGGGATGTTGTCGAGGACCTCGGATGCAGACTCGCCCACGTTGGCAAGGTTGCTTGACACGTCGAATGTCTTTCGGTCAACTTCGAGCTTCATTGTAGATTTCTGACCAACAACCTTGACCTCGTTAAGCATATTGGCATCCTCAGCCATGTGGATACCCGCATAGCTGACGGTCTTGTTGGTGGCAGAAAGCTGAAATTCCTTTGTTACAGTTTTGTAGCCGACGAAGGAGAGGGTCATTGTGTAAGAGCCATACGGCAGATCCTTGATGAGGAATTTACCATCAAGGTCGGTTGTAGCACCGCCAGAGATTTTCTTGCTACCTTTTGGCGATATTGCAATGTTTACAAAGCCAAGAGCCTCGTCGTTGCTCTTGTCTAATACTTTTCCCTTTACCGTGCCTTGCGCCATTATTGTGAGTGCACAAAACATCATAAGGGAAATTGTCAATAGTCTTTTTGTCATTACCTGAATTTATTAATCATTTAAACGATGTGCAAGTGTAAAAAAGTCCCTCGACCCCTTTTCTGCATTCGGGCATCCCTTCCCCGTGAGGGGGCGGGGAGAAAGTTACCTTTTTCGCTAAAAGGATTCTCTCATATTGAGCTGCCCTCCCTTCCCCCTTCATAGGGAAGGGGGAAGGGTAGGAGTCTTTATTTTATTTTTTTGAAATTTTCCAAGATCTTATTAGCAGCAGCCTTGAACTCATCCTCTGAGAGCTTGAGCTTCTCGTTTGCGAAGTTGGCATCCTTCTCACTCTGCATTGGGATGAGATGGATGTGTGCATGTGGAACCTCAAGACCGAGTACAATCTGAGCTACCTTGATGCAAGGGAAAGCTTCCTTGATGGCCTTGGCAACCTTCTTTGCGAACACCTGATAACGGGCGATTTCATCATCGTCCATATCAAAGATGTAGTCAACCTCACGACGTGGGATTACGAGAGTATGACCTACGACAAGAGGATTGATGTCAAGAAATGCGTAGAACTCATCGTTCTCTGCACATTTATAGCTTGGGATTTCGCCAGCAGCGATTTTTGAAAAGATATCCATACTTATTCCTAATTATATATAGCTATATTTTGTTCTTTAGACGATGTAAAGTTCGAAAAGTCAAAACGCATCGTGAAAATTTTTTAAAAATAGCCAAATAGTAGACATTTACTCGATAGTTATAGAATCAATTCTGAGTTTTATCTTACCGCGAGGAATAGTAATCTCTACCTCGTCGCCAACCTTATGATTGAGAAGACCCTGTGCAATAGGAGTCTTGACAGAGATTTTACCAGCACGTAGGTCTGCCTCATTCTCTGCAACGATAGTATAGGTCATCTTTGACTTTGTGGTGAGGTTGGTCATCTCTACCTTTGACAAAAGCTGAACCGCATCTGTAGAGAGACGGCTCTTATCTATAATCTTTGCATCAGCAAGAGTGAGTTTCATCTGATTGATTTTCTCCATGAGCTTTGCCTGTGCTTCCTTAGCAGCATCGTACTCTGCATTCTCAGAGAGGTCTCCCTTATCGCGAGCCTCGGCTATTGCAGCTGAAGCCTTTGGACTTTCCACTGCCTCCAGACGGTGGAGTTCTGCTACGAGTGCCTCGTAGCCTTCTTTTGACATGTATGCCATAATATTTTGTTGTTTAAGAAATTACTTTTTTTAATGTTTAGTTGCAGTCATCATGTTTAGGCCGACTGTCTGCAGACTAAAAAATAAGAACCCCGACATCACTTAATCTTTCAGCGATACCGGAATCCTGTTTCCTCAATATGTGTTTTCCGAAAAGACCTTTTGAATTGTTATTTCTTAGTGTCTTAACGTTTTCGGTGCAAAAGTACACACATTTTCTGAGAAAACCAAATTTTTCTCAGAAAAAATGCAGTTCAGACTCCGTAAGTTGTCGAATTTGTGCTATTTATTTGAATGCTTCGCGGATGTCGCTTGCTGTGAGTTCCGACAGTTGCTTGGCTGTTGGGTTCTTCTCCTTCGACAATCGGTTTGCCTGTCGCTGAATGCTTTTCTCGAATATGTTTCGGGCATAGCGGGCGTTTCCGAAGTTACGGTCCTTGTGCTTTACGGCACTATCAAGGCGAGTTTTAAGGTAACGCTCGGCATCGGGTGTCAGGGCATATTGGTTTTTCCTGACATACATATTGAATATCTCGCATAGTTCGCCAGATGTATAGTCGGGGAAATTGATATAGCGGTTGAAACGCGATTTTAATCCGGGGTTGGAGTCAATGAATCGGTTCATCTCTTTTGGATATCCGGCTACAATCACCACCAGTTTGTCGCGATCGTCCTCCATACGTTTGAGTAGGGTAGAGATTGCCTCCTGTCCGTAGTCGTTATTTTTGTTGGCAGTAGGAACGAGAGCGTAGGCCTCGTCGATGAAGAGCACGCCGTTAAGGGCAGAATCAACGATGGCATTGGTTTTTGTGGCTGTCTGTCCCACATAGTTTGCCACCAGTCCTGAACGGTCAGTTTCCACCGTGTGTCCTTTCTTCAGAACCCCCAGATCCTTGTATATTCTTGCCACGATACGAGCAACGGTAGTCTTACCGGTACCAGGACTGCCGGTAAACACGAGGTGAAGTGACATTTTGGGAGTCTTCAAACCTTTCTTCTCACGTTGTTTCTGTATCTTTACGAAGTTGGCGAGCGAGTGAACCTCTTCCTTCACCTGCTCAAGACCTATCAGTTCGTCAAGTTCCTTGTATGGGTCACCTTCCAATGGGGCATTGACTACTACGCTGTCTTTCTTCTCTACCTGCTCGGTCTTCTGCTCTTCCTTCTTCTCTTCGGTTTCCTTATCGTCATAGCAGATGCCTATAACGATTACGAGGATGAACATCAGTACTATGCCGATAGATATACAGCCACAGCCCTTGAAAATCTTTCCGCCTAAACCTTCTGGTATTTCTATCATATTGTTTACAATTTATTCTTCCAAAAACAACGATTTCGTGAACCATTTCTGAGCTTCGTGACTGAAGGATATATCCGTTAGCTTTAGTTCCTTATGAGTCGTAGGATTAGCCCACCCGCCACTCCAATTCTCGTCTTTGTCGCATTTCAGGCAGATATAGCCTGTTGTGGTTCCGTCGTTCAGACGTTCACGGAGGTCGTAGGTGCCATTGTCGTAGATTCCCTTGATCATGATTGGTGCTGGATTCTTGGCACGAGGATAGTAGATGTAGCCAGCCACGATATCCTTGTCGTCTTTCTGAAAAGCGATTATGACAGGAATTCTGCCGTTCATTTTCGCTTCAAGGGTGTAGAGAGGGTAATTGAGCATCCCGCTGAAATCTATGACCTTGGCATCCTCGATTTTAGCAGTCTCGCAGAGATATTCCACGAGTTTGTTGCCATCCCATCGGTAGTAGGTCTTGGTGACATCGGTATAGCTGTTGATAACCGTAAAGACAACTTTATTCTTGGTATCAAGCTGCGGTTCGCCAATATCGTTGTAACCATCAGTCTTTACGAAGGCATGCTGCTGCTGATTCCAGAGAAGAGCCTCATGCTGTATGTTATTCGCACTTCCAGCACCTCGATAGCCGAGATTGATATCAATATCGGGATAGCCGTCAAAGTTGATATCCTCTTCAGAGACTGCTCCGATACCATCGGAAAGGTCTTCAGGAAGAGGCGAAGGCACTTTGAAAGAGTAATTATCTATGAGTTGAGAACCAACGTATGTGCTTAGCTTCACTATATTTACATATCCTTCTGCGTCTTTCTCCTTGGTTACTTTGAAGGAGAAGTCCTTTCTCTCATATTGCTTGGCATTCTGTGCCTTTGCCCCTGTTATGAGGCAGAGACAGAGAACAACGAGAAATGATATCTTTTTCATCTTTACCCTTTACTCTTTACTCTTTCAACTATTTACTTTCTACTTTACTCTTTCCACTTTGCCAGATATTCACGCATCCTGTCAGCCATACTATTCTCGTCTTCAGGATCATTTTTCCAATCATCGATACGCCATTCACCATTGGCAGATACCAGATGCCACCACATCTTTACAACATCCTCCTTGTCTCTCATTTCATAGAAAACCTCGGCGGTGTTGTCGGTAAGCATGTTAGCCTTGATGTCGGTAATGGTGATAGGAACGATAAGACCTTGGGTGAAAGGCATATACTCAACAAAACACATATTGTCGAATGATTTGCCTTCCTCAGCCTTTCGCACCTTCTTGTACAGCTCGGTATAGCTTGGGGCGAAGAATGCGCTGTCAAGAACAGATGTGTTAACCACCTGTTGTGACATAACCTCATTCACCTTGTTGTATACGCTATTTACGAAATCGGGAATATCTTTCGCAGATGCGCGCTTTTGGTCGTTTCTTTCAACAGAGGTCGTTGCAGAGTCATTCTCCTGTGTAGGTTTTTGCGTCTGACCGCCACAGGCACACATAAGCAGTATGACGGATATTGATAGTATTGCCTTTCTCATTTATTTCTTGTTTTCAGAGATGTAATTGCGTGCATGTTCCTGTTCGCTAAGTTCCTTTGCGACACCATTCTCAACGTATGTTGTGAGGAGATCGTCAACGAACCAATCACCACGCTCGTACAATAGCTTTAACCTTACCTTATGATCAGAGAAGTTATGGATGGTCATTTCTGCCCATGCTATGGAATCACTCTCAATATTGATATTACTAACCTTATAGCTCCATTTAGGGTCGATGTCCTGTCCCACAACCCAATGGTCACAGTCGATATAGAGATCTTCCAATTCATCCGCTATCTTACACGCTTGATTTGTAAGTTCATTATAGCGGTTGGAACAACATACGGCATCATCCCTGTATTTATATATGGTGTCTATGCGCTGGGTGATATATTCTTTAGTATGCTTGACGGCCTCCCCTTCCGCACTCTCCTGTATAGAGGTATTTGGAGAGTGAGGGAGGCTGTCAGCATCGCCAACGTTCTTGCTCGTCTTGTCTCCGCAGGCAACGAGCATCATAATGGCAAGAAATGCCAGGGATATTTTCTTCTGCATCTTTTTATTTCTTTGTCTTTGCAGCCAATTCTTTTAGCTTGTCCTTGCCCTTGAAAGCAAATACCCATGTGAGGAATCCGGCTATGACAAGTAGTGTGATGCCGAGTATAGGACGATAGAAAAGCCATGCTATTGCGATGATGATAAGCGACCATACAAGGCCTAATATCGTGCAGACAACACCGACACCCCATCCGAAGATGTTTGCTATGAATGGAACGACCTTCAGTATTGTCTCCAAGAAACCGAAGATACCCTTAAGACCGCCGATTACCAACATGACTCCGAAAATACGGAATACCCAGAGAAGCATATTGTTTGTTTCCTTCTCTATGTCGATAATCTCGTCACCACTCTTCTTGCCCATTACGAGCCTCTGGAAACGCTTGCCGTTCTTTGCCTTGAATGCCTTGAAGCTATCGCCATCAACAACGGCCATGACTGTAACCTTTGCAGGAACGACCTTCTCGAATGTCACACGAACATCGCCTATCTCTGGTGAACCAGGCACACGACCGAAATACAACACGTTGCCTGCCTGATGGACATATTCAAAGTCTTTCTTGTTTACCGCATTCTTGATAATACTATCATTAACGGCTTTTAGAGAGTCGGCTACAGCCTTTGCGGAATCAGAGAGAACGGTTGTTTCTGCCAATTGCTCAACCGTCTGTTTCGCAGATTTCTTCACGCCATAGAAACGCTCGTAGGCTGTCTGTGCGCTCTTATCGAGCTGGTTAAGCATATCCTCGCTTATGTTAAGGTCAAGACCTTCGCGTGATGAAATCATATGTATCAAGGTCTCGTTGAGCTGGTATGCTCCGAATTTTACATTCTCGGCATACTGCTCAGACTCCTCAACAGTTGTGAGCACCATATTCTTATTCTGATATGCAGGATCTTTGAACTCCGAAGACTCGATAGGTTGGCTAACCCATTTCTTGGAATATGTATATGTTGTGGTGGTAACTTCCTTACCACCAAGTTTGTCTTCGCTACTTTCCTTAGAATCCTCTACCCATTGGTAGTATTCTACTCGGCGATGAAGAGCGATAGCCTTTGCGCCAACGCCAAACTGATTGTCGCTAAGAGAGTCCTCGGTTGTAGCCAATGCTGATCCGCAGATAAGTTCTCCGTCGAGAGATGCGTCCTTCTTGTTAGGATTTTCCATCTCAACATAAGAACCGCCTACTTCTTCGAGCATCTTCTCTGTCTTTACTGTTCGTCCTTCATTCCACCAAAGGAGAGCTGTTCCGATACAGAACAGAAAGAATCCTGTACCGATAGCCTTAAATGAATTACCTACACGAGTTCCGTAACCCGTTGTTCTTTGTTCTTGATAAGCCATAATATTATTCTGTTGTTTAGGTTTTTAGTTTTCTTTGTTTTACATTACCTTGATAAGAACCTCTCCCCGCTCCCCCCCAGAAGGGGGAGAGCCGGAGTGTTCAATAGTCCCCTTTTAAAGGGATTTAGAGGATCCTTACATTCTCTCCGGAACCTCAATTCCGAGGAGAGCCATACCGTTCTTCAGGGTCTTTGCCACGTTCTTTGCAAGGAGCAAGCGGAACTGCTTCTTCTTTGCATCTTCCTCACCGAGGATAGAGTAGTCGTGGTAGAACTGGTTGAATGCCTTTGTAAGCTCGTAGCAGTAGTTTGCGATACCTGAAGGAGAGTAGTCCTTACCTGCCTGTGCAACGGCAGCTGCATACTCAGATGTCTTCTGGATAAGCTCAATCTCCTTCTCTGCAAGTTCTACGCCACCATTCATCTGCTCAACCTTCAAGCCCTGTTCCTCTGCCTTGCGGAGAATAGAGCGGATACGAGCGTAAGTATATTGGATGAACGGACCTGTGTTTCCGTTGAAATCGATAGATTCTGCTGGGTTGAAGAGCATATTCTTACGAGCGTCAACCTTGAGGATGAAATACTTCAGAGCACCCATACCCACGATACGAGCTACCTCACGGCTTTCTTCCTCGGTCATATCCACTTTCTTTGCGTGGTCGCGGGAAACCTCGTAGGCATCGTTAATCATACTTGCGATAAGGTCGTCGGCATCTACCACAGTTCCCTCACGAGACTTCATCTTACCATTTGGCAACTCCACCATACCGTAAGAGAAGTGAACGAGATCCTTACCCCACTTGAAGCCGAGCTTATCGAGAAGGATTGAGAGAACCTGGAAGTGATAGTTCTGCTCGTTACCTACTACATAGATCATCTGGTCGATAGGGTAGTCCTGGAAACGGAGCTTTGCTGTACCGATATCCTGAGTCATATAAACGGATGTACCGTCTGAACGCAGAAGAAGCTTCTCGTCAAGACCCTCGCTTGTGAGGTCTGCCCATACAGAGTTGTCCGGACGACGGTAGAAGAAGCCCTTTGCAAGACCTTCGTCCACCTTTTCCTTACCCTCTAGATATGTATTTGACTCGTAGTAAATCTTATCGAAGCTAACGCCGAGAGCCTTGTATGTCTCGTTGAATCCGGCATAAACCCATTCGTTCATCTTTGCCCAAAGAGCGCGAATCTCAGGGTCGTTGTTCTCCCATTTCACGAGCATATCGTGAGCCTCCTTGATAAGAGGAGCCTCCTGCTTTGCCTTCTCCTTAGCTGCATCCTCAGCCATACCCTCGGCAACGTACTTCTTTGTAAGTTCGTCACACTCAGCCTTATAGTGCTTGTCGAAAGCCACATAGTAGTCGCCAATGAGGTGGTCGCCTTTCTTGCCAGAAGTCTCTGGAGTCTCACCATTTCCCCACTTCTGCCAAGCGAGCATAGACTTACAGATGTGAATACCACGGTCGTTTACGATATTTGTCTTAACAACCTTATGGCCGTTAGCTGCCATAATCTGTGCGAGAGACCAACCAAGAAGGTTGTTACGCACATGACCGAGGTGCAGAGGCTTGTTGGTGTTAGGAGATGAGTACTCAATCATCACGAGGTCAGAATCCTCTGTCGCCTTCTTCTCGCCATAGTGCTCATCAGCATCAATAGCGTTGAGAAGAGATACCCATGCCTCTGGGGCAATGACGAGGTTGAGGAAACCCTTTACCACGTTGTATGCAGCAACCGAATTGCTGTTCTTTACGAGGTCTTCGCCAATCTCGGCAGCAACCTCTTCCGGCTTCTTACGAGCCATCTTCACGAATGGGAATACCACGAGAGTGAGGTTGCCCTCAAACTCTGCGCGTGTCTTTTGCAGTTGTGCCATCTTCTCTGGCACTTCCTGTCCGTATAGTTCCTTGACAGCCTTCAAGACTGCAAGAGTTATTTCTTTTTCTATCATAATAAATTCGGCCTCTCCCCCCGCCCTCCCCCGTAGGGAGGGAGCTGGAAGGCGAAAGGCGATTCAAATTATAAGCCTAACCAAGCCTTCCCAAAGGGAAGGATGTTTGATTGTATAATCGCGGAAGGCATGTTAATTATTAATTGTTAGTTGTTTTGGGCTCTCCGGCTCCCTCCCTACGGCGGGAAGTCGAAGATTGTGTATCTTCGAGTATGTGCCAAGCGGGGGGAGAGGCCATTTTTAGCTTACTATTGATCCCGGCTTAACTTCCTTGCTCGTTGTCGTAACAGAGAGTGAACCGTCGAAGTTAACGGCTGAGAGAATCATGCCCTGGCTCTCTTCACCCATCATCTTGCGTGGCTCGAAGTTAGCAACGAAGAGCACCTGCTTGCCAACAAGCTCCTGTGGATCCTCATAGTAGGCTGCTATGCCTGAGAGGATTGTGCGACCGTCCTTCGTTCCGTCGTCGATATGGAACTTGAGAAGCTTCTTTGACTTCTTCACCTTCTCGCAAGATGTTACGAGACCTACGCGGATATCAAGTTTCTCGAATGTATCAAAATCCACATTCTCCTTGAATGGCTCTGGCTCGAAGTTCTCTGCCTCGTTAGCCTTCTTTGTGTCCTCAAGCTTCTGAAGCTGAGCCTCAATGGTAGCATCCTCAATCTTCTCGAAGAGAAGTGAAGGTTCGCCAAGCTGATGACCTGCCTTGAGGATATCCATAGAACCGAGCTGCTCCCAGTCGAATGAACTGAGGTTGAGCATCTCCCTGAGCTTCTTGCTTGAGAATGGAAGGAATGGCTCGAATGCGATAGCGAGGTTAGCTGTGAGCTGCAGACAAACATGAAGGATTGTCTCAACGCGCTTTGGATCTGTCTTCCAGAGCTTCCAAGGCTCACACTCTGTGATATATCGGTTGCCGATACGTGCAAGGTTCATAGCCTCCTTCTGAGCCTCACGGAACTTGAACTGGTCGAGAAGTTCCTCAACGTTCTTCTTCACGTCCTTGAACTCGTTGATTGCCTGATTGTCAACATCCTGAAGCTCACCCTTAGCAGGAACAACACCCTCGAAATACTTCTTTGTGAGCTGAAGCGCACGGTTCACGAAGTTACCGTAGATAGCCACAAGCTCAGAGTTGTTGCGCTCCTGGAAGTCCTTCCAAGTGAAGTTGTTATCCTTTGTCTCAGGGGCATTTGCCGTAAGAACATAGCGGAGAACATCCTGCTTTCCCGGGAGGTCAACGAGATATTCGTGAAGCCATACTGCCCAGTTGCGTGATGTTGAGATCTTATCGTTCTCAAGGTTCAGGAACTCGTTTGCAGGTACGTTGTCTGGCATGATATAGCCACCATGAGCCTTCATCATCACAGGGAAGATAAGGCAATGGAACACGATGTTGTCCTTACCGATGAAGTGAACAAGACGTGTGTCCTCATCCTGCCACCATTTCTGCCATGTGCCCCATTTCTCAGGGTTCTTCTCGCAAAGCTCCTTTGTGTTTGAGATATAGCCGATAGGAGCATCAAACCAAACATAGAGCACCTTGCCCTCTGCTCCCTCAACAGGAACTGGAATACCCCAATCCAAGTCGCGGGTCATAGCGCGTGGCTGAAGATCCATATCCAACCAACTCTTGCATTGGCCATATACGTTTGAACGCCACTCCTTATGACCGTCAAGAATCCATTCCTTAAGCCAGTTCTGATACTCGCCAAGTGGGAGATACCAGTTCTTTGTAGGCCTCTTCACAAGTCCGTGTCCCGGATTGTTCTTGTTCGTTGGGTTGATAAGCTCGTCTGGAGAAAGGGTAGCGCCACACTTCTCGCATTGGTCGCCGTAAGCGCCCTCAGCACCACAACGAGGACAAGTACCCACGATGTTTCGGTCGGTAAGGAACTCACCAGTAACCTCATCGCAATACTGCTCCTCAACAATCTCTTGAAGCTTGCCGTCATCGTAGAGCTTACGGAAGAAATCAGAAGCGAACTTATGATGAGTCTCGCTTGTTGTGCGAGAATATATATCGAATGAGATGCCGAATTCCTCGAAAGACTTCTTGATCATCTCGTGATAGCGGTCAACAACCTCCTGTACTGTGATGCCCTCCTTGCGGGCACGGATTGTTACAGGCACACCATGCTCATCAGATCCTCCGATGAACACAACATCTTTCTTCTTCAGTCGAAGATAGCGCACATAGATATCGGCTGGTACATAAACACCTGCCAGATGACCGATATGCACACCACCGTTTGCGTATGGCAGAGCGGCAGTTACGGTAGTACGTTTATATTGTTTCTGTTCCATTTATTGGGATTATTTTAAACTTTCTGGGCAACAAAGTTCATCTTCGTGCGATGAAAATAGTGCGTGTCAGCCCAAAGGCTGGCGCACGTTTATAATTTTCGAGCGCAAAGTTACGAAAAAAAATGTAGAAAGAAGAAAAAACGTCGAAGAATATTTAATAAAGAGGTGTAATCGTCCGTTTTCCTTCGCAAAACTTGAATTTTGGAAAGTAAATCCCACTTGCGTGGGAGAGTTTGGAAAGCAAATTGGAAGTAAATTAAACCAGTAAATTAATTCAGTAAATTTTTAAGCCTTATAATTTCCAAGCGGCGGATGCCGCATAGTAATTTAACGTGAGTTCGACGAATTCAAAATTCTTTAATAAACGCAACTTTGTTGCTTGGTTTTACAGAAAATTTATTCGCTAAGGCTCAACAAGCTAAAGCAAGTTCTTCACGATGACCAGAAAATTTAGCCCAGAAAATTTAAATTTTCTGGTAATTTTCTAAAAATTTTTGTTCCGTCAACAGCAGCTTGCTGCTAAAACAACATAGCTATAATTCGTCGAACTGACGTTAATTTACTGGTTTAATTTACTTCCAATTTGCTTTCCAAAATCCTCTGCGTAAGCGGAGCATTTAATCTAATTTACTTTCTATTGCTTCTCGGATGATGCAACAGGATTTCTTGTCGGAGCGTGCTCATGTCGATATGGGTATAGATTTCGGTTGTGGCGATTTTCTCATGACCGAGAAGTGCCTGGATAACTCTCAAATCTGCTCCTCCCTCAAGCAAGGCTGTTGCAAAACTATGCCTTAGCGTGTGGGGAGAAATAGTCTTTTTGATACCTGCTTCTATTGCCTGTTGTTTTATCATGATGAGAATCATGGTGCGAGTGAGATGAGCCCCACGACGATTAAGGAAAACATAGTCCTCCTCACCTTTCTTTATGTTCGTCATCATGTTTCTGTCTATGAACCAGTTGCGCAGTTCTTGTATGGCCTTTTCTGATATTGGTACGAGCCTTTCCTTAGAGCCTTTTCCCACCACCCTCACATATTGCTCGTCAAGGTACAGATGTGATAGTGTGAGATTGACAAGTTCTGATACTCGTAAGCCACAAGAGAACAATACCTCTATAATAGCCTTGTTCCGTTGTCCTTCCCACTTGCTTAGGTCTATGCTTGCCTCAAGCATATCGACTTCTTTAAGCGACAGAACCTCAGGCAGATGCTTATCCTGGGTAGGGGAATCTATAAGTTCACTCGGATCATTATCGATATATCCGTCAAGTTCAAGGAAACGGTAGAAACTCCTCACGCCCGACAGTATTCTTGCCTGAGAACGAGTGGATATACCAAGGTCGAACAAAGCCCCGCAGAATTCCTCCAGATCGTGAAGGGATGCGCTTTCTGGAGCCACACCCTTGTCGTGAAGGAAAGTGAGGAGTTTGTCAAGATCGAGCATATATGCCTCCAGAGTGTTCTCTGAAAGTCCTCGCTCCAATCTCAGATACCTTTGATATTTCTTTCTTATGTCCTTGTCCATAGATGGATGCAAACTTTGGTTCGCACGAAGAAAATAGTATGTGTCAGCCTAAAAGGCTGGTGTACGTCTCCGATTTTCGAGTACAAAAGTAATAAAAATCGCAGAGATACAAGCGAAAAAGCCGAAAAAATTCTAGAAACTTAACAGCAGGCTTTTTTTTTAGAAAGTAAATTAGGAGTAAATTAATTCAGTAAATTTTTTATAAACCACAGATCTCACAGATAACACAGATGTCAATCACGAGTGCAAACGAAAAAAAATCTCTATAATCTGTGCAATCTGTGTTCAAAAGAAGAAGAATTTATCTGGTTTATCTGAATTCCCGTTCTGAGTAGGAAGTAATACCAATTAAAACCCATTTAATTTACCTTTAAATTACCATAATATTACCATAGTTTATGGTAATATTATGGTATTATAATGGTAATATTATGGTATTATAATGGTATTATCGTCGGAGGAAGAGCGTCGTTAAGAGGGATTTTCAACGAGGGGAAAAATATGGAGAATCATGGTGAAAAACTATTTTTCTCGTAAATATTTGGAGTTGTCAGATGTTTTATGTATTTTTGCATCCGATGGTATATTATGGCATTATACTAAATACCTCAAAAATACTAAACAATTATGAGAAAGTATCTACTCCTTATATTCTTTGCCCTTTTTTCATTCTCTGCAATTCATGCGGAGATAGAATGGACTCTGTCTGATGATGGTACTTTGACCATATCAGGAACAGGAGATATGCCTGATTATGGAGATGTAGGTCCTTATAAGGCAAGGACTTTCAAAATAGCTCCCTGGTTTTCTCAAAAAAATAAAATCAAAAAAGTTGTAATAGAAGATGGCGTGACGAGTATCGGGAATGAGGCTTTCTATGAATGCGATAGTCTCACCTCAATCACAATTCCTAACTCTGTGACGAGTATAGGAGAGGCTGCTTTCGATGATTGCTCAAGTCTCACCTCAATCACAATTCCTAACTCTGTGACGAGTATAGGAAAGGATGCTTTTTATTATTGCAAAGGTCTCGCCTCTATCACTATCCCGAACTCTGTGAAGAGTATCGAAAATAGTACTTTCCAGTATTGCATAGGTCTTGCCTCAATCACAATTCCGAATTCTGTGACAAGTATTGGAGAACATGCTTTCTATGGATGTATGGGTCTCACCTCAATCACAATCCCTAAATCTGTGACGAGTATCGATGAATGTGCTTTCTTGATTTGCAGCAATCTCACCTCAATAACCTTTGAAGGAAGTACACCTCCTAAGTTTGGGTATGATGTTTTTGAAGATATCAATAAATCCATCCCCGTATATGTTCCAGCTAATAGCTTAGAGGCATACAAGAAAGCATTAGGGTATTATTTTGAAGAGACATCTATACAAGCATTACAACATTAATGATTATGGCAAGACTATAACTTTGCGTCTTTGCGTTTGGTAAAAAACAAAAATTTCTTGCAAAAAGCATAGATTTTCAAAATAATTATGTATATTTGCAACCAGCGAGCAGATTAATTCCGTATTGGGAGTGTGAAGGAGGTAGTTACTTGCATTCCTGATGGGATTAGGTCGTGATTGGCGAGCGCTGAAAAGCGCGACATCTAAAAGGGCAGTCCGATAGGGCTGTTACCAAAGGTGTTCGTGATTAAGGGAGCGCTGTAAGTGCGACATCTGAAAACCTTAAACAAAAAAGCTATGCCACAATCATTAGTCAAGAACAATATCCATCTTGTTTTCTCAACAAAGAATAGGGAAAACATGATATGTGTTGAGGACTATGAGGAATTGCGTGCTTATCTTATCGGGGTGTTGTCGGAATTTGGTTGCTATCTTGAGGAACTGGGAGGTACGGAGAACCGTATCCACCTTCTGTTTGTTCTCAATAAGAAGCTCTCGATATCAGAGGTCGTGGGAAAGATAAAGGCGAACACAAGCAGATGGTTTCATAAACGATATGGCAAGGAGTTCTCTTGGCAATCTGGGTATGGGGCATTTAGCGTTAGCCAGTCGAAGGTGGAGGTGGTTAGGAATTACATCAGAAACCAGATAGAGCATCATCGGGTTAAGGGATTTGAGGAGGAGTTTCGTGAATTTCTGAAAGCCTACGATATAGAATGGGATGAAAAGTATGTATGGGATTAGTTAGGTTTATAGGTGTCGGTCCTTCAGACCTCATTTTCTCTATATCCCTAATATAACAGCCCTATCGGACTGCCCTTTTAAGTGCCGCTCTTTCAGAGCTCGTTCGCTATTGGGGTTCACGAACGGTTGAGTGAATCCTTTAGGTGTCGGTCCTTCAGACCTATTCGCTATATATGGCATATATGACAGCCCTATCGGACTGCCCTTTTAGGTGTCACCCCCTTGGGGTTCTCAAATCATGAGTAAAAAACTTAAATTGTTAACTGTTAATATAGACAATTATGATAAAACAAGTAAAAATCCGTTGTAAGAATTCCGGTCAGACCATTAAGGTTGACGTGGGAAGTACTCTTGCTGAGATATATGACATTCTTAATAAGGAGCAGTCTATCAATCTTGTTACGCCTCCTGTTTGCGTGAAGGTGAACAACAAGACTGAGGGCCTGAATTTCCGTGTGTATAATGCCAAGACGATTGAGTATATGGATCTCACTTCTTCTACAGGAATGAGAGTATATACCCGCACGCTTTTCCTTGTGCTCTGTAAGGCTATACACGATCTTTATCCTGACGGAAGCGTGGTGATTGACATCCCTGTGAGCAACGGTTTCTTCTGTGATTTGAAGATAGGTCGAGAGGTTACTCCTGATGATGCGTCTGCTCTTCGTGATAGGATGCGCGAGATAATCGATGCAGGAATGCCGATTGAGCGTCGTGAATGCCTTACGGAAGAGGCTATCGAGATGTTCGAGAAACTGGGCGACCAGACAAAGGTGGAGCTTCTGAAGACCACGGGTAAGATATATACCGTCTATTATGAATTGGATGGTTATAAGGATTATTACTATGGTTCGATGATGACAAATACCAGTCAGTTGTATTTGTTCGGACTTGAGCCTTACTATGATGGATTGTTGCTCAGAATCCCGTCTCTCTCTAATCCTTCAAAGCTTGGGGAGTTTGTTCGCCAGAATAAGATGTTCGACATATTCCGTGAGCATCACCAATGGCAGAACATTCTCGGTATCAGTACGATAGGTACTCTTAACAAGGCGATAATGTTAGGACATTCGGCAGAACTGATAAATCTTTCTGAGGCCCTTCAGGAGAAGAAGATAAGCCGTATTGCTGATGAGATAGCCTCTCGCCGAGGTGTCAAACTCGTTCTTATAGCTGGTCCTTCTTCCTCTGGAAAGACTACCACTTGCAAGCGATTGAGCATACAGTTGCTGACTAATGGTATTCATCCGATAGGCATATCTCTGGACGACTATTTCCTTGACAGGGAAAATACTCCGAAGGACGAGAAGGGCGACTACGACTTTGAGTCAATACATGCCCTTAACCTTGAGCTTTTTAACCAACAGCTAGAGGCTCTCTTCAAGGGTGAGGAGGTGGAATTGCCTCGCTATGATTTCACGTCGGGTAAGAGTTTGAAGAGTGGTAAGAAACTTCGTATGAACCCAAACGATGTGCTTGTTATTGAAGGTATTCATGCGCTAAACCCAGAGCTTACGGCTAATATTCCGCAGGAGTATATTTTCCGAGTATATGCTTCGGCTCTCACAACCGTTCTTCTCGATAATCACAATTATATCCCGACGACAGATAACCGTCTGTTACGTAGGATAATACGTGACTATAAGTATCGTGGATGTTCTGCTCAGGAAACCATTCGCAGATGGCCAAGTGTAAGGGCTGGAGAGAACAAGTGGATTTTCCCTTATCAGGAGAATGCGGATGCTATGTTCAATACGGCTATGCTCTTTGAGCTTGCTGTTATCAAGACTCAGGCAGAACCGCTTCTTGAGCAGGTTCCAGAGTCGGCTGACGAGTATAACGAGGCTTACAGATTGCTGAAGTTCCTCAAGTATATCAAGCCACTCTCAGAGAGCCAGATTCCACCGGCAAGTCTGTTGCGAGAGTTCCTCGGAGGAAGCTCGTTCGTTTACTAAACGAATAAACTTGATAAAAAAGAAACGGATTTATCCGATTTATCTGATGTTAATTGCAGACACATTATTGCGCAAGATATCAGAAAAATCAGATGAATCCGTTTCCCTTTTTTGTCGGACTTACCTATTATTCGGTATATTCTGGTAAAAAATGTTGAAACATTTTGTGGTTCGAGAAAAAAG
>OMXX01000085.1 GCA_900315105.1 uncultured Prevotellaceae bacterium | reverse complement strand
GCAGCCGTTGGCCTTCGTGTTCCTCAGAAGGAGTAAGAACAGACGCAGGCCACTCGAAGCGATGTACTCGAGTTTCGTGCAGTCGAGCGTGATCTCCGTGTCTTCCAACTCGTACAGCTGTACAAGCTGTTCGCCCACCTCTTCAGCGATATAGGAGTCTAAAATACCTTCAAAAGTGACGAGGGCCTTACCCTCTGTAGTTTCAATTGTAGTCTTCATAAGCTAAATATTTATATCAATGTTTTATCTTTAATGTTTCTGATTGCCAGCATGGTCAGGTCGTCGGCCTGAGGCGCCTCCTTCACAAAGGCTGCCACTTCACCGATCATCCTATCGACATATCCGGCAGCCTCCGTCAGTCCCTCATCCATAGCCCGGCGTAAGGCATCCTCCACGCGTTTCTTGCCAAACAGATTCTTATCCTGATCGGTGGCCTCGGTCAGACCGTCGGTATAGAGGAACAGCAAGGCGTTGGCGGGCAACAGCATCTCCTGGGCCGTGAAGGTCATTCCCTCCATAACACCTAAGGCGATATTGACATCGACCGGTAATCTTTCGACCCCAGAGGCTATCACGTATGGCGCCTCATGACCGGCATTGCTGTAGGTCAGCATACCAGTCTTCAGGTCGAGCACACCCAAGAAGAAGGTGCAGAACAGCAGTGCCTTGTTGTCGGCAGCCAGACAGTCGTTCATGATCTTCACGATCTGTCCAGGCTCATCGAAATGGGGGGAGATACTACGGAACAGGTAGCGCACTACCGTCATCATCAGGGCGGCAGGCACACTCTTGCCGCTGACATCGCCGATGCAGAAGAACAGGCGTTCGTCGCGGATGAAGAAGTCAAACAGGTCACCGCCAACCGCCTTGGCAGGAGTCAGTGATCCGTAGATATCGATATCACCGCGTTTCGGGAACGGTGGATATTGGTCGGGAATCATCGACATCTGGATGTCCCTCGCCACGTTCAGCTCACTCTCTATCGCCGTCTTTTTCGCCGTCGTCTCCTTCAGGTCCTGGATGTATTGCACCAAGGACTGCTGCATGGTGGCAACGGAATCGCGCAGCACACTGATCTCATCGTGATACTCAAGCTGTGGCAGAGGTGCCTCGAAGTTACCCTTCGCCACCTCATCAGTGGACTGTGTCAGGGCCTCCAATGGCTTTGCGATCTTCCGGATATCCCTACGGCAGATGACCCATACCAGGATCTGCCCCAGTCCCGTAGCCGACAGAAGACTGATCAACAGCAAGAAGATCGGTTGGAGCAGTGCCTTCTTTGGCACAACAATAGCCATCGACCAGTTGGTCGATTCCACAGGGTTGAAATACAGATCCGCTAACGAGCCGTCGATCATGACAGTCTCGATACCACTCTTCATCTGCATCATGTCATTGGCGATACGCCTGTTGTCTATTGTCAGGAAATCCTTCCCCATATGCGACATGATGTTCTCCTTCAGTACACAGTCCTTATCGGGATGGGCGATATAGGTACCTTCGTCATTAATAATAAAGGAGTAGAAATCGAGGTGTTTGTAACGCTGGTCAATATTCTGCATGCCCTCGCTACGGCTGACATCGTCGATCTCACGCAGATCCTTCATCAGGTCGTCCAGCAGCAAATCGGCTCCGCATACGCCAATGATGCGCCCGTCCGCTCTTCTAATCGGCATGACAAAGGTACAGAATGTCCCGTCATAGTCCGTTCCATTATGGTAGATGTAAGGGGATGTCCAGAAGCCTTTCTTCTCTTTCATAGCCCGTTGATACCAGTCAGACTCCAGATAGTTGTGCCGTTCCGACCCCACTTGGTCAGAAAGGTATGACCCGTCACTCCGTTTATAGACATAAGGTTCAAACCATTTCCCTTCTTCCGGGAAATAGTCTGGCTCAAAGGCTGCGAAATAACCTGTTGCGCAGTTGTTCAGACGGAGTTCCTTTTCCAATGCCGCCATGACAGTCTCCGGGGAAGCCAGATGGTGCTCCACCTCGTCGGATACGTTAGCGGTCTCGATCTCTATGGTCTTCACCTCCAGATGAATCTTCTCCGTCACCACATTCCTCATACTCAGATAGCGGCCACGGATCTCGCCCCTCATACTTCGGTAGGCTGCGATGAAAGTCATCGCCAGCGTAAAAAGCATGATTAGCAGCACGGTCACCAGCACTTTCCCGGTCAGCCTGTTGGCAAAAGATTGATATTTCTGTTTCATGACGATCCCATTGCTTCGTCTCATCTAGTAACATTTATGCGGCAAAGATAAGCATAATTTTCGAAAACTCAGCAAAAAAGAATGATTTCTTTTGTTTTTGCGCTTAACTTCATGTAACTTTGGCTTCGCCGAACTTACCATGCACTCGGAAATGAAAAGAAAAACGAGTTTTCCTTTTGCATTTCTCTCGTTTTTTCGTAACTTTGCCATCAGAGATGGCGAACTTACTCTGTCTCGGCATAAAAAAGATTAAAATCTTTTGTTCTGCTCTCGACTTTTCGTAACTTTGTAAGAATTCTCAGTTTTTCTTTATATAAAGGCAGTCTGGGGGATTGAGAAAAAATAGGGTTACGAATTGGTAACCGTACTCAATTCCACATTCTGCGATAAACTGCATCAAAGAACACCCGACGGTGAGCCACCAGCCGTTTTATGACTCATCATCGGGTGCAAAGGTAATCAATCTTTTTGAAAGAACCAAATTCATATTCAACTTTTTATTCTGAGCTTGCTCAACGCTATTGAACTGATTGCGGCATCTTTTTGTGGCACCTGCCAGAAAAGTGCGTATTAGGCTACGTCCTTCTACCGAAATGATATGTTGCATACAGGAATCTTACTCACTTTCAAAAGGTAACCCACCCAAATACTTGTCAAAGTCGCTCTGGAACAAACGATCTTGAACGATGCGGTACTTCTCAAATTCTGTCTCAGCATGCTCTTTGGCTTCGTCCGCTGTTACTGAACCTGCTGTTTGCAGCACTTCATTACCACCTGCCGCCAAGATGGTATCAATCTGTTTGGCCCAATCCTCCATTGTCATAGGGATATGACGTTTAGCCATACGTTCTGCCAATTCCAGTACACCATTCACAAGTTGTCCCATGTCTGCCAGTTCCACCTCTTTTAGGTAGTTCTTGGCAATTGATACATCTGTCTTGACAATCTTTCCGTCAGGTGCATTCTCCCAAGTGGTCAGTCCCATGTGTTCTTGTTCGGCATCGGCTCGTTCTACTATCAGTTCAGCTGCCGTACGTCCATGAACGGCATAGTGCATCTTGTTTTGCATCATCTTGAAGAAGAGTCTTGTCGTTGGCGCATCACGATTGTAATCAATTGCTGTCGCATAGATGTCCGTCAATTTCTGATAAAAACGTCGCTCAGACAGACGAATCTCACGAATCTCTGCTAACAGGTGTTCAAAGTAGTCCTCATCCAAGAACGTACCATTCTCCATTCGTTTCCTGTCCAGCACATAACCACGAATGGCATATTCACGAAGTACACTTGTGGCCCACTGGCGGAACTGAGTAGCCCGGATGCTATTGACACGATATCCCACACTTATGATGGCATCGAGGTTGTAAAACTGAGTCATATAGTTCTTCCCATCAGAGGCAGTTGCCGAGATTTTCTCGGTAACTGAATCCTTAACCAGTTCACCGCTTGTAAATATGTTCTTCAGATGAAGTCCCACATTGTCCGTTGAGCAGTCAAACAGCATACCCATTGCTTTCTGGGTACACCACACTGTTTTGTCCTTATAGTATACCTCTATCCCTTGTTCCTTTCCTTCTATCTGAAAGATTAGGAACTCAGCAGTACTGTTTCTTATTTCTCTTCTTTTCGCCATATCTCGTTTCGTTTGCAAAATTACATATTTTATTTCAATCCCATTACTTATAACAGGGTTTAGAAATTTTTACTAATAGCATTTGTTTCTTGAATTCTCTTTCTTATAGCAAGTTTTAATGAATCGATAAAGGAATCGAAACTTTTTGCATTGTTCCGAATAACATCTTGTGATATGAGGACATGATAACCTCCTGCTACATGGACTTGGTTATCGTCATTTAATGTGGCGTCTTTCAATCTTTCATTGAGTTTGCCAATCTCATCAAGTACAACTATTCTTTCTTTCACTTCCTCAAATTTGGGGAACTCATGCCTGCGAACTTTATCCATATCATAGCCAACCATATCTGCAGCAAGCAGAGCATAATGTTCCTTGTTCTCGTAAGATTGCCTATGCTGTTCCGTACTCATCAATACAGAGCGATCACTTGTCCAACGAGACTTGACTTCGAAATAATAAAAGTCTTCTCCATTTATTCTAAGTATTAAATCTTGTCCTCCCTGCTCGTTACGGACAGGCTCTGGCACCTCTATGACATTATTACCAAGCTCCTTATTTAATTCCTTCAAGAGAATATCTTCTACATAAGCACCTAAGTCCTTTTTGAATTGGAAATCATTAGCTTCACGTGCTTTTTGGTCAATAACATTCTTCGAAATCGTAAGGATACTATCAAAATCTGGGTTATTTACCAATTCTGCAATTGCTTTCAACTTGCTCTCATCGTCCACTTTCATCAAGGCAAAGATACTGTCTTTCTTAGTTTGACTCTGTATCACTGAAAACATGATTTGTCCCTTGTTCTTATCAATATCCCTAAACAATGCGTGCCAATGTTCATTTTCTACATCATTGCGGGTCAGATGCTCAACAATTTCTACTATGAGTTTTTGATGCTCATAATTTGTTATAGAGTAACCTTTCTTCTGAACTTCATCTTCTATCTCTTTACATTGACTCAATCCATCAAGAATATTTGTACTAACAAACCAATTCGCAAACTCTGAAGAAACAAGTTCCTTTTTTATACTCTTCGAATTATCTGTTGATGACACATTTCTTATAATAGTATCATATATTTCCAATGCTCTATCGGGTAATGTCGCAGCCTTTTTCTTAAGCCACTCAGCATACTTGTAGTTTCCCTGTTGGTCAGGATATACCTGATAATATGTCAGATAGCTCTTGATATCCGAATAGCTATATACAAGTTCCACCATACTCTTGACCCATGTGGCCTTGGTTTGCTTATCGTCTCTCAAAGTAAATTTGAAGAGCGAGTCATATATTAAAGTTGTATAGAATTGGCGTACATCCAATTCATACGATTTGTCAAGCCTTACAACGTTCTCTTGCAAAGTTTTGTCATAATATGACGCAATTACTGGCAACAATTTTGCAGGAATGGCTTCACTATCTTCAGGAAGAAGGGTTTGATACAGATTTAGGATTACTTGTACTGCATCGTCGCTCAATTTCTTGTCTTCATACATGTTTAAATTAAATAGCTTCTGCATTTGAGGGTTCTGCAAATCATGGTTTTTGTTCGTCATAATGTTGTTTCGCACGCCATTCTGTTCTGCATTATGATTGTTGATGTAGTTTGTAATGCTTTCCTTTGCTTTAGTATAATCGAATACCGTATCATTCGCTAAATCAGCAAAAGTCGGATGTACAAAATTGTCCACTGATGCAGGATCCATTAATGCTATAGCATCCTTGACAACCTTTGCAAACGATACAGTCTTTTGTAAAGGAGTTTTTTTGTGAAGAGAGAGTCTCTCGTTAGGTATTAAGGTATATGTATCTAACAATGTATCTTGATTCTTTGAAATGTAGTTACACAACTTATGCAGCCACGTCAAATCATTTTCAGTAATAGTAAGTGAGGGAATCGTTTTTGCCAAATCTTCTATCGTTAGCTGATGGTTATTAGTAGTCTCATCTCGATACCATCTATTGATAGTATCGCTCCAATACACCATATCCTCTTTTTTCGGCACTGTCCAAAGTCTATTTCTATCAAAAAGGCCATAAATTGCATCCAACAATGTAGAATCCTCTTCGCAAGCCTTTGCTAAAGTTTCATCTAAGACCTTTATGGCACTTACAAGATATCTACTTGACAAGCCTCCTTCAACAATACAAAGATTTTCAAATTTATTGCGCCAGAAAGTCTGCAAACTATTATAATAATCGCTCAATTTTGCTTCAGGCTGTTGTGTCTTGAATGAGGCTTGGCACAAATACTTTGCATCGTGCAGTGCCGTTATTTTTTTATCAATAAACTGGCATATTAATTTATTTCCCAATTCGATTATAGATCTATTTGCTTCTGCTTGGTCATCATTATTCTGCCCATTTCCAACAAGCCGCAAACTATCACGGCTATCTTTGTCACAAGTAAATAATGGCGAATGAAGCAGAAAATTGACCCCCCATTCTTCTGTGCCTAACAGAGGGAGATAAATATAAATCTGAGGTAATGATTTGTCAAATTGCAACACCCTTAATGAGCCATCCGCATCCTCTGTTATGGGCAACATAACTACAACCTTATTGACAAAGGGTTCATCTTCTGTTTTATCATTACTGACAATACTATACACAAAGTAATCTTTCTCTTCTTTTTGAAGATTGTTAGTATTAATCTTTGTTCTATGGACTTTGGTTTTATATATTTTACCATCTGTAAGATCCTCCACGTAGTCCATATCCTGCTTTTCACGCAAATAGGTTATAGTCTCGTATTTAATATGATCTTCAAAGCATATACTTTCTACATTTGGATTAATGCTCAGAACAAAAGGAACCATATCTGGAGCGTCTGCAAAAGCGCTTTCTGCATTTAACCTTGCCTGATTACTTTCATGAATATAACTGAATAAAGTGTATTCAAATGGAGTGTCTGTAGTTTGTGCATAATCACGCCCCCAATCTTGTGTCTTTTTCCACTGCTCTTTCAGTTTGCCTCGCATTACCTCTTTGTCAGTTGCTGATCTGTCAATCTCAAATTCTGAGATCTTGTAATATCGGGGGAATTCTTCTGAAGTTAATAGTGGAGCGGTCAATTTGAACATCAAGCCAAACATATGGGTAGTTAAGAAACCTGTTCCATACTGACCAACCTGAACATTATTACTACTAACCTTGGAACTGGTCTGCATGATTAATGCTTCTATGGTCTTATGAGTAAAAGGAATACCATTGTGCTTAAATTCGAGAGAATCTTTTTTTCTAGTAAACACAATATGGGCTCTTTGACCTTCGCCCACTACGTCGCGGGCATTTTGAACCAACTCCCATATTGCGCGGACAGGTCTAATACCGCTATTATTACCAATACCAGTTATGATGTCACGAGCAGGTTTTCCCCACATTGTCTCATCGTGAGCCTCTTCCTTTGATTTCTCTACCGAAGCGAGATATTCTTCTTGTGTCATAATCATATTCAATCCTTCTTTTCTATCTCAATATTCTTGAACTTTCCTAATATATGATGATGTCTATATGCCCATCGAGTCCCTGGGGGAATACATAGCACGCAATTATCAAACAATGAATTAGGAAATGCTTTATCTTCAATTTTTATCTCACTAGTCTCTTCTAATCGAAAATGCAATTTCTTAAGCGAATAGCAGCCACTAAAAGCATCCTCCTCGATTGTCAAATGAGTTCTGTTTGATATGTATACGCTTTCCAATGCTCTACAATCCTCAAAACATGACATAGGTAAACATTCCACCATAGGTGGAATATTGATTTCTTTTAATGAAATACACTTGGCAAATGTCTGTTGACCTCCAAAGTCTGAAATGCCATTATGCATAATTATCTCCTCTAAACTTTCTGCTTTTTTGAAGGCACAGCAATCTAATTTTGTCACAAAATTATCAACAGTATACGTTACATCATTCCGTTGAGGAGGATATTTAAGAATCTTATATGTTACATCAGCACCTCTGTCTTCATTTTTTTGAAATAAAATGCCATCTTTAGACATAAAGTATTCATTACCTTCTGCAACACATATCTTTTCAATTGGGGAATTGCAAAAGGCATGCTCCCCAATTTCTTTTACTGTATTGGGAATGTAAACTTTCGTCAATCCTGTACGGTTAAAAGCAAAATAGCCGATGGTTGTAACACTTTCTGGTATATCTATACATTTTAAGGATTTGCAGTTACAGAACGCGTATGTACCAATTTTCACAACACTATTTGGAAGTTCTATATTCATAAGTGAAGAACAGCCAGAAAAAGCACTATCCTCAATAGAAATGACACCATTAGGAATCTCGATGTTCTTTAGAATGCAACAATCAGAAAAAGAATATTGGCCTATTGTAGTAACAAAATCAGGAATGTTATACGAGGTTCGTTCTTTTCGGGGAGGGTATGTTAATAACTTATATATAGGAGTTGTTTCATTACTATTGTCACACTTCTCAAACAAAACTCCATCAATAGACATATAATCTTGATTCTCACCGTCCACAATAATGTTTTCCAATGTAGAGCATTCAAATACATGCTTCCCTATTTTTTTTACACTCTTCGGGATATATACTTCCTTTAATCCAGTATGGTAAAATGAATACCCTTGATACATAGGCCTCCCCTTAGCACCTATTTCTCTTACGCTATTTGGGATATCAACACTCTCAAGTGATTTGCAATCAGAGAATGTGTGGTTGCCAATACTAATTACACTATTAGGAATATCAATACATTTTAATGAGTTACATCTGTAGAATATATAATCGTTTAATTGCGTTATACTATTTGGGATATCAACATTTTCAAGTGATGCACATCCGGAAAATGCTTTATCACCAATACTAGTCACACTATTGGGAATTTCGATATTCTGTAAGGAAGAACAACCAGAAAAAGCTTCTTTTCCTATACAAAATAAACTATTAGGAATATCTATAGTTTCAAGAGTCGAACACTCTTTAAAGGCACAATCACCAATGCTTTTCACACTATTGGGAATCACAATACTTTGTAAAGAAGTACAGGCTTCAAGCGCTTTATTAGCAATACCAACAGTACCTTCTATAATACTGATGGTCCTTTCTTGAAAAGAACCTTTAATGTTTAAAAGAATCTTGTTTATGTATACGACCCCATCAGGTTGGTCATTATACCATTTTGTCCTTTCAAATGCATTACTTGCAATTGAAATGATGCTGTCAGGGATGTTAATAGCATCAAGAGATGAACATCCTGAAAACGCTTTATCACCAATGCTTGTCACACTTTTGGGAATTTCGATATTCTGTAAGGATGAACAACCAGAAAAGGCTTCTTCTCCTATACATGAGACTCTTTCAGGAATAACTACAGTTTCAAGAGACAAGCAGTCTTTAAATGCTTGACAGCCAATATCAGTAATACTATCTGGGAGTGTAATTCTTTGTAGAGAAGCACACCTCCTAAATGCACTATAAGGAATACTCTTTATGCTATTTGGAATAACAATACTTTGTAAAGACGAACATTCTTCGAATGCACACGTTCCAATGTTAGTTAGGCTATTAGGAATTGTGATATTTGTTAAACTACTACAGCCCTTAAATGCTTGATTGGCAATACTAATCGTTCCTTCATCAACACAAACTGTACAATCTTGAAAAGTGCCTTTAATCTTGAATAGAATCTTATTGATATATATAACTCCATCAGGCAAATCATTATACCATTTTGTTCCTTCAAATGCGTTACCTACAATAGAAGTCACATTTTCAGGGATAGTAATATCTTTAAGAGATAAACATCCCTTGAATGAACCTCCGCCTATTCTTGTTATGCTATTTGGAATCGTGATTTTTCTTAATGATGTACATCCTTGGAAAATGCCCACACTTAGGTTAGACATAGCATTTGACAAGCATATTTCTGTCAAAGATGAGCAATCTACAAAAGCGCAACTTTCAACATCTGTTATGCTATTTGGGAGAATTATGCTCTTTAAGGACTTACACGCTTTAAATGCAGCCCATCCAATAGCTTTTACCCCATTGGGTATTTCAACATTCTGGAGAAAAATACAATTCTCAAATGCTTTATTGCCGACTCGTGTCACTCCATTGGGAATAGATATATGTACAACAGATTTATCTCTTATACCTTTTACTTCTTTACCATCGTCTGATATAATTAACAGATTATCCATACTCTTATAATATAAATCGTTATTTCAATTTGATTATAACAAGAACCTCCACACATCCCCTTTCTTGCGAATCTTCTGGAAACGCTCACTAGGGGCGATACCGAACTCACGCTTATAAGTCAGATAGAAGATTATTGGCGGAGCCGAAGCTGGCACGCTTGGACGGCCATACCGAAGTCTGCGTAGCGAGGCAACTCGTCGGCCATCTTTACCTGAAAGGCCATGCTGAAGTCGATGCCACGCATTCCCGTCAGCACGAACACCAGAGAATCGATGTTCTCGCGAAATATTATATAGACCCATTTCGTATACTTATTACCAACGGTATCTGCTCTTTATTTGCTTAAATACGGGAATGTCACAGACTGATGCGAACAACAGAATGCACGCCCTAACCTTGATTGTATCCTGCCCGAATAAATCATAAACTGACGTTTTGCTATTCAAAACAGCTTCGCATATCTCCACAAGACGTTCACGAAGTACGGGATGTTCGATGTAAGCCTTGGCTTCTTCACGTCCATTGATGCCATAGAACTGGGCAATCTCAGACTTCCCCAAGCCTATCATCTGAGGAAAAATATACCAGATCCAGTGTCCATGCTTATGCCCGTCTTTCACCTCCTGCAAAGCCTCGGCATAAGTGCCAGTACCATCATAGATACCACCACTATCCTGGGCATGAATGAATCGCAGCAGATTCCTCTGTCGAGCCTTAGTTTGTTTATTATCTATATTCTCCATCATTGTTCTTCTATTATAAGTGTATCAAAAAGGATTTCATCGTCTTTCATATAATTCTCTCTAGTACCCTTAGGAACATACAAAATCGTTCCTTCTTGATTCTGAAGGTAAAAAAACAAATCTCTCCAAAACAGCTCCGCTTCCTTTGGGTCTTTATAGCCTATATGTAATTCTTTTAAACTCTTTGGAAATGGGTAGCTTCCAAAACTCTTTACACTTGGAGGAATTGTTAAGGATGTCAAACTGTCACATAGCGAAAATGCTCCTTCTTCAATTCTTCTTAATTTGTGTGGAAGTTTTATAGTTTTCAGTGCTTTGCATCCATAGAAAGCACGCTCAGGAATCATCTCAATACCATTAGGCAGTTCTATGCTTTGAAGTGATATGCAGTTTTCGAAAACACTATGTCCAATCTTTTTTAATCCTTTTGGTAATACAATATGATTTATCTTTTTGCAATCAGAGAAAGCAACGCTATCTATCTCTGTCACAGTTTGAGGTATTTTTATTGTTTTCAAAGCAATATCTTTAGGTACTGCTAACAATTTCGTAACCTTTTTATCATAAACGATTCCGTCTATTGCTGTAAGATACTTATTATTTGAACTTACTGTATAACTTCTTATAGATGACGCACAACCAGTACTGATGTGTCTTAGTGTTCCAGGAAGATGAAGATGAGTTAATGATTTACACCACCCAAAATTCCACCACCCAATATCTATCAAGCCATCAGGAATCACAACTTCAGAAAGAGATGAGCAACCGAAAAAAGTATTATTCCCTAATTTCTTTAGTTTTGAGGATAGTACAATCTTTTTCAGTTTTGTACAATGTTCAAAAGCAAAACAATCAATTTCCCTTATACTATCATGAAGAATGATCTCTTCCAAATGCCTACAATTACGAAAAGCCATCTTATCTATAGTTCTCACGCTTTTGGGAACTTCGAAAGTGGATTCTCCCTTTGGGATATAACGGATGATACGCTTTATGTCTTTTGAATATAGTACTCCATCAATAAAGACAAAATTGGGATTATCTTTAGCCAATACAATATTCCTCAATGCTGGCATACACTCAAAAGAATAACCATCAACTTTTTTTAGACTGTTTGGAATAACTATGGTCTTTACAGATGTACAATCAGAAAAAACACTACCCAAGACTTCTACACCTTCTTCTATTTCTATTTTCCTCAATCCTTTGCATTTCCAAAAACATAAAAAGCCGTCTAAAGACTTGACACTTCCAGGAATTCTAATTGAGCGTAGGGATAAGCAATTAGAAAAAGCACTACTTTCTATCTTCTTCAAACTATGTGGCAACTCTATCTTTTTAAGTGACGAACAATCATTGAAAGCAGAAACCCCAATCTCTTCTACACCTGAGGGGATATCTATTTTTTCCAAGAACTGACAACCATAAAAAACCAAACTTTCGATTTTATTAAGATGTGAAGGAAGATTTATAGAGTGGAGGTATTTACATCCATAAAATGCTCCTTTACCGATACGTCTTACAGTTGGCGGAATTACGATTTCTCTCAAAAGAGAACATCTTTGAAAAGCGCTTTCACCAATAACCTCTATACCATAAGGAATCACAATTGCAGTGATGTTATTATCATACACACCAAGCACGGTCTTTCCATCCTCGCTGATTTTTAGCAAATCTGACGAATCGTAAATGACGGATTCTTTCTTTTCCTGAATATATGAAGATATATCATAATCGCCAAAGTCATATAATTTCTCTTTGAACTCCTTTCCCATACCTGTGGGAACCTCTATCGTATGGGGGACGCCAAAGAATCCCCCAAACGAAGACCTTGTAATGTCCTTCAGGGTAGATGGCAGACTAATTTTCAGTGCTTTATTAAGATTGAGATTATCTTTGCCTATACGAGTTACACCTTCAGGTATCACTATTCTTCTTGATTGCAGATGACCTAATGCGTAATCGGCGATTTCCATGATTCCATTTGGTATTTTCACCTTATTGCTCATCGCATACAGCACTTTCTTTGATCTTTTATCTATAAGCAAATTATTGCACACTTCGAAGTACTTATTCTCTGGCGACACATCTATTTTAAGATGTATGGCATTTTCAAATGCGCCTTCCTCTATCTCAGAAACGTTTGTAGGAATGAATATTGAATCAATCCATGTATGTCTGAATGCTCCTAACTCGATCTTTGTAAGACTTTGAGGTAGGACAACAGACAGTTTGCGTTCTGGTTCAGCGTCGATAGCATATTTATATCCACTAAGACGAAAAGCATAGGTTCCAATGGTTTTAACTCCTTCTGGGATTATGACTTCTCCTCTTTTAGTAACAGGACATCTTAATAGTTTTGTCTTGTCGTAATTATACAAGATACCATTGTCCATACAGAAATGTTTGTTTCCATCAGCTAAGTGAATATGCTCTGTATTATCAACTTCCCCAAAGCCTTTATCACCAATACTATCTAATGTAGAAGGCAGGTAAAGAGTGACTGCTGGGGCACAATCAAGAATATAACTTAAATCTATTTCCTTAACTCCCTCTTCAATAATTATATTCAGTATTCCTTCATAATTTCCTAAGATTTTGTACCCAATGAATTTCAGTCCTTTGGTGATTGTGAAATTGGCATGCTGAGGCAGATGCATCTGTTGGAAAGCCTCATCTCCAATAGCAACAACACTTTTGGGAATAATAAAAGATGTAAGTGGGAAAAAACCTTTTGCGAATGCTTTCTCACAGATCACCTCCACTCCAGTTTTAAGTTGGAATGTATCTGGCACTCCCCGTTCAAGGTTTTTAGGTCTCATATATTGCAAGAATCTCTTTCCGTCCTTGCTATATAAGCCCTTATGCTCAGCATCCCAAACCCCTTCGTTCAAGTCTTGCTGAGTTACCTTTGTAAGTAATGTATAATCTAACTGCTTTGCCATTTATCTTTGTTTCTAAATAACAACCAAGAAACCATACCTTTCCATCTCGTATGTGGATAATCGGCCGAATCGTCTATGTCATGCCTAATACCATACTTATCTTGATAGAATACATAACCGGAACCGTCAGTAATGTAGATGGTATCGATGAAGCCGTATTCGCGAAAGGCTTTAACAAAATCCCAAAGGGTTTCCTTGTGGCGGGTGCCGATGTAATAGAATTGATCAATGTGAACAATGGCACGGCACTTTGCCTTGTCATTCGTCAGTACTAAGTCAGAATAGTTGTCGTCGGCACGGATATATACAATCTCGTCCGTAGCGACTTGCACCGATTCGGTGCCGGTAGATATTCTGCACCATTTCATACACAAACAGATAATTATTTGGCAAATTTACGCATTTTTATTGGAATTAGCGAAGAATATATATCATTTTTAACTTTGTTTACTGACAAATCTCTAAAGATACACTCGTATGGTACCTGTTTGCTATCACATTTTGTTTGCAATGCTGCAAATAGATTCCATAGAAGGGTGTAGCCTAATACGCACTTTTCTGTGGACTACCACACAAAGATGCTTGTTTGCTTTATGACGAGCAAGCTCGGCAGACATTAGGATTATATTTCCCTGAAGTGTTATTTCACAACAAGGAATTTTCAGAATGAGCTTATCTGGGAATCATGATATACCTTTGCCCGCAAATTACAAAAACTAAACAGACATGGAAGTTGTATCAATTGAGCGCAGTACCTACGAGGAACTGCTGACGAGTTTCAATAGCTTCGTCACAAAGATGAAAGAGATGGCCAGTAGAGGCAATGACAAAAGGTTGGACAACTGGCTTGATAACCAAGACGTGTGCCAAATGCTGAACATCAGCCCAAGAACATTACAAACGCTTCGTGACAACGGAACGTTGGCCTATTCTCAAATCAACCGTAAGGTGTACTATAAGCCTGAGGATGTGGAAAGGATTCTGTATGCTGTGGCTGGTAGAGATAAGGATGATAAGATGTGTAATCTCAAAACGAAGCACTTATGAATGAACTGATTATGCCGCATAATGTTGGAGTGAAGAATGCTCTGGAGAATATGAAGGAGTTGCTTGTCCTCTATAAGAAGGTGATAGGCAATTATCGTCCATTATTGGATGGTGAACGCTACTTGACAGACAGAGAGGTGGCGCAGATTCTGAAGGTCAGCAGACGAACACTACAGGAATACCGAAATGATGGCGTATTACCTTATGTGTTATTAGGTGGCAAGGTACTTTATCGTGAAAGTGATTTGGAAAGGGTTCTGGAGAGTTGCTATCATCCGGCATATAAACGATAGGGAAAAAGAAAGAGCCGTTACTGGTTCGTGTGCAGGGAGAATATAACGCAGAAAGACGGATGACAGACTTCGCTAATCATTCGTCTTTCTGCTTTGAGGTTTTGGCCCACTGTACTCTATGCCATTTTGAGGCCCTTGAATGATGCATTGAGTTTGTTACCAAGCATCGTCAGGTCATTATCGAGTTTCTGACTTGTGATTTTTGCATAAATCTGGGTGGTCACGATGTTGGTGTGTCCCAATACACGGCTCACGCTCTCGATGGGCATTCCCTTTGAAAGCGCCAAGGTTGCGAAAGAGTGCCGGCCACAATGGTAGGAGATGGCTTTCTCAATGCCGCAGGCTGTCATCACCGTTTTCAGTTTCTTACACATCGACCAGTAATTCATCTTGCCGAACACCAGTTTGTCTTCCTGTAGGTGTTTGTAGCGGTCAATAATCTGCAAGGGTATGTCCATCAGCTTCACCTGGAAGGGGATGTTGGTCTTGTGACGCTTGCTGATAATCCACTTGTCACCGTTGATGTCTACGATGTTGTCCGTCGTCAGGTTCTTCACGTCGATGAACGAGAGGGCGGTGAAGCACACGAATACAAAAATGTCACGAACGAAGGCCAGATTGTCATCCTCGAACTCATGGGTTACGACAGCCTTCAGTTCTTCTTCGGTCAGGAATTCCCTTTCCTTGCAATTCGGGCTGATATGGAACTGTGCGAACGGGTTACGGGGAATCTTACCGTTGTAGTGCGCTCTCAACACAACGCCTTTCAGCCACATGCATCGCTGCCAAATAGTACCGTTAGCCAGCACTCGGTCTGTGCTGAGATAGGCGGCAAAGTCCTTGATGAACTCAGGTGTCAATTCCAGCATCGACATGTCTGCGCGACGGTAGTGCGACTGAATGAACTCTGCCACATCCTTCCGCGAACGCTCCATAGCCCAAATTGGCAATGTCCTTGTCGAAAGCACTCAATAATGTCTCGTACTCGCTCCCAAAACCCTGATAGGAATTGCGCACCATCTCTGCCGTCACAAAAGCCTCGCGGTCTGACAGGTGCTGATAGTGCTTGATGATTTGCGCCTTGATATTATCAAGTTCGCGGTTAATCTGCAATGCCTCCTTGCTACGGCCTTTGGCACAATTGCCCTTCACGTCCCACATGTCAAGCGGGATGGACTTCTTACAACTGAACTGGCTCTGAGTTCCGTTTATCGTAACCCTGCCCATCACTGGCACTACACCATTCTTTTCTTTACTCTTGTTCACATAGAACAGAATGTTAAAAGTACTTCTCATGTTTCTTACTCTTTTTTAATTTTGGCTGCAAAACTACTATTTCTTTTGGCATCCATTGCTATGCAAAATGTAGCTGTTTGCGGAATAAGAAACGGGCGGTGAAAGGATGGTGAATGGTGCGCCATTCTGCCTCGATTTGCGTTGTTGTTTTAAGAAGTTTTACACGCTTCAGACCCCATTTCCTGGGTTACGAATTAGAAACCTAACTCCTTCACCATTCCTCCCTAATTTGCTTTTTGCCCCAAATTGAACTTCCTCGTTCTTCCCCGTCTTGCCTTTATTTCAGGCCGAATTGCGTTAATCTTCCAAAATCGCTTCGCTTTTACAAGCTTTTTTCGTAACTTTGCCATCAGAGATGGCGAACTTACTCTGTCTCGGCATAAAAAAGATTAAAATCTTTTGTTCTGCTCTCGACTTTTCGTAACTTTGCAACCATGCTAACGGAGAAGACGATGGAAAAGCTGCGCATTTTGGCGGAGTCGGCGAAGTATGATGTTTCATGCTCGTCGAGCGGCACCGTGCGCAAAGGGAAACAGGGCATGGTAGGCTCTACCGTCGGTGGCGTAGGCATCTGTCACTCGTTTGCCGACGATGGGCGCTGTATCTCATTGTTGAAGGTGATGCTGACCAACTACTGCATGTACGACTGTGCCTACTGCATCAACCGTCGTTCGAACGATATCAAGCGGGCCACACTCTCTGTCAGTGAACTCGAAGAGATCACAATGGAGTTTTACCGTCGTAACTATATCGAGGGATTGTTCCTGAGCAGCGGTGTCGTGCGCAACCCAGACTATACTATGGAGCGCCTCACCGCCATCGCCCGCGACCTGAGGTTGGTGCATCGTTTCAACGGCTATATCCATCTGAAGAGCATCCCTGGCTGTTCGCAGGAACTGCTCAACGAGGCAGGGCGTTAT
>OMXX01000247.1 GCA_900315105.1 uncultured Prevotellaceae bacterium | reverse complement strand
TCATATACATCGGTTTGATTCATATTGAGCTTTGAAGCTACGAGACCGATACAGTATACTGCAAAATCGAGTTGGTCGAAGGTCATACTTTTTTCTTTGCCACAAAGATAATAACTTTATTTTAAAGCCACAAGCGTATTGAGTGAAAATGCCTTCGATTTCCTATATGGTAAGGTGAAAGATGCCAATTTTGATGACGACCGCTACACGCTGCTGATTTATTATGTTTTTTCGATTATTATTTCTTAAACACCTTGCCACATTCAATGCATTCGTAGTACTTGCCGTCTTGTTTGGGCGTGCATTCGTAGTACTTGCCGTCTTGTTTGGGCGATACCAGCAAAACGCCACCAAGCAGAATAAACGGCGATATGATAAAACCATATAGCCTGACAGACGCAAGAGCCTTCACAAAATTAGGCAGGATGAGTCCCGCGCAGCCAAGGATTATTAAGACAATGCCAAGGAGGATTGTGGGTGTTGATTTTTTGTCCACTTCCTTCTGCATGACTTTGATCTTGTCACTCCCACAACGGGGACACCATGGCAACTGTTCTGAGCGAGACGTCCGTATCCCCTTGAGGATGCGCAGACTTTGCTCATAGTCTTTCTTGAACACTCTCACCGCAATGCCTGGATTTGGTCCGTATGCTCCATACGCAGGGTCGTTGAGTTCGTCATGAAGGGAAGCGGTGATACCATTGCTCGCCAACTTCGCAATGATCTCGTCGGCAACAATCGTATTGTCGCACTTTGTTAAAGTAATGAGTCCCTCGTTGTCCATAATCGTGATTGTTTAGTGTTGAAGCTTTTCTCTGCCACAAAGAAACGTTAATCTTTCCGTATTTTGCCCGGTTGTAGCTCAGGAAAAATCACTCTATCTTCCATTCGTCCACCGTGTGCTTGTCGGCATCGAAGCGGATGCCGACCTTCATCACCCGTCGGCCGTCGGTGAGATAAGGCTTTGCATAGCCACGGGCATCAATCTGGTCAAGAGCATGGCGTGCCGTGTCACCCACCTTCAACTCCATGACGTAGATGGTGTCGGGCATGAAGATGACCATATCCACACGTCCACCTGCCACCTTCACCTGCGTGCGCACATAGACATTGAGCATAGAGAAGATGAGATAAAACGTGTATTCATAGAAGCCTTCTTTCGTAGTTGCTTCGGCCAGTTTCTGCTTGAAGCCTTCGATATAGGGAATTCCGGCGAGATAAGACTGCATGTGACTCATGGCAAGGTCAATGTCGCCCTGCTTGAGTGCTCTCCAGAATTTCAAGGCAAAGCCTACTTGCACGTCACCGCTGTTTAAGCCTGTATAAGTAGGCAGCAAACCATTAATATAGCCTACGCGTACTTCCTGATTGGGAATGGACAGAAAGTATGTCTCGCCTTCTGCATCGTAGTCCTTAATCGTGAGGTAGCCGCTCTGATAGAGCAACGGCAGAGCATCCTTCATATTCTCTGTGGGCTGGTCGAAAGCCGACTCGGGCACATCGAGCGAATCGAGCGAGGTGATGTCGGTATGGAAGTGCTGCATCTGCTTGATGAGGAAGGTCGGAGTGCCGGAGGCAAACCAGTAGTTCTTCAATAATCGGTCGCCTAAGGCATTGAGCAGGCTGAATGGATTGAACACCGCATCAGCACCACCGGCGAAATGGTAGCCGTCGTATTTGAACTTGATTTTGGCGTACATCTCCTTCGGAGTCAACTTGAAGTCCTTGGCCATTTCGCAGATATCCTCCTTGAAAACAGTTTGTACCTCATGCTCGGTAAATCCACAGATCGTGGCAAACCTTGGGAGCAAGGAAACATTCTTCAAGTTGTTGATAGTAGAGAAGATGCTCAGCTGCGAAAACTTTGTGATGCCGGTGATGAAACAGAACTTGATATACTGCTCATTAGCCTTGAGTGGCACATAGAACTCCTGCATGACCTTGCGCATCGCCTCGAGCGTGGTTTGATCGTGAAGCGAGTCGAGCAAAGGGGCGTCGTACTCGTCGATGATTACCGCTACCTGCTTGCCCGTCTTCTTATAAAGAAGTCTGATCAGTCCGTCGAGTTTCTCTCCTGGTGTCAACTCGTCGGGATTATCCTCATAGACGTCCAACCGCTTCAACATCAAAGTCAGCGCCCGTTGAAGCTCTTTGGCTGTAGACCTTCCTTTTGTGGTACTCAAATCGAGATGAAGCACGGGATATTGCGTCCATTCCTTCTCAAGGTTCGTGATCTTCAATCCCTCAAACAACTCGCGGTCACCTTTGAAATACGATTCCAAAGTAGACGTGAGCAGCGACTTGCCAAAGCGGCGGGGACGGCTCATGAATACAAAAGTAGCATAGTGGGCCAACTGCCATACCAAGTCGGTCTTGTCTACATAGGCAAAACCTTCTTTAATGATTCTCTCTCCATAGTGCGTTCATTCTTGTTCCTTTTGCAAACTTACGCAATTTATTTGGTATTTGCAAAAGCTGATGATGAAAAGTTATCTGTATATCGGAACATGGCTTATCTCCCCAACCATGTATCCACCCAATATAAAAGTAATGTTTAACCGGGTCAACCAACATTAAAAATAAGGCTTAAAATAGTCAACCAAAAGCGTTAAACTACACTCTGTAAAAAATCATGAACTCCCTGCATGGTTAGATAGATACCGTCGTTGTCAGTAGAGGCTACAAGTAGTTTAATTTGTCCAGCCTGTATCATACTGTTTGCATAGACTGTATAGATTCCAATGCCCGAAATGTTGAGCACGTCTTTTAGGGAAACGCAATATTCGCCATCTATGAGCGCAGTGCGGATTTTCCCGAAGGTGGGGTGTGTTAATGTTTTGATTTCCATATAGGCAAAAAAAATAATTTAGATTTCTGTAAGTGAAGTTCAAAATACGGGGTCGAGGCCCTTTAATGAGAGGTAAAGCCTATGCAAATGAATTAATGTCTTAAATCAGTATGTCAAATAACGCTGCAAAAAAATTTACTTTTGCGGTTACAAATATAGTAGTTTTGTAAAGCAATAAAAAATTATTAAGTGTTTTTTTTTTTTTTGTATTTGGTTAACATTCTTCTATTCAATTATTCAATTAAAATTGTTATCGTTGGGAGAGAATCTAAGCAGTCTTAGCTATATATATAAAGAGGAACATGTATAAACAATATAAAATATAAAGAGGTATTACTAATAACTATCTATAGAATAAGTTTTTTTTTCGTTGCGATAGGCACGTTTTTCATCTGAATAATTGAATAATTGAATGTATGCTTACACCGTTTTTGCTCCCTAACTTCATTGTTTTCTCACCGATTATAGCAGTTGCCCAGCTTAACAAGAAGCCGATTACTCTGAGAAATGTTAAATGAGCCCATTATTGACTTTTTATTTACAGCTGTAACAATCTATAAATGACAAAGTTGCCGTTCTGATGTAAATAATTCGGAATGTTAAACCCCGCTCAAACTCCTTCTAAAAATTTGGGATTAGGCAATTCTGAGCGTATATTTGCAGTAGAATGTTTAACTAAAATATGTTGTTATGACAGTAAAATTTAAAATGGTCGGCAAGAAAATCAAGAAGAAGAACGGAAAGACGTTCTATTTTGCCACGGCAGCTCCACAGGGCGAACTCGATTTGGCGGGGCTTGCAAAGCACATGAGCATGCACAACACACCGTACTCGAAGGGCCAGATCCAAGGCGTATTGCAAGACTTTGTAGGCTGCCTCTCCGAAATTTTGCAAAACGGCTACAAGGTGAAACTCAACGAGCTCGGCACGTTCAAGATCGGTATGTCCGCAGCTCAGGCCGCCAAGCCAGCTGACTTTGAATCTACAAAAAATATCAAGGGCTTTCACTTGCTCTGCAATACTTCGCCCTGCAAGGCCGCCTTCCGCCGCGCGCTTGGCACGCCACAGATATCGCAGTTGCCCTTGTACAACGTCGACCGCAAGAAGAGTGAAACCCCTGCCGATCAGCCGCAGAATCCTTAACTTTTAAAATTTTATCATTATGGCATTGACTTATAAATTGTTTCAAATGAAATCCGGCAACGCCGACGTGAAGGGTATGTGGCGCGCACGGTTGGTATACGAGGGCACTAAAACACTTGCAGATGTGGCCGAGCATATGCACAACCACAACACTCCGTATTCGCAGGGTGCTATCCAAGGCATTCTTACCGACATGGTGAACTGCATTATCGAGCTGACCGCTCAGGGTTACATTATCGACATTCCCAACTTTGCAAGGTTCAAAGCCAAGATCAAAGCCAAGGGCGTTGAGAAGCTCACGGACTTCAAGGTTAACACTTGCATAAAGAGTGTTACCATGACTGTGAGGGCTAAGCAAAACTACAATAAGGCGTGGATGTCTGCCAATTCAAGACAAAGACAAGAAAATCCCGAACATCCCATCGAGGTGGTTATGCAGTCTAACAACACCCTCAAAGGTGGTAAGCAGGATTAAACAATGATGAATCATCTTTAAAACGCATAGCTTATGAAGTTTACAAAAGAAACATGGAAGTATATCATCCAAACGATGATTGCTATCCTCACGGCCATCGGCACTACGTTAGGTGTGACAAGTTGTATGGGTTATTAGGTTTATAGTTGTCTAAGTTTTCGTTGTTTTTTTTGGAAGGGCTGGCTTCGAGAGAAGCTGGCCCTGTTTTATTTTCATTTGCAACATATAGACCATCTTCGCGCAATGAGTCAAAATAATAAGTATAATCTGTGGAAGCAACTGAATATACTACTTTTCCAACTCCATATAAGCCGCCTCCTGTTTTGTTGCCTCCTGAATTATTCATAGAAGTAAATCTAGCCAATCTCTGATCAACATCAAGATTCTCGTCTCTTACAACTACTGAATTTATCTCAGCGGTAGACATGTTTTTACCAGTGAGTCCCACAGTTCCATAGTCCTCGCAAATCAGAAATACACCTTTCTTAGTATTTCTAATAGAAATATCACTGCTCCAGCCATTCCATTTATTAGATTTTCGAGCCCCCTGGTGATTTTGTATATCATCTTTTTGAAATCCATTTGGTAGATTAACCCCTGCATCCTCGTATGCTTTAAATACCCATTCTACCTGTTTTTTATAGTTCTGAGGTAT
>OMXX01000251.1 GCA_900315105.1 uncultured Prevotellaceae bacterium | reverse complement strand
GTGTCGCACCTTCGGCGCTCGTCGCGAAAATACTATGCACAAAGAATTTAATCTGAACACGGAAGACACAGAATAAACGGAACTTTTTCGCAAAGCTCATCAAGCAGAAGCAAGTCACAGAATAAACGAAAGCCTTCGTTTCTTTCGTGCATTTCGTGTTCGTAAAAAAACTCTGCGTCTCTGCGTTTGAAATATTTGCTTTCGCCATCTAAAAAAACAGAACAAAACCAATAAAAACATATAAAAACAAATGGTTTTATTTTGTTTTAATTGGTTTTTCTAAATGGCGAAAGCAACAAATCTCTAAACTCAGAAAAAACTCTGCGACTTTGCGTCTCTGCGTTTGAAAAAAAACGGGGTGAAAATTAAAATTGCTATTTGCTTTCGCCATCTAAAAAAACAGGGAAAAAACAATAGAAAAACAAGAAAAACATTTTTTTGGGGGGGGAGTACTGGTACGGTTTTCTTGCCTGCAGCGCAGGCGTAAATGCTCGTCTGTGTAATTGTAAATAACCAATCTTACCAATCTTTTTCCAATAAAAAATGATAATTACTGGTTGAAGATTGGTAAGATTGGTAATTATTGTCAGTTAAAAACAGCTTGCTGTTTGTCATATAGGAATTGTTCGCTATGGCTCACCAAGCTAAAGCAAGTTCTTCGTTGAAGCTCATCAAGCTATGCAAGTCATCGAACTCACGTTAAATAGACAAAACACTCACAAGAAGGATATGAATTGATTCTTGTGAGTGTTTCTATTATTATTTGCTGTATTTCCAATATCTAATGAATAATGCGACTGAAATGATTGCGCATAGAATTCCTGATACGATTGCTAACATATTACTACCTATCAGGTCACTCATGGTAGCATCCATTCCATACTTGAGTGCAGCGAATGTTGCAAATGAATTGTTGGCAATATGTAGTATTGACGTAAGTATGATATTCCCTGATTTATAATAAATCACACCAAAGATGATTCCCATAAGCCCTGCGGCTACAATCTGTACTGGATTAGCATGAATCAATCCAAATATAATGGCAGAAACTGCGATGGCTATCCATGGCTTAACTCCTTTTCTTAGTAGTCCGCCCATGATGGCTTCTCGAAAGCAAAACTCCTCTATAATTGGCCCGAAGAGGCTAATGGTGAGTATGCCAATCACAGAATTTATCATTCCTGCAAATGCTTCCTCCATAAGGTCTGTTAGTTGCAATTGTTCCTCAAGAACCGTGATGGCAAATATACCTGCCACGGCTGCTACGAACGGTAGCCATGCATTTGATGCTTGTTCTTTATCCCAACGGAAGACTGTTTTCCAGTTAATCAGTTTCATTGCAGAAGCAATAATGATAGTTAAGATACCAGATACAAGTATTGAGGCTGCCAGCCATGAAACTGGTACGGCATGCATTGCATTTTCTTGATTCCCAGAGGCACACGCCTCTGCAAAGCTTGGATTTGTAGCGAGGAGGATGACACTCATAACTCCTCCCGCAACTCCTTGCAAGACGAGATAAATTACGGCAGGCAGGATTGGTTTGATGTATTTCTTCATAACTTATTTATATTGTTAATCGTTATTTGTAAAATTCTTCTAATTGTGCAATTATTTCATCATTTGTGGCTTGCATCTTACGATAGATGCGGATCGAAATGTAGATACCGACAAAAAAGCCGATGATGCCTCCAACCAAACCTCCATAGGCTCCTGCACAAACTATGTTTGCGGGCACGTCATCTATAAACGTAATAGTGCCAGTGCTTATGTTCTGCCACATCTCTATGGATGCCCATATGAAAAGTGGTATAGACAGCAACATCATGATAAAGAACGACTTGGCACGCATCTTCTTCATTGCGACAAGTTTCTGAAGCGTGTCGCTAAGGTTGTGCTTCTCTACCTTCTCCAAATCGAGCGATGCTACATTGATACGGTAATCACACACGGCATCGATGGCAGATAGCACCACTATGAATGCGTAAGTGAACCACGAGAGGTTAAACATCTCCTTTAAAACATACGCCATAAGGGCAGTGAACGGAACCAGTAGTAACTCGAAGTAAACAAACTTTTTTATCCATGACATTTTTGACTTTACAGAGTTCTTAACTAACTTTTCGTTGACAATCTCTTGTGTGTCAAGTTTATTGCGAAGCACCTGCATCTGTTCGCGCATCTGCTCAAGTTCCATCATTGTATTATTTTCTTCCATTTGAAGTCCTTTCCTTGATTATTCGTTTGACATTGCTTTTAACTGTTCGCGTATTCTGACAAGTCGTACAGAGACATTCTTTGCCGAAATACCGATAATGGCACCAATCTCATCGTAACTGATATTTTCGAGCCATAACAGCACTATTGCTCTATCGAGAGGCATAAGCCGACTGATACGTTTGTGAAGAATGTTAACTTGTTCCGTCTCTTTATCGCTGTCGGAAAAGAGATTGATATCCATCGACAGCTTCGTCTCCTGGCGATGTTTCTTCTTTTTGTCAATACTTATGCAAGTGTTCAGAGCAATACGGTAGATCCAAGTTCTGATATCACTATTTTCATTGAACGAAGGTAACCCTCGCCAAACTTTTATCATCACTTCCTGAAACAGGTCTGCCACCTCATCTTCCTCATTGGAGAACATATAGCAAACCGTATAGATGATGCTTTTATGGGTCTTTATCATCCGTGCAAATTCTTGTTCTGATATTTCCATCTGTTGCTCTTTATAATGTTTTGTTTCTCGTTAGACTCACGTGCTATATCGTTTGCTACAAGAAAATTCGTTTTTTTTCGAAAAAAGTTTGGCTCCATTTGTTGTGAGGAACCAAACTCCACAGTTTTTATATTCTAATATTGCTTTTGAAGTTTAATATTTCATCGCGAATTAGTATGCTAATTACGATTGCAAAGGTAATATAATATTTCGCATTTCACCAAACATTTCCTTGATTATTTTAACGTCAGTTCGACAAATTCATGATTGCGAGGGCTGAACGTCGAAGAGGTCGGCGGCCGAAGGGAAGCCAAAGCCCTATTAAGTGTCGCACCTTCGGCGCTCGTCGCGAAAATACTATGCACAAAGAATTTAATCTGAACACGGAAGACACAGAATAAACGGAACTTTTTCGCAAAG
>OMXX01000014.1 GCA_900315105.1 uncultured Prevotellaceae bacterium | reverse complement strand
AATCACGCATCTATAGAATAACAGCCCTTACGGACTGCCCTATTAGGTGTCGGGCTTTCAGCCCTCGCAGTCTTGAATTCGTCGAACTCACGTTAATTATCCATTATAAATTATCAATTATCCATTAACGCGAGAAGGGTATTCCGTGTGGAATACCCTTCTTGCGTTTGAGCCTCTTGTCGGATTCGAACCAACGACCCCGAGATTACAAATCACGTGCTCTGGCCAACTGAGCTAAAGAGGCAGGGTGGGCAGCTACTTACATCGCGCCGCTACAACCAACTACCTTTGCTACGTTCCCGTCCTGGAGGATTCGAAGGGAGCTGGCCGTGTAAGACTGCCCGTCTTGCGTTTTTTGCGGGTGCAAAGGTACAAAATAAAATTGAAAAAGGATAATTGATAATTGATAATTGGGAGGTTGTTAACTTTAATTAACAAGTAGAATAAAGGCACTTCTCCTTATAAATGCGTGTGCGCGAGTGAAAAAAATCAAAAAATAACCAAAAGTGAGAAAAATGTTATGATTTCATGTTGTGATGTACTGAAAAATGAGTAACTTTGTAGCCAATTAGTGCAAATAGGAAAATGATAACAGTAGAAGAATATAAACAGTTAAAGGCTTTTGCCCGTTTGGATGGGGCTGTGCTTGGCATGATAATGTGTGGCACGTTCTTTGCCCTTATTGCAAGTCTCACTAATACGGCATGGCAGATGGCATACATGATAGGCATAGTTGCTGTGCCTGTGTTCGTGGCTTACCGCGTAAGGAACTATCGTGACAACATTGTTCAGAAGCGTGTGAGTTTCCGCCGTGCTGCCGCATATAGTATGCATTGCTTTGGCTATTCGTCATTGATACTTGCCATCGTGATGTATATTTACTTCCAGTATTTCGACCATGGCACGATGCTTGCTAATCTGAGAAGCTTTATTGAAGCACCGGGAATGCAGGAGGCTATGAAAATATATGGCTTGGATAAATCTTTGTTTGATGATCAGTTTGCGGTGATGTCATCGCTTCGTCCGATTGATGTTGCTTTCTCTATGATTTCAAACACTCTTTTTACCGGTCTTGGATGCAGTCTTTTGGTTGCCGTAATCTCAAGGCGTACTCCGCGTGCTATTCACAATTAAATTTGGTAATTAACAATTAACATGCCTTTCGCTTTTCTGATCTCTATACTTTGAAAAGTTCATTAGAGGCTGTTTTTCGATAGAAGAATGAATATATCAGTTATAGTACCCCTGTTCAACGAGGACGAGTCTCTGCCAGAGTTGTACGCTTGGATAGAGCGTGTGATGAAGGCGAATAACTTTACATACGAGGTGATTTTTGTGAACGATGGAAGTACCGACCGCTCATGGGATGTGATACGTGAACTCAGCGAGAAGTCGGAGAATGTCCGTGGCATCAAGTTCCGTCGCAATTATGGAAAGTCACCTGCTCTTTATTGTGGTTTCAATGAGGCGAAGGGTGATGTTGTCATCACTATGGATGCAGATCTTCAGGATTCGCCAGATGAGATACCGGAACTTTACCGTATGATAGTAGAGGATGGCTATGACCTCGTATCTGGTTATAAGCAGAACCGCAAGCAGGGTGACCCTCTTTCAAAGACAATCCCTACAAAACTCTTCAATGCTACGGCACGTAAGGTGAGTGGCATACATAATCTTCACGACTTCAACTGCGGACTCAAGGCTTATCGTAAGGAAGTTGTGAAGAATATCGAGGTGTATGGCGAGATGCATCGCTATATCCCATACCTTGCAAAGCAGGCAGGTTTTTCAAAGATTGGCGAGAAGCCGGTTCATCATCAGGCAAGAAAGTTCGGTAAATCAAAGTTCATGGGGTGGAACCGTTTTGTTAACGGATACCTTGACCTCTTGACACTTTGGTTCCTGAGTACTTTCGGCAGAAAGCCTATGCACGTGTTTGGATTCCTTGGAACACTGGTATTCCTTGTTGGATTCCTTTCTGCTTTCGGTATTGGTGCGGACAAACTATGGGCGTTGTATCACGGAATTCCACAGAGGCTTGTAACCGATAGCCCTTGGTTCTATATTGCTCTCACCATGATGATGATTGGTACTCAACTCTTCCTTGCAGGTTTCTTGGGCGATTTGATCAGTCGTTCTTCTCAAGGACGTAATGACTATCAGATTGAGGAGGGGATAAGATGCGCAAAGTAACGTTTGCCGTTCTTGCAATGGCTGCCTTGCTGGTTGGATGTACGTCTATTGAATGCTCGATGAATAATATTGTTGCAAGCCAATATTGTTTCATGGATCATGTAGAAAACGGTAAAGATACTGCGATAAACGTCACAGAGTATTATCTTACGGTTTCAACAAAGAAAACCGTGGAAATGGCGGATACGGTTTTGATAAACAAGAAGACCGATATTTCTACATTGCAACTGCCTGTGAGTTATAACCGGAAAGAGGACATTCTTTATTTTGACTTTCAGCGTCTTGATCAAGATACGATATTTGAAACTGTTGCGGTTGATACGGTATGTATCACCAAAACAAATGAAATGATCTTTGAAGGTGTGGAATGTAATCCGCGCTATCATCATAAGGCGCTTTCTGCTACAACGACGCATAATCTGATTGATTCAATCGTCATAAACAACAATTATATTGATAATGATCCGAATAAAGTTCACTTCTCTCTTTATCTGCATCCTTCTAAGTAGTCTGATGATTCCTTGTGGAACCCTTTCTGCCCAGAAGAGGATAGAGGCTGCGAAGGATACCACGGCCTTGTTTCAAGGAGTATTGGTGGGTGTTGACTTGTTCGGAGCGGTACAGAAGGCGGTAAAGATAAGCGATTACGGACAATACGAGGCGTTTCTTCGTCTGAATCTCAAGGGAAAGTATTTCCCGGTTTTAGAACTTGGTAAGGGAGATGCCAGCCATAAGAAGGATGAAATCACAGGAATCGATACCAAAACGTCTGGTCTCTATTGGCGTATCGGTTGTGACTTCAATGTGTTGAAGAACAAGCACGATGTGTATAAGGTGTTCGTTGGTTGCAGATTTGCCCATACGAAATTCGATTTTAATTTCGAGTATCCAGGCAACGAAGATCCTGTATGGGGTGGAAAACTCCCTTACTCTATTAAGGATAATAACTCAGTTTCTTGGGTAGAGGGTGTGTTCGGAGTTGATGCCAAGGTTGTAGGACCTGTTCATCTAGGTTGGACGGTGAGGTATCGCCGTCGTATATATTCAACAGACTGTAAGATAGGCGATATGTGGTATGTTCCGGGATTCGGTCGTTATGATAAGACGAATATCGGTGGGACATTCAACCTGAGCATCGGAATTTAGTTGATTTTTAGTGATTAGAGATTAGCGTTTTGAATAAGAGAATAAAAATAATACTTCCGCTTGTGGTTCTTGCCATGATAATTGCCATAAGTTTTATGCTGGGACATAAGGATGAGCCGTATCAGCATAATTCCGGCTATATCTTTGGCACGAGCTATAACATCACATACCAATGTGCAGAGGATCATAAGGCTGATATTGAGAAAGCACTTAATGAAGTTGATGCCTCGTTGTCGCCTTTTAATGATACATCCATCATCACCCACGTCAACAGAAATGAGGATGTGGTTCTTGATAAACTTTTTCTGGATGTATTCCGTCTGGCTCAGAAGATCAATGAGGATACGGAAGGAGCTTTTGATATCACCGTTGCTCCTATGGTAAATGCTTGGGGCTTTGGTTTCAAGAATGGTGTTAACCCAGATGAAAAGGTTATCGACAGTCTTCGTCAGGTGGTAGGATTTCAGAAGGTTCGCCTTGACGAGGATAAGATTGTAAAGACAGATCCACGTGTAATGCTCGATTGTTCCGCTATTGCAAAAGGCTATGGTGTGGATGTAGTGGCAAATCTTCTTCGTGGTTTTGGTGTCAAGAACTTCATGGTGGAGATAGGTGGTGAGGTCGTCACATCGGGTGTTAATCCTGATAGACTGCCTTGGAGAATAGGAGTGACAAAGCCTACGGATGATTCTCTGAGTATAAACAATGAGTTGCAGACTGTCATAAATGTTACCGATAAGGCTATGGCTACAAGTGGTAACTACCGTAACTTCTATTACAAGGGTGGCAGAAAATATGCTCACACTATAGATCCTAAGACAGGATATCCAGTACAGCATAGCATTCTCTCTGCTACGGTCATAACAGATGATTGTGCTACGGCAGATGCCTATGCCACATCATTTATGGTACTTGGAATGGAGAAGGCGAAAAAAGTACTTGAGCGTCATCCTGAGATGATGGTGTATTTCATCTATAGCGATGAGAAAGGTCAGAATCAAGTATGGTTCTCGCCTGCATTGAAGGATAAGATAGCACAATAGGCCTATGGGTTACGATCTCCAGTCATTATTGCAACTGCCACTGTTCTTGGGAATGGGGCGTAGTGAGCTTGCGGATATAGAGCAGGATGTGCAGATAGGAGACACTCATGCCCGGCGCGGCACGATTCTTGCATCGGAGAATGAGGCGTGTACGGCTTTGGTTCTTGTGGCAAGAGGAACGGTAATGTCATCTACAAGAAGCGATGACCATTCTTATCAGATAGATGAAACCCTACAGGCACCGTTGCTTATTCAGCCAGAGCATATCTTCGGTATCAAGCAACGTTATACGTCAACATTCTATGCCCAGACCTATTGCGAGGTGATAAGGATAGAAAAGGCGATGGTGCTGAAACTGATGGAACTGTCAATGACATTCCGCCTCAATCTGATGAATATCATTGCTACTCAGAGTCAGAGGAACTCACGCAGACTTTGGCATCAGATGAGTGAGGATATAGAGAAGAGGATTGTCCGATTCATAAAGGACCACTGCATGTATCCTGCCGGACAGAAACAACTTCGCACAAAGATGACAGTCTTGGCGAGGGAATTAGGCTGCTCCCGGCTAGAGGTGTCGGAAGCCCTTCACCGCCTTGAGGAAAAACAGCTGCTGATAGTCAGACGTACTATTATAGAAATACCGATGTTGCAGCTGTTGTGAACAAAATTGTAAATAGTAAATCGTAAAATAGTAATTATGGTTAATCCATTTTTTGAAAAATATACAACCCCACATCAGACTCCACCTTTCAACCTTATAAAGATGGAACATTACGAGGAAGCCTTCATGGAAGGTATCCGTCGTGATGATGAGCATATAGAGAAACTCATTAATAATCCAGAGCCTCCTACGTTCGATAACACCATAATTGATACTGAGGATGATAATGGCTATTACGATCTTCTGGATAATGTTTCTACCGTCTTCTTCAATCTCCTTTCTGCTGAGACCAATGACGAGATGGATGCTCTTGCACAGAAACTTCAGCCAATCCTCACCAAACATGCAAATGATGTACGCCTTAATAAACAGCTGTTTGAACGTATTAAGGCGGTATATGATCTCTATAACAATCCGGTAGAAGGTGCACCTGCTCCACGTGAACTTACGGCAGAGGAACAGCGACTTTTAGAGAAGAGCTATGACGGCTTTGTACGTTCCGGTGCCTTGCTCGATGAGGCAGGAAAGGATAAGCTCCGTGCTATAAGTGAAGAAGCCAGTATGCTTGGATTGCAATTCTCGCAGAATCTCCTGAAAGAGAAGAAGGCATTTAAGCTCCATATTACAGATGAGGCTGACCTTGCCGGACTTCCTGACACTCAGATACAGGCAGCCGCTCTTGCTGCCAAGGAGAATAACCTTGAAGGATGGGTGTTTACGCTTGATTTCCCGAGCTATTCACCTTTCATGCAGTATTCGGAGAAACGTGAGCTTCGCAAGAAGATGTTCATGGCTTACAACACAATCTGCACCCATGACAATGAGCAGAACAATATTGAGATTTGTAAGCGACTTATCAATCTCCGTCGTGAACTTGCACAGCTTCTTGGATATGATACTTATGCTGACTACGTGCTCAAGCATCGTATGGCGGCAAATATACAGAATGTGTATAACCTCCTTGATCAGCTTGTGGAGGCATACAAACCGACTGCCTTGAAAGAAAAGGAGGAACTTCGCGATATGGCACGTCAGACTATGGGTGCTGACTTTGTGCTTGAGCCTTGGGATGCTCCTTACTATTCTCATAAGCTTCAGTTGCAGAAATACAACGTTGATTCTGAGATGGTTCGTCCATATCTTGAATTGAATAATGTCATCAAGGGTGTCTTCGGACTTGCCACACGTCTTTACGGCATCACTTTTAAGGAGAATAAGGATATTCCGGTATATCATCCAGATGTCAAGGCATACGAGGTCTTTGATAAGGATGGTTCATATCTTGCTGTCCTCTTTGCTGATTTCCATCCTCGTAAGGGAAAGCAGGGAGGTGCTTGGATGACGGAGTATCAGGGACAATGGATTAACCAGAAGGGCGAGAACGTGCGTCCTCATGTGAGTGTTGTGATGAATCTCACAAAGCCTACCGACGAGAAGCCTGCTCTCCTTACTCTTGGTGAGGTTGAGACATTCCTTCATGAGTTCGGCCATTCGCTTCATGGAATGTTTGCAAATACCCGTTTCTCAAGTCTTTCTGGTACAAACGTATGGTGGGACTTTGTTGAGCTTCCTTCACAGTTTATGGAGAACTACTCCCTTGAGCGTGAATTCCTCAATACTTTCGCATTCCACTATAAGACGGGAGAACCAATGCCGGACGAACTTATACAGCGACTCATTGATGCCCGTAACTTCGGTGTTGCGTCTGCTTGTCTGCGTCAAGTCAGCTTCGGACTTCTTGACATGGCATACTATACCAAGCGTGACGCATTCGATGAGGATCTTATCAAGTTTGAGAAAAAGGCATGGGAGAAGGCTATCATTGGTAAGCAGCTTGAGAATACCTGTATGACCGTTCAGTTCTCTCATATCATGGCAGGCGGATATGCTTCCGGATATTACAGCTATAAATGGGCTGAGGTGCTTGATGCTGATGCCTTTGCCGTGTTCAAGCGTGAGGGCATCTTTAACAAGGATACCGCACAGCGTTTCCGTGACTGTATTCTCTCAAAGGGAGGTACAGAACATCCAATGACGCTCTACAAGCGATTCCGAGGAGGTGAGCCTACTATCGATGCTTTGCTTGAGAGGAACGGGATAAAATGATTTACTATTTGACTATTTACTAATTACTATTTGCCAACTATGGACAAGCAGAAAATTCTTGATGGACGATACATGCGTATGGCTGCTATATGGGCAGAGAACAGTTATTGTAAGCGTCGCCAGGTGGGTGCCCTTGTAGTAAAGGACAACCGCATAATAAGTGATGGTTACAATGGTACGCCAAGTGGCTTTGAGAATATATGTGAGGATGATTCCAACGTGACTTATCCTTATGTGCTTCATGCTGAGGCTAATGCTATCACGAAGCTTGCCCGTAGTCATAACAATAGTGACAAAGCTACTCTCTACGTGACCGATTCCCCATGTATCGAGTGTGCCAAGCTTATAATTCAGGCAGGCATCAAGCGTGTGGTTTATGGTCGTGACTATCGTCTTTCTGATGGAATTGATCTCCTTCGCAGAGCTGGTATTGAAGTTGTAAAAAATGAGATAAATGAAAAATAGATATATGCCTCTTCTGATGGCTCTATGTGTAGTCATCGGTATCGTGATTGGTACGTTTTATGCCAACCACTTCTCTGGTAACAGATTAAACATCATCAATTCGGGCAGTAACCGCCTGAATAACCTCCTCCATATCATTGACGACCAGTATGTTGATACTGTAAATATCAATGACCTTGTAGAGAAGGCAATTCCGCAGATACTGTCGGAACTCGACCCTCATTCTGCGTATATCTCGGCAAAAGATGCTCAGAATGCCGCTGACGACCTTAAGGGTTCTTTCTTTGGCGTGGGCATTGAGTTCACCATTCGTGAAGATACCATTCATGTCCAGAATGTTATTGCCGACGGACCTGCGGAGCGTGCGGGAGTTCTTGCCGGAGATAAGATCGTTTCTGTAGATGGGCAGAAATTCGTTGGAAAGGAAGTCACAAACGAAGAGGCGCAGCATCGTCTGAAGGGCGAGAAAGGCTCTAAGGTGAAGATCGGGGTTGTGCGTTATGGATGCAATAAGGTATTGGAGTACAATATCACCCGTGATGAGATTAAGACAAAGAGCGTTTCGGCTACTTATATGATAGACGATAAGACTGGCTATATCAAGGTAAAGAACTTTGGCGAAACCACTTATGCTGAGTTCCTTGTCGCACTTGCTACTCTCTCTCAGGAAGGCTTCAGCAATCTTATTGTGGATCTTCGCGGCAATACCGGCGGCTATCTTGAGTCTGCTGTACAGATGGCTAATGAGTTCCTGCCATCCAATAGCATGATTGTTTATACTGAGGGCCGTAAGTCTCCTCGCAGAGATTATAGGTCTGATGGCCGTGGCTCTTATCAGAAGATTCCTCTCGTTGTCCTTATCGACGAAAACTCTGCATCTGCATCCGAGATTTTTGCCGGTGCTATGCAAGATAATGACCGTGCGAAGATTATAGGAATACGTTCGTTCGGTAAGGGACTTGTTCAGCAGCAGCTACGTTTCAATGATGGCAGTATCGTACGCCTTACTGTGGCTCGTTACTATACTCCTTCCGGCCGATGCATCCAGAAACCATACGTTGCCGGTGAGGGTGATAACTATAGTCAGGATATAGTTTCACGCTACAAGAATGGTGAATTCTTCTCTCAGGATTCAATCAAGCATACAGGTCCAAAGTTCCATACCAAGGCTGGTCGTGTGGTATATGGTGGCGGAGGTATCACGCCAGATATCTTTGTGGCAGAGGATACTACAAACTATACAAGCTACTATACTCAGGCTGCTGCAAGCGGACTTATCCTACAGTTCGCATTTACCTATACTGACAACAATCGTCTGAAACTGAACAATTTCAAGGAAATGCAGGAACTAGCCAATTACCTTGTCAAGCAGAATACCGTTGAGCTTTTTGCTAATTATGCAAACTCGCGTGGCTTACAGCGCAGGAATCTAATGATCCGTAAGTCTCATGACTTGCTTGAACGCTACATAAACAGCCGTATTGTATATAATATGCTGAGTGAACAGGCATGGCATGAGTATCTTAACCAGAAGGATCCTGTTATAGATGCCGCTATGAAGGTGTTTGGCAAGAAGAAATAGCAGTTTCTGTATGGACAAGAAAGAGCTACGCAGATATATCCGTGAACAGAAGCGACATTTCACCCCACAACAGTTGGGTGAAATGTCGCTCAGTATTATGTCGTCTCTTCTGTCACATTCAAGGATACAAGCAGCAGATACAATTTTAATGTATCACTCGCTTCCCGACGAGGTAGATACCCATTCCGCCCTCGATCAGCTCCTTGCTATGGGTAAAAAGGTGCTTTTGCCAAAGGTGATAAGCGATACTGAGATGACAATCCATGAATATACGGGAAAGGATTCTCTTCAACCAAGCGAGCCTTACGGAATACTTGAACCTACAACCCCCGAATTGCCAATTATCAATTGTCAATTATCAATTGTCGTTGTCCCTGGTATGGCATTCGATAGGCAAGGGCATCGTTTAGGTAGGGGAAAAGGCTACTATGACCGTTTCCTCTCGCGAATCCCTAATATATATAAAATAGGTGTGTGTTTCCCTTTCCAAATGCTTGAAAGCATTCCCTCAGAATCTACGGATGTTGTTATGGATGAGGTGATAACATCGCTTAATTTATAGTAATTTATTTTTTCATGTTTTTCCTGTCACTCCGTCACATCGTCTGAAAATCAATTAGTTAAGTGTGACAGGAGAACTCTTTTCCTGTCACGCTCCTATCACACATACAATGTTTTGTGACAGCAATGTGACAGTAGAAACTCCTTCCTGTCACGCTTAACTCGCTGACATTCAATAAGTATGATGGTGTGACAGGAAAATGCATAAAAACTTTTTTTTATTTCAACAGCCAATGAAAAAACACATCGGTAAGCAATGACTGTGTATTGTTTCTTTTTTGATGTAAGGTAGTAGCAACTCCAATCCAGCTCCAATTCAGGTCCGATCTAAGTCCAATTCAGGTCCAATGCAGAATTGGAGATCTATTGTCTTTGTAATGATATTGCTTTTGTGCTGCTATACTATACCTCCCCTTTACTCTTTACCCAATTATTATATCAGTCTGATATCTCTAATCACCTGACCGCCTACAGCGTTATTTAGTTTCGTGATAAGCTCTGTCTTCATCATGCTTATTTCTGATCTGAGGGCTGGATTCTCAATATGTACGCAAAGATCTTGATTGCGTATGTATTTCTCTGTGGTATATTTTGCTATCATCTCTCCAGCAACATTATCCCATGCCTCTATAAGACGCTTTTGCAATAAAGGCGTCTCAAGACCGTTCTGCCGTATTATAACGCGCATAAGGTCGCTTACTTTTATGGGATGTTGTCGGAACATGATGCCTAACCAAGCCTTCCCAAAGGGAAGGATGTTTTATACATTCTTTCGCTAAACGAAGGCTTGGCTTATTATTTATAAAAACGAATTACATATTAATGAATAGTACTATCTAACATCCTTCCCTTTGGGAAGGCTTGGTTAGGCTTTTATCTCTCCATTTTCTACATGGAACAGTTTATAGTCAAAGTCTCCGTTCTGTAGAATCTGGTCAAGGTGGTCTCGGTTTGTATCCGTTATGAATATCTGTCCGAAATTAATGCCCGATACCAGTTGTACGATATTCTCCACACGCTTAGCGTCGAGCTTGTCGAAGATATCGTCAAGAAGGAGTAGGGGAGTGTTGGCGTTGAAGGTAGAACAGAGAAAACCGAATTGTGCCAGTTTCAGGGATATGACGTATGTTTTGTTCTGCCCTTGGCTGCCCTCCCTCTTGAGTGGATAATCGCCAAGCATCATCTCCAAGTCATCGCGATGAATACCATGAAGGGAGTAGCCTAAGATACGGTCTTTAGGCCTGCTCTTCTGTATAGTTTCAAGTAACGGACCACGTTGACAATGTGATACATACCTCAATGTAACGTTTTCGTGATCCCCGGAAATCTTACTGTAAATAGACTGGAATACGGGAGTGAAATTCTTGATGAAATCTTCACGTTTCTGATAGATAATCTCACCATACTTTGCCATCTCCATTTCCCATAATTCCATTATGGTTGCATCTGGTTCCGGATCTTGCTTGAGAAGAACGTTCCTTTGTTGTAGGGCCTTGTTGTAGGCAATGAGGGAGTTAAGGTAGCTGTTGTCAAACTGCGAGATGACCATGTCGAGGAAACGGCGTCTCTCCTCGCTACCGCCATGAATAAGAACGGTATCGTCAGGAGATACCATGATAAGAGGTACGAGTCCGATATGTTCTGCCAGTTTCTTGTATGCCTTCTTGTTCCTTTTGAACTGCTTCTTTGTGCCACGCTTCATTCCAGCATAAAGCTCTTCACGAGCCCCTGAATCGGTCACGTATTCAGCGTTGATCATAAAGAAGTCGGTATTGTGTCGTATAACGCTCGAATCAATGTTCGTAGTTGTGGAACGGCAGAAAGACATGTAATGCACAGCGTCGAGTACGTTCGTCTTACCCTCGCCATTACTGCCTATAAAGCAGTTTATCTTAGGCGAGAGTTCCAACTTCGCATCCGCAATGTTCTTGTAGTTTAATATGGAGATATTCTTGAGTATCATTATTTTACATCGTGTATGTTAAAAACAAAAACAGGAAAAACGCCTTCAAGTATAGAGTCTTTTGCAAAGCCTCAATAGACTTGAATTAATGACAATCATTGTAAGCCTTCGTTCCTCGGCTTTCATTCTTGTCATTGATTCAAGTCATAACCCTCTGCGAGGGTTGGGATACTTGAAGGTAAAAAACAAGAAAAAGCCTCGAAACTATTGTCAAAAGGCGAACATCCTTTGGCTGTCTCTATCAAAATAGTATCTTTCACATTGATCTGTTATGGGGGCAAAATTATAGAGGATTCCAATACGCACATTGGCAAGTCTCATATAATTCCATAACTGTTGTCTTTGTTCTGTTCCTAGAGTTTCAATAGCCTTGTATTCGACAAATATTTTTTTACGAATGAAAAAATCTACTTTATGGGGATGCTTGATTTCTTTACCATGAAATTGCACAGCGAAATAATATTCCTTGAGTTTGTCTTCTCCTGTTATTCCATGTTCCGAAAAGCAAATGTCCAAAGCGTCCTGGTACATATATTCATTAAGAAATGGTCCCATGTCCCTATGAACTTCTTGGCAACAACCTATAATGTCATAACAATAATCGGCAAGTTGATGTCTGAGTTTCGGATTGTATTCTTCCAACCGCCCAATGCTTCTTGCTATTTTGCTGAATGAATGTTCCATTATTGGTTATGTGCGAATTTTTTCCTGTTTTTGCCTTAATGTCTTGCCGTAGGCCAGATATGATATTTGTTTTTTAGGGAAGCCGACCAAAGTAGGCTTACGTAAAAAATAAATGTCATATATGTAAAGAGGCTCTGCAAGAGTCTCTAAGACATTAAGGTGTTTTGATGGTTTTTGTTTAATCAAAATGTATTTGAAACCAAAGACACATCATAATTTGCCTACAAAATTACTCTATTTCCACCGTAAAAACAAAAAAACAACAAATAAATTTCACTTTCTCATATATTTTCTGTAATTTTGTGGCGCAAAATCAGACAATAATAAAAAACATCATAAAAAAGAATGGAAAATTCAACAATTAACCAGGAAGCTCCAAAGACAGAGCAGTACCTGAACAAACAGGAGACAATCTTCCTGAAGTACAAGAAAGCAATCATCGCGGCTGTCGTTGCCGTTATCGTAATCATCGCTGGTTCCATTGCATTCAAGACATTCTACTGGGGCCCACGTGCAGAGAAAGCCTCTACGGCACTCGCTAAGGCACAGGAACTTTTCGCTAACGAGCAGTTTGAGAAGGCTCTCAATGGTGATAAGGGTGCAGAGGGTTTCCTCGCAGTTGCAAGCAACTACAGCGGTACTGATGCTGCTAACCTCGCAAACCTCTATGCTGGTCTCTGCTATGCAAACCTCGGCAAGTGGCAGGATGCAGTAAAGTATCTTGATGATTTCTCTGCTCAGGATGACGCTATGATCAGTCCTGCTGCTCTCGCTGCTCTCGGCAACGCATACGCTCACACAAATCAGATTGACAAGGCTGTATCTGCTCTCAAGGATGCTGCAAGCAAGGCAGACTCTGAGGCTGAGGATGGCGTAAACAACTCAATCTCACCAACAGCCCTTATCCAGGCTGCACGTCTTCTCGAGAGTCAGAACAAGCAGGATGAGGCTCTGAAGATTTATAAGACTGTCAAGGAGAAGTATGTTAATTCTGCTGCTTCTATGGATATTGACAAGTACATTGAACGTTTGAGCAAGTAGAGGTGGGGTTATAAATTAGCTTTGTTGTATTTCAAGGCTATTTTTGAGGGCAAATCGTTATTGAAAGAAGGAGTTATGCGGGCATAACGACTGAGTGAAATGACGGCTTGAACCAAAAAGAGACTGAAAGACAATAAAAACTCACAATACTTAATTAAATGTGGTAATATATATAAGCCACCTCGATATGGACTTATCCGACTTATCTACGCTGATACAGCAGCTTTCCACAAAGAAGGTTCCCGATGCCAGCAATATGTGTTTTGGTATCGTGGTATCAGAAAACAAGGCCGACATTTCAGGCAATCTCTTACGTGGATGCGTCCTCACGCTCGAAGAGCATGGGGCGCTTCCCGAGAATATACACATCAAGACTGTTCCTTCTGCATTCCAGCTTGTCTATGGTGCAAACCAGATGACTCTCACGGGCAACTATGATGCCGTTATCCTGCTTGGATGTATAATAAGAGGTGAAACTTCGCAGTTCGACCTCTTAGGTCGTGGAATCTACGATGGAATATCCCACTTGATGACTTTCAAAGAAACTCCTATCGTATGTGGCGTTCTCACCACAGAGAATATAGAACAGGCAATAGTCCGCTCACAATCAGGTCCTCTTAATAGAGGAGCAGAAAGTGCGGTAGAAGCAATAAAAATGGCGAAGTTTTAATACTTCGCCATTTTTTTATTTCTATGTTGTTTAAGAAAAAAACAACAAAAATACATTACTTTATCCAGAATTTCCTGCCATTAATGATGTTGATACCTTTTTGAGGCTTAGAAAGACGAATGCCATTAAGGTTGTAAATCTCCACTTGTGAGCTGTCAGACTTGAATTCCGTAATAGCATCGTTTATGCCTGTCATGTCATCCTCGAAGCGGAAAGTGAGAGCCTTGGCAGGATTCGTGGAATCTTTGATGACATACGCCTTGTGAGCTTCAAGCGGATGTGTGGACCACTCGTAGAATCCTAATCCATTACTTCCGAATGAAAGGATATAGCTGTTTGCTACAGCTGTGGCTATTACGATATCTGAACCTATAAGCTCATTGTCGGTATTGTCAATCGTGAGTTCTGATTCGCTTGTGGTAAGAGAAATCTGCTTTGTCTTGATCTGATACAGATCTCCAGGAATAGGAACTCCAGCCTCTTCGTTAGGCATCATTCTGAGAATGACAGGCACATTTTTCGGAATTATATCATTATCGTCATCATCCTTTGCTTCTATTGCCGTCAGTACAAGGTAATTGCCTTCAATCTTACCTTTGTATGCCTTAACACCATCAGGAAGGATATGTGCTATTTGTGAGTCGTAGAAAGTCCTGAAATAGTTGTCTGTCAGTTGTTCTTCTGCTGAATAGGCATCAATATCAACCACTATTGTATTCCAATGGGCATAGATGGTCTGATCGCCGTCTATACTATATATATCAGAAGGCAAAACCTCTGTATCTGTTTCTGAACCGCCATTCGGGGTAGTGTACCATCCTTTGAAAGCAAATCCGTATCGGGTAGGAGTTGGCAGAGTTCCATAAGCAGCATCGTAGGTTACGGATTGTGTTGATGGGCTGAGGGCATCACCATTCTGTACATCGAAGTTCAAGGTATATGTATTCGCTGTCCAGTTGGCATATAGAGTGCTTGGGTTAGTGGTGATATTCCAATAACTTACACTAACCATATTCTCATCATAAAATTGTGTGCCGCCTCCGTTTGGCGAAGTGTAATATCCTGCAAATGTATATCCTGTTCTTGAAGGTGCTGTTGCTGATGGCATAGCACTATCATAAGTGCCAGTTACATAGGCTGTTCCGCCAGAACCGCCTTGCTTGTCAAGATCTATGGTACATTTATTTGCCTCCCACTTAGCATATAGAGTGCTTGGGTTTGTGTCAATATCCCAATTATGCGCACTATTCATATCCTCAGCATAATATTGCGTACCACCTCCGTTTTGTTCTGAATAATATCCTTTGAATGTGTATCCTGTCCTTGAAGGTGCTGTTGCTGATGGCATAGCACTCTCATAATTGACAGTTACAGAAGATGTTCCACCTGTACCTCCTTGTATATTTAGGTTTACGGTATATGTTTTCGCTGTCCAATGTGCATAAAGCGTTTGATCAGTAGTAATCTGTACTGTTGTTGACGATGTGACTTGAGTTCCGTTAGTTTCTTCTGTGAACCATCCGTTGAATGTATATCCTGTACGTGTAGGTGTTGGAAGATCACCATAGGTGGCATTGTATGTTACATCCTTGCTCGTAGGTGATACAGAACCGCCTTTTGGATTAAAGGTTACGGTATATGTATTTGCCTCCCATTCTGCAACTAATGATATGGTACTTGGTGAGAACAAGGATAGGAAGTTTCCGTTGCTGTCTGTCGGAACTGCAACGAATTTACCTTCTTCGTCGTAGTATAGTGTTCCGCTTAGAATCGTGTAAGTATCACCTAAAACGGCACTTGTACTTCCAAAAGTAACATTAGTGGTACTTCTATAGCCTTTGAAAGTATAGCCACTTCTTGTAGGTATTGTGGCTAAGTCTATATTCTTCTTCGTTCCATAATATGCATATTTGGTATCTGAATAATCCATTGTGAATATTGTAGCTATAGCTAATGGCATATCGTTGTCAGACGTTATTGTATAATAATGTTCTGGAGATGTGTCATACGTACTTTCCCCTAGATCTGGAGTATTTAAGCCTGGGTAGTTTTGTATTTTAAGCATTCCATTGTCACCTGTTCCTGGAGTGTAATCAGCTTGTAGGGGATCTGTACTTCTTTCGGTTGAAGTTTGAGTAACATCTCCTCCTCTTCCTCCGTTACCTCCCCAGCCTCCGTTTCCGCCACCTCCTATACTGTAATTTGGTGCAGAGCCTGCGAAGCCTCCGAATCCATAATGTCCACCATGGTAATACCATGAATTCTTTGTATTGGTAGTACCAAAAGTTCCATTTGCTCCATTGGTTGTTGAAGCCGTTCCTTTTTGTGCATAAACTTTAACATTTCCTACAATATAGACATTGCCCATTGAAGCTCCATCTAAGCCAGTACTGGTACCATAGCCTCCTGGTTTTCCATAAGTCGCACTTGAACCATCTTCGGTATATATTGCGCCTGCACCACCAGTACCGCCTATACCGCCTTCACCGCCAATAGCTGCAGCAGCTCCGCTACCGCCACCTCCGCCTGCACCTCCAGCACCTGCGTAATCATTGAGCCAACCAGCTCTTCCGTTTTCTCCGTTACCTCCGTTTCCGCCAGCACCACCATTTCCTCCTTTTGCAATGAGTGTTCCTTCTCCTGTTATGATAAGGGTTGCGCCTGTAGGAACACAAATTGCTGGTTTACCTACGGATGAACCGCCTGTTCCTCCTGCTGCATTTGTAACGCCAGAAGTTCCATTTTGGCCATTTCCACCATTTCCCCCTGTACCTGCATTCGTTCCATTGACTGTAAGCGTAATCCCTGCGGGAATATACATGATTACAGTGGTGCCTGTAGATATATTGTACATTCCATTGGTAGTTTTAGTTCCGTTGACAGGAACTATTCCTGGGGTAAGATTGATGATTTCTTGTCCCCACGCTTCCGCAACTCCTATGGCAAGGGTTAATATGGTGATTATGATATTTTTCATTTTAATAGAATTCAATTACTTGTAAGGTTATTATTTCTAGAGAAATAAGCATTGTTGTCGTTGCTCGGGATTTTAGCTGTGACAACATATTTGCAAAGATAAGCATTTCCTTTGAAAATATGCAAATAAAAAGTGAAAAAGTTTGGTTTTACCTCACTTTTTTAACAATTCGCGGATTTTTCAGAAAATAAATTGCATGTAAATTACACAGATAATATGGATGGAACAGATAGGACTCTCTCTAAGCTGGGGGATTTAGTAGGAAATAGAAAATACGTTTGCATAGAAGGGGATTGTGTTAATAGTGATATTTCCCAAATATCAATTAATATCATAATAAAAGTCTGAAGAAAAGAATGAATATGTTATTTATGAATGAATATAAATGAAAGGATTTTCCTCTGGGTGTTTTTCGGATATATTCCTAAGATGTTCTTATGCTCCTCCATCGCTCGTCCATCGATACTCCATCGTTTCTCCATCGAAACGATGGACCATCGATGGAGTATCGATGGAGTATCTTCGGTGGAATAGCGAAGGATTTGGCTCGTTGAATGTGGGAAATGACGATAGATTAACGTTTGCGCTTTTTGCATGAAATTGCATTTTTTGCTTTATATATATAGCTTTTTTACAAAGTTTTTTATGCAAAAAAGGGGCGTGAATTGTTAAAATCGACATTTTTCGTTCTTTTTTCCAAGATTTTCTTTGAAGTTTCGGAGAAAATGTTTATCTTTACACTCAGTTTCCACAATGTTATCTCTTTAGAGATATCTTACACTATAAAAAACCGAATAATATAATGCTGAAGATCATAAAAAACATATATATCGCAATGCTGGTCCTATTCGTTGTGGGTGCTTGTTCTCACGATGAATTCGTTGAGGCGCCGCAGACGCAGGACGAAATTGTGTTCGCAGCTACGTCGGGCAAGGTTACCCGTGCCGATATTTCCCCACTTGTAAATTATATTGACAACTTCCGTATTTATGGTACGGATACCAAGGATGGAAGAAGCGAACTTGTGTTCGGCAATTATGTGCTCTGGTATGATGAGAATGTATCGCAAAGTAATACAAGCTTTTGGGAGTATGTGGGCTATGATCCTGTTGACAATAAGCTTCAAACCATAAAGTACTGGGATTTCTCAGCCTTCCCTTACACTTTCTGGGCAATAGCAGGAGCAGATAAAGGCAGTTTCACCCAAAAGGATGAGTTGGGCAGAATCTCCTCATTCGAGACATACATGTCAGAAACGGCTGCTGATTTCCCGATACTTTTCTATACAAAGCCAACAGTAATAGAAAAACACCAGTATACCGATCCTGTCACCTTCCAGTTTTTAGGAGCGCATAGTCGTGTTCGCTTTGCATTCTATGAGACTGTGCCTGGATATGCTGTGAAGGATGTGAAGTTCCATATCGGCTCTGGAAGTACTCAATATACGGAGTGTGTGGTAAACGGAAAATTCAATATGTCAGGAACCCTTACTCTTGGTTATGACTATTCAGATTCCGATAATCCGAATGTGAATGTTGGCTTGACAGATGCTGTTCGGGCAGTTTCCCATACATTTGGCAACCTCAACTATACCACGGCGGCAAGTGGCTGGCTGGCTCAGAATGGCGGTAGTAACTATCTTGGAGTTCTTACTTCAGCCCCTACATACGCCGGTGATGCTTCTGCTCCTGGCTACTATACCTGTGTATTGCCATTCCAGGACAACGATACCCCGATATCCATATCTGTTGACTATACTCTCGTTTCGCTTGACAAGTCGGGACAGGAGATAAATGTGACAGATGCCACAGCAGTAGTACCTGTACAGTTCTGCCAATGGAAGCCTAACTATTCATATACATATCTCTTCAAGATAACAGACAGCGAGTTGTCGCCAATCACATTTGTGGCTGTTGGAGAGGCAGACAACATAACAGATAATGAGCAGGGAACAATAACTACTGTGGATTCTGAGTATAGCATCACAACCCATCAGAAGGGTGATACTGATGAATACGGCATAACATACGAGTCTTCACCATATATAGCAGGAAGGCCAATAGAGGTTTCTGCCGTTAAGCTAGAAGACTTGGAAAGCGTGATTCTCGTAGCAGAGAGCGCGGATGCGAGTGATTTCCTACGCATCTATCATCAGAAAACGGCTAATGAGTGGGTGGCTGAGGCTGACACGTCAGAGCCGGTAACGAGCATTTCCTATAATGCAGGAATAGCAACATTCGAGCCGTCGATGACCGGAACCTATCGCATAGAGTACTGGCATAAGGCTGAAGGCGAGGAGCCGGAAAGGAAAGCTGTGAAGATAGTTGCCATAGGAGCTGTACTTCATGGTACTGGCCATACGGGCACAGACCTTGGAAATGGCGGATCAGAAGACGTTGAACTTAAAGAAAGCAGCACACCATGAAAAAGCTCAATACTATAATATATCTCTCGACTATCGTACTCACGATGGCTTGTACCTCTTCCAACGATATTGATGAAATCGCGGAAGAGGCAGACGTTTTGTATGTGGAAACATCGGCGATGCTTGGTGACGCTAATGCTCAGGCAAAGGTAACACGTGCCCATTGGAATGACAACAATAAGTTCGCTTGGGATAATAGTTCAAACGAGATGGTTGTCGTAGTAAAGGAAACGCCTACCGGAAATATCATTCCTTGGGGTACGAGTAAGAGTAGTAGTGCCAGGGTAAAGAATATTACAGGTTTAGAGGATGTTGTGAGTGTTGCTTCCATAACCTCTAATTCTGGAATACTGAAAAATGAGATACAGAAGATAACTATAGGACAGTCACCTGTATATTTCCTGTCTCCTATTCTTCCAGATGCAAACGGCAGTTCTGTAGATGCTGACGGCGTAGTGACTCTCGCGCTCCCTAACGATTTTGTTCATGATGGAACACCAAGTCTGGCAGATTTCAAGAAATACACATACATCAAGGCAGAGTCAACTATCACAGAGATAGGAAGAACCCAGATACAGACAGCATCTGCTCATTTTACAGCTCTTCCTGCCGTAATCCGTTTTGCTGTGACAAACGATAGGGTAGAAAAGGTAAAGGTAATGAGCGTATCGGTAAATGTTGCCGGGAATGTTACGGGCGGTTTCCCTAAGACCGTTACATGGACTCCTGGCGAATCAAGTAATCCGAGCCTTGCTATATCTACAATATTGTATAAGACCTTGCAGGCAAGTATGGGAGCTGCGGGATATGGATTGTCGGCAAAGGGAACAGAAGGTGTTTCTGCCAACTTCTACGCATTCACATTTCCTGCTACATTCGCAGGGGCAACATTGACTCTGAATGGCAAGGACAGTTCAAATCATACATTCTCTTATAGTTGCAATATTCCGGCGAAGGTCTTTGAAAGCGGTAAGATTTACACTTGGAATATCACTTTGGCGGATGATTTCATGAATCTGAGTTTCTTTAACCATGAAGAAGATATCTTCCAATGGTAGAGCCAAAAGGAAGAGAAATAAAACACTAAATCGTTATGAAAAATGAACCACTACATAAAATGAAGAGGCTTATGAGTTTCAATACCATAAGAAGAATCCTCCCTATTGGGGGATGCGGTATTCTTTTCCTCTTCGCATTTGTTGCTTGCACCTCAGATGAGGACGGAAATTCTGATAATAGATTGCCAATCACCTTCTCTTGTTCAGAAGATGGCGTGACTCGTGCAGAGGTCAGCCTTAGCGAGTTTATCTCAGATTTCAAGGTGTATGGCATTAATGGTGATATTAGCGGTAGTGGTAATGCTGCTACGTTCACGAAGAAGAATACCGTATTCCCTGACTATCAGGTCTGGCATACGGAGAATTTGGCCAATACCACATCTACCAATACTGCAAATTGGGAGTATGTGGGAATTGTTGAAGGTGCTTCTGGTTCTGAGGAGCAGACAATAAAGTACTGGGATGAAAAGCGCGACGGCCATTACTTCTGGGCTATTGGCGATTTCTCAAAGAGTGGCGGCTATGACTATACAGAGAGCACACTTCCTGATCCTCATGTTATAGAGGTAGAGAACATCACACAGGTGGATGTGCAGGATGATAGCAAATGTCTGTATTTCACCAAGCCGAAGTACGTGCCAAAGAGTAAGTATGGTCAGCCTGTAACTCTTACCTTCCTGCGCTATTGCTCACGAATCCGTATCGGTTTCTATGAGGATATAACCCAGTCAGGTGGAGACAAGCGATATAAGGTTGTTGGCGTGGACTTCTATAGAGTGAATGATGATGGAACATTCAATACTAATGAATTGCCTACAACGAATGTCAGCCTTAGAGGTAATTTCGTAAATGAGGGCAAAGTTAGGCTTACATATACCAATGCCTCTTTCAAGGGAGGTGATAATATTGATAATGTGACAACCGAGACTGTTCCTGTAGAAAACGGAACTTCCAAATATATGGATTTTGGTGTACTTAATATTGCCGGAACTCAGAGTGGTGCCCTTCCAACCTCTTCTTCAGAGGCATTGTTTACCACTAATAATGGTTCACAATATACTAAGGTCTTGCCATACAATAATACAGAAGGCCTTACCCTTCAATGTGATATATTGGTTCGTAATCAGAACGAGTCGCAATTTACACAGCAGAATGTATTGGCTTCCATACCAGCCCATTATACCAACTGGCAACCAAACCAATCATACACATATATCTTCAAAATCGTCACTACGCCTGATGGGGCTGCAATAATTCTGGCAAATGTGGAAGTCGAGAGTTGGAAGAGCGACGGACTGATAGAGGATGAATGGCATAATTGGTAAATGAAAAGTGAAAAATACGAGTTTGTATTAAATCCTAAACTCTAACCCCTAATCACTAACCCCTAATCATTAGATAGAATGAAAAAAGGAACTCTACATATATATACCTTATTAGGAATATTCGTAGGTATGCTCTTCACATCATGTTCAAAGGATGCGGTTGAGGACAATGCCGACGAGCATAATGTGAAGTTTGGTGTTGGCTTTGCTGATATCTGGAAGGAAGGCATTTTCAACAGCAATACAGCTAAGGCTGTGACACGTGGAGAGTTGACAAGGTTAGATCCACCTGTGACTCCTGTTCTGTATAAGGTGTTTGTGAAGGCAACAAGTAAGATTGATGCTGCATCCCAGTTGGATTTGACATTGACAAACATGTCAAGTTCAGGAGCGCTCAATTCTGAAGGTGTTACAGAATTCGGAATTACCCCTGCTGACGAGATAATAGAGGAAAACTATACCTTATTTAACTATGAGGCGAGGACGGTTATACCTGAGGATTTCACGGAAGAGACCAATTATGATAATGTATGGGATTCTGGGACAATTCCTTTGTTCAGCTCTGTTGACTATCTCTCTGGTACAGGTATAACGGAAAACCAGAATCTCCGAGTATATTTCCCATTGAAGCATAACACCGTTCTTGTGCGCTTTGTTCTTGGAGTCAATAGCGAGGTGGATGCTATCAGAACCATTCGCCTTACTAATTTGAATATATATAGTAGTACAGGTTTGGGAACGAATGGAAAGCCTGTATATGATAAAAATGATGCTTCAACATTGATAGCTTCGGCTACCCCTGCCGCTCCCGGGGATGCGCTTACAGTCGTAGGTCGTAATTGTTTGGAGTTTCACGTCAATCCAAATTCCCCTTCGCTTTTTGAAACTGTCGATGGAATAGAAGAGGAAAAAGCATATCTCAGAACTGTTCTGATAGTTGCTGAATATGATGTATATGATAAAAATGATCAACTCACCCGTAAGGGGTGTATCGCCCAGAATACCCTCACATTGGGATTCACTTCTAAAGAAGCTGGTAAATATTTCGATATATATGCAACCGTGAGCCCTGATTTCCTCTACGTTCTCAGCGATGGGGATAAGGAAACGGCTGATGTGGTGTTGAGATGAGGCCTCTCCACTCGCCCTCTCCCATAGAGAGGGAGCCGGAAGGCGAAAGGGAAGTGAAAAGAGAAAAGTGAATAGTGAAGAAACTTTAGTTCGGCGGCCAAAGGGAAAGCCAATTTAAGTTACACTAATCTCTAATCACTAAACTCTAATCACTAAACCCTGATCTCTAAACTCTAAACACTCCCCTAAACTATCCTAAATATCAATACTAAAAACACTTACAGTTATGATGAAGAAAATGATATACAATAAGATGGAATTGAATAGAGAAAATAAAAATATAAAGGCATTTGGACATACAATGTTACACTTCCTTTTGCCTTCCGGCTCCCTCCCTACGGATGAGGGCGGGAGGAGAGGCTACTGTCGTATCCTTTCCTTGCTTCTCCTCCTCTTCTTCTCTTTTGCTACTGCTAATGCTCAGGACCCTTGGGATGGTTCTGTTGCTTCAAAGTTTGCAAGCGGTACGGGAACGAAGGCTGATCCGTATATCATTTCCAATGCTGCGGAGCTGGCATACTTTGGTACGCAATATAATGGCTCATCATCTTACTATAAGATAACTGCGGATATTAACCTCGATGGCAGAGAATGGACTTATCATCAAGACAAAACCTTCAAGGGGCATCTTGTTGGTGATAAGGGTAATGGAGCTAAGCCTGTAATCAGTAATTATGAAATCATTGTGCCTAATCAAAACAAATCCTATGGATTGCTTGGTACAGTAAGCAGTGGTGAAATCAGGAATATCGGTGTTTCTACGGTTTCCGTAACCTTTGGTGTTAATATTAGTAATTCAGTAAAGGTTGGTTCATTTATAGGAAATGTGGAAAGTGGTTCGTTGGTGGAAGATTGTTCTGCTGAAAATATAACCGTCAATTCAGGTTCGGCATCGGCCTCTACATCATATTGTAGTGGCTTTATTGGCAGAATCGGAAATGGATATTCTGTTGTTCGGAACTGCTCTGTAAAAGTGTGTACTTTCACTATTTCTGGAAGTATAACCAACGGAGGTAACTATGCCACTTTGGTTGGTCGTATGGACAATGGATCGTTGGTTGAAGGTTGTAGTGCCGAGGATATTACGATTACTGCCAATTATTCACTCACCGGACCAAACCTGTCGGGTTTGGTGGGGAGTATGTATGGTAGTAGTACATCACGTGCTGTAATCACCAAATGCTCCATTAAGAATGTTACGATGAACATTGGGGGAAATTTGGGAAAGATGGCAGTTGGTGGTATCGTTGGTTGGGCAGGAAAGGATGGAAATGCGTATGGATATTCTGACATAACGCGATGCAAGACAACAGGATTGAAGATATATTTTTCTGGTAAACTGAATGCATCAGCTGTTACCGCTGATATCCGTATTGGTGGTATGGTGGGTAAGTTGGAGAAAGACTGCAAAGTGACAGACTGCTTGCTATACGAAAGCCTTTCTGAATATGGTAAGAACTACATTGGGTCAAACCCAAACGTAAATGTAAACAATACGTTTTGCAGAAATATCTGTATGTATGTTGGTGGTGTTGTCGGCAGTACTGTGGATCAAGGCAGTACGAATGCTGCCAATCAAATAGTTATTGAGCGATGTGTGGCATATTGCGACTTCGACTTTACTGGTTACAAATCAGTTGAAACAGGCAATTTGTCAAAGAATAATTTCGTGATTGGTGGTGTTATTGGCAGACTGTATAATCCATACTATATCCCAACAACACTATATTATAGTGGTAAGGTGAAAGCCCCGTATTGCGTTGTTGGTCCTCTTGTTGGTACGTTCCTGAAAAGTAAGGATTCTAATGAATTTATCTATAATGACTATTCTGGAGTAAATAACACCAGAGCCAATGTGGCAGATTATAGTAAATGGTATTATGATGACTATCAGTTATGGCTTACTTCCAGCGTGATCAATTCCGGTAAGACAATGAACGGTAGCTATACCACTGAAGGCTATGCTACAATCGGCGATGTAAGCGGTTGGACAGAGAACAGGATAGGTAGTGCATTAAAAGCTTCAAAGACCATCCTTCCATATAGTTCCAATGGTAGTAATGCCGATATGTCAATCTATCCTGCATATACTGCGTCAAGTGGTTTCCCTGACTATTACATGTACTATGCCCAAGGTGTGAACCGTGGTAGCTATCAAAGCAATTTCAACATCGTGCTTGCAGCCTTGCGTGAGGCTGAGGATGGTCCTTCCTGGGATGTGGATGCTAATGGAAAGATAGTCATGTATGAATTCGTGGCTACGGAGAAGATGAAAGCTACCGATGCCTTCAAATCTATCCTTACCATTCATAATGATGATGGTTCGGCACTTCCTTCTGGTTATACCTACGAATGGAAGGTGGATGGCACAACCATAGGCACAGATAGTTCTGTAGAAACGGCAAGAGGCATGGAGGCAAAGACTGCCACCGTGCATATCTCTAATGGCGGTTCTCCGATAGGCGAGTGTACCGTTACCATACCACGAAAGGAATGGTATGATTACGGTTCAATGGCAAGTGCACCGACTAATGGAAACGGAACGGCTGAGAATCCATATCAGATAGCTACGGCAAGCGACCTCGCATGGATGGGCTATCATGTTTCTGAGGTTGATGCAGAGAATACGGAGCACTATGTGCTTACGGCTGATATAGATCTTGGCAATGCGTGGTGGTCACCAATGAACGGAATGGAGGAAACGGGCGTAGGCGCGTTTGCCGGAGTATTCGACGGACAGGGATATACCATCAGCAACCTGCATATAGACTGGAATGCTAACTATGCGGCAGCTGCCAATTTCGGACTTTTCTCCATTATCAAGGGTACGGCTGCCCAATGGGCTGTTGTGAAGAACCTCGTCATTGCCGATGCTGTGGCTTCTAAGGAAGCAAGCGATAACATTTTGGGTAACAGGTGTGTAGGCATCCTGGCCGGTAATGTGAAGGAATATTCGCAGATAGAGAATGTCATTGTGCGCAACTCCGAAATGAAGGCTTCTGCTACGGCAAGCGCACAGAACGGTAAGGAACTGTACTTTGGTGGCTTAGCAGGAAAAATCAATACTTCTAGCAATAACTACAGTTTCATTAATATCTCTACTGATGTAGAAATTAACCTTTCTGGCATTACTGTCAATACTGCAAATAATATAGTTGTTGGTGGTGTGGTAGGTCAATGGCAGACCAATGCAAAGACATGTGTTAAGAATGTCTATGCTCTTGGCAAAATCACCGTACCTTCTGGTCCTACTAACATAGGCTCGGTATTCGGTAAGAATGCCACAGGTCTCACTACAGATGCCACGTCAACCATTTACTACGTGAATGCGGCAAATCAGAATGTGGGTACGCAGAAAGAGTTGGCTGACTATGCCACCACCTTCCTTGCTACTGCTAATGAGACGGTATGGACACGAGAGGATCTGTATCCGTGGGTATATAGTATGACTCCTGGCTATGGCCTTTCTCACCTGAAGATGGTGGTTGTTGACAATAACGCAGGATTGCCACGCTTGGATCTGCACACGCTCGAAATCAAGGGCCGCGAGCTTGATGAATACACATACAGCTGGTATCTCAACGACGAGGAGATTGGTAGCGGAACTACTTGCTCCGTCCGTCCATCTATTCCGAGCGATAACCTCTCACTTCATATCGACGTACAGAAGAATGGCAGTACAGTAGCAACTCTGTCGGCAGCTGTACCGATGCTTATATTTGCAGGTTCAGGAACATCGGCTGATGATCCGTATCTCATAGGTCACAAGGAAGAGTTGCTTCTGCTGTCATATCTCAGTAATCAGTCTGCTTCCTACGGATACAATGGCAAGACAACGGCAGACTATAACCAGGCATATTATCTGCTTGATGCGGATGTAGATTTGACTGGTGTGACGGATTTCACTCCTATCGGTTCTGTAAAGGATAATTATCAGGCAGAGAACTGCTTCCGTGGACACTTCGATGGTAAGGGTCTCTCCATTACTGGTATGAATATACTATGGAAGGCTGGTGATGTGAATGCGGAGGTAAATCGCGTATGGGGACTCTTCGGAGCTGTTCAGGGTGTTAGTGGTACACAGAAAGCTATCATACAGAATCTTGTCATCAAGAATGCCGTACTCACTCATGATACCGGCAATACATCATTCTATTATAACGGCACATCAGGTACGGCAAACAACTGCTATGTTGGTGTGTTGGCTGGAGTCGTCGGTGCAAATGCCACAATACAGAACATAGAGGTGAGCAGCTGTAGTATAACTGACAATGGCTCAACACAATATGGTGTTGCAAAGCATATGTTGTCTGTTGGAGGCGTAATCGGACGTTCGCAATATTCTTTCGCATCCGATGCAGGCGATATGAATACGACTACCACCATTCGTCTTTTGGTATCCGACTGTGACATAACCATTAACTCTGCTAAATTCGAGAATGGAGCAACAAGTGTCGATCAGTGCAAGATTGATGTTGCAGGTATCGTAGGTTCCATGATGTCTTCTGGTGCATCTGGTACTATGCCTTGGCCGAACTATACCTATTATACAGGTAAGGTGAAGGCTATAGGAAAGGCTATGGTAAGTCCTTTGTTCTCAGTTGGTGCTTTCAGAAATAATACCCGAAGCGACTATGACTACTACTGTAATCTGTATGTCGGCAAGATAAACGCTGCCGAGTCAGCTCCTGTCAGCAACATATTTTACGACAATCGCTTTAAGATATACTATGACGGTGCATATAGGGATATAACCGACTCCTATCCTGCCATCAGCGACAACAATGCCCAGAGAAATCCTTGTGATATGGGAGCAAGGACTATCCTTTCACACTCATACTATGATAGCAAGTGGCATCACCAGCAAGACTTGCAAGACTATTACTATCAAGGTGTGAACTATGGATCATACGTTGACCTGATGGATGCAAGTGCCATGTCGGCAGTTGCGTCAGCATTCAGTACCGGACGAAGCGAGGCAACCTTTAACGACGAGATAAAGGCGTTCGGCTTCACCTTCGGAGCAGATGGCAAGCTGCATCTCGGAGAGGTGTTCGACATCACGTTTACCGATGACAACTTGGGTGATGCTTCAAAATTTGTCCATACTCTGACTGTCACCAATAAGTTGGGCGACGAGGGCTTGACTTATAAATGGTATGTCAATGGTGAAGAGAAACCATATAGCAATAGCGAGGAAATACGCCTTGGTGTAACTCCACAGCTCGTGTATGTCAAGGTGTTCAGAGGTTCTGATCTGAAATATACAACCGAGGTTATAGAACTTCCACGCGGATATATATTTTCTGCTGACTATAGTCCTAAGTACGATTTTTCAGGTTCGTTTACCGTTACCCCTGATAATTACTTCACCGAAGGAGGCTACACCTATAGCTACGACTGGAAGGAATGGTCGGATGGTACAACCACAACCTTGCACTATACAGCCCAGCAATGTTTCGATGCAAACCGTTCATATATCGAGAGCGTGACGCAAGGTTCAACTCCAGTTCTGGAGGCAAACTGGTCTGCAGATATCTATGCCAACCCTTCAAACTATACAGTAACATATAAGCACGTCATGACAGACGTTATCTCAGCAGAGGAGTATGCTGCCCTTTCTCCAGGGGAGCAGGCTGGCTATGAGGAACTTGGTGATGGCACATACGGTAAGGATGGCGGTGAATACACACCATTATCTACAAGTGATACATATACATCCAGTTCTTCAGGAAAGATTCCACTATCAGGTGGCGAGACTGTTTCTGGTGCAACTCTCTCTGGTGCAAATGAAAACAAGACATATTATTGCACCGTGACGGCTACTGATGCACAATGGAACACCTTCGTGGAAAATCACGGTACGGAAGATATATATAAGGATCTCATCGCGAAATACGAGACATCATTCACCACTGAGCTGACGGTAAAGTACATCAAGTCTATTATTGTCTATCTACATACAAAGGATACTGAGACGATAAACGGAAAGTCATATCCTTCAGGAAATGACAACAACGACGGAAAGACTGATCAGACTCCTGTAAGGACATGGCAGAAGGCTTATAGTCTGCTCAAGGAAAATGCACCATGGGACGAGAACTATATCGTGCTGATTGGAACAAGTAGTAGAGAAGCTACGTGTGACCAAGATAATGGTAATAAGGGATTCTCCATCACCTCTAGTCTTCAGGGAAATGCGGTGTCTGAAACCTACGTACAATGGAAAGCGAAGGTTGATGCCTCTCACCTTGCGAAGAATGCTACCATCACAGGTATGTGGGAAGGTGTGGACTATGGCGGTATAATAGAAGCCTATGAGGATGGAAATAATGGAGTTAGGTATATCGGACTATTTGGCGATACCCGTTTCCAGAATATTACTTTCAATCATGATTCCAGAGCCAAACACTCAAGCTATATATTCTGTCAGTATAATAGCCTTGAGATGGGTGAGGGCGTCCAGATGACAGGATTCACAAGTAATGCCCCAGGATATGGAACTATCGACGGAGCAAAGACTTCTTCTTTCCAAATTTATGGCGGTTTGAACAATGACAAACGTTTCCGTACCGACAAAGGCGTATTGGATATGGATGCTATGGATGCTTCAATGCCTCATGGTAAGGAAGGCTTCAGTATTACGCTGAAGTCAGGACATTATTCCTGCATCACTCCTGCCGGACGACAGTCAACCAGTAATCAGATTAATGGATTGATGGGTACTCCTAATATGCCTATCAAGTGTACTGTAACCATTGATATTGACAGGGCATACAATGATGCGCATAATCAATTCGGTGCTGATTACGATTGTGGTATCATTGCTGCTTCACATGAGGGACCGATGTATGCCGATTTGGATATCGTCATTAAGAGCGGATACGTGGCTCGTGTGGTAAACGGACACATGGGAAATCAGAAAAACTTCAATTTCGATTATAATGGTAAGAACTACAGATTCCCGGACAACACCTATTCTGGTAGGGCTAATATCCTTGTTGACCCGAGAGATGGTGACAATAGCAAGGTTATCATCACAGAGCTTTATGGCGGCAGTACTGGACGTGGTTTTACTGGCGGTATAACTATCAAGAATCCATTCTATGGATACAGTACGGTGACAATCAATGGCGGAACATTCACTATCCTTCCTAAAAATAACCCAAAGAAGAATATGATTTTCAGCGGAATCTTCGGTGCTGGTGCTGGTGGTTACAACGGCGTTGGAGATGATGCAAATCCTACTGTTGATGAGCATATCGCATATTGGAATTCTGACAGTACTGTTGTGCTCTATGGTCCTTACGCAGATGCAAAGGGAAAATTTGTTTCTGTAAAATGCTATAATCCAAATGATCCTACTAATCCATATACAATGGTTGATCCTGCGAAGACCAATACGAATATTGTAATTAATGGCGGTATCTTCGGATCTCCTACTCAGCCTATTGATGGCATATATGCCGGCGGTAGTGGATTTATGAGTCCAAGTCTGTTCTATGATAGGGGCGTTGTTCCAAGTAAGTATGGAGGTAACATCTATGGCAAGGCAGGTGAAACGGTTTCTACCTTGACTATTACTGGTGGTACATTCTATTGTGACCACGGAATCTTTGCCGGTGGAAGAGGTACTGATAAGTTCTATGCAGAAGACCCTTATGCCGGAAATCCTGCTGACTATACAGAGCTTGGAAAGACATACGGAAACGTAGTATTGAACATAAACGGTGGCACTATGTACTGTAACGTATATGGTGGCGGTGCCGGGGTGGCTGAGGCTCTGCTGAAAAATACTACTACATATGGAACACTTACCAACATGGCAAGGTTGACTGGTAACACATTTGTCAATATCGGTGGTACTGCCAAGATCCTGTCTTATAATGGCGTTGGTGGTAATGTGTATGGTGGTGGTATGCTTGCTGCTGTCGATGGCACTACTACTGTCAATATTTCAGGCAATGCTGAGATTGAGGGTAATGTGTTTGGTGCGGCTCAGGGTATCACGAATGATGTTAGCATAACTACCATTCCTCATACCTTAACCCCATATCTCCTCCATACTCCTGAAAATGCAAAGCTTTTCGGTTTGGTCAATGGTAATACAGTTGTGAAGACATCGGGAAATCCATCGGTTAATGGTGACATATATGGTGGTGCGGAGTCTGCCATAACCAATGGCAGTACATCTATTACGCTGAATGGCTGTACTTTGAATGGAAACGTTTATGGCGGTGGTCTTGGAGCACTTACTGGAGGAACTTCGGCTACTACTGCTACCGATGCACAGGTAACAGCATCTGCCGACATAAAGGGCACCACTTACATAAAGGTAGATAAGGTTGACTATGCTTCCTCAAGCAACGACTACTATCTGTACGGTGGTGGCAATATGGCAAGTAAGGTAGAGGGTAAGACGGAAATAATAGTTAACGACTGTACTACCAAGGGACAAATGTCAGTATATGGTGGTGGCTATGGAACTATGGCACCTGTCAGCGATACCTATACCACGATAAACGACTTTACAACGAAGGAAGGAGACTATGGCCTGGCTACTATCTTTGGAGGTGGTAATGCCGGTCCTGTGTCTGGAGGCGCCACAGTTACCCTGAATGGCGGTCAGGTGTTCGGTGACGTATTCGGTGGTGGAAATGTAGCTCCTGTAGGTACTGTTTATCCTGCTGATGGTTCTGATGAGGAAAAAGAGGATTATATACGTCACTATCCTGCATTGTATGGTACAGAGATTTCAATGCAAGGTGTAGGTCCTGTGGTGTATGGAAACATCTACGGAGGCGGAAACAAGGCTGATATATATGGTAACGCAGTCGTAAACATATCTAAGGGCGCATTTGCCGGAGAAATCTTTGGCGGTGGCAATGGTGATATTACCACAAATCCTATCTCGTTTGCCAATGTCATAGGTTCTACAAGCGTATATATCGACGGTGCAACCGTAGTATGGAACAGGAAGTGGAACAGAACCCTCAAGCGTTTCTATGACTGGAACGGTGAGTGGGGCGGAGAGAACTGGGACGAGTTCCTTGCAGGTGAAGAAAGTGCACCGATATTCATAAATAGCCATAACATCTATGGCGGTGGAAACCGTGCTTGTAGGGTAATGCCTATTGCCGATACGGAAACAGGCGGTCTTGCATCTGTAGAGGTGACAAAGGGATTCTGCGGGTATGAATTGCTTTCAACAGAAGCGTGGAAGAATGCGTATAATGATAGTAAGAATCCTCACTTCTATGTATTCGGAGGTGGATATGGCGCATATACATCAGTAGCGGAGACAAAGGTTTACGTAGCTGTGAGTGAACAGCAAAGTGAAGGTGCTACCACAGATATGCAGCTTGCAAAAGCTACATATCATACACTTGAGCCAGAGGATGGTTCTTATAGGAAGAAGGCAAAGCGCAATGGCGGTACTGACAATGCTTCTATTGGAGTTTATGATGATAGCTATGGTGTAGCAGGTAACACTGTTCTTGGTGTCCTTGGTGGAGGCTATGCCGGTCTGGTTATTGGCGATACCGACGTAAAGGTTGGTGGCAATACCTATATGCATCGTGTATATGGCGGTGGATATGGACAACTGGATGCTTACACAATGTTACAGCAAGGAACGGAAATATATGATGGCAAGACTCGTGACAACCTTGGTGAGGTGGGCGGTAATGCCACTGTCCTTACTGATGGCGGCTATATCTATGGTGATGTCTTTGGAGGCGGTGCCGGTGTGGAGTCTGCCATAGTCAATGGTACTCTTACGGACTTTAAGGACATGGCGCGTGTTCACGGTATGACTTCTGTCACTATCTCTGGAAAGACTCAGGTCTTTGGCTCTGTGTATGGCGGTGGTGACGTGGCAAACGTAGGAGAGGAGAATACCTCTGCTACGGCAGAACCTGAGAGTAGGACAATCTTTGATGTGGAAGATATGTTCCTTCCTCCAAGGAGATATGAACATGCCAATGCTCAGTCGTTCGTCAATGTACTCGGTGGTGACATCTTTGGAGAAGTATTTGCTGGAGGTAATGGTCGTAGGAAGTCTGAGGCTTCTGACTATACAACGCTTGGCCGTGTAGAGGGTAACACCCTTGTGCATGTAGGTGATAGCACGTTGGCTGATGGCAGTACTATTGTTCCAACTATCTGGAACCGCATCTTTGGTGGCTGTTCATACGGTACTGTTAATGGTAGTACCTTCGTACATATCGAGGGCGGAAAACTCGGTCATAATATCTTTGGCGGTGGTCTTGGTGATGCTGCTGATGATGCTCCGGAGGCACAGACTAATGGTACTTATGCTGACATCAAGGGTAACACTACTGTTAAGATTGATGGTGGTAAATGGTTGTGGAATCAGTTAGCCGACAACCAAGGTAATATCGTGGTGTGGAAGGATGCAACACAGGTTGTTGCAAACAATCTTTCTGAGCTAAGAACCATGAGTGCTGCAAAGTTTATTGGTTTATTAAAGAAATATGCAGATTCACGTTTCTTCAATATCGATGCAAGTGGTAAGTGTAGCTTCGTCATAGCTCACAATATCTTTGGCGGTGGAAGAGATGCTTGTAATGTTGCAGGCAAGGCTAAGGTAACTATCAATCACTCTCCTATTGCAAGGCTGACCGACGATGAGGGCAATAGTATCAATCTGCTTGATGAGACTACTGTTGGCGGATTGTGCTGGTATGCTTCAATAAGTAACATTAATAATCCTCAGTTCTCTGTGTTTGGCGGTGGCTGGGGTATTAATACCCGGGTAGGCGAGACTGACGTATATGTAGGACCTGGTGCACGATTCGATTATACTGGTGCCAAGCTTGTGCTTAAACCGTATGATGATGACGTGGAAGGTACCAATTTGAAATATGATGGGACAAATGAGGCGAATAATGATAAGTTCTACTTCACTATTGCTCCTGGCAATTTAGGAAAGGAACCTTATGCCTATATAAACGATGACATCTCGGAGTATGTCATATTTGAGAATGCACTCCTTGATGATTTCAATGCGGTTGGTCCAGAGGAAAGAATTAGGTTGTATGGTAGTTTCGATGGTGGCAATTCTGATACGCATACCTTCCTGCGTTATCGTGCAAGCCGACTGGCTATGTCGCTCGGACTTCCAACCTGCACGTTCATGGATATTCATGGTGGTGGTTTCAGCGGATATGTTACAGGCAATACAAAGGTTGTAACTGACTGTGAGCTTGCTTGCCGTAACGTGTTTGGCGGTGGTCTTGGTTCTCTGCCAACCAATCCTACTGGTAATGAAACCTATGGTGAGGTCGGAGGTAACACAAGTGTTATTCTGCACTCAGGCTTCGTCTCTCTCAATGTATTTGGCGGAGGTGCGGGTGTTGAGTCATACAAGGATGGAGATACCTTTATTGATTTCCCTGACATTGCCCGCGTAAAGGGAAAGACTCATGTGGAGGTATGGGGTGAAGCTATGCCTATGACATCTGATATTCCTAATCCTGATGGTGAGGGTTATCAAACGTATGACAAGGAGCGCGTACTTGTGTTCGGAAATGTATATGGTGGCGGTGACGTAGCTAATGTCGGTACCGTTAAAACGGAAACTTGCGAAGAGATAACACTGGATAATCAGGACAGTAAGGAATTCACCACATCTGTATATATTTATGGTGGAGGTGTATTCTCTTCTGTATTTGCAGGTGGTAACGGTCGTACCAAGAATATGTGTAATGACTATACAAAACTTGGTGCTGTCTATGGTAACACTCGCTTCTGTGTGGAGAATACGGTGCGTAAGTATCCGTATGTGAATGATGATGAATTGGATAAGCCTGTTATCCCTTATCTTTGGAATCGTATTTATGGCGGTTGCCAAAACGGTACGGTGTATGGCAACACCTTCATGGATTTCAATGGCGGATATATTGTCTATAACATGTTCGGCGGTGGCTGGGGTAATGTTGATTCCCTCACGGTGAATGGTGTCAAGATTGTCAACCCTGATGGTATCACTTCAGCAGATGTGACAGGCAACACTAATATCATCGTGAGAAATGCCGAGGCGAAGGTTAACTCTCTATGGGATTCCAAGAATCGTACATGGACCGAGGCTCATGTGGTAAGCAAGAATGGTGAGCAGAGAATATACTCTCCGCAGTATGATCCGGATTTGAAGAAGTTCAACGTGAACCATAATATTTACGGTGGTGGAAATGTCGCATGTAAGGTTGGTGGCAATACTTATGTCACTATGACCAAGGGATTGATACCAAAGAGTCTGCAGGCAGTTTCCGGAGTCAGCACCGATGATATTGGAGGTTTCTTCAATACCAACGAGTGGATGGAAATATATCATAAAGTAGGTTCACCGCACTTCTGTGTATTCGGTGGCGGCTATGGTGAGAATACTTTGATAGAAAATAACACCAACGTCAATGTAAGTCTTGAAAAAGAGGAAATGCTTATAAAGGATGCTGATGAATTGCACGACGCTTCACAGCTTCATGCACATTTCCTGTCACGTCAGTCTGTGATGGACGTTGTTGGCGGTGGATATTCCGGTCCTGTTAGAGGCGTTACTAATGTAACTATCGGCGGTGAGACATTCCTTCGTCGTGTGTTTGGCGGTGGTTTCTATGCTCCTGTGGGTGCAGCTGATGTCACGATCAATAGTGTTGACTGTAAAGATCTCTTTGGCGGTGGTTTGATGGGTGATGTGGGCTTTACTAATGAAAGTATGTATAATGACTACCTTGCTGAAAATCCTGACAAGAGAGGCATCGTAACGCTCAACATCGGTCCTAATGGCAATACAGGCGAGTCTCTCTATGTGCATGATAATGTGTACGGCGGTAATGATGTATCGGGTGATATCCTCAATAAGACCATCCTCAACATATCCGCAGGTCACGTTTTTGGTAACGTATATGGTGCTGGTAATGGTGACTACCTGTATGCTGTAGGTAGAAACGGGGAGAAGAAAGTAACTGTGAACGAGTATTACAAGATGGGTAGAAATACCTACGACCTTGTATATACCGTTCCTCTGCGAAGCTTCATGACCAGTATTGCAGCCTCTTCTCCTGCTCAGCGCATGGTGAACTGCAGTTCATATCGTCCTAAGGTGCAGAATGTGGAGATTAATCTTAGCGGACCATCAGCTGACAACCGCCTTGAACTTGGTGGCGTGTATGGTGGCGGTAACTCTGCTACGGTCAACAACCTCAATGGCAATAAGCCTGTCGTTACCTTCCATTTCGGCAGTAACCTTAACATCAAGAATGTATTCATGGGATGTGATGGCGATGCTATGTTCGATGGAAGTGAGAAATACCGTAAGGCATACGAGGATTTGAACTCTCTCCACCTCGAGGATGCTATCGACTGGAGCCATATCCCTGGTAATCATGCCATCACAATGCAGTATCTGCCTGTATCTCACGAGAACAGACCAAAGGTTTATCAGCATCTTCTCGACCTCTACTTCCAGTCAGTAGAGATGGATGTGCAGCCTATCGTCTATTGGGCAGATGATATGCAGAACGTAACCATCGGTTCTTTTTACTGTGGAGGTAACCGTGGTAACATGAATGTGGAGCCTGACGAGAATGGTAATATGGTAACATATACTTTCCCGTCAAGCCTTGTCATTACCGATAAGATAGTTGGTGGCTGTAATATGGCGAACTACAGAATGCCTTACTCTGGAATTCTGCATAAGGGCGGATACCTGCTCGGTGCACGTGGTAAGGATGCTATCAAGCTTAATGTTGAGTGTCAGTTCTTGCCTTATGTCGGTGAGAACGGAGTCATGGAAGGTGCCAATGTGTATGGCGGATGCTATACTTCAGGCACAATCGTGGGTGACGTGCATATCGACATGAAGTCTGACATGCTTGCCAATATCACCCCTGCAGAGCTTGCCGAGACAAAGGAGAAGAACCTTGCCGTGTGCAGCATCTATGGTGCGGGATATGGTAGCTTGGCATACGTGCGTGGAAACACTCACGTTGACTTCGGAAAGGATGTGGCTAAGAACCGCTTTGCTACGGCAACACGCTACGATACTGAGGCTCATGGTGCTACGACCAACTATATCTACGGTGGTGGTCAGCAGGGTAACGTGGTAGGTAATTCCTATGTCCGCATATATAACGGTCATGTGGCATCTTCCGTATGTGGAGGCTCTTACTCAGGCATAATGTGGGGTAGCACACATGTACTCGTTGGATATCCTAAGTATTACACCGTGCAGAAGAGCGGAACCTATCACTTGCAGCGTACCGACAAATGGAATGCTGAGGTGAAGAACGAGGACGGCTCTGAGATGGTGAAGAAGACAATCAACCTGCTTGAGGGTGATATCATATCCGAGGAAGTATTTGATGCCATACACTCATACGATGCCGGACATACTCAGGCAACGATGGGTGAGCATGGTAACTTCTCTAATATAGTAACCACATCCAGCGGCGTGAACTGGAACAGCATCGACATAAAAATCGATGAGGCTGTATATGGTGGAGGTTATGCCCTCGCTTCCGGTTCTTCTGTCGCAGCAGGTACCTATACCGTGAAGAAGTTCGATGGTGTGGAGAGCCTTGGCGAGGAAGATAGTGGAGAATGGAAGGATGAGAGCGTAGGCACAATAGGATTCGGCGGCAACACCACCGTATTGGTATGGGATGCTCCAACATCTGAAACAAGCTTCACTACCGACCACATATCCGTTTCTTCTCAGACTATGAACGAGAGAACGGACATCGCTCCTACCGACGATATCTTCGGATATTACTACCAGACCGCAGACGGTCACTACAAGTATATATACACCGAAGGATATAACGTTACTTCTACCTCCGACCTGCCTGATGCTTTGACAAGGGATGGTAAGATTGTGATATATGAATACAACGGTGATGGTGGTATGTACGGTGACGGACACCTTTCATTCGCTGAGGGTTTCCGTAGCGGAGAGCTTTATGGTTACGGCTTTGCTGGCAAGACACCTGACAATGCTCGTATTGTGAACTCCTTCCAGCGTATGGATATGCTCCGTCTTACGGATTGTGCTGTGACGCTGCTTGGTGCTCGTGACTATAACATTAGTGAGATTTCCGCAACACCTTATTCTATAGCACGTGTGGGTGAGATCCAGATGGTGTCTCTGAACGTGAGAGGAACTGATGGTAATATTGTTTCCAGCACGTCAGGAAACATCCTCGCTGCTACTACCGCGAAGCGTTCACGCAACTATCTTGGACTCTCAAACAACATCCACTATTGCGGTGCTATCTATTCTAACGTGGCATTTGCCGATGACTATCGCAAGGCAGATGGTTCAAAGGATGACGGTACACCTTCATATATAGGAAAGAAGCAATACTATATCGACAACTATAAGGATGTATCTGATGAGTTCATCAAGCGTAATGACGGTACTGCTGCCAATATGATTGGTATCGCCTCTGGATATGCCTTGAAGGTGCAGAACATAAAGACTGTGGCAAGTGCGGAGGAGATCGTCTATGGTCCTGTAGTCGGGGTTGTAGAGATTGCGCTCGTCAATGTGCGTGATGATGAGGGTGGTGGTTATGTGTATGCCAAGAATATACATAGCCGCAAGGCTGCTGGTGCCAAGCAGCATGCGCCTCGCAAGAAGGCTATCTCTACTGATGCACCAGAGGTGGAAGGTGCTGAGGACTTCCTCCAGACTTCTGGTAACTTCGTATTCCCTCATGATGCTTCCAGGGGCAGATACATCGTTGACGACTGTTTCAGCCACGGATATGACGCTCAGAAGAGTCTTGCAGTAAAGGACGATATCCACTATTGGTATGTCACAGGTACTCATTACTACTATAACACCACTATCACGGGTTATACGTATAACAGTTCAAGTGAGCCTTACCTGAAGTTCAACTCAGATAACCATGATGCCCTCATGAATCTTGTGGGTACTCCTCTGGGATCTGCCGTGAAGCTCAAGAATGTTACATGGAGAAGTGCTCATACCGAGAACTATGAGGGAGATATAGAGATGCGCAATATTGATCCGAACTCTGATGCATATCAGAAATATCAGCTTGTAATAGGCGCTACATCGGCTACTACCTATGACGGCCTGTATGACTATAGCGGCGTTACACCTGAAACGGATAAGGGCGCATACTACGTGAACGTGCCGTTTACTTCTTCTACAGGAAGTGAGGTCGGTACATTCGTGGGTACTACTGAGATTGATGGAGCCAACATCGTACTTCAGCTCATAGACAAGGCAAACAACTCTGGCGCTCAATACTATCAGGAGCACATGTCAGAGCCTTGTAAGGTGACTATCGACCTTGAGACTGACGTTTCAGAAGTGAAATACACCTACACCATCTATCTCACAATAAACTATGTTCAGGGACCTGACGTTACAGGTACCGTGAAGGTAGTGAACTGTGCTTTGCCAGGAGAGATGATCGAGATTAACAAGGGTAGCATACAGATTGGAGCAGACCATAGTATGCCACAATGTGCTACCGTATATCGCATCGGTCCTCGTGTAAAGGATGAGAATGGTGAATGGAGATTCAAGAAGGATAGTAACGACAAGGAGATATTCTACACCTACGAGGTGGGTTATCCTTACCTGAAAGAAAAGGGTGACGACAATGCCACTTCGGAGATGCTTGCCGACGTTATCTATGATGAGAGTAACACCACGAATCCTTGTATCCGTATTCCTGCATACTACTTCATGGATGGCTATGGAGTGCAGTATTGCTTCAAGGTCCTCGGTCTTAATGAGCTCTTCTTAGTTCCGATGGATGATGACAGCAAACTTGAAATCCACAACTATCATCGTATGGAACCTCGCCGTTCTGGAGGTGGTATATACGAGGGTGAAGATGCACTTGACCTGCATATTGACCTCGCTGCTCAGCGTGCTGCCAACTCTGAGATTCCTGAGCCTCGCATCTACATTGAGGATGAAACCGACCTTCTGAGGTTCGCTACATTCATTAATGAGAAGAAGGATGAATTTTCTGAGGTTGGCACAAAGAATGACTTTGGTGCGAATATGCAGTTCGTTATGCAGGATAACGTAACGGTAGGTTCTGACTATGTGGCTCCTGATAACTTCAAGGGCACATTCCATGGTGACGGACATGCCATTACGGGAATTGCAAACAACGCAAGTCTGCTCAAGGCTATTGATGCAAGTGCTAATATCCATAACCTCGGTCTTGTAAGTGGAAGGATTGTTTCTGCAAGTTCTTCTGCAAATAACCCGAGTCTGCATTGCTGCTATGAATATGGCCATAATACCGTATATCGTATTGACGGTACAGCATTCACCGGATATGCGAAGGAAGACTGGCGATATGGCAAGGTGGCATACGACCTCAACCAATATTATCTGCATAAGCGTTATGTGGATGGTACGGGAAGTCTTGAGAATACTCAGGACTATGTGGAGAAATACTACGAGAACGGAGACTACCTCTATTCTGGCTATTCATTCGATAACCACTATGAAGGCTCTGAGTTTATCCGTAACTCATTTATCCCGAACTATGGATATGCTGCAACTACACACGACACGTCTCACCCTATTGATGAGAGCCGTGCTGTAGTGGATGAGGAAGGAAACGTGACTTACAGGCCTCTCATGAATGAGAATCTCATAGAAGGCGGTAAGCCAAAGAATGACTATTTCTTCTTCGGACAAATCCTAAATGCAGATACTAAGAATTGTGTGGAGGGTATTGCCAACCTTACTGTTCCGGCTGCTATCGCAAAGGATGAGGAAAGTAATGCCTTCAGGCTCTATGAGGATATGAAGAACCGAGTATATCGTGCAGGTGGATATTATGGTAGCAAGAATAATAACGGCTTCTACTATAATTCTGATGCCTATGTTCATGATAACGGTATTACTGCCATCGATTTCTATGGCTATAACGGCTTGAATTATACCGATGCTACGAATATTGGTGGTAATATATCACGACCTTCAGGCACAGGCATGGACTTCTATTATCCTGTTTCTGACTATGGCATGAATAATATAAGTCTTGATGAAGGTGTAACCCGAAATCTCTTGCTCTATGCTCGTTCTGCAAGTGACCTTAATGGCGTTCTCGCTACATTCAAATATTCTGATACTTATGGCGAGACTCCGGCTACGCCTGAGTCAAACATCAGGGCTCATGTCATTAATCAGGCGGTAACTCCTACAACCGAGTTCCTGCATCTTGTTGAGCGTACTGTTGATAACAAGAACAGCGAGGGTGGTGATTGCTTCAATAATGACTTCAACTGTCCTATCGCGTTTGTTGTTTCAAATCGTGCTTGGTACACCCGCGTACCTCGTTACTATGCAGCAAACAAGAACGATGCTTGGGAAGGCATATCATTACCATTCTCTGTGAATAGGGTAGAGGCAAGCTTCAATGGCGAGATTTCTCATTTCTATGGTGAGACTGATGCCAATGCGGCTAATGCTACTGAGGCTAATACCACAAATGTTGGTCATGAATACTGGCTGCGTGGTCTTACCGCTTCTACACCTGCTGCGGATGCACAGCCTATCAAGGCTACGTTCACCCGCCCAGGAGCAGATTTGTTCACAGGTGGAACTCTCACAGGCGACTATCGTTACTTCAACTCTCATTTTGCCGACGTCTATGGTGACATCTATGAGGATAATAACTTCAGTATCTATAGGGCAGCTCGTGACTTCAGCGGTTACTACTTCCAGCAGGCTTATGTTCCTTACATCGTAAGCTTCCCTGGTGCAACCTTCAAGGAGTTTGACCTTTCAGGCGATTTCAACCAGTCTCTCAGTCTTGGTGAACATGGTGTTTGGGATGCTGATACCGATGCTCATGGATTCTCTTTCCGAGAGGTTGCTACTAAGCCTCAGAATGTCACATTCTCTTGGTATGGTAATAATCCAAAGGTAAGTAATCTCAATATCGAGAATGCAAATCTTATTGGCGTAACTGACGATAGCGCAGTTTCTACTACGGCAGGAGTCGTAACTCATCGTGGAGCCTTCTCTGCCCAGAATGATGATGATACCTATGGCATAGACGATAGCGGAACATCCTTTAGCGGTTACGAAAGGGATATACTTCCATTCCGTACCTATATGACCATCACAGGTTCGTCTTCTCCGGGCAAGGCATTTGCTAAGCCTGAGAGCATCCTTATCTATGAGGATACTGGTATTGAAGAACTCCCACAGAATGATGAGGAGGAGAATGACGGTTTGCGTATCTATGCAAAGAATCGCAAGATTTACGTAGAGAGTCCGGCTGCCCTTTCTCTGAGTCTCTATACTGCCACAGGTCAGCTTGTTCGTATTTTCAATGTCGTTCCTGGCACTAATACCTACTCTGGCTTTGCTAACGGCATTTATATCGTTGGTAAGAAGAAGCTCTACGTCAAGTAGAGCCTCTTCGGCCAATGAAGGCTTTAAGCCCGACCATCGTGAGATTACTCGAATATGCAATCGTTAGACCATATTCCGTAGATCTCCCGTAATGCTATCGCTGTGCCAAGGCTTATACTCCGCTCTCTCACCGACTTTGCACCGACTTTGCACCGACTTTGGTACGGAGGAAGAGCGGAGGAAGAGCGAAGGAAGAACGAAGGAGTATCGAATACCTATCGAAGAAAATCTTTATCTTGCCTTTTTTACCTCTGCATAATCATGTTTTAAAAGGTTTTATGATAAAAAGTGATATTTGTCACTTGTTTCGTCTTTATATCAAAAACTATGGAAAATGCGCTCTCTATACATAGTATAGCTGCCTTATTTGTTAAAATTTGCGCCCATGATGAAAAAAGTTTGCAAAAATTGCGTAAAAAAGAAAAAAAATATTATCTTTGCAATTTAATAGATAGTATCTAATTTACTGTGTTCGTACACTATAGTTTCCAGAAGTGGTAGTTCCACGACTAAAACCACGTATTTCCTGAAGAACCATCTAAAACCACATAGATATGACCTACATCATAAAAAACATATATACTTGTAATTCTAGTCAGAGTATCTTCACAAGATTTCTCGGAAAAGTTATCCTTGCTTTCATCCTCTTGATGGGAGGAAGTGGAAGTGCATGGGCGTTTGAGAACTTCTCCATTAGCTTCATCAAACCATGGGCTGCAGAGAATATCAATTCAGGTGGTGCAGCAAGCAGTTATTATGTTACGGCCTCAACAGATGAAGGCATACCAACTTTGTCATCATCAGAGCCAGAAAGCTATATAGCTTATTTTGAGGGTTATTATCATAGCAACACCTATGGTCTTTATTATAATGCCAAGATAAAAGTTCCAGTAAAGGCAGGTAAGTATGAAATAGGTCTTGGCATGAGCGACTATGGAGGTGACATAGCTATTTCAGACGGAACAAATGTGTTGAAAACGATAAATAGCGTAGGTGGTAAATATGCAGTTGATGCGGCGAATGTCGCCACGGATGTAGTTATAGTTTCATCTGACTGTGTCCTTGAGATATATGCATCGTCAAATGCCACAAGTGTGTATTTCCCATATATCTCTGTAGTTGAAATTGAAGATCCTACTCCTGTAACCCCTTCATACCCTATTACTGCTATCTGGGACTTCACGAATTCTACTTCCGATTGCTCCGTAGCAGGTAATAATCAGACAAGCTATCCGTCAGATCAGGCAGGTATTAGTCTTGCCATGTCTTATAGTGGTAGTGGTGAGTTCAAGCCCCGTCCGTCAAATGGCGATGTTCAGGTCAACGCAACTACGGAAATAAGGATTCCTGTTGTTTCTGAAAATGATGTGATTACCATAACCAATTATCAAGGAGATGGCGGTCAGTATAATGCAACTTACACTCTTGGCGGTGAAGCTGGTATAAACGTTCAGACAAAGACATATTCCCCAACAGCAGCCGAGGTTAGTGCAGGTGAGGTTGTGCTTACTGTTACCGGAAGTGGCTATATGAAGAAGATTCAGGTGGTTCAAGAAGAACCTGCTCCTGTAATCCCGGAAAAGATATCTTCATTTGAACTTGACTTCACAGGCACAGGTAATGCTTATGATATTGTCAAAGACAAGAGCACAACTGGAAGTGCAAGCGTTTTTGGTATCTCTATTGATGAAAATGGCAATCCTGTAGAGACTTCTACAAATCCGCATATTTCATTTAATACTTATTACAAGGATTCGACTTATGGTCTGTGGTTTGCTAACACAGGACAGTCAATGTCCTTTGATGTTTATGGACCGGTTAAAATAACTTTGGGTATGACAGACTATAATAGTGATATTGTTATTACTGATTCTAAAAATACGGAACTCACAACAATTTCACTTAATGACAATAATGCGAAATTCACAAGCAGTACAGGCGAACCTGTTGTTTCATATAACTATACAGGTGGAGCTACACGCCTGACTCTGAAATGCAAGCAGAACCAGATCTATATTCCTTATATCAAGGTAGAGGAAATCGATGCTCCTATTGGGGATGAGGGAATCCCTGTTCCGTCAGGTCTTTATGATGTCGTCGTGTCAAATGTTGATGAACTCAAGGCGGCTCTTGCTACGGGTGGCACTTCATCTGACAGAAGGACGATATTTGTCAAGAACGGAACCTATGAACTTGGTACCGGCATTAACACCCAGGTTAGGGATTATACGACAATCGTAGGTCAGAGCCGTGATGGCGTTATCATTCAGAATCATCCTGCGACAGAAGGCATCTGGTCTTCGGCAACTTTAAAGACCGGTTCAAATGTCATAATGCAGAATCTCACCCTTCACAGTATCGTGGAATACAATTCCGCTACGGATGCTGAGCGCGGTACTGCCCTTTATGACGAAGGCTCGAATAATGTATATAAGAACATCCGTCTGCTTGGCCGTCAGGATACCTATTATTCTGATAATAATGCCAGTTCCTATTTTGAGGGATGTGAGATACATGGTACCGTGGACTTCATCTGCGGTAGCGGTAACGTATGGTTCGAGAAGTGTGCCCTGCTGATAGAGTCTTCTACTGTGGCTTATATCACAGCAGCGAGAAGATACAATACTCCGGGTACATATAACGGATATATTTTCAACGAGTGTATCATAGATAATGCAGAGGGTGCTGATATGGCAGGAAAGTATTATCTCGGTAGGGCTTGGGATGACAAAGCCAAGGTTTCATACTACAAGACAACGAAGAATATAGCTCCGCGTGGAGAGAAATGGACAGCCATGACGGGTGGCGGTCATGTGGTGAGCGTGGATGTGGATAACAGTCCGGCGAATATAGTTGCTTCTCCTGTTTCCTACTTGCCGGCTCCTGCTGGTATCTCCGTTCAGAACGAAATCATTACTTGGACGTCTGTGGATGGAGCAAGCGCATACGCCGTGTTCGATGGTAACAATATCATAGCCATAGTGGGTTCTGATGTCCTTTCTTACGATACAAGCTCTCCGTTTACTGCCAAGTCGGTAGCAGGCTATAATAGCTTTGGAACAGAGGACAGATATTCTGTAGCAGCTATTGGAACTGACGGTCTCATCGGAAACTTGGTGACCGACAAGGAGATAGCATCTCTCGGTTCAGAGTTCTACTATGATTTCCGCGATCAGGACTTCGACTTCGACGATCATGAGCTGATCGACAGGATAGGGGATAATAGTGAGTATCACGACAATCAGCATGGCTGGAAGTTCAATGCTGATAGCGGCTTTAGCGTTGAGGTGGCTGGTAATGCCACGATTTACGTAAGCCGATGCACGTTTGGAAGTGGTTCGCCGAGGTTCACCATCACTTCGGATAATGGCGGTACTATCTCTCCAAACACATTCGACGCCAGGTCTGATTATGCTGGTGGAATGGCGGTTGTCAACTATGTAGGTCCTGCTACAACGCTCCGTTTTGTTACTGACGGCGAAAGCTATGTGCATACTGTGAGGGTAGTCAACGAAGGTGCCGTAGCTGTTGCATTTGCTGAGACGAAGGACAAGGCAACGATAAAGAACAACGTGGTGGGAGCTACTGTATATTACACCCTTGACGGCTCTACACCTACTACTACCAACTATAAGGAGAGATTCACAGGAGCCTATTCCGTAGTGCCTGTAAAGGACTGCTGGGTAAAGGCTATAAGCGTGAAGGACGGTGTGGTTATTGATATGGAAGAGAAATTCTGCCGTAGCACCTTTGCCGGCTTCTCATGGGATTTCTCAAATGGTAGTACCTTGCTTGGAAACTATGGACAGAATAATAAGTTCGAGACCGGTGTTATCATCGACGACAGAGGTGATACGCATCTTGTACCTGTAGGTGACATGTCTTCTTCCATCGATATCAGTACAGCATATCATGATGCAAGTCACGGCTACGTTGGATTTCACGCACGAGTTCCAGTAGAGGGACCTGTAACCATTACTATTGGAAACTGCCAATACGGTAAAGGCAAGGTGACAATATCTGCGGAGAATGGACAGAAATGGGACTTGTACCCAAGCGAGGCAGGCAATTGCTATCATGAGAACAAGGAGGCTAACTTTGTAAGATTTGAATATACGGGAGATGCCACGATACTGACTATCGCATCTGAGAATGATAAGACGGTCTATCTGCCTTATATCTCAGTTCGTGATGCAAGTGCATCGAAGGTGAAGTTTGTGAACAGATACCCTAAGACCCTTCTCGGTACTGCTCCTAACGAGGTGGAGGTGAATGAGGCGCATCAGGCATTCATTCCATATAATACCACCCTGTATCGTGAGGGATGGGCTGTTACCGGATGGGAGGATTCAGAAACTGGTACGAAGTATGACCTCGGAAGAAACTACACGTTCTATCAGAACACCACTCTCTATCCTGTGCTTACGAAGAGCACAAAGGCGATAACCGATACCGACCATGAACTGACCGTAACATGGCCGTTTGACAAGCTTGACGGTGCTCCTACAATTAAGTTACATGACTATACCAGCGATCCTTTTACCATGACATACGTTAAGGGGGTGAATGTTGAGGGAGCAATGGTTGACGTGCCTCTCGTTATTGATGCCACATCAAGTAAGGCTGTGAATACCGATGAGCGTATAAACGAACTTTCCGGGAATGGAGCACAGTTTAATGACAATACCGTACTCACGATTCCTGCAGTCTATGGCATGACCGTAACGCTCAACGCTTCAGACAAGAATGATGACTTATACCATACCTCTACAAGCTTCACGGGTGACAACCATGCCGTAGTGAAGCTGCGCGAGGAGGATGCGACCGTGCTTAGTAATCAGGGAACGGTGACGAACAATGGCAAGACCATCACCTTTACCTATGAGGGCGAATCTCCAACTCTTGATATCATTGTGGAGAAGGCTGGCTCGGGTGCTCCTTGGGGATTCTTCAAAGATCTTAGCGTGACATATCCTGTACTGCCTAACGTGGTGACAACAAATGTGATAACTAATGCCGATGCCGAGACCTATCCTAATGAGAATCCTGAGAATGCAGGTGAGGTAACCGTTACCCTCACCTCTGAGGGAGCATCTCATGTCAATACTGGTACGAGATTCAGAGAGGGTGATGTCGTGACTCTGGAAGCAACACCAGGCTATGGCTATACCTTTGCCGGATTCAGGAAGAGAGTGGATGGCGGAGACCCTGTGACTATCTCGGGTAATGAGTTTACCGTTCCTGAAGAGGGCGGTATCACCACTATCGAGGTGCTCTTTACACGTAAGGACCTTATCAAGGTTACTGCCACCTCGGATGATGTAACAAAGGGTGATGTTAGCATCTCTCCTAAGTATAGTAACTTATATAATGAGCTGGAAAATGGAGTAGTAGCATATTTCGAGGCTGGTACAGAGGTTTCCGTGAGTGCTGAGGCTGAAAGGGAATATGTTATCGACAAATGGGTTGATGGTGAGACAGAGACTACCGGAAAGAATATATATAGGTTCACCTTGACCTCTGAAAAGAATATCGTGGCACATTTCAAACCAGGTGCTATGGGTACGGTAGTCTTCAATATCGAAGACTCAGGCGTGCATAATGTTCCTGATCCTAACACCTTCAACAACGCAGTCAGCATAGCTCCTGAGACTTTGACAGGAGTACGCTCTTTCTATATCCCGAATAACTACACCTTCTTCAAAAACCAATATACCCTGATGTATTGGACCGACGGTTCAAGGAGATACGAGCTTGGCAAGTACTATTCTTTCGACTATGAAGGGCAGGAGATAGTATTGACACCTGTATTCGAGCATAATATTGCCGACAAGGAGAACCGTGTGCGTGGTGATGAGCTGTATTGGGACTTCCTTACCATGAATAATGTTCAGAAGATACACTGGGATACTCCTAATCTGAACTTCTTCTGGACGAGTAAGGTCGATGTCGAGGTTATCGAGGATGGTGTCCGTCGAGACCATACACGTGACGTGGCTCTCTGGATTCATACCAATGTTTCCGGATTCATGAGAAATGATGACCTTCCTGACTGGGCTGCATTCGGTCCTGGAACTACCATCGACCTGCCTTCTTGCGCAGGTGCCACAATCAAGATCTACAGTTATTCGGAAATTACCTCAACGACTATTGACGATCACATTCCTGTTCTTGACGAGCTTGAGACAAGAAAGATACGCGAGGATGGTGAGCATGGATATGTATATACCTATGTCACCTCCAATCCTAATCCGCGTGTCACCATCGCCATAGGTGATGACTTCAGCTATTATAAATGGATAAGGTGCTACTCTCTGCCTGCTGCTTTGATGGAGCTCCACATGGATGTGGACAATAGTGTCCGTGGAGAGATTGTTGAAATAAAGGGTAGTGGTGAATATGAGGCTAAGGAGCTTGCTGACGGCGGATTCGCATTCCAGCAGGGTAACCGCGTACATGCAACCTTCAAGCGTAAGTTCGGCTATGAGTTTGACAAGATTGTAGATGCTACCCGATTTACGGAAGCTGGTGAACCTATTCCTCTTCTTCAGGTAGAGAGAACGGATGGCGTCATCACAGGTGTAAGAATGGTTGGAACAGAAGGTACAGAGATGGAGAATGCCGTGAAGCAGCCTGACGGTTCATGGAAGGGTTCCGCTTTCACTTTCACCGAGTTGCCTGTTGCAGAAGATGAACTTGATACATACGAGTTGCAGTTTGAGATCACCCAACATTGTACTATCGAGGTATGCTTCCTGCCAAGACCTACACATTACATCACATTCAGTACGGGAGAATTTGCTTCGGGCGTAGCTCCTGAGCCTATATGGGTTGAGACTGGCGATAAGTTCACTATACCTTATAATAAGACCCTGTATTATGACGTCCATACCCTAAAGGCATGGAGGGATGAAAATAATAATATGTATTCCCTTGGCGAGGAATATCGGGCTCCTGATACTGACCTGCGTCTGTACCCTGTCTTTGTGGAGAATATCTTCAGCGTTCTTGACGTTACGGAAGATACCAAGGTGACATGGAATCTCACAAAGAACGGTGGCGCTCCGACTATTTCATACGAGCGTTCATCAGGTATCCTTGTCACTCAGCTCTGGAAGGGTGACGATTTCATCGACATGAAGATTGACCTGAATGCGTCTGAGGTGTATAAGGACGGGGCATTATGGGTGGTAAACGGAAATGTGGTTGCCGGAAAGTTTGATAACACGTCATACGATGACCGTTGTCAGATTAACGAGCATTCCACTATAACATTCCCTGCCATTAAGGATTGTGTCATAGAACTTGAGGCTCTTAGCCCTATTCCTACTTCTGTTAAGATTTCAGGTTCTGAACATGCTGAGGCTGCGAAGATATCCCATACCTATGTATTGGGATGGACACAGCATTCTGTTGAGTTCGAGGATGACGGAAACAACGGTAATGTTTACAACACATGGTGTACGGCATTGTCAATCACATACAAACCTATCACAGCCAATATGCCAGAACTGGCATCCGTTACCTATGGCAGCACAACCCTTACGGCTGCACAGCTTGCAAGTCTGAAACAGAATTTTGAGATTGATGTCCTATTCAATGTGGGTGAAAATGACGAATTCCCTAATGTGACTGCGACTGCTGAGAATGGTACGATTTCTGTTGCCCAGGCAAATATCGACAACCATACGGCTATCGTATATCTTGTTTCATATGGTGGTATTACTATTGACTCATATTACCTCAACTTCATTCCTGTTATTGAGACAAGTCCTATGCTTGTGGGAAGTCCGAGCATATATGTCAATTCTACAGGTTACAATAGCGAGGTTATTCCTCTGGATCAGCCTATTGACGGTACTATCAGTCTCAGTTTCAGCAGAACGATGAAGGCTGTGGAAAGCAGTACCGGCATAAGACTGTATAATGAAGGTGTTGCCCAGGGGGATGCTCTTACTGCCCTTCAGGGTTCTACTCTCGTTCTCAGATACTGGGACCTTGAAGTGAACAAGGTATATACCCTTACGATTCCAGGCAATACCTTGCAAGATGTATATGGTGGCAAGTATGATAGTGATATATCCGTTACGTTCAGGACCGCATCCGAGATCGTTCCTGTTGAGCATAGGAAGTTCAATTGGATAGTTGGTGTTGACGGTACGCTTTCTGAGGGTATAAATGCTGCTAATAATGCCTCTGGTCTTGGCCGCTTCTATATCTTCGTGCCTGATGGCGAGTATGAGCTTGAGGGTAATGAGACGATTGTGCCTACTTCGGCTGATGATGCCTCTACCCTGTATGACGGAGATGGTAGAAGACGCGATGACCTGATTGGCACCACTCTTGACAATAACAAGACAAGGATTTCACGTGCCAATGTATCGCTCATCGGACAGAGCGAGATGGGTACCAAGATCTACAACAGACCTGTCATTGAGGGTATCGGCTATACGGCTACTCTCCATCTTCCTGCTTCTGCAACCGATTTCTATGCTCAGGACCTCACTCTTGAGAATCGTTTCAACTACCATAAGGCTATGTCGGCTTCTCAGAATAATGCTGCCCGTGCCGTGGTTCTTCAGGGACATGGAAGTCGCGCTATTCTGAAGAATGTGTCTATGTGGAGTTATCAGGATACATATTATACCAGTAACTCCGAGACTGATCCGCATTTCTGCGCATATCTTGAGGACTGTTCTATTGCTGGTGTCGTGGATTGGATTAGTGGTGGCGGTAATGTATGGTTTGAGAAATGTAATATCATACATCGTGACCGCGCAGGAAACAATATCGCTGCTCCTCATACCAATAGGGACCAGAGATGGGGCTTTGTGTTCAACGATTGTCTTATTACGACGGAAAGTGATCCAGAGTCGATGCAGGAAATGGGTGAAAAGGACTGGACTCTTGCCCGTCCGTGGGGCGTTGCTCCTAACCAGTCACCTGCCTGCACATTCCTCAACACTACCGTTACGGTTCTTCCTCGTGATGCCGGTTGGGGTGCTATGTATGGTGGAATGGTATTGCGTTTCCATGAGTACAAGACAAAGGATGCCGATGGTAACCTCGTCTCTCTCGGCAGACGTTCTCTTGCCGCTTGTGCTCCGGCAGCCGGTTCTGATGACTATCTTCTCACAAATGCCGAGGCTTCCGAGTATGAGGTTGAGGAAGTGCTGGAATTTGATCCATCCCTATATACTACCCAGCGCGAGGCTGTTACCAATATCAGTATCGAGGGTGGCGTTCTCAAGTGGAAAGCGAGTGCCGACGGCATGGACCTCTGCTACTTCATCTTCAAGAAGGATTCCGACGGCAAGTGGAAATACTTCGCTAACGTGGCAGATACGAATCTCGACTTCAATCTCTATGGTGAAGATATGCGAGAGGGCTTCTATATGATTCGTGCAGCCAATCAGCGTGGAGGCCTTGGCGCCTACTCCGAGGAGATAGAGTATAAGGAGGCTGAGATGTTTGAACTCACGATTTCCGAGATAGGGCAGACACCTGGCAAAGGATGGTCTACCATCTGTCTGCCGAATAATGCCCGAGTGCCAGAAGGCGATATCAAGGTATATGCTGCGGTAAGTATTGATGAGAATATCGTAACCTTGAAGCGTGTGGATTATATCACGGCTAATATAGGCTATGTGGTTTATGGTGCTGTTGATACCTATATATTCTATGGTTCAACCCATAAGGCAACAGATACCGAGGGCTATAACTACTCTCATGATTCTTACCTTAGCGGTAATCCTTCAGATATGAGGGTATCTGCTGCTACAACAAATTGCTATACCCTTGCATATAAGCCTGCCATAAGCGGTATAGGCTTCTACAGATACTCAGGCACATGGCTCAATCCTCATAAGGCATATCTCGATGTTGAGGACTTCAAGCGGTTCAATTCGTCAACAGCCGATGAGGACGACACGCTGAGCAAGTCTTTCGCCAAGGGCATACGCTTCGTCTTTGCTCCAGAGGAGAACACAACAGACATTCCTCTCCTCGACCTCAATGCCATTGTTAATTACAAGACCGATGCCATCTACGACCTCTCCGGTCGTCGTGTGGTCACTCCTCATAGCGGTCAGGTATATATCATAAATGGCTCTAAGGCGGTAAGGAAATAATCGGCAATTCTTCCGCCTTAGTTCCTCTTATGTTCCTCTTATGCTGCTCTTATTTAACTCTTATTCCAGAAAAAGAGTATAAAGGGTATCATAAACGGCTTATATGCCCAGTCTTTTTTGGAGAATTAGACAAGCGGCCAATGAGCGCCGTAGGTGCGACATCTAAAAGGGCGGTGCGTAAGCGCCGTTAAAATAGATAGGCGTAGTTCATGGAGCGCTGTAAGTGCGGCACTTATTATAGATATCGTACCTACGGCACTCAAATTACTATGACCGCCTTTATATAACAGCCCTTACGGACTGCCCTTTTAGATATCGGGCTTACAGCCCTCATAGGTGGCATTCCATTTTTATCAAGAATTAATTCTAATTTTGATATAAAATGAAGAATTGGTAAGATTGGAATTTTTCTTTGTCTTGATGGCTTCTTCATGCCAACTCCGTAGAAGTGAAAAAGATACACTCAAAAATTGTGTGCGATAACGTGTAAAAAATGCATTTATTTCGTGCAAAAGCGCATTTTTGTTGGAAATTGCAAGAAAATCCCTCAATTCCTATTGCAAATTACATGAAAAATTGCGAAAAATGCAGTTTTTTTTCGAAAAGACTATTTTTTTAACATCTTTTTCTTGCAATTTTGAAGAAAAATACTTAAATTTGCAAAACAATAAACAAAAAAATATAAAAAAATAATAACCCTTAAAAAATACCAACACATGAATGATGCAGATGGTCAGAAGACATAGACGCTCTCTACTACTTACCTTGATGCTGACAGTATTTGTAAGTGTTTTTAGCCAGTCTGACGACTCAGCTCGTTTCAGTAAATATCCATACATATTTATATTAGACGAGAATCAGGAACCATCCATCACCGACGAACAGTTCTACAAGGTAGCACTAAAGGTAATATTCCCGGTAGATGTTTACCGCGTCGATTCCACACAGGAATCAGTAAAGGAACTGATTCGGGATCTGATACCGCAGATTAACACAGACAGCCTCAAGCCACACGCCATGATGGTAAAAGGCGCATCATCACCAGAAGGTCCATATCGATGGAACCAGACATTGAGCCGAGAACGCTCAGCTCACGCATTTGATTACATAAATCGACACTTGAAGTTTCCCGAAGAGCACAGCACCTACGATGACCAACCTGAAGACTATGGTCAACTCCTATTTCTCATGAAGGAAGCCAACGATCCAAGTTACAAAGTCGTAAAATCGCTCGTTGACAAGTACCATAAGGCTGGAAAGCTAGCCCAACTGAAACAGCAACTTAAGAGAATTGACGGAGGTAGGCTCTGGAACAGACTCTACAAAATCTACTACCCAAAGCTACGAGTAGCACGCGTAGTACTCTTCTTCAAGAAAAAAGCACAGGCAAGCAGCAGTTCTGTAAGTTCTGGCAATTCCGGAATGCCGAACAAACCTGACAGCATCGCCATCGAGATTCTTCCAGAACAGGAGACCGTTCCTAAACTCAACATAGAGCCTTACGGAAATATCGAAAAACCTGTACTCTGCGGGGCGGATCTTATTCAAGAACCTGACAGTAAGGAAGTACCGTTCGTACCGCTTCGTCTCTACCGCCGACATGTTCTCGGCATAAGGACTAACCTGCTGTATGACTTCTTCTATCTACCGGGACACTACTGGGCACCAAGTCCTAACGTGCAACTGGAATACTATCCTCTCACGGGTCACTTCACAGCCAACCTCGGCTTCACAGGTCCGTATTGGCATCATTGGAGCAGACAGCAGTTCTGGCAAATCAGAGACTACGTTCTCGAAGGCCGTTACTACTTCGTGGGGCAGGGGCAGTTCATTGGTCCTTACGTCTCTGGCTACGTCCATACTAATATATATGGTATAGGTCTTAGCAAGACAAAGGGATGGGAAGGCGAAGGTCTCGGAGCAGGTGCCATCATTGGCTACACCATGAACATCAGTCGCAACAAGCGCTGGCGTCTGGAGTTCAGCCTCGGAGTGGGATACTACCGAACCAAGTACGACCCTTACGTCTATGGCAATCCGAAGTCAACAATAGAAGACGGGCTCTACTATTACGACTACCTCGGAAAGAAAGAGAACTTCAAGGAACGCAACCACGTTTTCACATGGTTCGGCCCAACAAACATCGGAGTGCATCTCACATACGACCTGCTCTTCCGAAGAATACAGAAGAAAGGCGTAAGTTTCAATCGCTCGGAACTGTATCAAAGAAAGAAAGGAGGCGCCGATGAATAGCAAAAATAACAAGCGTCATATTTGGCGTCCCGCCCACTGGGTATCGGCACTATTCGCCTTGCAGCTCTCGCTCTTCTCGTGCACCATAGAACCGCCGCTTCACTTTCCTGATGATGGAGCCGACATCATCATGATGCTGCCGGAGGTAAATCTCGACCTTGACGTCCTCTGGGACTACTCCCTGGTAATCGACGAGGAGCACAACGAGTACTACGACTCTACATACAATTGGAGAGATGAATGGTACTATGGATGGGATAATCAAGACAACGCGATCTTTGGAACATGGGATATCGTCAACCCTGAGGTGTTCAATATCCGTCGCTACTATACTGGAGCGGATGCAAAAGGCAGACACAACTCGCCTAACGAGCACCAGATACAAGGCAGAAGGTTATCGGCACGATATAACTTCGGATTCTATGACATCCTTGCCTGGAACGAGGTACAGACTATCGATGGAGTTCAGTCACTTCACTTCGATGAATCCTCAACCTACGAATACATCACCTGTTACACAAATGCAGGTATGACCCCGGCAAGACATTCTCCGAAGCATCAGTTCGCCTACTACCAGCCTGAGTTCCTCTTCGGAGGTTACTACGAAGACCTCTACGTCTCACAGGATCCAGCCGATTATGATGGCTACGACGAGGAGCGAAACGTCTATTACAAGAACGCACGTATGCAGCTTCTCCCCCGTACCTACATCTACCTCACGCAGATCATCCTCCACAACAACCGAGGACGAGTAGCAGGAGTAGAGGGAACGGCAAACCTCTCAGGCATGGCTCGCCAGACGAACCTCAACACCGGCTACACCTCAGACGATGAGATCTCGGTGAACTTCTATCAGAGAATGAAGCGACACATCTCAAAGGAGGGAGAAGACGTCGATATCATCGGCGGACGACTCTTTACCTTCGGTCTATGCAACCTGAATCCGAGTCGCGCCACACGCGCCTCTGCAGACGACAGCAAGATCAGCAACTTCCTCGATGTGAACATGTACTTCAACAACGGACTTGACTCCACCTACGTATTCGATGTAACTCCACAGGTGAAGCGACGCTACAAAGGCGGAATCATCACCATAGAACTCGATGTTGACACCATCAAGATTCCGTCAAGAAAGTCAGGCTCAGGTTTTGATGCCGTAGTCAAGGACTTTGACACGTTGACCTACGAGATCCCGATGTAACGACCCCCTTCCCGCTCCCCCTTAGGGGGAGAGCCGGAAGGCTACACTCTTACTCTTACTTCCTCAATTGCAAATTATATATAGAAAAAAACAAAAATAAAAATAAATATTAACACTCTAAAACTCATTAAAAAAAGACACAGAAAGAAATTAAACTTACGCTCATTCCTGCTGACTCTGGTCAGCCCATGACTATCACCTTGTTTGCGAGGGATTAGTCAGAAAACACAAAAAACATTAATAACAAAACCAAAAAAACATTCAATTATGAAAACTTCTAATTATCTAATTGGACTCGCGGCCCTAGCATCCCTCACATTGGTGGGTTGCTCCGATAATGATTTCTTGGGTACAGATAACGGTACGGAGGTTGCACAGCAAGGTAATGGTGAAATCACATTCGTTGCAGGTAATGCAAAGACCACACGTGCAGGTGAATTCATTGGTGCTACTGCTGCTGAGAAACTCGGTGGCATGTTCGTAGTAGAGGGAACTAAAGGTTCTGAACAAACAAATTCTCCTTCTACAACTGTAGTATTCGACAACTACCTCGTAGGTTACGACTACAACTCTGCAGGTACAACAGAGACCAACACCAATAACTGGGAATATGTTGGTAAGCAGGCTGGTATCACAGGTCGTCTGATTGGTTCAACTTGGACTGCTCTCCACTCTGGTGAAAATGATGCAAAGTCTCAGACTGTAAAATACTGGGATTATTCTGTTCCCCAGTATGATTTTATCGCATGGTCAACAGGTCAACGTGAGGCTGTTACAACTGATGCAGCAAATGGCCAGGTTCAGGTTACTCGTATCAACAAAGGATCTACACTTGCAACAGACGGTTTCACTTTTACCGCTTATGATGCAGATGATCTTTTGCAGTGTTACTATACAGACATTAATAAAGTGTTAAAGGCAAACTATGGTCAGCCAGTAACCCTTACATTCAAAAACATGGCTGCTAAGGTTCGTATTGCTCTTTATGAGAAAGTACCTGGTTATTCAGTAAAGGATGTCAATTTCTATTCTGAAGATGCGGAAGATCCTACTGCTCCAGATGATCTTGGTCAAGGTACTTCAACAGCTGCAACTCTCTTCACTACGGGTAGTGGTACTCTCCCACAGAGTGGTAGTGTAACTGTTATGTATCCACGTATCGGATCTAATAATAGCACTAAGGATGATTACAACAAGGCAAGCGTTTCTGTTACTCCTGTTGGTGCGGGGGCTTCGACGCAGACTTTTGGTACACTTGCTAATTTTGATGGTGTCGAAGGAAATGAGGCTACTGGTAACTACCTTGGCAGAACTCTTCCTGATGCTACATTCGCAGGTTCTGATGCAGATAAATACTATACTGCAGTTATTCCTAACACAAATGGTCAGCCTCTGACTCTCCGTGTTGACTATACTCTCGTTTCAACTGATGGTTCAGGTGAGGAAATCAAGGTTTATGGTGCAAAGGCTGTAGTTCCTGCTACTTATACTGTATGGCAGCCTAACTACGCTTATACATACATCTTCAAGATTTCTGACAACTCTAACGGTTGGACAAGCACGGTATCTAGTGATAAACAGGGTCTTTTCCCAATCACTTTCGATGCTGTTGTGGCAAGCTTCACAGATGCTAATGCTGAGCAGACTACTGTTACAACAGTTGCAACTCCTTCTATCACAACTTATCAGCAAGGACATACAAAGGCTAATAATGAGTATAGCAAGGCTCAGAAGGCAGGTGTATCAACAGATGTAAAGGATGTTTATGTTCAGGTTATGGATAATAGCGATGCTCCAACCCTCAAAACAGACTTGAATACTGCAGGTAAGTCACTCCTCTTCGCTGTAGATAAGGCAAATGCATCTGAGGCTGAGGTTATGGATGCTCTCCAGAATCGTACAAATGCTTATAATGCTGACAGTCCTATTGGGCGCAATGGTATCACTCTTACTAAAAATACAAACATTGACAATACTGTAGATGAGATTGTTAATGGTGTTGACGATCAGCCAATCAAAGTTACAGCTGGTCAGGCTGCTAAGATTGATATTGATAAGCTTGATGCAGGCATATACGCTTATGTATATGTAACTACACCTCCTTCAGGTGACGAGAAGGTTTACAATGTGGTTTCTGCTGCAGCTGCTGATGCTGATCCTACAAACTACTATGAGGTTGTACTTGCTGATGATGAGACTCCTATTGTTTCTGGTACAGCAACTGCAGGTAAGGTTTACTTCGTCAAGAACGTTGATGCTAACGGTGACTTTGTTTCTTATACATTCAAGCAGACGAAGGTCGGTGATAATGTAGCAGGTCTTGTAGAGGCAAACATTCTTAGTGTTAAGGCTGAAACCTACACAGAAGGTCATTTCTACTTCGATGTTTATAACCAGAACGACGGTGAATACGCTGTTAAGGTTATCAAGGTTGTTAATTAATTCCCTCCACATATCCTAAATTGATTAGATAATTAAATCTCTCCCTCATCACGCAAGTGGTGGGGGAGTTTTTTATGGAGTTACTCAGGTTTCGCAAGCTCAACGTTATGAGATGGTGAAAAAATTTGCACCACATGCGATTTTTTTTTAGAATTAAACGCCAAACACGTACATATACTATAAAATGGATTGTAATTATGCTGATAATTAGCAAGTTAAGAGCATGTACGTGTTTGCTGAACACGTACATGACACATACATAAGTCTCATGTCCTGTTTGTTTACGCAAAAGCATGTACGTGTTATGTACGACTCATGTACGAGTTGGATAAACACGTACATGCATATAAACACTTTGATACACAGTATGTTATCATGCGAATTCTACCCCCATGTATGTGTTTGGCGTTTAATTCTAAAAAAAATCACACTTGCCTGTTATATGCCGTAATAGTAAGTCCGTTGTAATACCGTTATAAAACCGTTCCAAGTCCGTTCCTGAGAATAGGCGAAAAATGGGATTTGCAAGGGAATCACATAGGACTTACATAGGAATTAGACTTTCTCTGTTTTTTCTTTGGCATTATCATGGAAATTGTGTATCTTTGCAGATAAGAAAGGAGAAATGATATGGATGAAATCATAAAAACAGATGATGTGCAGAATCTTGTCATCAAACTAAGAGGGCAGGATGTGCTGCTTGACCGTGATGTGGCAACGCTTTACGGAGTCAAGACTAAGGAGGTGAACCAAGCCGTAAGGAATAATCCTAATAAGTTTCCGTTTGGGTATATCTTTGAAGTGGATAGGTTTGAACGGGAAGAACTGGTCAAAAATTTTGACCGGTTTAAGACGTTGAAACACAGTACGGTAGCACCTACTGCTTTTACCGAGCGAGGATTATATATGCTTGCCACCATTCTGAAATCGGAAGCTGCCGTGAAGGCGACAATAGCCATTATCGATACTTTCACTCAAGTGCGTGAGATGGTTAGAAAGATGGAGGAACTTCAGAAAACGGAGAATCCGGAAGAGCAAAAGGTGCTTCTCAAGCAAAGTGGGGAATTGATTTCGGATGTGATAGGCAATAACCTAAGCACTACGGAATCAGAGACACAGGTGGAACTGAACTTTGCTGTTGTCAAGATTAAGCATACAATAAAACGTTCAAAGTAATCGATAGCATTTCCTTCCCATCACGTAAGTGATGGGGGAGTTTTTCTGTAGAATTTTCTGTCCTTAATGTGCGTTTTATCCATGAAAAAACATCTTTTTTGTTGTGAAAGAGAGAAAATTCGAGATTTGGGATAGAAAATTGTAAAAATATTTTGTGTTTTGAGGAAAAAAATGTAATTTTGCATTGTATGATTCGAGTGATATTTCGGATACGTACAATTACACTTAATCCCTTTCAAAAATATAAAACCTTATTGTTTCTATGAAAAATATAATTGATAAAATTATAGTTGCGTTGTTCGTTGTAGCAATGTTTTTCATTATGTCTGTCTCCGCACATGCAGAGACAGGTAATCGCTATATCTTTACTTCTGTGAGTTTACCGTCTTCCATTACTTGAGTTACTCGACAGTAATGAGCAGCATTTGCATCTTCCCCCTAAAAAGACTTTAATATATCAACTATAAAAATTTATACTACTATGAAAAAGGAATACCTAAAACCCACAGCAAAATCTCACGAGTTGAGATGCCGTAGTATGGTGGCACAGTCAGTATATATGTCACGGTCATCACTCCAAATGGGGAATCGAGGTGGTGGTTATGATTATGATTCTGATTCGGAATCTGATTCATATTCTTCTTCATATTCTGGCTGGATACCTGATTGCGCTGAGTGATATTATTAACTGCATCTGTTATGGATGTAATCTTTATAAAAATGATATGCAGAACCTTGTCTATAAAATGAGATGGCAGGGTAATCCTTTCATAAACAAAACCAAACGTTATATTGTAAATGAAAAACAAAATTGAAAAAATTATAGTAGCGTTGTTCGTTATAACAATGTTTTTCGTTATGTCTATCTCCGCACATGCTGAGAGACGCTATTTCTATGGTGCAGAATCTTCACTTTCCAATATATCATTGGATGGTGTGACGATTAAGCCCCAAAAAACTTCAGTTTCAACGAAAGAAAAAGCACGAACAATCTATAATGAGAATGTGACTCATTATGTCAAAGTACATTCTGGTGATAATACTGCTACTGACTTTACGATTGAAACGCAAAGTAAAGGCGTGTTGCTCGTGTATTATGCGAGGACATGGGGGGATAATACAGTAGTTAATGATGCCAATGACTTGAGAATTAATAATCTGGATGGTGTTGCTGAATGTTATGAGATAGCCAAAGATCAAAAAGTATTACTTGGTTATGGCGTGAAATATTTTGTTTTGGCAGAAAATACCACATATACCATGACGGCAACAGATTTATGTGGTGTGTACGGCTTTGTCTATATGCCTGGCAATGTGGCTGCATACGATGTAAAAGGATGTGAGAGTCTTATGGGGCAATACTGTAAAGATAGTTATAGTAATTTACCGATTCTCCAAGAAGAAAAATGGCATTTTAATGGGTGGTATAAGGACCAAGCTCGTACTGTATTTGTAAAAGAAACGGACGCTATTACTGAACCTACTATTATCTTTGCCAGTTGGACAAGATATGACTGGGATTTTAATGAATATTCTGACTTCACATTTAAAGGAAGCATAGTAACGCTTGATTATGATGGTATTTTGGTTAAAGGTTATGATAGCAATGATGACTCATATACCATGGTTAAAAATCATTGTCTTAATCTGATTTCAGCGAGTACGCCAAGGGCAAACTGTGTTGTCTTTACTCCAGAATATGATGGTGAGATGACTGTGACGTATTCTTCAACTAGTACTTTGGGACAAACGAGAATGTGTGCGATAGGAACGGATGTTGTAAGTAATACAAATAGTTCGAGTGTGATTGCATACGGTGTGAGCGATGATCCGAATGTATGGAAAACCCTTCAGGCAAAAATGAAAGCTGGTGTCACATATTACATCTTTAATGTAAATGGTGGTATAAAGATAGACAAGATAAAATATCAGGAAAGCGCCGCTTCTGTTATTGTTGATGGAGATAACGTAACTCTTACGACAATTGCCGATATGCAGGGGTGGAGACCGTTCTATGACGCATATAATAGCTATACCGTTGATAATAATACTGATGTGTATGTGGTAGTAGGGAAGGAGGATGAGGAAGATGCTGTTAAACTCATCAATAGGACAGGGAAGAAGGTGCCTATGGCTTGTCCTGTCATTTTGCATACAGATAATGTTCAGGAGGACGGAACCTACCTGATAACAATGACAAAGGATGCATCGCCATACGAGTATGAAGGAAATGATAATCTTCTGAGTGCTTCCGTTACAGGAACGCCTGTTGATGCCTATCGTCTTGGCTATCGTGCAGGAGAGGGTAATGGTATTGCATTCTATCCTTGGAAAGCTGACACTCCAAGTGCGGGTGTTGTGTATCTGGATTTATCGAATAGTAATAACGCCAAGATTGCATTTGAAATAGAGGAAAGTATAACGGGAGTGGTTTCTGTTCGCGATAACCATATTGAAGGAGATAATATCTTCAACATTAATGGACAGCGTTTGAATGTTCCTCAAAAAGGCTTTAATATAATTAACGGTAAAAAGGTTATAGTAAAATGAAAAAGGAATATCTAAAACCAATAGCAAGATCTCACGAGTTGAGATGCCGTAGTATGGTGGCACAGTCACCTCAATCGCTTGACACTCATACTTTCAAGATTATGAGATCGAGTTCTAACTCTGATCCAGACACTGATTATGACTCTGCAGAACCTACGGTGTGGGCAGACTGATAAAAACGGCAACCCCACCGCTTTCGTGGTGGGGTTGTCGTTTCTGTATCTTTTTTACATCGCTGTTTCTGGTGGTGTGTAGGATGCTACGGTTGTAGCGCCCTGACGGTCGATGATGAGCTGAACGAGCGTGAAGTCATCGTATGACTCATCAGGACTTCCGATACTTGCCACGAAATAGAGGTGATTCGCATCGCTCTTGTCGTATGCCATGCTGATGAACACTCCGTTCTCCTTTGTGTCGCGATTCAGAAGACCGGAGAAACTGCTCTTCGTGAATGTCTGTGAGAAGAACTGTGAGCCGTCGGTACGGGTTATGGTCAGCTCAATACGGTTGTCGTGGAAGAGTGAGTCATGGTTCTCCACATCTTCAAGACTTGTATCGGCTGCACGACGGATGGAAAAGTTGTATTTGCTTCCTGCCCAGTTGGCTGTGCCGGAAGTTGACTTTGCCGCCATGCTCGTCGCCTTGCTTTTGGGCTTGTCGATTATCTTCTCAATCATGATATCCTCATCCTGCTGCTTGTTCTTGCAGGATGTAAGTGAACTGGCTATCGCTAATGCACATGATAGGCTTAGTATAATGTAGATTTTATTCATTGGTCTTGGATTTGCAGAGTGACAATGTGCGAAGCATATCGCACGAAAGCAAAAGTGCTTGTCAGCCCTAAAGGCTGGCGCACGGTCTCAGATTTGCTGAGTGCAAAGATAGCGATTTTATTCGATAAAGGCTTGTGCGGAATGTTAAAATGTCTAAATTTCGATAAAAACAAAATTGAAATTGTGTATCTGTCACGTTTTTCAATTGAATAGTCGAAAATATGCAAGTCCTGATTATTTCAGAAATGACAAGATGCATGCGAAGTAAAGCATAAAAGTCGCTAATTGTTAATAATTAAACGTTTATTACGAAAAAAGTGAAAAAATGTTTTGTCGTTTCTATTCTTTTCCGTATTTTTGCAGTTGAATTTTCGTTTTTCAAAAAAACTTACCTAAGGATAATTTAGGAGAACATACAATTATGGAGCATGTGCGGCAACTCACAGAACTAGAGATAAACAGTAGGGCTGAGGAAGTCTTTACTGCTATGTCACCACGATGTACCATCGAGGAGATGGAACTGATGAGGCGTGCTTATCAGCTTGCACATGATGCCCATGCCAACCAGAAGCGAATGACGGGTGAACCGTATATCATTCATCCTATTGCCGTGGCAAGAATCGTGGCTGTGGAAATGAAGCTCAGCGCTCCCCCTGTATGTGCTGCTTTCCTTCACGATGTGGTGGAGGATACCGAATATACCGATGATGATATGCGACGCCTCTTTGGTGATGACGTGGCTTTCCTCGTGAGGGTGGTGACGAAGCAGAAGAAGCCTAACTATGCAATGTCGAAGCAGTTGGATAACTTTAGGCAGATGCTTGACTCCATGCACTATGACGTGCGTGCCATTCTTATAAAGCTTGCCGACCGTCTGCATAACATGCGAACGCTTAGCAGTATGCGACCTGCCAAGCAGATGAAGATTGCGGGAGAGACCGACTATTTCTATGCTCCGCTTGCCAACCGCCTTGGCTTCTACAATATCAAGATTGAATTGGAGAATCTGTCGTTCAGGTACAGATGTCCGCAAGTGTACGAGAAAATCGTGCAGCTTATAGAGAAAGAGAAAGAACGTGACAAGATACGTATGGCATCATTCTCAACAAAGATTGATGAGGTGCTTAATGCCAACGGTATCCGTTTCCGTCGTGAGGTTGCTTACCGTGCTCCTTATAGCCTTTATCGCAAGATGAAAAACACGAAGGTGGATTTTGAGCACGTTGAAGGACGCCATTTCACACGAATTGTATTCCCAGAGGATGTATATGTGTCAGAAAAGAATATGTGTCTGAACATATACTCATACCTTACGAATTGTTTCCGCGAGAAATCAGGTTCGATGATTAACTACATCGACCAGCCTAAGAGTAACGGTTATCAGAGCTTCCACGTGCATCTGCTTTCCGACTATGGAGTATGGGAAGAGGTGCATATCTCGAGTGAGAGGATGATTGTCAACTCCCGACTGGGTTGTGTTGCCCGTAGAAGGGATAATGATATCAGCGCATGGATTGATTCTATGAGAAATGTGCTGAAGGATGTGGCTAACAGCGCTCAGGAGAGTGAGGAGGGTGACGCTTTCTTCATTGAGTCGGTGAGAAGCCAGTTCTATAACGACGATATCACATGCTACACACCGCAGGGTAGGGCATTGCGTCTGCCGAAGGATTCCACAGCGCTCGACTTTGCATACAACATTCATACCCAGGTGGGTATGCACGCTAAGTATGCAAAGATCAACGGACATCTTGCATCGGTGAAGACTGTTCTTCATCGCGGTGACTGTGTGGAGGTGGGAACAGATGAGAGTGTGACGCCAAAGGAGGACTGGCGCGGTAGTGCCAAGTCATATAAGGCTTTGAGACATATACATCAGTTCCTTGAACGGCAGCCTAAATCGCAGTATACCAGATGCCCTATATGTCACCCTATACCGGGTGAGGAGGTTATTGGCTTCACGGAGAAAAACGGAATGATTAGTGTGCACCGAAGGGATTGCTCAGAGGCAATAGCAATGTCTTCAAGGTATGGCGACTCCATAGTGGCTGTTGACTTCCAGGCTGAGGATTCCGTTCTATATCCTGCAAGTATCACGGTTCATGCCGTGGATAGGCAGCACCTTCTCAGCGACCTCATTGACAGTATATCAAATAAATTCCGACTATCCATCAATAGTCTTCATACGGTTACGGAGGATGAGATTGTTACTTGCACGGTGAATTTCTCCGTACACTCATTTGATGAGCTTCAGACTATCGTGAACACCATCTCAGATATTCCGGATGTGGAAGAGGTGAAGTATAAGAATGATTAAAGCCTACCCCGACTCTCCCAAAAGGAAGGAGTTGAAAGGTACAAAATAAAAACCGCTTAGGGATTGTTCCCCAAGCGGTTTTATTATTGTTATTTTCGGTTGATTCTTAATCGTAGAAGCCCGGCTGCTTGTACTCTATGCCGAGTTCCTTGTCAACTGTTGCCATAACGCCCTGAATCTGGCCCATAGCAAACATACGGCCAAGGAGTGTGTAACCTGCATTGTGACCGTGGTTGGTCTCATCGAATACGCCTCCTGGCTCATCGGTGAAGGTCATGCCGTGGTCAACACGCATTGGGAGACGGCGACCTGAGTTGCACTTGCCTTCTGCCTCTGCCTTTTCGAAGATACGGGTGAGCTCGATGAGGTTTCCACGACCGCCAAGGTGACTTGCCTCTGTAAAGTTACCGTTAGGGAAGATGTGGCAAGAACGGAGGTGAACGAAGTGTGTACGGTCAGCGAACTTCTCTGCCATTGCCACACAATCGTTATGCTCACCTGCTGAGAATGAACCAGCACAGAATGTGAGACCGTTATGCTTGTTTGGAACAGCATCGAGGAACCACTGGATATCCTCTGTGTTACCTACGATACGTGGGAGTCCGAATACTGGATAAGGAGGATCGTCAGGATGAACACACATATTGATGTCGTACTCATCGCATATAGGCATGATAGCCTCAAGCCAAGTCTTCATGTTGTTCTGAAGCTTTGCCTTGTCGATGTCCTTGTAGAGAGCGAGAAGGTCGCGGAACTTCTGCACAGGAGCAGAATCGCCCTCGCTGAAGTTGCCTGATACGAAGCCCTGTGTCTTGATGATGATGTTTTCAACCATTGCATGGTCGAACTCTGGAGTTGCCTTTGCCTTGATAGCGTCAGCCTCTGCCACGAGATCACGTCCCCACTTGTGAACCTTTGAGAACTCAGCCCAGTCAGCACGAGCTGCTTCGCGCTTGAGGATGTAGATGTCGAAATATGCAAACTCGCCCCAGTCCATATAGAGGTTGCTTGCACCATTGGGGTTCTCGTGCTCAAGGTCGGTACGTGCCCAGTCGAGTACTGGCATGAAGTTATAGCAGATGCACTTGATACCTTCCTCACCGAGGTTGCGGAGGCTCTGCTTATAAACCTCGATCTGGTGGTCGCGGTCAGGACCGCCATACTTGATAGTCTCAACTACAGGAAGTGACTCTACGACGCTCCACTTCATTCCGTAAGACTCGATGTACTCCTTGAGCTCATGAATCTTCTCACGTGTCCATACTTCGCCGAGTGGTACGTCATGCAATGCAGTAACTATACCCTCAACGCCTATCTGCTTTAATTGTGCAAGAGTGATCTTATCCTTCTTGCCAAACCATCGCCATGTTCTTTCCATTAGAAATATATCCCAGTGGCCTCTCCCCCCGCCCTCCCCCGTAGGGAGGGAGCTGGAGTGCTTATGGGTGGATTTTTGTAATTTGTTAATGTTAATTTAATAGCCTATCCCTCATAGCCGAATCGGCTCCCTCCCTACGGGGGAAGTCCGATGTTGATAATATCGGAGTATGTGTCAGGGCGGGGGGGAGAGGCCGTTTATCTCACGCTTACATACTTATGCAACGTCTTCCTTACAGCGCCATTGCCGGCATAGAGTTCCTTTACGTAGCCCTCAATCTGCTCGCCGAGACCAGCCTCGTAAAGGTCTAGACCGAATACGTCCTTGCGAGAGAAGAGTAGCTTGAGGCATGAGTAGTCCTGATCAGCCTTGCCAATCTCAAGAGGAGCTACGATAGCCTGAAGCTCTTCGAGCAATGGGTCTGTAGAAGGCTCGAATGCGTTGCCGTTATCATCGATACCCTTGAGGTAGCGTGCATAGCCAGCGAGTACGAGTGGGATGAGCTTGAGGTTATCCATGTCAAGACCTCGTGCGATGTACTTCTTGATAGTCTCACCGAAACGGATTGGGAGTTTCTGTGATGTATCGGTAGCGATACGCTGTGGAGCGTCAGGCATGAATGGGTTAGGAAGACGCTTGTTGATAACAGTACCGATGAACTCGTATGGGTTGAGAACGCCCGGATCTGTTACAACAGGCATTGCCTCGATATATCCTATCTTCTGGATGAATGCGCGGAGGTCATCATCAGCCATCTCTGCTGAGATAAGGTCGTAGCCGAGCATACAGCCATAGATTGACATCGCTGTGTGGAGTGGGTTGAGACAGGTTGTAACCTTCATGGTCTCTACCTGGTCAACGGTCTCGCGTGTGGTATAGAGTGCACCGCCAAGCTCCAATGGTGGGCGACCATTTGTATAGTCATCCTCGCAAACGAGATACTGAACTTCCTCGGCATTAACGAATGGAGCGGTAAAAGTCTTCTTCTCGGTAATGATGGTGTTGTTATCCTCGAAACCATCCTCAGCAAGCATAGCCTGTACCTTCTCGTGTGGACGAGGAGTTATCTTATCAATCATTGACCAAGGATATGAAATCTTCTTGTTGTCAGTAACGTATGCAAGGAACTCCTTTGGTGCAAGACCATCGTTAACCCATTTCTCAGCGTATGCGAGAACGCCAGCCTTCACTTTGTCGCCATTGTGTGAGCAGTTGTCGGTTGACTGGAGTGTGAGTGGAAGTTGACCTGCCTTGAAACGCTCAAGGAGTAATGCTGTGAGCTTACCCATTGCGAATACAGGTGTGAGACCACGCTCAAGGTCGGCAGGAGCTACGCTATAACCCTTTTCTGTGATGGTGAATGTAACCATCTGGAGCGAAGGAGCCTTGAAAATCTCAACGAGACGAGCCCAGTCCTCTGCGAACTGGAAGTCTGCCTTTAATGACTCTGTAACAGATGCGATGACTTTCTTCTCGATTGTGCCGCTTGACTGGAGGCTTACGAGGAGTGAGAGGTTGCCGTAAGGGCGATAAGCCTTGTCGATAATCTCGTAGTCGAAGCTCTCTGCTACGATTACGCCACGATCATACTTGCCAGTGTTAAGAGCATCGTTGAGGATAGCGGCAGGGAATGCGCGGAAAATGTTTCCTGCACCGAAGTGAACCCAAGTTGGCTCATTGTGAGTCTTCTTGGCTACTGCTGCGATATCATACTTAGGAAGCTCGTAACCCTTGCTTTCCCATTCAGCAACATTTGCGTTGCCTGATAGAATTTCAGTAAGTTTCATAAATTAGATTTATGTCTTTAAATATTATAATTTTTTAAACGCAATGAATTTCCGCGCAAAAGTACTAATAATTTATGAGATAGCCAAATAAAAGAGTGAAAAAACTCATAAACTGTTCCCTCACCTGTTAATTGCGGCATCTTCATCCCCTAAGGACGAGGGGGTAGTTACTTCTGTCACTTGTGGTTTTCCGTATCATTTCCTTTGTTGTCATTTTTACTGTCTTTTACCTCACTTTTAGAAGAGAGTGTGTCCGTAGGAGTGGTGATAGGTTCCTTCTTTTTATACCTATCTGGGAGATAGTATCCCAAATGCGGAGGCTGATTGTATGCCACGTTCTGCCACGCGACGCACATACGGTATATGTGGTCGTGCATAGGTGTGACAATACGGTACTGTGTAGGGAGATTTGTGCTGAAGACATTCAAATGCGCATTATCAGAGCCATCATATAATATGAGCTCTTCACGCCAGTCACCGAACAGGTCTGCTTGCAAACATGGTGTTGCCTTTGTTCCGTTACATGAGGTAGAATATCCCCATTCGCTGAAGTCCTTACCATTAATCTTTATACGCTCTACATTATGACCAGTCCATTTGGCAACATAATACTGATAGTATGGAATAGGATTCTCTCCCGCCTTACCCTTGTTTACAGAATTACCAAGAAGTTCCTCATAGAGGTCACCATCCCAATAAATGCGGAAATTGACAGGAATAGAGTTCTTTGGGGTTGCTATCTCATTGCCCTTGCAGTCATATATGGTCTTAGAGGCAGAACTCCATATCTCGCATCCGCGATGCAGAGAGTCTATGTCGGCTGCCAATCCTCGTCCTGTGTCTCGTTCTCCTTCCCTGCGGACGAGCATTTCTCCTGTGCGGGCATCACGAAGGCTGGTACCGAAAGGCTTTACCTCGTGTGGCATGTAATATTCAAGTCCCGTGCGGTCAGGATCGATGTCACATAGATGAACGGCATCACCATGTCCGAGTTTTGTGGTGTAGAGAAGTGAACCGTCATGGTCAAGGGCTGCTGAGCCGAACATGATTTCGTCATATCCATCACCATCAACATCGCCAACGGCTATACCGTGAGCTCCCTGTCCGTAGATGCCCTCGCCCGGTGTCTCGCTCTTATGGAACCATTTGTCGACGATATGCTTACCATCGAACTGCACAGCCCATGCGTATGCCTTCGTGTAGTAGCCACGGAAGAAAACGGCACTTGGTATGTTCTCAGGACCGTCAAGGTATGCCACACATGCAAGGAATCGGTCACCGCGGTTTCCCTGAAGTGGAGAACGGTCGCCCCAGCCTCTGCCGTCGTATTCCGGCTCGCCACCGAGTCCGAATGCGCGGTTAGGGTTGTAGTAAACGGTGTGGATAGCGTGTCCGTCAATACCTGAGAATACGGTCAGGAACTCAGGGCCATGAAGGATACGTCCGTTTGCCATGGCGTATGAAATCTTATCGTTGGTATTACGTATCTCCTTGTCGGTTGCAGCCCTGCTGACATACTTGCCCTTACCGTCTTTTGAACCCGGGGCGGTCTTGCAGATTAGTTCTGCCTTTCCGTCACCGTTAAGGTCATAGAATAGGAACTGGGTGTAATGGGCACCGGCACGAATGTTTGGACCGAGGTCGATGCGCCAGAGCGGCTTGCCTGTGTATTGTTCTGTGTTGCCGTAGTGAAGCTTGTAGCAGTCGAGATATACACGTCCGGTATGACCATCCTGTGAGTTGTCGTGAGAGTCGGAAGGATCCCACTTTACCAACAGCTCATATTCACCGTCACCGTTTATATCGGCTACGGAGCAGTCGTTTGGCGTGTAGGTGTATGCTTTTCCGTTTGGAGCCACACCATCTACAGGCTTGTCAAGAGGAATGGATATATAAGGCTTGTCCCAAACCTTGAGAGGCTTGCTTGCGTATTTTGTTCCGAGTTTTCGTGTTATGAGGGTATATTGGCTTGTGCTTGTGCCGAGGGTGTCAGTTACACATGTTGTCTTCGTTATGTTGGATGCAATAAGCTGACCGTCGCGCATAAGGTCGAAAGATATGCTTTCGGGGTCTGTGGAAAGGAATCTCCATGAGATGAAGTTTCCCTTCTCGCAAGGTATCGCAACGGCACCTCGCGAGAGTGGCTCTATGTCTTTCTGTCCGTAAATGGAAACAGAGAATAGTAGCGCTATGAGTGTGTTCAATAGCTTATTCATACTTATCGTATGGAGATTATTGGGGTAATTTGATGGGGTTTAAGGTTTTATGGTTTTAAGGTTTTAAGGTTTTCAGGTCGTAACGCTCATTAGCGATGCTGACCTCTAACCTTCTAACCTCTAACCTCCTAACCTTATATCTTTTGGCGTATTGGATGTGTGAAGACGAATCTTGCACCATCGCTGTACTCTGTGTCGAGCCAGATACGTCCGCCAAGGTTTTCTATTATACTGCGTGTGATGGAGAGTCCCAAACCTGTTCCCTGCTTGAAGGAGTCAATCTGTTTGAATCTCTGAAATATGAAATCGGCTTTGTCTGCTGGTATTCCGCAGCCGGTATCGGTTACGCTGATGCGTATCTCGTCTATTTTCACAGAATCCTCTATCGCCACGGTTATCGTACCGCGCTCTGTGAATTTCTTCGCATTGGTCAGCAGGTTGTTGAACACCTGATGCAGACGCAGCACATCTGTCTGTACAGGAACAGTATGCTCTGGCAGCTTTGCTATTATGCTTACCTCAGGACTTAAGTTGGCTCGTGCCGTCTCTACGGCAGCCCTGCATATCTCAACCATGTCGGCATCCACGATGTTGAACTCCATGCTCTTTGCGTCCATCCTCGAAATCTGGAGAATGTCGTTCACCAGATTGAGAAGCGTGTCGCTGTTCACCTTGATATAGCCTCCATATTCCAGTTTCTCCTCATTGCTGAGCGGTATCTCCGGCTCTGTGAGCAATTGTGAGAAGCCTACAATGGCATTTAGAGGCGTGCGTATCTCGTGGCTCATATTGGCGATGAAAGCCGACTTCATTGCGTTTGCTTCCTCAGCTTTGTCGCGTGCTATCTCCAGTTCGTGACCACGGTCAATAAGCTTCTTCTCCAGTTTCTTGCTTAGAATCAGATAATGGAGCGATATCGTGAGTGCCGTTACGAGGAATATGAATATTCCGGCAGCCCATGGAAACCATTCTGCATCTATTATGCTTTCCGGTTCGTTGACTAGGGTATAGTCCTCGGGGAGCTTTTCCTTCGAAATGCCGAATTCCTTCAACTTGTTGTAGTCGAACTGATAGATGTTATTGAGCATGTGAAGCCCGGGGGCGAGTCCTGTCTGCTCGTATTTGATTACATCATCGGCAAGTTCAGCACCAACATTTTGGAAATCAGGAATGTATCCGCCTATTGCCCAATCGCGAAGACCTGTGCTTGAGAGTGATATTGCAGGTATCTTCCTGTTGCTGTTGCCCAATGACACGGTAGTGTTTGAAAGAGTCAGAGTCTCGGAGTTGTCCATTCTCCATGTGCCTATAAGAATCGCCTTCTTGCCTCTGATGTCGTGAATGGCGTTATTGACCTCCTGAAACGACATGTTGCGTCCGTCAATATATTCAATCTTATAGTGAGGATGGCTCTTCATGATCTGTCGGAAATGTGCCTTCAGTGTCACGCCACCTATCGTATTGTCAGAGAGGAACACTATTGAATCCCTGTCGGGGTATAGGTTATGGAGCAGTTCGAGGTTGACTGATATGTCAAGCTTGTAAACGCATCCGCCTACGATTTTGTAGTCCTTGTAGTCCTTGTTCAGATAGTAGGACCTTGGTTCCCATGTCTTGATGTCGATGTTCTTGTCGCTTGGCAGTCTTATTATGTTATTGCTCCTGATGCCTACCACCACCGGGGTTGACTTTATCTCCTTTCTTGTGAGAGAGAAGAATGCAGTGGAAGCCTCGTTGCCGAGAAGTACAATCATTGAAGGTTTCTGACCGTCAGAATAGTACTTGCCGAGGAGTCGCCATAGATGTTCCTGCCATTCCGTTGCCTCTGCCAGGATGCCGCAATTCATGTTTTCCACTCTTATGTTGCCTGCATCACCGCCTTTGGCTATGTATTTTTCGCTAAACTGGTTGATATTGGCCTTCATACGCTCCTCGCCCGGATTGTACGATGAAACAATCACAACAGGTCCCTTAACCTTTGCCTCCGCGCATAATACGAATAGTGATGCCATAGTGACTATGGACAGTATGATGCGGAGAATATGTGATTTCAGGACAGTGGTCATTATTGTTTGTTTTTCCTTGTTTTTTATGGCGTGCGAAAGCAATCCCGCGCAAATTAGTTGTTAGTTGTTAGGTGGACTCTAAACTTCTTATCTCTTGGAGCGGCGCACCATTCACACATGCCCGGGGATATTCAATCTCCGATTTCCCTGCGAGGGGATTCCGATGCTGTAGACTTCGGATTGTGTGTTAGCGCGAGGGGAAAGCCGCTATTGAGTGCAACGTGCCAAGCATCCTCGCACGAAAGCAAAAGTGCATGTCAGCCAGTAAGGCTGGCGCACGTTCTTTGATTTGTTGAGTGCAAAGATAGGAATTTATTCCTAATTCTCCAAATAAAAATGACGGAAATTCACAATGATTATGCAATAATTTGCAAAATTAATGGGTGTAAGTCGTACTACCATCTAAAATCATGGTTTCTGACGTCGATTTAACAATTCAAAACTACAAATTTCATACTCATGAAAGAAATTCCCGATTTCTCTGTCTTTATTCTCTTAATCCATTAATTCATGTTTCGCAAGTAGTGAACGTCGAAGAGGTCGGCGGCCGAAAGGGACTTGCGTAGCTTGATGAGCCTAAGCGAATAATTCATATAGTGTGGGTGTCTCTAAAAATTATAGAACTATAGAACCATAGAACCAAATCGCAGCCATTTATCAGAATATAACCGCCCATCTTCCTTATCTGCCCAAGCACCTCTGATGTTACCCTGCGTTTGAACTCCCTCGTCTGTGGAAGCTTAGAGGAAAGAATGAGAGCATAAAGACCTGACTCGTAGATGAAAGATGTCTTGCTTTTATAATTAGAACCAGATTCGGAAATCACGAATGTGGTTTATCCTCTTCCTTGACCTGAGGTCGTGAATCCCGCCCCTCTTTTATTTTCTGCATCCACATGCCTTGCGAGAGCATTTTCTGGTTTCGATTAACCAAGCACCTCTAATGTCACCCTACGCTTGAACTCCTTCGCCTGTGGAAGTTTTGAAGAAAGGATGAGAGAGTAAAGACCAGACTCATTGATGAAGGTAACTTCTCTTCTCTGACCTGAGGTGGTGATTTGCCACCCCAGCTTATCCTCGCTATCTACGTGGCTTCTCAAAGCATTGATGATGTCTTTATACCCAAGGATTGTTGCCACATCCTTACCTACGAACCAAGGCTCACCGTTGATCACCATTGTCATAACTTCACCGAAGCTCTAATCTCCAATATACGGAACGGACTTGAAACGGACCTGAAACGGAGGTGGAACGGACCTGTCGTGTTCTTGTTTTACTCGAATCGGAGTATGTGCCAAGCGGGGTTGTAGAGGTCGAGTAGCTTTATTTCCTGCTGCAAAATTACTCATCTTTTCCCACTCAATCATTCCAACTTTCTCAATCATTCCAACTTTCGGATTTTTCTGTTAAGATTTGTTAAATAGATGTTAATCTGTTGAATATCTGCATTTTAAGCAAAAAGACCAATGACAGCCAAAGGTTCTATGGTTCTATAGTTCTATATTTTTTAGAGACACCCCCTATTTTTCGGACTTCCAATTCATAATATATAATATATATATTTATATATATTATATATTATGGCTCTAAAAACGAGTTTTGTAGGGTGTGTTTAAAAATTATAGAACTATAGAACCATAGAACCATTTTAAAAAAGTGATTTGACAGTGCAAAGTATTGATATATAGTAATTTAAATGTGATTCACACAAAAGACTTCAAAAGAATTATGGTTCAACATTTTCCATTATACCGATTTTTCCTTAAATTCTCAGAGGTTCATTAATGTGTCTCTTACAGTATTGATGTTTTTTTGTGGCGGGATATCCAAGCCATCAACAGGGCTTTCATTGTCTTGCTATAAAAATGCAGGGATTTAATGAATTAAAATGATATATTTTTAGGTTCTATGGTTCTATAGTTCTATAATTTTTAAAGACACCCACACTATATGAATTATTCGCTATGGCTCATCAAGCTAAGCAAGTCTCAAATTCTTGATAATATTTTAATTATTGTCAGTTTAGCAACGGAGTTGCGTATAATAACGTGAGTTCGACGACTTGCTATTTGCTTTCGCCATCTAAAAAAACAGGATAAAACCAATAAAAACATATAAAAACAAAATGTTTTACTTTGTGTTCTTTTGTTTTAATTGGTTTTTCTAAA
>OMXX01000127.1 GCA_900315105.1 uncultured Prevotellaceae bacterium | reverse complement strand
CGTACCCAGTTGCAGGATGCTGTGCCTATGACCTCTGGACAGGAATTCAACGCCTATGCCAACAATCTGGAGGAGGAGATCCTGAATCTGGAGCGCAATGTGAAACTGTTGCATGAGATTAATATGGGAGGCACGGCGATTGGCACGGGTCTGAATGCTGTCCCCGGCTTTGCCAAACTCTGTGCAGCCAATCTTGCCAAACTCACAGGCGAACCTTTTGTGTCTGCTACCGACCTTGTTGAGGCAACACCTGACACTGGTGCATACGTCAGTTACTCTTCAGCCCTGAAGCGCCTGGCCGTGAAACTCTCCAAGATCTGTAATGACTTGCGCCTGATGGCTTCAGGTCCTCGCTGTGGCCTCAATGAGATCAATCTGCCGCCTAAGGCTCCCGGCTCTTCCATCATGCCGGGAAAGGTGAATCCTGTGATTCCTGAGGTAGTGAATCAGGTTTGCTTCAAGGTGATTGGTAACGACACCACCGTTAGTTTCGCTGCCGAGGCAGGACAGCTTCAGCTCAACGTGATGGAGCCTGTGATCACAGAGTCGCTCTTCGAGAGCCTTATCTGGTTGAAGAATGCCATTGAGACGCTGACGGAAGAGTGCGTGCTGGGCATCACTGTGAACAAGGAACGCTGCTTAGAGATGGTGAAGAACTCTATCGGTATCGTCACAGCCCTGAATCCCTACATAGGCTACAAGACATCGACCAAAGTGGCCAAGGAAGCACTGGATACTAACCGTTCGGTCTATGACATCGTGCTCGAGAAGGGACTGATGACACAGGAGAAACTCGATGAGGCACTTGCCCCGAAGAACATGCTTGTGTCTCACAAGTTCCTTTGATACATCGTACCTCTCAGGGACAGTCCCCGAGGTGAAAAAGAGAACTCCTCTGGTTTTGACAACCGGAGGAGTTCCGTTTGTCAGTGAGTAAGTTGAAAAGTAAAATCTTATGTACTATTGCAAGGGGCTTACTCGCCTTTCAGGTAGAAGGTGTAGGTTTCGCCATCTGTGTCCTTAATCGTCATTTCGCCATCATCGTTGTAGGAGACGATCTCCAGTCCTCCTTTAAACATGACGGTCTTACACATCTCCTCTTTCTGAGAATTGAAGGCATTGTCCAATATCTCCTTCATGGTATTTTCCATGCTGGGAGCCTGTTTGATGACCTCTTTGACCTTGTCGGTATACTCGGTCTTCATCACCTGGTATTCTGCCTGACTGGCATCATAGGACACGGTGAGTTTGTTGCCTTCGAGTTTGAATGGGGCAGGGGGTGTGGCGATGATCACGCCTACAAGGCCGACACCATCGACATTCGACTCGCTGTAGTTCGTTACCTTCGAACAGGAAGATGAGCGTCGTAGATTCGCCCTCATCCGACAGATCGGTCACCCAACGGCCTTCCAAGTTATAATCCTGGGCACTCAAGTTCATCACGCTGCACAGCAGCACGGTCAGCATACAAATAAATTTCTTCATAACGGTTAGTGATTAATGAGGTTTATACGTTAATATGTTAATTACGAGTGCAAAAGTAACACTTATTTCGTGAAGTACCAAATATTTTGGGAGAAATCTTCTCTCAAGCATTGGAAAGGTCTTGCTTGTGTGTTGGATAATATGTCAAAGAACACTTTGCCACTGAAAAGGCATTGCAAAGGTACATAAAATATTTCGATAATTCCCAATTTTAAAAATTGTATTTCCGATTTATTTCAAATGTTAAAAAGGAAATTACCTGCCGAGGGAACGGTCCCTGAGCTTGCCGCGCTCGACCTATGGTCGCTTGCTACCAACGGGACGCAAGAAGGAATCTACCAGATTCCTTACTTCAATCCCTTAGATTCTCGTAATCTTTGAGCCAGATTCTAACCTCGATGCTAAAAATCCGCAAATTCGATTTCGTACCATCGTACCATCGTACCAAATCGAAAATCGACTTTGCATCTAAAAATACCCCCTATTGATTTATATATATTATTATATATATTATAATATATATAATAATATATATAAATATAATACACCATTCCCACCCAATAATTATAAAACCGCAGACGGTACGATGGTACGATGGTACTTTTCAGTGTTTTTAAGGGCAAGACAGCTTGCTCCCCTCGGCATTCACTTTGAATGTTTACCGGATAGTCAAACATGCATTTGACGTTGTAAAGATAGGGATTATTTCTTAAAGTTGCAAGTAATTCTCAAGTTTTTTCATTTTTTACCACCAAAGGGCGTTTTAATTCCCCAAAGTTATGTATCTTTGCACTATCCAATAATTAAAGGCTTATGACTGTTCCTGTTTTATTTAGAGAATATATCTGGCTGGTGAACACCATCTATAAAGCCAGGAAGATATCATTGAGTGAAATCAATGAGAAATGGATTGAGACTGATTATAGTGGTGGTGTAGAGTTCAGTCGTACCACTTTCCATCGTCATAAGATTGCCATTGAGGATATGTTTGGCATCTATATCGAGTGTGACCGCAAGAATGGTTTTAAATATTATATAGGTAATGAATATGTCTTGCAAGAGAATTCTGTGCAGAATTGGATGCTATCTACGCTCAGTGTCAGCAGCCTTTTGGCTGAAAGTATGAGCCTGAACGAAAGAATCCTGCTTGAAAATGTACCATCTGGAGGCGAGAAACTTAAGATGTTGATCAAGGCTATGAAGGAAAGCAAGAAGATTTCGATTACATACCAACGCTATGGTGGACATGCTACGAGGACATTTGATCTTGAACCATATTGCTTGAAACTATTCGGGCAACGCTGGTATCTGTTGGCGCGTTTTGCTGATCGGGGAATGGCGACATTCTCAATAGACCGCATGTTGGAGATTAAGATGAGCAAGGAGAAATTCAAACTTGACGAGGATTTCGATGCTGCCAGCTATTTCAGCGATTGTTTTGGTGTGATGTTAGATGAGAACTCGAAGCCAGAGAAGATTGTAATCAGAGCCTATGGTTATGAGCCCTATTATCTTCGTGACCTTCCTTTGCACCATTCTCAGCGTGAGATTAAATCTACAGAGGAGTATTGTGATTTTGAATTGAGGTTGAAAATCACTTCCGACTTCAAATCAAAACTTCTCTCTCGTGGTGAATGGATAGAGATTTTAGAGCCTAAGGCATTGGCAGAAGAAATCGTCGAATGGCATCAAAAAGCCATCGACAGATATAAAAAATGATAAAAGTTTGAGGTTGTTCCACGATTTGAAACAATCTATGCCTATCTTTGCATCAAAAAATGAATGTTGAACTAATAAAATAACAATATGAAGACTTATATTTTATTTTGGAACCCTTCAATTTCTAGCTATAAATTAGAAGATTTTCAGAGAGAGATGGAAGACTTGGATTATGCAGACATGAACTGGAGTGTATGGGAGTATAAGAAAGCATGTGCTGGCGATCGCTTCTTCATGGTACGTAGTGGAAGTGGTAAAACAGGAATCTGTATGAGTGGTTACTTCTCGTCAGATCCATATCGTGATGAAGATTGGTCAGGAAGAGGACGCGTTACCTATTATATGGATTTGGAACCTGATTATATGATCAATCCGGATTATCTGCCTATTCTGTCAACATTAGATTTGGTTCGTGAAGTACCAGGATTCGACTGGAATGGGGGGCACTCAGGTCGTTTGTTAGATGCCAAGCTTGCAGAAAAGTTGGAAACAATATGGAAGAAATTTACTGATGAACACGCTGAAATGTTTACCATGCGTGCAATACATCAGGATGTTGATCCTGATAGTTACTCGTCAAATCATTCCGAAGAACAGATTGTTACTCTGTATTTTACAAGAGATGGTAAATTATTAGCAAATAATATTGAGTGTGATATTGAAATAGAGAGTGATGATTTAGAGGACGTGAAGAAGCAAGCAATTGATGCTATTTATAAAGAGTTTGGTAAGAATACTAAAATTAAATTTGAATATGGTGATGTAGATGAGAGTGATTCTGAAATGTATGAGACAATCATAAAACTTGTGCTTGCCAACAAAACACAGGGAATGATTTTTAATGTATCATATTGGAATGTTAAAGATAAAGTTGTTCACCTATTACATAAGGTTGGGATTACCCCCCAAGAATTGAAAAATCAAGGTGTCTATGATGAAATAGTCGAAGCTGTTGAGGCTTTAGAAAGAAGACCTAAGGAGGATTTTATGAAGTATGTAAAAAGAGTTACAAGAAATGAAATAGCCACAAGAATTTTGAAGGACGAAATTTCTGATACTCTCAACATTAAAAATAAGGAAAGCCTTGATGAAGGTGACCTCAAGACATTGAATGAAAACCTTGCAGCATTACATTATCTTAAATCCTTAGGAAAGATAGAATAAAGTCAGTGGGGTGAAATTCTCCACTTATTTTGATAAAAGTCAGAGACTGTTCCACGAAATGAAACAATATGCGTTTATCTTTGCAACATAAATTGATTGTTGAACTAAAATTGAAGAGTTATGGTTACAAAGAAATTGTTTTTTATGGATTGTCATCTGGCTGGTCGTAAGTACCACGATGCAGATGAAGTGTGGGAAGAGTTGAAAGTAGGAACTACCCTAAGGTTAGAACGTGATAAGGAGAATCGTTTTGATCCCTATGCCGTTATGGTAGTATATGACAAGGAGGATGACGAATATCTGCTGGGTTATATTCCTCGTGGCGAGAACGAGACTATTTCCAATCTTCTCGAAATGGGATGGGGTAATATTTTCGAGTGTCGTATCAACAAGATCGACCCCGAAGTGCACCCAGAAGAGCAGGTTCACTTGATCATCAAAATTAAGCGCAATGTAGCATAACGAAAATATAATAATGTATAAACCAAGATGAATAATAATAGACTAGACCTCGTAAGAGGTTCACTGGTTGGTGGCGCAGCGGGTGATGCCTTAGGATATGCTGTGGAGTTTAACCACTATTCGGAGATCATTGCAAAATATGGTCTGTCTGGTATTACAGAGTATGATCTGGTTAATGGAGTCGCAGAAATTAGTGATGACACGCAGATGACACTCTTTACTGCCAATGGGTTGCTGATGGGACTTACTCGAAAGTTCATGCGAGGCATTGGTCAAGCACCAGAGTATTATGTGGAGTATGCCTATCAAGACTGGTTTGACACGCAGATGAAGTCGTATGAGAGTGTGATGGGGCAAGATGACAAATACTTTTCCAATCGTTACACTTGGCTGAGTGCTTTGCCTGAGTTATATTTTCGTCGCGCTCCTGGAAATACTTGCCTGATTTCGATTAAGGAAATGAAGGAGGGCCGTACTCCTCAAAACAACAGTAAAGGCTGTGGTGGCGTGATGCGAGTAGCTCCTTGGCCATTGTTCTGTGCCTGCCATGAGGTGAGATATGGGATCGAAGAAATTGATGTGGCTGGAGGTGAGATTGCCCGTCTGACTCATAAGCACCCATTGGGTTGGATTCCGGCTATATTGATGACGCATATCATCTATCGCATAGTGAAGGATGGTGGTTTCGAGGGGCTTGATAAAGTTTCTGCCGTAAATCATTTCATAGCAATAGTCAATGAAGCGCTAGATCTGCTGCCAAGCCTTGTGGTTAGAAATAACGTTTCTGAAGTGAATTGGGACCAAGAAAAACCTATTGGCGAAGTGTTCCATAATGATTTGGAGCGACAGCGTGAACTCATAGAATTGGCATTGACCCTTGCAGGAAACGAACTGAGCGATGTTGATAATATCAGTCGCCTAGGTGGAGGCTGGGTAGGCGAAGAAACTTTAGCAATTGCTATTTATGCCGTTGTTCGCCATATTGATAGTTTCGAAGATGTGCTCATTGCAGCAGTAAATCATGATGGAGACAGTGATTCTACAGGTGCTGTGGCTGGTAATATCATAGGCGCTATTGTTGGTTATGATGTGATACCAGATAAGTTCAAGAAGAATCTGGAACTTCACGATGTCATCTATGTCATAGCCGATGATCTCCATCATGGTTGCATCATCAGCGAAGATGATGAAATGGATACACAAGAGAAACAGGAATGGTATCAGCGCTACTGCAAAATGCAGCCTGCTGGTTTTGAGAAATAGTGATATTGATTAACATGCGGGGGGTGTACCGCGATAATTCCTAGTAACGAGTTTATTGTAGGATGCGGAGCCTCCCGTTCCCTATATGGAGCGAGTAGACACCGATGTATTTGTGGAACAATTCGGCTCTGCGTGAGAAGGAGCAGTTCGACCCTGCCGCTCGCTCCTTTTCATTTTTCAATAATTAATAAACAGATAACATGACTAAGAAAAAGTTTACACCAAGAGAAATCAAGTTCTCCGAATTAGGGATGAAGGTTCAAGATATTCTTGTGGCTGTTTTATGGGGTGAAATTGCTAACAATTACATGCATAAGCATACATCTTGGCTTTTCGCTAAGATTGAAGGTCGTACTAAGGATGGTTCTCCTGTTGATCCTATGATAGATGAGGAACTTGAACAATTCAGAGGGGCTCTTTATGACGTGTCCGCAAGAATCAGACGAGTAGCAGATTCACTATGATTATTAAGAGGAGTGAGTAGATCCACGATGTGCTACGGTGGCTGTCAAAAGCTAAGTTGATAGATGTCGTTGTATAAAACAAGATAAAATTTGGATATTTCAAAGAAAACCATTATATTTGCAAACAGAATAACTAAAAGTTAAACAAATGGAGGAAAAGACAAAACATCAAGAAGGGAAGGAGCATACTCTTGAAAAACCGAGTTTGCTTTGTGGTCATGAGGAGTTTATGCAAGATGATAAAAGTCTTGGCTTTAATGTAATTGATTATTGGCGATTTCAACATTCCAATCTGATAGATAACATTGGCAGCGTCGCTGAATTTCTTGTTGCTAGAGCATTACATAAAGCTGAACCAGATAATTGCAATGGATGGACTCTTTATGATTTGTCGTATAGAGATTATAGAATAGAAGTTAAAGCAACTTCCTACTGGCAATCATGGAAGAAGAGTCACAAAATTTCTGAACAGCGCGTGTTTAGTATACGAGGAACACATTTGGAATATCAAAATGCAAAAACAGATATTGAACGTCAAAATGACATATATATATTCTGTGTTGATGAAGGAAAAGATCCCATTTCATCAAATCCTTTGAATGTAAATAATTGGTCATTCTATGTTGTTCCCACATCTATTATTAATGAAGAGTATGGTGACAAAAAAACGTTAAGTTTAAAGACTCTTCAAAAATTAGATGGTTATAAGGAAGGATTGAAATGGCATCAGATAAAAGTTGCAGTTGATACGATAATAGATAGATGGATGATGAATCGTTTTGTTCAAGATACCGATGAATTGAGAATATTCCGAGACGGTGTTGAGATGCGTTGGAATAAAGAGAGCGAGATGTTTTTACCTAAAGAATAAATAAGAAAAAATATATATTATGGCAAATCCAAGTACATCAGCATTGATGAAGCAACTTATCAACAGGGTAGTGGCACTTTATCTCCACGAACACCTTGATTGCAGCATTGATGACCTTGTTATTGCTGCTGCAACTCCAGCTATACATACACAATTCAAGGAGATAGATCCTAAACAGATGTATCTTGTGATGTTGCGTATGAAGCATTTCGTAAGTAGACACAGCCGTTTTAAGAACTTTACAAAAGAAGCAGCTGCGGAAGGTCTCAGAACAGAATGGTTGCCTAGCTTAGAAGAGGATGACAAAGTGGCTCTCCTTGAAAACCTTATGTTCATAGATCATGTTGATGAGGAAGGTAAGGTCGTGACTGATTCAAAGTATTATGGCAGTTTTGTAGATGTTGGCAAAAGTATTGGCGACACTACAAAATATGGTAATCAGCCATATACACCACTAAAGCAAAAAAAACTTCCCAAAGTGAAAGTTACATCTTTGGAGCCAGAAAAGAACCTGGAAGAAAAGCTTAAGCCATATATAAAATGGTACAAGAAGTGGCTTGAAAAGAACTTTATGTATAACCATGAACATTATAAATGGGTGGCTACAACTCAATTTAAGAATGTTTTTGATACAATTGCCAAATTTGAAGATGATGACTTAAGTGTGAATTTGGAGCTAGCACTGAAGCGCCAAGAGAACTTATTGTCAGCACCTCATTATTACGCAAAGCAAGTTCTTGTTAAAGCAGCAAGAATTGCTAAAGAGGACGTTAGAAGTGCACTACTCATGCTTTTTGACGAAGAAAAGCTGTTGTCAGAGCGAGTTGATGAGTTTTTAAACCAAATGAGGGATATTGTTAATGCAAACAAGGCAGAGGAACAGTCTGATGAAAAATTCGGCCCCAAAGAAACATCCCAACAAGATATGCATGCAGTATCTGTATATCTGTCCTTCATGTATCCAGACAGACATTATATTTTCAAATCTTCAGTGTGGTATGATTTTAGGGATATCATAGGTTTAAATTATCCCTCTTTATCGGTTTATACACACAGGTTGGTAGGATATGAAGATTTGTGTGGTCACATCCGCAACGTACTTTTAGCAGATAAGGAACTTATTTCTTTGCACAACAAGTGGTACAATGGTTCTGATGGTGAGCATCCTAAAGATATTTCTGACTATCACTTGCTGACTCAGGATTTTATCTATGCCATAGGTGTACACTTTGTTGACTTTGACAAACGCCCTGCTAATTTTATTGAGGGCCAAGACGAAGAGTAATAATTGGAATACCATTTAACAGCAAAAGGGCTCGCTTCCAAGCGAACCCTGTATGCTAATTCACAAACTTAAAAGCAATAATCAAATGAAAAAGACAATTAAATATAAACCCTAACTAAATGTATGAAACTGATGCAAAGATACGGGGATTTTGGGTTGATTCCAAGAAATTTGCCTAATTCTTGTCGAAGTTGTTGCGACAAGGGGAGTGATTTGCGACAGAGTAGGGGAAGAGGGTTAGAGTATGTCGTAAATAGAAATAATTACGTCCAGAATTCTTTTTCGTCTGTGGGTTGCATGTCGCCTTGGCATTTGGGACAGGTGTGTTTGTCCCAGGGGCGGATGTTGGCGCTGCCACAATTGAGGCACAGACGTCCTGCCTCGCTGCGGAAGGAGGGGGCGACATCGCCGATGATGCCACCCACGACGATGTTCTGAATCGTCTTGCAATCAGGACAACTCATGGGTGAGATCTGCTGACGGAAGAGGCCTTGTCCCTCGTAAACCTCAGCCTCATATCCGCATGATGTACAGCGATATTTCAGTTTCCAAGCCATAATCTTGCTGCAAAGATAGCAAAATTTTGATGATTTATCGATTTTATGATGTGATTTCTGAAAAGTTTTCTTATATTTGCAAACAGATTTAAAACTAAATGACAATGAGAAAACTGATTGCAACCCTGATCTTATCTATCCTGACCTTGACGGCAGGTGCCCAGAGAATTGATGTGAACGAAGTGTTGAAGGCGTGCCCGAAGAAGGCTTACGGCAACGACTGTCCTTACCAGTTTGAGGATGTGACGCTGACGAAGGCGCCTGATGGTTACAAACCTTTTTATATCAGCCACTATTCCCGTCATGGCTCGCGTTATTACTGGAACAATCAGTTGTATAAGGATCTGGACACGCTGTTGACAAAGGCGCACGACCGTCAGCAGTTGACGGCTGAGGGTGAGGCGTTCTTTAAGCGTTTTGAGGCAGTGAAGGACGAGTTGATGACGGGTTGGAGTGAACTGACGCAACTTGGCTGGGAACAGCACCAGGGCATTGCCAGAACGATGTATAACGCCTTTCCAGAGGTGTTTGAGAAGGGTGGCAACGTGTTGGCCATCGCCTCGCTCTCAGGACGTTGTGTGCTGAGTATGTCGGCCTTCTGCCAGGAGCTGACGCAGTGTAATCCGAAGTTGGAGGTCAGGGAGCAGTCTTCGCGCTTCACACTCGACGGTGTGGTGCCGATGGACGGACAGAATCCCGTGAAGCATGTCTATCCCAAGGCACATCCGCGTTATGAGCTGAGTCCCCATCAGTTTAAGGGTAACGACTCGCTGGGCAAGGTGGTGCTGAGCCGTGTGTTCACCTCGACGGAGGACTTAGGCCCCATGTGGCGCATGGGTGAGGATCTGATCAACCTCTACACTTCGCTGCCGAGTATCGGGCATGTGGGTCTGATGGGCAACATCGTGAAGGACGAGGAACTGGCTGCCCGTTGGGAGCAGTCGAACTTAGGCTCGTATTCCTGGGTGTTCGACAACAAGTATTATATGATCCCCATCCTGCAGGATGTCATGAAGAAGGCGAATGCTGTGATCGACGGCAGTAGCGACCGTGTGGCAGACCTCAGATTCGGTCACGACACGTGTATTGGTCCGTTGACGGTGTTGCTGGGTATCAACGGTGCTGATCTCGATCCTGTGGATCCCTATGAGGTGAAGAAGGAGGCCAAACTGCCAGTGCCCACCGATAATGCTCCTTATTATCGATGGGCAGACTTCTGCAGTTATTATAATGCGGTGATAGAATCAGCGAATAAACAGTAATTCGCGATACTTAGGCAGTGACCAGAGGCCATCTTCGACAATCATCTCAAGATGGTCGATCTCTGAACGGATGGCATCCATCTTCGGACAGACGGTGTCGTGGTAGGCGATGGCGCGCTCATGGATGCTCTGGATGCGATTGGCGACGCGACGGGCATCAGTCAGTTCCTCTACGAACTGTTCGATGCGCTCCGTGCGCTCGGCAATCTCCTGAATCAGTTTCATATTACGGGCTGAGAGACGGTTGGCCTGTTCCTCAGGGAACACGGCCTTCATGCCCTGTACATTCTTGATGAGTTGCGACTGGTAATGGGTGGAAACGGGGATGATGTGGTTCATCGACAGATCGCCCATGACGCGTGCCTCAATCTGTACGGTTTTGACGTAGGTCTCCCATTTTACTTCATTACGGACATGACTTCTCAACGTCGAGTCCACGACTGGCTGCCTCTTTCACCCAGGCTTCGCTGTAGCCATTGCCATCGAAACGGATGGGCTTACAGGTCTTGATATCGTCGCGCAGCACATCGAGGATGGCTGACACCTTACTGTCGCCCTTGGCGATCTTTGCATCCACACGCTGTTTGAAGTTCTGCAAGGCTTCTGCCATCGCTGAGTTCAGCGCAATCATCGCTGAGGCGCAGTTGGCTGAAGAACCAGGAGCACGGAACTCGAAACGGTTACCTGTGAAGGCAAAGGGAGACGTGCGGTTGCGATCAGTATTGTCGATGATGAGGTCAGGGATCTGGGGGATGTCGATCTCCATACCCTGCTTGCCCTTCAGATTGAAGAGGTCGTCCTTATCAGAGAGTTCGATGTGGTCTAAGAGTTCCGTGAGTTGCTTGCCCAGGAACGAACTGATGATGGCAGGAGGGGCCTCGTTGCCACCCAGACGGTGGGCATTCGTGGCACTGACGATCGAGGCCTTCAGCAGGCCGTTATGACGATGGACAGCCATCAGTGTCTCGACGATGAAGGTGACGAAACGCAGGTTCTCCTCAGGGGTCTTGCCTGGGGCGTGGAGCAGTGTCGTGCCATCACCCTGAGCCGCTGTGAGACTCCAGTTGTTGTGCTTACCAGAGCCGTTGATGCCATCGAAGGGCTTCTCGTGGAGCAGCACACGGAAACCATGGTTGCGAGCCACGCGCTTCATCAGTGACATGAGCAGCATGTTATGATCCACGGCGAGGTTG
>OMXX01000026.1 GCA_900315105.1 uncultured Prevotellaceae bacterium | reverse complement strand
GATTTCCTCTACTTGCTGCTTATATGCGCCTTCACCGACAAGGATAAGTCCGATTTCTGGATGTGAAGCCTTCAAGTCTTTCATCACATTAAGGAGCATATCCATATTCTGGGTGAGACCGATATTTCCGCTATATTCTATATAGAACTTCGTAGGGTCAATATTGTACTTAGTGATAAGTTTATTCTCAGAACGATCCACGTGAACTACGGCATTCTGATCCACCCAGTTATATACAACCTCAATCTTATCCTCTGGCACTCCCTTTGCCATTATGTTCTTCTTGAAGTCCTCGGAGATGACGATTATCTTATCAGCATGTTTATAGGTGAAGTTCTCGACCACACGTCCAATTTTCCATAAGAGGGAACCTTTCTTGGCCAATGATGTGCCGACAAGAGAATCCGGAAAAATATCCTGAAGGTTATAGACGAATGGAACATTCTTGAATTTCTTTAGATATGCACCAAGGAGGCCTTGAATTGGAGGCGTAGAAGCAAGATATATACAGTCTATGTCTTTTGTATTGAGTCCATAATAAAACTGTTTAACCCAACAGAACACATATCTTAAAGCACGCATAATCGGGTTCTTTCCTTCTGCATACATCGAGAAACGATGTACGGTCATATGTCCATTATACATCACCTCAACCCGATGCTCTTTCTTACAGTATTCAGCTCGTACCTCCTGAGATATACCTCTACATGGAGTTGCAGTATATGTTATGACATCGAAATCCGCATCTGCAAATGCCTGATTTCGATTATTGGCCAAATACGAACTTGCAGCATGTTCCGGTGTGAAATATGCGGGAAGATATAATAGTCTTAAAACCATTCTATTTTATCAGAGACTTATCGTAATAACAGTTCCTAACTGTTGGATTGTCAAAATATTTCTTGTCGGTATCTATTGTAGAGCCAATGATTCTTGCTGGTGCACCTGCAACGATGGCATAATCGGGCACATCCTTCGTAACTACACTATTCACTCCTATTACGCATCCTTTACCGATCTTGACACCTGGCATTACGGCAGCCCCTCCTCCAATGAATGTGTATTCTCCAATTTCAACAGGCTTATGGATGTAGCCTACTCGTTCAGGGATATCCAGTTTAATAAACGCCTCTCCGTTGAGTCTAACAGCCATATGACTACTATGCGACAGGATCATAGAACCATATCCAATCTGACATCCATCTCCAATCTTTACACCACCAGAAGCATCGATCCTAACATTATGATTTACCCATACATTGTCACCAATATCGAGTTTCCCCTTACCTGTTACGTATGCAGATGAGGATATACGTGTTGCACGATTATATTTCTTTGTTATTGGATTCCTATATCCGTAAACCATCATCTGCTTTGCAAATGGCGCCATCAGATGCTGGAAGAATGAAATAACATAGCCAAAAGGGGAAAAATATATTTTTTTTGATAAAGACATATTAATACATGCAAAGTTGATAATTATTTGTTTTTCATTAACACCGGAGCTTTTATATTTACCAACTTTTTTGTTTTTTTGAGTTTGACATTACCGTTTTTGTCAATGTAGCCCTGGGGATCATAGACTATTGCAGAATTTGAATGTTTTACATTTCTGATAATACTATTCCCTTCATCATGTTTACTAACAATTATATTATTTTCAAAAATGCAGCCATTGTCACTTACCGCAGAAGCGCCCTCAAGTTTCAATTTGCCATCGCATATATTATATCCGATATAATTTCCTGTATTGGGACAATTAGTGGTATCTTTCTGTTTTTTCCATTTCCTAGAGCAATCTCTGGAATCTATATCGAATGAATTACGAGTGCCCTTTATCACATTACCATATATTGTTACATTAAAAGCACCATCATCACAATAAATGGCACGATTATAGCCATGTCCTCCAAAATTAATGATTGTGTTATGGCGAACAATCGTACGTTTATTACAAGTTGATATATGGATTGCGCCACCATCGATAAGAGCATATATCTTCATTTTCTGCTCCCATTCTGGAGTCCAAAGAAGAATGTTTTTTTCAACAATAGAAGATGGAAACTTTTCTGTGTATTTGGATTTGTAACCAAGAGCTACTGCTGAATAATTAAAATTCGCAAAAGTATTTCTTGCAATATACGAATTCCCTCTTGCTGATATACAAGCCTGATTCGAACCATATAGTCCACATTCCCTAAATTCCGAATTCTCAACATCTAAATATGATTTAGGCATTGACACAATACACGCAGAAGTTATGTTCGAGAAATGGGAGTTATCAACATACAATTCACCAATAGACGAGATTCCTTCTTTCTTAAAATCAGAGAATTTACATCCATGAACTTTCAACGTACCCAAATTATAGATACAACATGTTGAAGCACCACGAAAGGTAGTGTCATCTATAAGTAATTTTGCCCCCTTCAACACAACAAACATATATTTTAAGAAATGTCTGTCTGTTGGATTTTCCTCCAAATAGAAATATGGATAGGGAGTTAACGAAAAAAACTTTGGACTGCTAAGAAACTTATCATTACAATTAAATGTCAAAACAGAGTCATTGACAGATACCAGACGTTCCTTAAACCTTATATACCAACCTTCATAGACTACATATATACTATCTCTGTTCTGAAATTGACGAATATTAATAGGCGATTTTAGTCTTATTGTCAATTGTTTCTTTTTCTTATCAAGTGACCAAGATTTTGCCTGATAAGGCAAAGAACGTTTTGGAGACGGACTATGCTTTTCTGTAATTGAAAATCCATTACCTTTAATATAGTATGATTTGCCCCCATGAAAACGTATCGTAGAATTTATTGTTATATTATTGCGTAATTCGAACACGATAGGCCTATTAGTGACTGCAACGGTAAAATCTCGTTCTGTGAATACATTAATATGTTGAGCACCTATAGTATCAATTGAATAAGTTCTTCTGATTAATGCATTTTCCAATGCATATGAAGGAATGTGATTATCAGAATAAACGCCCAAACAAGATAGAACAAAAAGAAATATAGCAATTATCCTATACATAATTCTGGGCATACTAAACATTATTTTGATATTAAGAAATCAGCAACTAATGGTCTATGATCGCTTAAATCAGAATCTATAACCTTTACATCTTGGAGTTCGAGTCCATCACTATATAGGATATGGTCAAGTCGAAGACGAAGATGCCATCCTTGATATGTGAACCCGAATCCATTTCCTCCTTCCCACCATGCATCTTTGAGCGCATTATCACCCTCACCCATAAGAGTATTCAATGTAGTACTACCGCACCAATCGTTAAGATCACCTGCAACAACCACTATCTTACCCTCTGCACGTGCTTCATCTATAAATCTGCGAACATTACGTGCCTGATAGTCACGGATTCTCTTTCCGATTTTATAATTCCTAAGATAAAGGGGGACTCCATCCCACCAATGGGAATTTTCTTTCATGGATCTGCGAGCTGCAGAGTAAGCACTTGAACGAAGGTGACCAGAGAAAATAGTAACCCATTTATCAGGTTGGACTTCAAATTCTGCCGACATTACAGACATCTGCTTTCGCATCTGATCATACTCTTTCAATTCAAGAGAATCAAAATCTGAAGTTTCAATAGTCCCATCACAATGATAGCGTTTGAAATTTCTAAGTGGCAAATTCGAATAAAACATTAACCTCCATAATTGATTGTCACCTTTGAGAGTATCACATTTACCATAAATGCTATCCAATTGAGGCTTAATTTTCTTTAGATTCTCAAAAGACAGTTCCTGAAAACATATGATATCAGGAGTCTGACGACGAATCTCCTCCAAAAGGCTATCCTGAAAAGCAGTCGTAAAAGACAAAGTATCATTAGCATTAATATTGAATGTAATGATACGAAATGAATGGACACATCGTTTATCTGGTATTCTTATATTAACAGCTACTATCTTGTAAATACCACCGCAATAAAACAGCACACATATAACCAATAACACAAAAGAAAAGAGATACAATCGTTTTCTATTGCTTTTCACAATTGTTTTTTTTTATCATTATAGCAAGTTCCTCTGCAGTCACATTTTCCTTTTGAAACATGGCTATGTTTTCCTTAATAACATCCTCTGGTAAATCCCACCATCTCAGCAGAATCAACATCTTAATAACATCATCAGGGAACCTATATCGAATAATCCTTGCAGGAACACCTCCAACAATTGCATATGGTGGCACATCTTTTACAACAACAGCACCTGCAGCAACACAAGCGCCATCACCAATATGTACGCCTCCTTTTATTAAAGCATGAGAACCTACCCACACATCATTTCCCAAATAAGCACGTTTTTCCTTACTTCTATGCTCAATCACATTTTTTTCAATCCATCTTTCTTGAAGAGCATTAATTGTTTGAGTAAAAATCGGAGATGTAGATAAATATTGCAAAGAATGACTACTCATACCAATACGACAATGATCTGCTATGGAACAAAATTTACCTATTTCTGCATTCTCAATCTCTGTGTGTGATGCAATATATGTATAAGAGCCTATAACGGAACGCTTAGCTTTAACTCCACGATAAATGCAAACAGATTTATGAATATCGACATTTGCAGAAACTATGGCAAACAAAGAAATCCGAGGATTAAAAAGAGTTTTTATAACCCCTTTTATATAATGGATTATTGGATACATAATTATATACCTAAACCTTTCTTAAGAACTTCCAACTGATAATATGGATTCCACTCTTTGTCAATTACATTCATACATTCCTTACGTATTTGATCTCTATTTTGCCCATTTATACAGAACCACTCATCTATACATCTAGACAAATCATTAATATCATCACGTTTAAAGAATAATCCTGTTTTCCCTTCCTTTATTGCTTCAAATTCAGGCATCTGATAAGGGAAATCATTATGAGTTATACAAGGTGTGCCAAAAACCATAGAATGCATAGCTGTAAGACCTATATTACCAGGAGCGACACAAAGGTCTGCATTGTATATCAATGAACTAAGTTCTTTCTCATCATAGCAAGGACCATAAAACCAAATTTGTTCTTGCAAACCTAGACTTTCTGCTTTATCTATCAAACTATCCATTTTTGTTCCACCTCCAATAAAAGTAAAATTATACTTATTTCCTTTTTTATTACAAATAAGCAATGCGTCTAAGATCTGGTCAAGTTTCTTAATGGGAGTCAATCTACCAACAAAGAACAAATTATGATTTGCATTTCCGAAGTGTTCGGAATACACATCCGTTTTTTTTATACTTTTTCTTATTTCAATCTGTTGATCATACGCTAAAGAATTATGAATCGTAAATAACTTTTCTGCTTTGAAACCATTTCCAATCATTAATTGCCGGGCATATTCACCATATGTAAAAACGCCACCATTTGGAAGCTGAAATTCGATCCTCTTTATGATAGACTCTAATTTATTCTCTTTACCATACCAACCATGAGACCAAAAATAAATTTTCTTTCGTGGTTTAAATATTCGAGCTAGAATACAGAAAATCCATGTACTTAAAGCCCGAGTCTCACCAAGAAGAATATAGTGGTCATATCCCTTAAAAAGCTGACTTATGACCTTAGGCTGCCAATACCACCGTCCTATAACATATTTAGTATGTGTTTCTGTCACCTTTCCTTTCAATAGCGAATAATCCATTTTCTTGACATCAGACATAGAATCGCCAAAAAGAAAATCACAACCAAGTTCTTCACTCATTAACTTGAAGATGCTTGTACGGTAGTGCTGAGCAAAATTATATATTAAACAAAGTTTCATATTTTGACGGTTAATCGATTTTGCAATACTTCGAAATAATTTTATTAATGTTCGCACTACATAACTTGTAATTAGTAGACACTATTCCTTTTATAATCTGATTATATTTATAATAATCATTTACAATATTTGACAACTTTTCTATAGATATGGAAGATGTTATAAAACGTTCAGAATATTCTCCCATCGAAGAATCAAATACATCTGTTATCTTTCTTGTCAAACGATCATTATCTATATATGCGAGAGGAACCGCATTATATACAGCTCCTAAAAGTAAACAATGAAGCCGATTACTTATTATGATTGATTTATCTGTATAAAAACCAAAAGTGTCATACCAAATGACTTCAGATATTAATTCAATTTCTTTTATTCCTATAGCATCATAAAGAGTTCTCATAAAACATTTATCAGTCTTTACTTGATGATAAAAGACGATTTTATAGTCATTACGTATTAAAAAAAATATTACGTCCCTAATCCATTCTATGAATAAATTAAGATTTTCTTTCACCTCACGAAAACTAAACGCTGCTATCTTTTTTTTCTCCGTTTCTACAATTCTACTATGATACAAATATGCCAAATCTGGAATATAATGTACATTTTCGGCTCCACATTGTTTTAGAAAAGAGACAGCTTTTTCGGATCTCACATAATAAGATGCAACACTTTTTGACACGACATTTGTTCGAGTTACAATCGCAGAAGAACAACAATTACCTATACAGACAATTGGAATACGCAAAAAAGATAAAATCTTATATATTAACGAAAAACTAAAACGCAGTTTTATATCACTTATCTTATTGATTGGTCCTGGACTTTGTGTATATAATTGGATGTTTTCTTTTTTTACCAGTTTAGCAAAGGATATCAAACATCCCTTTTTTAAAGTAATGCCATAAGTTTTATATACATCAACAATATTGTCAGTATTTCCTATAAGGAAGGAACGAAAATCTTCAGGACAATTATAACAATCAACAAAAACTTTGCCATACTTTCCTAATTCCTCAAGAAGCATCCGATTTATTAACAAATCACCTGCATTATACGGCTGAGTAACACAAAGAAAATAAAAATTCATATTATATTTTTGCCAATTCTGAAATAAAATACGGGAAAACAACTTCTGCATTTGATTTGTTTTTCCATACTTCCTTGATTTCTTTTCTATCAAAACATCCTGTTTTTATTTTTTCTAGTGCCTTTACGACATCATTAACTGTTGGATTCGCACATAATAAACAGCCATTCGTGTCATCTACGATTTCAGAAGAGCCACCTACATCTGTTGCAATCACAGGTATTCCAAAAGACTGTGCCTCCATTACAGAAACAGGAACACCTTCAGAAGAACTTAGATTCATGAATACATCTATTTCTCTTGTTGTATAATAATCAAGAACACAAGAATTGGGAACTCTTCCTTTTAATGTAATTTCGTAATTACTTACCCTATTATTATTTGAAAGTCTTTGCAATTCGTCATCTAAAGGTCCATCACCAATATGAGTCCATTTTACATTTATTTGAGGATTCAAAATCGCGTATTGCTGTATGGATTCCCAAATAAGTAAAAGTCGCTTTCTTTTACTTGTTTGGGAAACCGTCAAAATATTATAATCACCATTCTTTGATTGTTTTGATATACATTTATAATCATGCACTCCAAGCCTACTTAACGAGAACTTATCAATATTATTTGATTGTTTAGACAATACATTTAAAGCATCCTGGGAAATCGGGAAAATCTTATCAAGATTTTTAATACAATATTTTCTATTAGGCATCTCTCCATTATCATCATACACATCAAAACGATGAGCTCTACAAACGACTTTATATTTATATAAGTTTTCTTCCCTCACCTTCAATAATGCATATACGACCGAACTAAACCAATAGCTATAAACAACTGTATTTTCATCAAATAAGCTTTCATTCTTGGATATCAAATTCTTTAAAATCCTATAATGAATTTCTTGAAAAATAATCTTCAAAAGAAAATTTTTTGAGCATATCTTTTTCCGATTTGCAACAATCGCTTTGTAAAAATGACAAGAAAAAAACATTTTAAAAACCTGAACATACTTTGTCTTATATAGTTCATTATATGCATCACAAATGTTTGCATCTTTACATTTTTCTCTAAGTTTACCTTTGATTATAGGAAGAAAAGTTACCTTCTCAAAATAATTATCATAATATATATATTCCGATTCTATAAAAGCTTCTGTCTGAAAATATGGAAACTTTTTGGTTATTATCACGAGCTTTTTCATAAAAACATTTTTCTGTATTTACTATATAATTTATCACTTTCTCCTATAATCAGAAACATTATTGTCTGCATAAATGGCTGATTAATATAGCTATAGAAGAAATTTGCAACAGCAAAAAAAACTAGCATAAATAAATACAATCTAAAATATTTATCATGAGTAGTTTTATATCTTTGATATTGTTCTTTTATAGAAATATATACCATATAAATATAAGTAATGAATGCAGGTACGCCACAACGAGCCAAAAGATGAGTGTATGTGCAATGGCTAAACAAAACATTTGCCCCAAATCCAAGGCCAAACATTGGATTATCTAGACCTTGATGTAATCCCATTAATAAAAGATAAGAACGAGCGTCTTCCTCAATATCTTCACCTGAACGAACTGCAAGATAGCTCGAATCATATAGGGATGTTATTTTCGGGAGGAAAAAAAAAGCTGCCACTAATATGAATAAAAACAAGAACACTCTATTTATTTTATTATCTTTAGTCGAAAAATCAAAAAATACAAAATAGACAATTAATGGTATTTCCAGAAGTAAAACTTGACGTGATGCTGTAAGTAAAGCCACGAAAAAAGATAGTCCTGCAAGGACAAAATATATAAAAAGTCCTAATAATGGTTTATATATACTAATTCGCCCCAACATCAAACGAACTGCCATAATTGTAAACAAAGAGAAATAAGCATATTGATTTGAATTCAAGTCAGTATTAGCTCGTCTCTCGGCCTCATTCGCATAATCAAAACTATTAATATAAGATTCACTTGTTAAAGTAGAATAAAGAATTGCTATAAAAAGACAAATAAAAGCGAATGACAAGAAAAAAGAATTATTTCCTTTCTGAGATAAGGCTAAAACAGAGAATGATAAGAAAAAAGTCGCGGTAACAGAGATCATTATTTTTAAAGACGCCAATGAGTTATCACTCAATAATGAAGATAAAAACATCCAAATCAATAAAAATAAATATGGTTTCCAATATATCGAATTAAAAATTTCAGATTTATACTTTCGAAAAGAATATACAATAACTATTGGCAATAATGTATAAAGACACAAAACATAGAATTGAGTTCTCCAAATTATTGCCGCTATTATGAATAGAACTATTGGTAAAACATCAACAGTTTTATTTTTTATTCCTAACATTCGCTACAGAAAAGGGATTGGGGAAAAACAATTTAGAATTCTTCGTATGAAGCCATTTGATCATACCATATAACTCTATGTTCTTTTGGCGGTTTATAATTTGGATCTGGAGTCATATAATTTTCCCCATAAGTAAACTCTGAAATTTGATGCGCATTGCGAGGTATATTAACTTCTATATTCTCAAACTTTACACGTATAATATCCCTATCAATTGGTAGTTCTATTCTCCTTGGTATAACTCCTCCATATTTTTTCATTGAATCCAGTGGGGTAATACTATCACCGATTTTATTCCAACAACAGCAATAAGGATATTCGTCAATTGGAGGACAAACATAAAAAACATCCATGGAAACCCCGGTATCCATGTATTCGAAAGTGTCTTCACATCCTAATTTTCCATCACCGATGCTATATCTATGAATTAATCTAAAACCTGATTCTTCTATTTTTTTTAAAAAATCAGGTGTACGTTCATCTATAAAAAGAGCAACATCTACATCAAAATCATGCAGAATCAACCCATGCTCTCTAATAGCTCCTAACAACGTTCCAAAAATAAGGAAATAATTATAATTGTTATCTAAACAACATTTATCAAATTGATATAACATAGAAATCGCATTTTCCCGGAAATGTCGCTGTCGAGCTCTAAATAATATTTTCTTATAATAATAATAAAACGGTTTTAATAAAGGTTTTGCAAATGGTATTTTCGCCACTTTATTAGCAACATGTAATAATTGATTTGGAACTCTATCTTTCATAAATTATAAGTTAACTAATTTTGTCTTTGCTGCAATTTGGGCCTTAAGTTCACTAGAACTTACCCCCTCTGTACGAGCAAGAACGATATGTTCTTTGCCATGTTCCTCACACCATTGTATTGCACGTTGAAAGCCTTCGTGACATTGATCTGGTCCAGTTACGAACACATCAAAATCAACCTCTTGCACAATCTTATCTACGTCGGTATAAGTAATGACCTCATCCACATATCTGATGGACTTAATCATATATTTTCGGTCCTCGGTGGAATTGAGGACCTTGGCTGTTGGCTTATACTTCAATATGAAATCGCTATCCTGGGCTGCAACAATAAGATAATCTCCCAAACCTTTAGCTCTTCGATATAGTTCCACATGTCCTTTATGAAGTAAGTCATACACTCCTACCGTCAACACCTTCTTGTACTTGCGAGGCTTCATACTTGCAAGTTCAAAATTAACAGGAACAGGGAATCCCTTCCTTTCACAACGCGCCTTAAACTTGACAAAATCCCTCTTCCTACGTTGGAACAACCAAGAATAGTAGATATCATTAGGCATGTTATCTTGAATCCAAGTCTTTAGCCCATGATACCATTTCTTTACAGGATTGGTAGAATAGAATACGGTTTGCTTGGGAATAACCCAATCTTCGCCATACTGGAATGTAAGATATTCATCGACATCAGCAGGTACGTTCAATTCTATTCCCTTGAAATCCCATTTAACTGTATTCTGCAGGTATTTCTCATGAATAAAGTCAGAGCCACCAGTATGACGGACATCACTACTAATCTTGTGTAATACAAAGACCTTGATATACTGCTCTTTCCTACTGAGATAATATAATCCTCTGCGTTCATAGCGAACGACCTCAAATCCGACCTCCTTTAAGAGCCAGAGAATGTCCTTGAAACGCTCTTCATCCTCTTTAAGAATATATATGTCAAAAACTGGCTTCCAAGGCTGGAAATCGTCATTACGGATTATACCTATAAGTGTGCCAAATGCCGGTCCCCAATTTATGTCTATTTTATCAAGATATACGGATAATATCTTGATATTTTCAAGCATCACTTCCTTATCTATAATCCTATCACCAAAATAGAGGAAGTGACTCTCGTATTCAAGAAAGCCTTTGGAGGTTTTTATGTGTGCCATTACTGTTATTTACTTTTTACATTTACTCATTCCCCACGAATAAACCTTGTCTATTGTCGGGGTTGATATATGCTTTTCTTCTGCTAAACGCTTAATGAAATTAAGACCATAAGGAAAGTCCTCGGTGAAATAACGTGATTCAAAATCAGGGATCCATCCTCCTTCTACTTTTTTCATAGGAGACATGATTTCCTGAAATGCAGGAATGCTACTTATCTTTTTACATAGACTTTCTGCATCATGGCTTTCATAATATTCCAACAATGATGGGATTGCCCCCTTTCTAACAGGCAGGACATCAAGAAGCTGCATGAATTCAGCATCCATGTCTACTAGCACCTGACTTGACTCTATCGTCCATTCTTTGTAGAAAAGAATCATATGATCATAGATTTCACCATTCCAATCTTTCCACATAGAATACAGACGTCCAGTATGAAGTATTGGATTACTATTGGTAAGCGATACCTCATAATGAGAAGAGAGAAGTATTGTTGGGGTCATCCATAGTTTCTCTATCAACTGCCTAAAATCTTCCACATTCTCTGTATTCTCACACGCTATCGCTAATTGAGCTTTATAACCAAGTAGATTCGCAGAATGACCATATTCACTCGTACGTGCTATATAAGGCACTCGTTGAAAGCCAAAGAGTTTTGCTCCTTCACCTAGTATCCTATGTGCAGCAAAGAAAAAGCCTGTGCTACAAACTATGGAACCGACTGTTGCTTTGCCAACAAATGGCTTAATTGAAATGAGAGTTTCCTCTATAGCAAAACCCGGAAGACAAAGAAACACGATATCACAGTCTTTTAATGCTTCTTCTGCTTTATTACTTATAATGGCAATATCTCCATTAAACACCTTACCATTAAGATCTGTAACCTTTATCTTATGCGACCATTGCTCAGGCTTTCGTGTAAACAAATTGACAACAACATCTTTTTGTGAAGCAAGAATTCCTGCACATACATGACCTAATGAACCGCCACCACAAATACAGACTCTTATCATTTTATAAGTTCTTTTAGTGCTTTTATGAACTGTTCGTTATCCTCGTGATTTCGTACAGCAATACGCATGTAGCGGTTAGGTTCAATACCTTTCTTTGCCAAACAGGCAGAAGCAAGGATGTTATATTTCTTCAATAATATTGCGCACAGTTCCTTTGGTTTATATGGTGCTAGAACTTCAAGGAAGAAATAGTTTGCCTGAGATGGCATCACTTTTATAAATGGTATTTTCTTCAATTCCACTTCGAAATCCTCACGCGCCTTTATAAACTGATCACAGGCTTTCTTATAGTTCTCACGATACTTTGGATAAATCTGCATGAAGAACTCTGCAAACGAGTTTATATTCCAGATGCTAACCTGCTTCTTCATTTTTGCTATGAACGCAGTATCAGAACTACAAAGGATACCAAGACGAAGACCTGGTACGCCGTAGCTCTTTGATATTGATTTCATCACACACATGTGCGGATTTTCTTCTAATAATTCATTGTTCAAGCATGTGTTGTTCTCATAGCCCTCACTGAAATCAACAAAACTCTCGTCAAGAATGAACCCCATCCCCATCTGCTTCGTCCATACTGCAAGCTTCAATATTCCCTCCATAGGAATGAAATTCCCCGAAGGATTATCTGGATTGATTAGCAGAAGGGTGTCCACAGGATTCTTCCCGAAGAATTCTATCAAATCATCAGCTCCGTAACGGAAGGTCTCGTTTTGAGGGACAAAGGTAATTACCTGCTCATCAGGCATACGGTTTGGATATTCCTCAAAAGTAGGACGTATAACACCAACCTTACCTTTTTGGTTCTCCATCAGAATCTTTATCAGTTCTGCTGCGCCGTTGCCTGGGATGATATACTCTTGCTTAATATTCCAACATTCGCTGGCAAGTTTTGAATTCACTCCCATACCTGCAGGATATTCACTTACAAGCATTCGGAAGTTCGCTTCCATTTCGTCAAGAATACCAGAACGATTGAAATATGGGTTTACGAGATAGCAGTAATCAAGCATATCAGGATACACCCAAAAGCCACCATAGCGACTATAGTATTGTTTGAGGAACTGTTCGTCCTCATGCCCTCTACTATTATTCATTATTTTCTTTTCAATTTCTGATTATACAGTTCTATAACTAGTCCTTTTTCACTTTTATCTAACACAATATAATAAAAGCTCCAACCTATCGTAACAAAAGAAATAGCAAAAACAATCAATACTCTAATAATAGACTCATCCATAAAATATCGAGGTAACAAAGGAAATATAAATGTAACTATAACGAGAGTAAAGAAAGGCTTTAATACTATTTGATAATAATCATAAAGTCTAAAAGTCACCATTCCTTGGAGTATTTTTAAAGCTACGAACTGTGAAATCGCACAAAAAACAAAAACCATAAATAATGCAACTTCTGAGGAATATCCCAACTTCATTAAAACATAAGCAGTCGGGATGCACATTAATGAAATTAAACTAGTTACAGTTTGATATACTTTCATTTTACCAGATGCATGAACTATTGCTGATACTGGAGCATTTAGATTATTAACATAAGTAACAAGAATAATAATAGCAACAAAATTATGAGTATGATCAGGAATATTATTTCCTAACCACAAATGCAAAATATAGTCAATTTCTAGTATTACAGGAAATGATAATAAAAAAATAAAGCAACAACTTAACTTGCTGATACTAAAAAATAATTTTAAACAACGATTATAATCTTCTTTCGCATACGATTGTATAACCTGTGGTCGTACAGGTATGCTTATATTTTGCACAAAAGCTTGCAAACCCGCATTAATTTGATGCGACACACCTCTTGCAGCATTCACGACAGGACCATAAAAGAGGTTTAAGACAAGATTCATGCCTTGCTCTTTCATAACGCTTGCAAATGAGCCAAAAAAATTCCATCCAGAAAAACCAATCATGGAAAAAAACAATTCCTTATGAAATGTCCATTTTATTCTAATCTCATCAAAACGCAACCTTGCATAAATATAATACACGAAAAAATTAAAAAAACTTATTAAAGAAAAAAGAAAACCATAAATAATCAAGTTATCTCCACTCAAAAATGTCAAAAGAAACGCTATAGCGAGCTTTAGTATGGCATCAAGAATACTAATCATTGCATAAAAATCCATCTTCTCATGAGCCATTATTGCAGCCAAGAAGGGAGCCTGTAATATATTGAACGAAAAACTTAAAATAGCAAATTGAAAAATACATTCTGCTGCATACATTCGACTTAATGGAATAACCATTTTATTATGTAAATACCAATTTCCTATAATTTCAATAAAAATAATTATAATTGTTGCTATTATCAATTGTATAATAACAGCAGTATTGTAAACCTTATTTGCCCCTTCTTCTCCATTTTTCCCTAGTTCGTAATTAAAAAATCGTTGTATCCCATTTGACATTGATCCGGTAAGAAAGGAAAACATACTAACAAATCCGCAAACAACATTATAGACTCCATAATCATCAACTCCCAGTACCGATAATACAACTCTTGTTGTGTAAAATGTCAAACACAATACAATTACCATACGAATGCTCATAAAAATACTATTTCGAGCAATACGCTTATTTGCAGATTTTATATACGTGCTATTTTCAATCATTAATATAAAACAAATCAATACGTCCTCCTACAATTTTATGAAGAAGAGGAATTATTCCGTTAATAAAGAATCCTGTTTGATATCAGGCATTTTATTTCATGTACATCATTCACAGAATGTTATAAAACGAAAAGCATATGAATTATAAAAAATATTCAATGAATAGGCTTACTATATCATCTATAAATCCCATATATAACGAAAATTTCACGAAAAATGAATAGAACTATTTACTTTCGTAATATTATGACTATATCCATCTATTTCATTTTGATTGGGGTGGATATATAAAATACATTCATATTTATTACTTTACAGGAAAAATATCTGAATGAGTACAATAAATCTATTATTGTAAAATCAATAAGTTCGTTACCAGAGATGAGCTCAAGAATTCCATTAATGACATCTTGAGATTCAGTTTCTTCTTATATGATATGAAACTATTGCACTCATACGATTTTACGAAAAAAAGAGTGGTGCTCTTCCGATACTTTTCACAGATTTCCTCACTGTTTAATCTGTATTTATTTATACGAATATCCTCCATTCACCTCTATCAGACTGCCGTTGACAAATGGATTATCTATACAGAAGCGGAATGCATCAACAACCTCATCAATTGTGGCAAAACGATGGATGGCAGTTTTTCTGTAAATGTTCTGCTTTATCTCTTCAGGCTTCTCTTTTTGCCAAGGGGTCTCAACGAAGCCTGGGACAACGGCATTTACTGTGGTTCCAGTTCCTTCAAATTCCTTGACAAGGTTCTTACATAATGCGTGTACTGCTGATTTTGTAACGCCATAAGCCAAAATCATGCCATGAGGATTGATTCCCATCTGAGAACCTGTGAAAAGTATGCGACTTCCAGCAGGGATGATTGGAAATAACTCACGACACATGATATAGTGTGAGTTTACGGCAACTTCCATCATCATGTCCCAATCTCTGTCTGTATATTCCGTGAATGACTTACGAATACTCATTCCGGCATTGCAATGGAGACAATCCAAATGATCAGTCTTACTCTTTACATAATTGATAAACCGATATACCTCCTCACGGTTTGTCTGATCAGTCTTGATAGCCTCGAAGTTTTCTATCGTTTCCGTGAAATCTGGACCAACATACGTTGCGAATACATAATAGCCCTTGCTTATCAACATCTTAGCAACACCTAAACCAATTCCCGATGTGCCACCTGTAACAACCGCGTATTTCACAATATAGTTACATTTTCCTTTTTGTTATACTTCTCAATTATCTCGGCAATCGCAACGCTTTCACGTGTCTGAAGTTTGTAGCAATTTCTGCGATTATTGGCTATCATAGAAATAAACTCCTGTATCTCATAGCGTAAGCCATCTCCGTCATAGCTATAGAAAAATTTCTTGTTCTTTGTCTGATCTTCGTAACGAATCTCAAAATAGTCGGTAAGCCACCATGGAGCAGGAACATAGATATATCCTTTTGTGCCTGAAATGATGAGATTACCTTCCGTCTTCACGCCTATTCCCAATGTCACAGAGGCAGTAGCATGAGGATAGCAGAGATTTATCTTGGTATAGACATCCACGTCATTCTCCATCTTTGAGTAGAAATCAACCTTGGTATAGTCCTTGCCAAGAATCTTTATAACAGACATCAACGTAAGCGGAGAATGTTCATTCATCGCTCCACCAGCCTGTGTTGCATCCAACTCACGGGTTGGAGCCTGTACCATTTTTGACAAAGATGCCTTTACATCTACGACATCACCAATAACCCCACTTTTGACCAATGTTGTTATATGACAGAAAGCAGGGCAATAAGCAGTCTTACTTGCTTCTAACAACACAAGGTCATGGGCTTCAGCATAGTCATAGAGTTCTTTTGCCTGAGATGCAGAAAGGGTGAAAGGAATCTCACAGAGAACGTGCTTACCTGCTTCAAGTGCCTCTTTTGTATATTGATAGTGGGTAAGATGAGGAGAAGCTACATAAACAGCATCTACATCTGCAAGAAACAGCTTATAGTTATCACTATATGCTTTCAAATTATGCTTATCAGCAAATACGTCTGCATTTTCCTTATTCGGATCATATACGGCCACTACCTCTACACCATTGACAACCTTAGTCTCTGGAACGAACCTATTCGCAATACGTCCAGACCCCACGATACCAACCCTGAACACATCCTGACTTTCCGCACGAAGCATTGTAGAAGAAACGCCTTGAGTGCGTGGAAGATACACTACCTTACAATATTCATTGAGATAGTCGAACTTACCTTCCCAATCGGAACCTACAGCAAAGATATCAACATCATATTTCTGGATATCGTCAATCTTCTGACCAAGATAGTCTTCTATGATAATTTCATCTGCATAGCCTGTAGCTCTAACGGCTTCAACTCGCTCAAGTACATTGTTTCTTACATTGAGCTTGCCTCTACCACGATCAAAACTGTCACTTGTGACTCCTACTATCAAATAGTCACCAAGTTCTTTAGCTCTTCGCAAAAGATTGATATGTCCTTGATGAAGAAGGTCGTATGTTCCGTAGGTTATTACCTTTGTCATTTTGAGGCTGTAGATGAAATCGATACGAGATTATTTCCTCACACCGTACTTCTCACAGGCTTCCTTATAAGTATCCAATGAGCCGATATCAAAACGGAGGTTCTCGTCTGTTCCTGCCATTGGCCAAGCATGCATAGTCACGTTATCTACCATATAGTGAGCAAGATTGCCCGGAGCATCAAAGCCACAACCATTCTCTATGGCATGCATAATCATATCTATATTTTCCTTCTTATAGATATAGAATGGCGGTACAGCCCATGTGCTCTTTGGCTCCTGCGGTTTTTCCTCCATATTGAGAACCTTATTATTCTCATCAAGAACAACGACACCTGTACGCTGGAGTTTCTCCCTTACAGGCTGCTTATGGCACATAATGCATGGTGTACCTTTTTCCTTGGCGAAATCAACGAAGCCCTTGAATGAGAAGAAGAGAAGATTATCGGCGGCAACAACAAGCATATCATCAGGCCATTTACTATCTAACGATTTACTATTTACCATTTCTCTCTTCTGAAGAACCTCTATGGCATACTGAAGATCGCGAACAGCACCAAGACGAGTCTCGTTTGTGCTCGTACCATCATCAATAACGGTTATCTTCTTTGTATATTTCTGCTCCTTTGCCCAATCTTTGAAGATTGAAGCAAAGCGATGATTTGTTACGATAATATGTTCATCTATCTCTGGGATTGTATCAATATCATCAAGCATACGACCAAGTATAGTCGAATCGCCAATCTTCAGAAGCGGCTTTGGGAAGTTCTTGGTAAGCTCACCAAGACGAGTAGCGTAACCTGCTGCAATAACTATATTTTTCATATCAGCCTTTATTCTGCAGTTCCATAATATTTAGCATACCATTGAGCAAAGGCGCGAAGTCCTTCACGGAGAGAGGTAGATGGCTTGAAACCAAAATCGGTTTCAAGAGGAGTGGTATCTGCGTATGTTACAGGCACATCACCCGGCTGCATAGGAACGAGTTCCTTGTGTGCCTCGAAATCATAGTCAGCAGGAAGCACCTTTGCTGCAATAAGCTCTTCCTGAAGGATAGTAACGAAGTCAAGAAGATTCTCAGGTGAGTTATTGCCGATGTTATAGACCTTATATGGAGGAATTGGAAGTCCGTCCTCTCCGTTCTGCTTCTCAGGAGCATGCTGCATAACACGAACAACACCCTCTACGATATCATCCACATAGGTAAAATCTCGCTTGCAGTTGCCATAGTTGAAAATCTGGATTGTCTTACCCTCACGAAGTTTGTTCGTAAAGCCGAAGTAAGCCATATCTGGACGACCAGCAGGACCATAAACCGTGAAGAAGCGCAATCCTGTTGATGGGATGTTATATAGCTTTGAATAAGCATGAGCCATAAGTTCGTTGCTCTTCTTGGTAGCAGCATATAGAGACACAGGATTATCCACCTTGTCATCAGTTGAATATGGCACCTTCTTGTTTGAGCCATAAACCGATGAAGAAGAGGCATATACCAAATGCTCCACCTCATTATGGCGACAAGCCTCAAGGATATTATAGAAACCGACAAGGTTTGACTCAATATAAGAACCTGGATTAGTGATGGAATAACGAACACCTGCCTGAGCAGCGAGATTCACAACAACCGCGAACTTCTCTTCTGTAAAGAGAGCATCAATAGCATCCTTGTCTGCGAGATTAGCCTTCACGAATCTCCAGTCACGATTTAGAGCTTCAATCTCCGAAAGACGCTCATACTTGATGTTCACATCATAATAGTCAGAAATGGAATCAAGTCCGACAACACGAATATTCTGTACGTCCTTGAAAAGACGCTTTACCAAGTTACTACCGATGAAGCCTGCAGCTCCAGTCACGAGGACTGTCTTGCCCTCAAGATTTACGTTATAGTTTAACATTAAGAACGATTTTTTTCTTGGCTTCGCCTAACATTAATGCAAGTTCAACAGTTTACTTTTGCTGTCGCATAACATTAATTAGGACATTAAATAACATTAATTTTGACATTAATTTTTATCTAACTCATCTTCCAAAGGATCACAATAAAAGAGTTTATTATAATTTATATCCTCAATTGGAAGCATATTACGATCAACTAAAAAGCAACGATTGGTCTTATCATCTAAAACCCATCGTTCACCAACAAGTTTTTCTTCTCCGAAATTAATTAATAATCCAACAGGATTTCTTGACAAACGTAAATAATTACATAGTTGTGCTCTATGCTTGGCAATCAGTTGAGTTACAGATTTAAGTTCAACTATCACATCTCCAACAACTATGTCCATCTTATAGCTTTTGTCTAAATGATGTTTTTTATAATATATCTCTATATTCTTTTCACGTTCATTCTCTATACCACGGTCAAGAAGTTCAAGATGAAGTGCCTCCTGATATACAGGTTCAAGAAGCCCCCAATTTAGTTTTCTATGCACTTCCATTGCAGCTCCTATTATCTCATAAACAACATCTGCATATTCTACCGCACGTAGCATAGAAAATTTTTGTCTTAATTAATGTTTCAATTTACGTCTCAATTAATGTTTCTGCGATAGCATTAATCACACGAACCTTGCCCCATCATCCGGCTTTACCCAGAACACTTTAAATGTATTCTCGTATTCCGGGAATTGAGCGAGATATTCCTTGGTAAGGGTAGCCTCTATCTGTTCCTTATATGCAGGATCAACAAGAGCAATCACAGCTCCCTTGAAGCCTGCCCCTGAGAAGCGACCGCCATATACACCTTGTAGCGGACGCATGATATTATAGATAGCTATAAGCTCAGGAGAGCCACACTCATAGTTATGTATTGACGATTCACAAGAATCGAATGACAATTTACCGAAAAGCTGGAGATTACCCGTTTCCCAAGCCGTAACGCCCTGACGCACACGACGATACTCCGAATAGAAATGCTCTGCCCTACGAGCAAAGCGCGATGGCATCATATCTCGTGTCTTATCAAAAGTGTCCTTCGGAATATCACGAAGGAAAGTCTTGTCGAATGTCTTGAGAGGCTGCTCCATATACGCAAGCATATTCCAAGCGGCCGTCTTACACTCGAACACACGAAGATTATAGTCGGAATTCACGAGCGAGCGTGTTAATCCAGAGAAGAAAATGCCAATCTCAAACTCTGGCATATCAGGATTACGCTTTATCACCCTCCATTCATTGCTGTCACAATCAAGGAAGAGCAATCCGTCCTTCTTTCCAAGGGCGATACAAGCCTGATCAAGAAGTCCGTTGTTAAGACCGATATACTCACGTTCTGCCTCAGAAGCTATCTGTACCACCTCAAACGGCTGCAAGGTTATCCCATTTGCCTTTGCAAATGCCATTACGTATGCAATGAGTACGGCAGCAGAAGAACTCAATCCACCTACCGGCAACGAGCCTTTGAGCACACCATCTATTCCTCTGGTAAGCTCAAAACGTTTCTTGAGGGCATACTTAGCACCACGGGCATAGTCGCCCCAATGCTTCTCACGAACCTCCGTACGCTTTGCAAGGTCGAAATGCACCTCTCCCTCAAACGAGAGACTTGTGAGATTCACCTGTGCATCCTCACGCACATTAAACCAAAGGTCAACACCTTTATTTATGGCAAAACCCGTCACAAGTCCATGCTGATGATCAACATGAGCCCCCAAAGGACATACTCGATATGGTGAAAATATATGATACTGATAGTTTTCCATTAGCAGGTGAGTAGTTCAAAAAATAGGCATAGTACGATATGACGATATAGTATAACTATATGTCATACAGACAATTAACTTTTATGTATAAAACGTGAATATTTGCCCAAGAAAAAGGTTCTTTCCTGAGAATTAAAGACTTAGGAGTTCAAAAACGTTAACTTGGGAATTTTCATATTAGTTATCAGTTGACTCCAAAATCGACGACAAAAGTAACAATTTTTTCCGAATTATGCAAGAATGTTTGGTGAAATTTTGCAGAAATGTTAATAAAAAGACAATCCATATCAAATAATGCCTTATGACTTCCTTGTAACTCCCATGTAACTCCGTACCAAACTCGATGCAACTCCCATTCTGAATAGGACCTCCACCGACTTTGCACCGACTTTGGTACGGAGGAAGAGCGAAGGTAGAACGAAGGCACATCCTACCCAAATGCGAGAAAAGCTGGCAAAGACAAGGAAAAACAAAGCAAAATCGAGAAGAGTATCAGTTTTTGCGAGAAAAAAACAAGGTAGTATAAGGAAAATTTTGTATCTTTGCACACAATATTGCAAAAAGGCAATAGACAATAGGTAAAAAGAGAACTTAAACAAAATACAACATACGTAAGCTAACTATGCATAAATTAAAAAACATGAGTTTCGGAATGAGGCAAAAACTCTTGTGCGCTATGGCTATTGGAATGGTATGCGTTCCTGTGAGTGCCATCAACTACGAGAAAACAGACAAAGGCGTTACCGTCCATGTAACCAAGGGATCAGCAACATCACCCAAGCTGGTGAGACTGCAGGTTATGGGCGACAAAATCATCCGCGTATCGGCAACTGCAGACAACCAGTTCGCTGACCGCCAGAGCCTTATCATCGTTGACCAGCCTTCTTACAGCAACTTTACTGTAAAGGAGGAAGGCGATAAGGTTATTGTAAGTACAGGAAAGATCAACGGTTATGTCCTCTCCACTACAGGTGAGGTATGGTTTACCGATTCTAAAGGAAAGCTGATTGCTCGCGACCAGAAAGGTGGCGGTAAGACCTTCACCCCATACGAGGTTACCCAGATTCATGCCGACGGCAAGCCTGAGACCTACAAGGGTTGGACAATGCGTCAGGTGTTCGAAAACCTTGACAACAACGAGGCTATCTACGGACTTGGCCAGCATCAGGCTGACGAGTGGAACTATAAAGGAAAGAATGAGGAATTGTTCCAATACAACACCAAGGTATCAATACCATTCATTGTGAGCAGCAACAACTATGGTATTCTGCTCGATAACTATTCCCTTTCACGTTTCGGTAATCCAAAGGACTACAGTCAGTTGCACGAAGTATTCACTCTTCGCGACAAGGACGGAAAAGAAGGTGCTCTTACCGGCACTTACAAGGCTCCGGGACAGGAGACTCTTGTCAGAAGAGAGGATAGCATCTACTTCGAGAATCTGAAATCGGCAAAGAATCTTCCTGCTTTCAAACTTGATGATGCAACGGTAGTATATGAGGGTACTATAACTCCAAAGATGACAGGCGAATACCGTTTTAGCCACTACTACTCTGGCTATCAGAAGATTTACATCAACGGCAAGCCTGTTTATACCGAGGATGTCTTGAATACAGGCAAGAAGGATCAGGAGATATGGCGAACCGCGTGGAATCCTAACGCGAGAAAGTTTGCCGTTAATCTTCAGGCAGGAAAGACTTACACCATCCGCTTGGAATGGAAGCCTGACGGTGGTGAGGCTTATTGCGGCCTCAGAGCCCTTGAGCCTGTGAATAAGGCTGAGCAGCAGAAGATTAGTTTCTGGAGCGAGATGGGACAGCAACTTGACTATTATTTCATCTCTGGCGATAATGCCGACGAGATCATTAGCGGTTACAGAACACTTACTGGCAAGGCTCAGATCATGCCTAACTGGCTCTTCGGTTTCTGGCAGAGTCGTGAGCGCTATAAGACTCAGGCAGAGATACTTGACGCATTGTCTGGTTTCCGCAAGCGTCACCTTCCAATCGACAATATCGTGATGGACTGGAACTATTGGGTAGATGACCAATGGGGTGCTTTCGAGTTTGACGGCAAGCGTTTCCCTGATCCAAAGGGAATGATCGATACTATTCATGCCAACAAGGCTAAGATCATGATTTCCTGCTGGCCAAAATATTATTTCAAGCCAAACAACTTCAAGGAACTCAACGAGAAAGGCTACATCTATCAGCAGAGTATTAAGGACAGTCTCTACGACTGGCTTGGCTATAAATACGCTTTCTATGATGCCTACGACGAGGGTGCACGTAAGATTTTCTGGCGTCAGCTCTACGAGAAGCTCGGCACAATAGGAATGGATGCCTGGTGGATGGATGCAAGTGAGCCGAACGTAAGGGACTGTACCGATATGGAGTATCGAAAACTGCTTTGCGGTCCTACGAAATACGGATCTTCCGACGAATACTTCAACGCCTACTCTATCGTTAATGCCGAGGCTATCTATGATGGTCAGAGAGCATACGAAACAGCTATTGAGAAGGAGGGCGACACCCACTCTACACAATGGCTTCAGGACAATACCAAGTGGGATCAGCGTGGCTTCGGCAACAAGTTCTCTCCAGAAAACAAGCGCGTGTTCTTGTTGACAAGAAATGGCTTTGCTTCTGAGCAGAGATACAGCACAGCCACTTGGAGCGGTGATATCGGCACTCGCTGGGAGGATATGAAGGCTCAGATCACAGCCGGACTTAACTTCTCTATCTCTGGTGTTCCTTATTGGAGTCAGGACATCGGCGGTTTCTCTGTTGAGAAGAGGTATCAGGAGGCTCAGAACGAATTTGATAAGACTGGCGTTGAAAATGCCGACCTGAAGGATTGGCGCGAACTCAACGTAAGATGGCATCAGATGGGTATGTTCGCCCCTATGTATCGCGTTCACGGACAGTTCCCGTTCCGCGAGCCTTGGAACATCGCTCCAGAAGGAACAGAGACCTATAAGGCGATTACGACTTGTATGGATATGAGATACCGCCTCATGCCTTACATCTACTCTCTTGCAGCCGACGTTCACTTCAAGGACTACACTATGATGCGCCCTATGGTGATGGATTTCGGCAAGGACAAGAACGTGCTCAACATAGCTTATCAGTTCATGTTCGGTCCTTCTATCATGGTTAATCCTGTATATAAATATGGTGAGAGAAGCCGCAAGGTTTATTTCCCAAAGAACAATATCTGGTATGATTTCTTCACAGGAAAAGTGCTCAGCAACGGTGGTGAGACAAAGGTTCTCGATGCTCCTTACAGCCATATCCCTATCTGCGTAAGAGCTGGCAGCATAATTCCTATCGGCGAGGCTAAGGAATATGTTGCCCAGAAGAAGGATGAGACCATCCGCCTCTTCGTTTATCAGGGCAAGAACGGCGAGTTCACTCTCTACGAGGACGAGGGCGAGAACTACGGCTATGAGGCTGGTCGTTTCTCTAACATCAAGTTCACCTATAACGAGGCTAACAAGACCCTCACCATCGGCGACAGAGTTGGCGAATTCCCTGGAATGCTCAAGGAAAGAACATTCATTATCGTTCCTGTTAGCAAGACCAAGGCACAGGGATATAATCCTGATGCCGAAGGCATCACGGTGAAATATAACGGTCAAAAGATAGAGCAGAAACTTTAATTTCAACCGAGTTCGGTTGAGACCAGCAAAATAAAAAAGAAATGAAAAAGATATTAATCATTGTCGCACTGGCAACAACCCTGACAGGCGCTCACGCCCAGTCTCTCCTACCCTATCAGGACGAGAGCCTTTCGCTTGACGTGAGGGTGAAGGATGCCCTCTCACGCATGACTCTTAAGGAGAAATGCCGTCTGTCATACGCACAGAGTAAGTTCACAAGCCCGGGTTGCGAGCGATTAGGAATACCAGAGCTATCTATGAGCGACGGTCCTCACGGCGTTCGTATGGAGATAAACTGGAACGATTGGGCTCATGCAGGATGGACAAACGACTACTGCACAGCCTTCCCTGCCCTTACCTGCTTAGCTGCCACTTGGAATACCGATATGGCGGCTAAATATGGAAAGAACGTGGGTGAAGAGGCTCGATACAGAGAGAAGGATGTTCTCCTTGGTCCTGGTGTGAACATCTATCGCACGCCGCTCAACGGCCGTAACTTCGAGTATATGGGCGAAGACCCGTATCTCTCTGGCTCTATGGCTATTCCATACATCAAGGCTTTGCAGAAGAATGGCGTAGCAGCTTGTATCAAGCATTATATCCTCAACGATCAGGAGGAGTTCAGAGGTCATGTGGATGTGAAGGTTTCCGACAGAGCTCTGCACGAGATATACCTCAAGCCTTTCGCTATGGCTATCAAGGAGGCTGATCCTTGGAGCATCATGGGAAGCTACAACCGATACAACGGTATGCACAACACCCACAACAAGTTCCTCATCAACGATATTCTGAAGAAGGAACTCGGCTATAAGGGTGCTAATATCTCCGACTGGGGTGCTGCTCACGACACAAAGGAATCTGCCCTCTACGGTCTTGACATCGAGATGGGCTCTTATACCAACGGTCTTACTTCTGAGGCTAAGGGCTTCGGCTATGACGACTACTATCTCGGTAATGCTTACTACGAAATGGCTCAGAAGGGCGAGGTGAGCGAGGAAGTTGTCAACGACAAGGCTGCTCGTGTGCTGCGACTCATCTTCCAGACCGCTATGAACACCAAGAAGCCTTTCGGTAGCAAGAACTCCCCGGAACATCTTGCGGCTGCAAGGGAGATTGCACGCGAGGGTATCGTGCTTCTGAAGAATGACAACCTCATACAGAAGAATGACGACTCTAAGCTTCTGCCTATCAAGGAGAACGACTATAAGAACGTGCTTGTTGTTGGCGAGAATGCCACTCGTCCGCTTTGTGCCGGTGGCGGTTCTTCTGAACTGAAGCCAAAGGACGAGGTTAGTCCGCTGAGAGGCTTGAAAGAGCGCTTCAAGAACTGGAACATAACATACGCCGAGGGTTATAAGTCAGGACCAAGTTTCTATGGCGGCATAACGGAGATTCCGCAGGCGGTTGAGGATTCTCTCTACAACGATGCTGTAGAAAAGGCAAAGGATGCCGACCTCATCATATATATAGGTGGACTGAACAAAAACCACTTCGAGGATTGCGAGGGCGGCGACCGTCTGGGGTATAACCTCTCTTTCAATCAGGACCGTCTCATCTCTTCTCTCGCTTCTACAAAGAAGAAGATGATAACCGTTATTACAAGCGGTAATGCTGTGGCTATGCCTTGGCTGAAGGATATCACCACACTTGTGCAGTCATGGTATCTCGGTAGCGAGGCTGGACACGCGCTTGCCGACGTACTGAGCGGCGATGTATGCCCAAGCGGTAAGACAGTATTCTCTTACGCAGAGAAACTTGAGGACTACCCTGCACATAAGTACGGACTTGTGGGCTATCCGGGCGTTGAGCCTCAGAATCTTCCTGCCAAATATCAGTATGGCAAGGAAGTACAGCCAAAGTCTGCCGATTTGCTCAAGGAGATAAAGATAAAGGCTGATGCCGTAGGTGTTACCAACTCTAACAAGAACCCAAGAACTCACATGGGTAAGGGTAACGAGATACAGGTTTATGCAGAGGATGTGCTCGTAGGCTACAGATATTTCGAGACAATGAAGCAGAAGGTTGTGTTCCCATTCGGCTACGGACTCAGCTACACCACCTTCGCCTATTCTGATGCAAAGATTGCGGATAACGGCAACAAGACTTGGACCGTTACAGTAAGCATAAAGAACACAGGTAAGTGTGCCGGCAAGGAAGTCGTTCAGCTCTATGTAGGCGACGACAAGGCAAGCGTTGTCCGTCCTGTCAAGGAACTGAAAGGCTTCGAGAAAATCCTTCTTCAGCCGGGCGAGCAGAAGACCGTCAGCTTCACCATCACCGAAGATGCCCTCAAGTTCTTCGACGAGACGAAGCACGAATGGGTTGCCGAGCCTGGTACTTTCAAGGCTTATATCGGTAGCAGCAGCCGAGACGTCAAGGCAAAATTGCCGTTCAAGCTATAAAATCCATCATACAGTAAACCAAATAGGGGGGTCGATAATAACGAGCCCCCCCTATTTGTTTTGTATATTATTCCCGAAAGAACCGAGGAGTCCCTGTTTTAGGGAGTCTTCTTTTTTCACAGATTTACTAGAAATCAAAAACGAATGAAGATTCAATACAAGTTGACAAAACCTATAGTGTTACCCGCAAAGGCGAGGGTATATTCTTTTTTGCTCTCACTATTTCTTTTCGTAGGGTCTTTAGTTATTTCTTACACTTATAGACCATACATCTATTCTCATCATATTTATGATTTCCATCTGGCAGATTCCTTTTCGGATTTATTTGCTGTGCCTGCATCGTTGTTTTTGGGAATTGCATTAGATAAAGATTTTGGGAAATATACCATAGGCTTTTATGTCATACTTGTATGTATAGGCCTTATTTTATATGAATTCCTAATTAGTGCAACAACAGATGTCTATGATATGATTGCGGTCATTGTTTCGGGAGTCTTTACATGGCTTATTTTGCGACTTGCAATGAAAAAATATAAGCATAAATTGGAAAATCTTTAGCCTGCCTTAAATTTGAATAGTAGATATGCTGGTTAGTACAATAATCCCTGCTTACAATACTGAAAGTATATAGGCAGATGCTTGAATAGTGTCTCGTTGTTTCTTTATACTCCAACCGAATATCTGATGCACTGTTTTAGTGCGTCAGATATTAAAACCAGTTCCCTGAATCAGGGATCAGGTTTTGCAATACACCAAAAATGGCCTACGTTCCCAAATTGGGAATGCAGCCAATACACAATACCCCTCTCCCTATTTTTCCTAACAATTATATGTTAGGTTCGATGCATCAGACAAAAAGAATATTTACTATCCGCATATATCCGATAGCGGCAGCCTGAAAGGCTAACCTACTACTAGCCTAGGGCATCGCCCTAGGTTGGTGGAAGTTGGTAATTTCGCCCTGAAAGGGCAAAAGCATTGCTTCGTGTTGAGGCTTTTGCCCTTACAGGGCGTTAGCTATCCCTACAATCTCCCCAGGGCGATGCCCTGGGCTGATAGCTTTTGCCCCTTCGGGGCGCTATCAGGTAATTGCGGATAATCATAAAGAATATGTAAATTGACAAAGGGAGCCCTGTTTCGGGGCATCCTTTTGGCATTTTAAAATCAACGATAATGCTTATTTTCATTAGACGGTGTGGTTAGAAAACACAGCGTTATAAAGAAAAAAGAATACAAGAAACATTGAAATAAAAAGAAATTCCGTTCCAATCGTGTATTACGTGTAAGTAAAACAAACAAAAAGCGTGTTTATAACCAATCATGAAACCATCATTTTTCAAGAGATGTTAGATGCATCCCCCAACAGGAGGCTCAGAATGGCAATAATATAATATATTAATATATTATATTATTATTTTGAATATAGATACCATACCCCTGTCCCTGTTTTATCTAACAGTTATATGTTAGATTGAGGGTTACCCCAATCCCCTTCCGAAAATATCAATCTGAGTATCAATACATTACAACCATAAAACGAACATTTCTTGAACCTTATATGTTTTTCTCACGCATTTCTTTCCGTTCCAAAGAAATTTGTTGTAACTTTGCACTTGCAATTGGGGGTGATGGGTGTTGTGTGATAGGTGATGGCAGTTACGAGAACAACGCTGTAAGTCCGTTGTAATACCGTTGTAAAGCCGTTGCAAGTCCGTTCCCTACATCGGAGGCATAAGGGCTCAGGCTTTGATCACACGCAAGCCGAGATAGGTCAAGGCGCCGTTGATCATCAGCAGTTCATAGCCAAAGTGGTAGGAGAAGTAGGTAGTGCAGAGATAGTCAAGGGCATAGCAGATGAGGGGTGAGGCTATGCAGATGACAGGGGTTAGGCGATGGGTGTTAGGTGATGGGTGTTGGGTGTTGGATGAAGTTTTCGGGGAAGTGGTCAGCGCATAGGCGAACAATCCGAGGAGCGGACCGTAAGTGTAAGAGCACATGATGTATCTGATTTTTTTGCTGCCTCCTTACACTTGAATACAAGAGCAATTTCGCAAGGTTATGATTACAAGTGTAACTTTTTCAGAATTTCGCACAAATATTTCGCATGTTTTATCGGGTAAAAAAACTGCAACAATATAGCCCCTATGAATATTCTTTTATGTTTATTGATAAATTACTTAATGTCAGGATTATAAATATGATTCAGGAATAGTACTTACTTTTACCTCTTCAGAAGGAATGTACTACTAACAATGCGCCTATACTCCTCTTCTCCATCTTTCACCATTATCAATCCCATCCCAAAATCAGATCTTACACTCCAATAAAATGTGTCTGCTTCACAAATATTCCAGTCTTCATCAGGCTCAACTCCTTTACATAGATTTTTTGCCCAAAGACAAATCGCCATATATATGGCTTTAATGCGATCGTCATCAGATAGGTTTTCTAATAGCCGCTTGTTACAGGCATACCAAGAAGCCCCAGAAACGAACCTATACGAAGTAGCATCCACAGCATCCATATATTCATGTGGATTTTCTACCGCCATCATAGCATACTCTTTTGCAGACGATTCAAACTCCTCATAATAAGCATCATCACACATACCCAATGAGTCATACCAAGCCACATCATCTTTTGGAATTTCAAAGATGATGGGAAATAAATCTACTAAACTCTTCATTTTACAAGCGATTTTGATTTCTTACAACCTAACAAATCATTTCCTCCATTACAATTGTAATGCCAGACTATAACATCAGGAATAATATTTGATGGAGAGTTCTTTGGTTGTCTTTGCCAAATTGACATACCATCCTTCTTCCACCATTCATTAATTACATATACATTTTTGCATGGAAAATAAGTATTAATAGCATTAAGAACATTATCCGCCCCTGCAAAATACGTCAAATTTGCAGTAATTACTTTTTCTGCAAGTTTTACCTGTTCTCTTGAAGGATTATCTGTATGAGCTAAACAACCCACATATATTGAGATTAATCGTGCTTGGATTTCTTCAATATGATGTCCTTTATCACATAAACGTTTATAGACACTTCGAATTGACATCCCACAATAATACTTCTCACTGGTCTTGGCATATTTTTCTTTGCCATGCAAAAGATATAAAGAACATTTGAAAGTCTGCTTTTTTTCCCATTGTTTAACATTATCAAGACTTGCAAATGGACCATACCATTTTATTAAGAATATGTTTTCCATAACTATCAATTATTGTCAATACAAAAAATATTATCTTGCAGATACCAGTATCTGATACTGAATCCGCACAAGGGGAACGTTACCGTTCGTCTGGTTTATTCAAATTTATACTTTCTGTTTCTTAATATTACGTTTTAAGGGTTAATAATTAAATGTTCATATTTCTGTTTGCAAAAATATACAAAATATCTGATACTTCCAAATATTATCAGGAAAAAGAGCGTTTGCTATTAGCAATTCGCAATAAGCATAGCCCCAAGTAGGTTATTGCCCCGTTGATCATCAGCAGTTCATAGCCAAAGTGGTAGGAGAAGTGGGTTGTGCAGAGATATTCAAGGGCATAGCAGATGAGGGGTGAGGCTATGCAGATGACAGGGGTGAGGCGATGGGTGTTAGGTGATGGGTGTTGGGTGTTGGATGAAGTTTTCGGGGAAGTGGTCAGCGCATAGGCAAACAATCCGAGGAGCGGACCGTAAGTGTAAGAGCACATGATGTAGATGGCATCAATGAGACTCGTGGAATTGAATGCTCGGAAGGCAAGGATACAGAGCGCGAAGACAACGGCCATGGCGATGTGCACACGATGACGAAGGCGTTCATCATCAGCACGCTCACGAATATCCACGCAATAGGTGGTGGTGAGAGCGGTAAGCGCAGAATCGGCACTTGAGAACGAGGCAGCCATGATTCCGATGGTGAAGAGCACGACAACAGGCATTCCCAGCACTCCTGTTGCGGCAAACATAGGAAGGAGGTCATCTCCGGAAGCAGGCAAAGCCATCCCCATCTTTGAGGTCAAGAGAACGAGAAGGACACCGAGGCACAGGAACAGGAGATTGGCAGGAACGAAAGCCACACCATAGCTGCACATATCCTTCTGCGCATCACGAAGCGAGCGACAGGTAAGGTTCTTCTGCATCATGTCCTGATCAAGTCCGGTCATCACGATAACGATGAAAACGCCAGACAGTATACTGACGAAATCGAAAGATACGGTATGCAATCCCATCGGAGAATCCCAAACAGCCTGAGCAGCATCAGAAAAGCTCATTCCGAGAGAATTGACCACGTTGTAGATGATGAGCAGAAGGGCGGTGAACATACAGATTGTCTGGAGCGTATCGGTCCACACCAGCGTCTTAATGCCGCCGCTCTTGGTATAGAGCCAGATAAGGGCAACCATAGCAAGGACAATGACGGAGAACAGCAAGGTGCTATTAACGGAAGGGCACATAGGACCTATGACATAATCATTCAGAAGCATGCAGACAACATAGAAACGAGCCGCTGCGCCTGTCATTTTTGAAAGAAGAAAGAACGAAGCGCCAGTCTTGTAGCCACTCTGCCCCACCCTGTCACGAAGAAACGTATAGATTGTTGTGAGATTCAGTTTGTAATAGATCGGAAGAAGAATAAAAGCCACCGCTATATACCCGAAGATGAAGCCTATGCAGGTTTGTAGATATGCCATTCCCGACTTCATCACCATGCCCGGAACTGATACGAACGTAATGCCCGAGATACTTGCCCCGACCATACCGAATGCCACCATATACCAAGGCGACTTGCGATTGCCACGAAAGAAAGCCTCGTTGCTTGATTTCCTGCCAGTTACAAAGCGACTGTAGAGAGTCAATACAACGAAATATGAAAGAATGGTTACGAGAACTATCATATTTACTATTTAGCGATGTACTATTTACTATTTGTTTTTGCTATTTACTATTTTTTTTCTTGCGATAAATAGTACATAATTCAAATCGTAAATAAATAGTAAATAGTAAATTCATAAATAGTAAATAATGTTATGGATTTTTCATCTTCCTCAAAACCTTAACGGCTGAGCTTACAGAATCAATCATCTTGATTGCAAGGCGGTTCTTGCCACCCACCACCTTCAAATCACATACACGTGGGTGGTAGCCTACATAATTCAGTATCTTGCCAAAGACCTCCGACTTGTAGAACACGCTATCCTGACGAGACACGAACTGCATCTGCATGAGGTGCTGCTTGAGGATAATCTTCTCACAACCCAATGAGCGGCCTAACCTACGAAGCATAACCACCTGAAGCAATTCCTCGCCCTCGGAAGGCACAGGACCGAACCTGTCCTCCAATCGCTGACGATAGGCGTTGAGGTCGTCATCCGTCTCAATCTTGTCAAGTTCACGATATAGGAGCATACGCTCTGAACTGCCCGGAACGTATGTGTCAGGGAAGTACATCTCAAGGTCGGATTCGATATTACAATCATCAACGAAATCCTCACCCGACAACTTCTCGCCCTCTGCCATCTGGTCGGCATAGAGATCCTGGAACTCGTCGTTCTTTAGTTCGTTGACTGCCTGAGAGAGAATTTTCTGATAGGTCTCATAGCCAAGATCCTCCATGAATCCCGACTGCTCTGCACCGAGAAGATTACCAGCACCACGAATGTCGAGATCCTGCATGGCGAGGTTGAAGCCAGAACCAAGGTCGGAGAATGTCTCAAGAGCCTCAAGTCTTCTGCGAGACTCAGTTGGAAGATACGAGAGTGGCGGAGCCATGAGATAGCAGAACGCCTTTCGGTTGCTTCTGCCCACACGACCACGCATCTGATGGAGGTCGGAGAGTCCGAAGCGATGCGCATCATTGATAATGATAGTATTGGCATTAGGCACGTCAATACCGTTCTCCACGATTGTTGTTGATAGCAGAACGTCATAGTCGTGGTTCATGAATCCCATCACAATCTTCTCAAGACTCTCAGGAGTCATACGACCATGACCTATCGCCACACGACAGTCAGGAATATGCTTCTCTATTATGCGGCCAAGTTCCTCAAGGTTCGAGATACGGTCATTCACGAAATACACCTGACCGTTTCTTGACATCTCAAAATTGATAGCATCAATGATTGTCTCGACAGAGAACGTGGTCACCTCTGTCTGAATAGGATAGCGGTTTGGCGGCGGCGTACGCATGATACTCATGTCACGGGCACCCATCAAAGAGAACTGAAGAGTGCGAGGAATAGGCGTAGCCGACATCGTAAGAGTATCAATATTCGTCTTCAACTGACGAAGTTTCTCCTTTGTAGAGACACCGAATTTCTGTTCCTCGTCAATAATCAGCAGACCAATGTCATGCCATTTCACAGCCTTTCCAAGCAGTTTATGAGTACCCACGAGGATATCAATCTTACCATCGGCAAGATCTGCGAGAATCTGCTTTGTATGCTTTGCCGAACGAGCACGGGTGAGATAATCCACACGCACAGGAAGGTTTGCCATACGGTCGCGGAAGGTCTGGTAATGCTGGAAAGCCAAAACCGTGGTAGGCACGAGTACAGCCACCTGCTTTGAATCGCAAGCCGCCTTGAAAGCAGCACGAACAGCAACCTCCGTCTTTCCGAAGCCCACATCACCACACACAAGGCGGTCCATAGGGCGCTTGCTCTCCATATCGGCCTTCACCTCAGCCGTTGCCTTCATCTGGTCAGGGGTATCTTCATACAAGAAAGAGCCTTCAAGTTCGTGCTGGAGATATGAATCCTGAGAGAATGCAAATCCAATCTCATGACGACGTTTTGCATAGAGCTTGATAAGATCGCGGGCGATATCCTTGATACGCTTCTTCGCCTTCTCCTTGAGGCGATCCCAAGCACCTGTGCCAAGGGTTGAGAGACGAGGCGCCTCACCTGTATCTGAACGCTTGTACTTCGAAATCTTATAGAGCGAGTGGATAGACACATCCACCTTGTCGTTGCCCTGATATACGATTCGGATAACCTCCTTGAAGGAATCCCCTACAGGCACACGGACAAGTCCGGCAAACTTACCGATTCCGTAGTCAACATGAACAACAAAGTCACCCGGCTCCATTTCCTGAAGCTCCTTCATCGTAAGTGCCATCTTACCGGCACGAGCCGACTGAGTACGGAGGTTGTACTTATGGAAACGCTCGAATATCTGGTGGTCGGTGAAGAGACAGAGGCTGAGGTCGTTATCCACGAATCCCTCGTGAAGAGTCTTTGAAATCTCGCCAATAGCCTCAGCATCAACCCTTACTCGCTTTGACTCGGCAACAGGAGCGGTGAGAATGCTTCTGATACGCTCTACCTGCTTATGCGAATCGGAAAGAATGTATATCTTGAAGTTCTGTAGGATATAATCCTCAAAGGTCTGTGAAAGGAGATCGAAGTTCTTATGGATAAGAGGCTGGGCAGACATGAAGAAATGGAAGGAAGCATCGAAAACGTCCTTGTCATCCTTCTGCGCAGAGGTCTCCTTGATATTGATTTGCTTGAACTTGGCTATGCTCTGGTTGAACCGTGAAGCCGGACACAGATTCATCTGGGCGTTCATCTCACGACGTATCTCCTCCTGCTCCTGTTCGGTAGCACCCGCCATTCTGTCGTTCATTGCCTGCGAAGAGAAGCCTTCATCGAATGTCTTGCCTACGACATCAACGACAAAGTTCATATCGTGGCTAACAAGCATACTACCCTCTGGCAGGAACTCGGTCAGAGGCACTTTCTTCTCTGAGAAGGCAGCGAGTTCCGGCACAATGTCGATTTCCTTGCGCTTGTCGGCTGAGAGCTGATCCTCAATCTGGAATGTGCGTATCGTCTCAATCTCATCACCGAAGAAATCAAGACGGAAAGGCAGGTCGTTTGAGAATGAATAAACATCGAGAATGCTTCCGCGAACAGCAAACTGCCCCGGTTCATATACGTAATCCTGCATACGGAAACCGAGGTCGCGCAACTGATGCTGAACGTCCGTGATATCGATTCTCTGTCCTACGGAAAGATGTATTGTACGGTCATCAAGGATAGTCTTATCCACAGCCATTTCTGCAAGGGCAGAAGGATAGGTGACGATGAAGAGAGAGGAAAGGCCTCTCCCAGTCTCCTCTCCCACAGGAAGGGAGCCAGACTGCTCATCGGCATCATCGGCAGCCTCAGAAGGCAAACCGTCCTTTGGTTTACCAAACGATGAAAGAGCCGAGAGAACCTCTGTACGGAGAATCTCGTTTGCAGCATCTCTCTGGCCGTATTTCACGGCACGCCTATAGCTTGAAGGGAAGAAAAGAGCTGGTGCATTCAACTGCATCAGATCATGATAGAAATAGCCGGCCTCATCGGCATCCCTAAGAATAAAAACAACAGGATTTTCTATCTTATTTGCAATGGAAGCAAATACCAGAGGGCACGACGATCCCGCAAGACCATCGATTCCTACGGTCTTGATTCGCTTGCTGTCAAGTGCCTTCGCCAACGCCTTCAACTGCGGTTGCTTGGCATAGTGGGATAATAGTTTCTGTATTTCCATTGCAAATCAGGTGCTAAGCATCTTCACACTTTGCACGAAGAAAACAACACATATCGCCTTTGAAGCGACACCCATTTTCCATTTTGAGTGCAAAGTTAACAAAAAATCTCTTAATATAAGAATAAAATATGATAAAAGAACAAGAAAGTTTTGATAAATTAACGGAAATTACTATCTTTGCACCTTGAAAATAAAAAATGTTCAAACGCAAAGACACGGAAGCGCATATATTGAAAAACTTTGCGACTTGGCGTTAAAAAAATAAATAGAGAATTGGAAAAAAGCGATAGCATAATCATAATTCCGACTTACAACGAGAAGGAAAACATAGAGAAGATAATCCGCGCCATTTATGGTTTGGAGAAGAGTTTTCATATCCTCGTAATTGACGACGGTTCTCCTGACGGAACGGCAAAAATCGTACACGGACTCATTGACACGGAATTCAAGGACAGACTTTTCATCTTGGAGCGTTCCGGCAAGCTGGGACTTGGAACAGCATATATAAAAGGCTTCAAATGGGCTTTGGAGCACAACTACGACTATATCTTCGAGATGGATGCCGATTTCAGCCATGATCCTAACGATGTTCCTCGTCTCTACGCAGCCTGTCACGACGAAGGCTATGACGTGGCTATCGGAAGCCGATACGTTAGCGGTGTGAATGTAGTAAACTGGCCTATCGGTCGCGTACTGATGAGCTATTTCGCATCAAAATACGTGAGGTTCATTACCGGTTTCAAGGTTCACGACACGACAGCCGGATTCAAGTGCTACAAGCGCAAGGTCCTTGAGACAATAGAACTCGACAAGATTCGCTTCAAGGGCTATGCCTTCCAGATTGAAATGAAATTCACGGCATATAAGATCGGTTTCAAAATCAAGGAAGTTCCTGTCATTTTCGTCAACAGACGCGAAGGTGTGTCAAAGATGAACGGCGGAATATTCGGAGAGGCTTTCTTCGGCGTTATGCGCCTCAGACTCGACGGTTGGATAAGGAAATACCCGGCTCTGCCAAAGGAATAACAGCAAGTCCGTTATACCTCCGTTTCAGGTCCGTTTCAAGTCCGTTCCCAATAATCGGAACTGAAAAGGAATCAGGAAAGTATCATTAACATTAAAAAGACATAACAACTATGGTAAAGCATATCATTCTATGGAAACTCTCTGAGGACCTTAGTGCCGAGGAGAAGGAAAAAGTAAAGGCTGGCATCAAGGAAGGTCTTGAAGGACTCGTTGGTAAGGTTCCAGGTCTTCTTGAGTGCAAGGTGAACATAAGCGGTCGTCTTGACTCAAGCAACTGCGACGTAATGCTCGATAGCACACTTGAAAGTCCGGAGGCTCTCAAGGGCTATGCCGTTCATCCTGCTCACGTTGCTGTAGCAGATGGTAAGGTAAGACCTTATACCGTGCTCAGGACGTGTTTGGATTACGAGGTATAAAAGCCTAACCAAGCCTTCCCAAAGGGAAGGATGTTTTATAGAAATGCCGCTTAGAAGGTTCATAACGACGAACAATCCAAGCGGCTTTAATTATATAATCAAAAATCCCTTATTCAATCCACAACGGAAAGAATAAGGGATTTATTGTATCTAACATCCTTCCCTTTGGGAAGGCTTGGTTAGGCTTTTTTAATCGAGCTTACCGAACTCCTCGAAGCTGATAGTCTTCTTGTCGAGCTTGACAACATCCTTGAGAGCAGCCATAAGCTTGCGATCAACAGCTGCATTAACGAGGTTGTCAACCTGCTCACGGTTCTTCAGCATACCCTCAGCATACTGCTCGAGATACTCCTCTGGTACGCTTGTCATACCATACTGAGCAAACTGCATACGAGTAACGTCGATAGCAACAGCCTTAACGTCAGCATCGTCAACCTTGATCTTCTGAGCCTCAACGATCTGGTTCTTTGCAAGGCTCCAAGTGAGTTCCTTGATAGAAGCCTCGTAGTTCTTCTCTACGTACTCCATACCCTTGTCCTTGTTGTTTGCGAGCATGATACGCTTCATGAGATCGTCAGCATACTTAACCTCACCGATCTTACCCTCAACATACTTGCGAACGTCCTGGAGGAAACGGAAGTCAGCATTCTGAACCATCTGCTCCTTGATACCCTCAGCAACCTTTGCGCGAAAATCAGCCTCATCCTTTACATTGCCCTCGCCATAAACCTGATCGAAGAGATCCTGGTCGATAGCGTGCTTCTGATAACGGGAAATCTCTGTAACCTGGAATGAGAAATCAGATGTGATCTTCTCAGCCTCTTCCTTAGAAACCTTGAGAAGAGAAGAAATCTCTATGTTGCTTTCTGGATAAGCCTTCTTTGGGTTGAATACGATAACATCACCAACCTTACAGCCCTGAAAGAGAGCCTTCTGGTCGTCAACCTTGATATATGCAGGAAGCATTGAAGCCTGAGAAACGGTAATACCGCCTTCCTTAGCGCTACCATCCTCGTTGAGCTCACGGATATCGCCCTTGATCATGTCGTTATCCTGATACTCATCAACCTTCTGATAAGAACCGCTACGGCTTGCGAAAGCCTCTATCTGCTTGTCAACGATTGCATCATCAGTTGTGATATCGTAGTAAACAATAGTATCCTTCTTTGTAAGTTCAGCTTTGAATTCTGGAGCGATAGCGATATCGAACTTCAAAGTGTAAGGTGCAGCTGCATCGAGGTCAACTGGCTCCTCACCGAGATGAGGCATTGGCTCGCCAAGCATATTGATCTTATTCTCACGAACATAGTCATAAAGCTTCTCGCCAACGAGACGGTTGATAACGTCAACCTTTACCTGTGCGCCTACCTGACGCTTGATCATCCCCATAGGTGCCTGACCTGGACGGAAACCTGGCACATTAGCCTTCTTACGATAGTCCTTAAGCTGCTTTTCTACATCTCCTGCGAAATCAGCCTCCTCAACAACGAGTGTGAGAACACCGCTGACCTTCTCTGGATTTTCTAATGAAATATTCATTTTTTAGTTTTGTTGTTATATGATTTATATTATTCTTATCCTTTTTGTATATAGGTGCCGAAAGCACACTACACGCCAAATTGGGTGCAAAATTACTAATAATATTACACAATACCAAAAACCTAAAGCAATTTTAACAAAAACAGTTAAAAGATTTGGTCGTTTACGCGTTTTATATTATATTTGTAGCCGGATTTGGAAACTGGAAATCCAAAATTTGTTAATTTCGGATTTTCCCGTGCAAGGGAATCAGGTGCAAAACCTGAGCTGTTCCTGCAGCTGTGAGCCCATTGTGAAGCTGGATAACAAAAGTCACTGGAACTTATCCGGGAAGACGTCCTGCTTTGTGGCAAGCCAGAATACCTGCCAAGACACCATTAATTATTCGCCAAGCGCTCATCAAAACCAAAGCGAGTTCTTAGCAATGCCCTCAGGATAAGGGTAAAATAATTGTTTTTTAGAATGAAATACAAACATATCATCGCCCTATCATTGGCGGGAACATCCCTATGTGCAAATGCTCAGGTGGAAAATTCAGGAGAAAACAATTCCACAGCAAAGCAACAGAATCTTCAGGAGGTTGTTGTGACCGGAACAGGTACACAGCATCATCTTAAGAATGCACCTGTACAGACGGAGGTCATCTCGCGTAAAATGATAGAAAGCTATGGAGGAAAGTCACTTGAGGAAATCCTCGGCGGACTTACCGCTTCTTTTGCTTTCAACGAAGGTGATATGGGTTCACAGGCACAGCTCAACGGATTGGGTAATAACTACATACTCATCCTTGTTGACGGCAAGCGCATTCACGGAGATGTGGGTGGCGAGAATGACCTCGGCCTTATCGACCCGCATAACATTGAGAGAATCGAAATAGTGAAAGGCGCACAGTCAGCACTCTATGGTTCGGATGCTATCGCAGGTGTGATAAACATCATCACGAAGAAGCACGATACCGAAGGATTTCTGCTTGAGAACACCACGAGATATGGCTCGTACAACGATCTCCGACAGCATAACGGCATAGGAGTAAGGTTTGGTAAGTTGCAGTCCTACACCAGTTTCCAATTACAGCACACCGACGGTTGGCAGAATACGAGCAAGGAATATGCAGAGGCAAAACTTCTCACAGACTCCCGAAACAAGACCGTAAACAAATACACCAACTGGCAGATTGGAGAACGACTAACATATTCCCCATACAAGGGGCTGGATCTCTATGCCAGCGGCACATACTACGAGAAGCGCATTTCACGTCCAACGAATGGCCGTCACGCTTCGTGCGATGTTTATACCTACGATCTGAAATATCGTAATGCGAGTGCTGCCTTGGGTGGTAAGATGCTGCTTGGCAAGAAGGATTACATCGACATGGATCTGAGTTGGAATAAGCACGCATACTATTATCTCTACACAGATACCACCCTCGAAGATGGATATTACAAAGGTGAATTTACTCACTATTATCCATACTTCCCCGATCAGGAGAATCTTCAGAGCGACCAGCAGAGATACATGGCAACAATGAAGGGCGTGTTCTATCTGCCAAAGGCAAACACGCTCAACGTGGGAACGGAATACAGATACGACTATCTCAAGGCTCCTATGCGCGTGAGCGACGGAACGGCAAACGACTGGACGGCAGCCGTATATGCTCAGGACGAGTGGAATCCTGTAGAATGTATAAACGTAACGGCAGGTTTCAGAATCATAGATAATGCAGCCTTCGGACTTCATTTCACCCCAAAGATTAGTGCGATGCTCTCACTTGGTGATATCCGGCTTCGTGCCGGTTGGAGTCAGGGATTCAAGTCCCCTACCCCAAAGGAACTTTCCTATCACTACACCAAGCAGATGGGTGAAAAGGTCTATTACTACATGGGCAACAAAGACCTTGAGGCTCAGAAGAGCAACTACTGGTCAGCAAGCGCAGAATACCGTACAGACGACATCGCCGTATCTATTACTGGATACGTAAACAAACTGGATGATATGATTACTCTTGTGAACGTATCGAAAGAAGAGATTCCTGCAGGCGCAACGTCAAGCTATACCGGTGACGGAAGCGGAGAGATAATTCCGCGAATGTACAAGAATGCAGAAGATGCCAAGACATACGGCGTTGATGTAAATGCTTCTTGGAAGATTACAAAGGAACTAACCATTGGTGGAAACTACAGTTATCTGGATACAAAGGCTACCGTCTATAATTCCGCCAAAGGTCATTTTCAGAATGCCATTATCGACGGAATGGCGCATAACAAATGGAACGGCTATGCCAACTATGGACATCGTTTCTCGCCCTGCTATAATCTCGGCGTAAATCTCAGTACCCGAGGCTCAAGCAAGCGTTACTACGAGAACGACGGCAACGGAAAGGCATTCCAGATATGGCGACTGAACACTACCCACGATCTGGGCAAGAGCAAGACAACCAGCTATCGTTTGGAGGTAGGTGTAGATAACATCTTCAACTATCGCGACACTACCCTACGCCCATATCACCTCGGTACAACTACAGCAGGAACAACAGTTTATGCTTCGTTCACCATTAAGTTCAACAAAGGAAAGAAAATTACAACATCCAAAACATTATCTAAACAACAAAACAATGATGAAGATTAAATCACTTCTCCTTGCCATGCTAACTATCATGGCAGGACTCACATTCACCGCTTGTGGCGATGATGATGACAACAACGACAACAGCGCTCCAAAGTCAAACTATGAAATCTATCAAGAGGCTGTATCTAACACAGTAAAGTCACAGAAGAAGCACAACAAGGCTATCCTTCTCGTTGCTTTTGGTTCTACATGGGAGCAGGCTTACAAAGCCTTCGATAGTACCGTAGATGCTTACAAGCAGCAATTCCCTGACTATGACGTATTCCTTAGCTTCTCTTCTGCAATCTGTATCAACCGTGCAGCTGCAGGCGAGAATGTTACCCCTCGCAACTTCTACGCTCCAAACTTCTGGCTCGCAGCTTTCGCTGCTGATGGCGTGAAGTATAACGAGATCGTGGTTCAGTCACTTCAGGTTATCCCTGGTGAGGAATACACTCGCGTAATCAACTACATCAAGGACTTCGCTAACAACCATAATGGCGACCTCGACGACGCATATCTGTCAAATGTAAAACTGAAGCTCGGTGTACCATTGTTGCAGGATGCAGAAGATGACGTTAATGCTGTTGCTAAGGAACTTAACGCCCTCTACAAGGATAAGGCTGCTAATAGCGTAGTTGCCTTCATGGGACATGGTAACCCAGACTCTTATGATACTTACAAGGCTAACGTGCGTTACACTCAGCTTGAGACTGCTCTTCAGGCATATAGCAAGAACTACTTCGTAGGAACTGTAGATATGATGAAGAACTTCAAGACTAATGTACTTGAGCGTATGCAGAAGGCAGGTTTTAAGAGCGGTAAAGTTTATTGCCACCCTCTTATGTCAATTGATGGTGATCACGGCCACAACGACATGGCAGGTGATGACGACGCATGGGATGATGCCAAGAAGAGTTTTGAGGTAAACGACGAGGGTGAGGTTGAAGATACCAGCTGGAAGAAATTCTTCTCTCACAACGGCTATGAATGCGACGACAACACTATGATTGAGAAGGGTCTGCTCGAATTGCCAACCATTCTTAACATCTGGATGAAGCACACCAAGGAAGCTATCGCAGGTGAGCCTCTCGACTACTATCATTCTAAGAACCCAGAAGAATAAATTTGTTTAAGTATAATCTGAAATGATTAGGTTCATTTCATTAGGCCCGGGTGCCGCCGAAATGGTGACACTCGGGACTTTAAGGTCTTTGACAGAAGCACAGAAGGTGTATTGCTTTGCCGTTGGAGAGTCATCACGAGCTGCCGAAATCATCGCTCAACTGAATATTGACCAGAGCAAGGTAATAACCGTAAAGATTCCTATGTCAAATGACCGTTCCAAGGCGAATGCAATATATGACGAACTTGCCTCAACAATCAGGAAAGAGCACGAGGCAGGAATGAATATTGCCGTTGCAACTGAGGGCGACAGCGGAATCTTTGCCACCACGCATTATGTGATGGATCGCCTTATGGAAATGGACGTAGAATGTGAGCAGACTCCAGGCATTCCATCCTTTATTGCAGCAGCATCAATAGCAGGATTACATCTCGTAAAGCTTCAGGAACGGCTTCTTGTCATTCCGGGAAAGACTACTGCCGAAGAGATTATCAACCTCACAAGTGAAGGTTATAATCTTGTTATCATGAAGCTATCTATGGCTTATGAAGCCGTTAGCAAGGCTTTCCATGAAACAAAAGATCTGCAATTCCACTACTTCGAGAATATAGGGACAACTACTCAGAAATATGAAATTCTGAAAGAAATGCCGAATAATTTCCCATATTTCTCGTTAATGATAATAAACAGGCCCTCAGCCCCCAAGGGGGAGCTATTTAGATAGTATTTTCAATCACGAATTTTTGAATTATGAAAAAAGAAAGATACACCAAAGACTCCAAAGCGAATAATACTATAAAAAAACTCCCCCTTGGGGGGCTGGGGGGCTTTTCCCTTTTGTTACTAGGGGGGCTTCTCCTTTTCTCCTGCACAAACGTTGCAACAGATAATAGCGTAGCCTTTACAGGTCCATTCCTTCAGTACGACTCGCTTTGGGCACACTCTGATACATATTCAGAGAAGGTAGAGATTAAGTATGCTAAAGGACTAAAGGTTGACTATCGTGAGGATGGTATTCACGTTTTCATCAGCAATCCTGACCCGAAAGCACGTAATTCCAAGACAGAAGAGGTGGTACTCACTGGCAAAGAATCTCAGAAAAGATTCATCTGCACCACAGCCTTGCAACTGGGTAATTTCGAGGTTCTTGGTATGGAAGAGCGAATCGTGGGCATGAACTCTCTGAAGAATGTATTCTCACCAAAGATTAAACAACAACTGGCCGAGGGAAAGACGGTTCGTGTGGGTAAGGAAGGAAACTTCGACCTTGAGGCTGTAATAGCCTCTAAACCCGACTATATCTTCGTGTCAGCCTCAAAATATGGCGGTTTTGAATCTCTCAAGGAATGTGGTATTCCTCTCATTTCTCATCATGGCTACAGAGAGACAGATCCTCTTGGTCAGGCAGAATGGATAAAACTCATAGGACTCCTCACAGGCGAGACACGCAGAGCAAATGCCGTGTTTGAGGACATAGAATCCAAATACAACGCTATCAAGACAAAGGTTGCTGCGGCTAAAGCAAAAAGGAAGACTCTCCCAACCATTCTCAGCGGTCGCCAGATACGTGACGGATGGTATGTTATGGGTGGAAAGAGCTATATGGCACGTATCTTTGCCGATGCAGGTGTTGACTATATCATGAAGGATATAGACGAGGCAGGAGGCAGGGCTCTCGATTTTGAATCTGTCTATGCCAAGGGTATAAATGCCGACTTCTGGCAGATTGACGGAACCTTTGATGATGAGTTCACTCTCAACGATCTCACGACAGAGGATGCCCGCTATGGCGACATAAAAGCCTACAAAGACCAGCACGTTCTATTCTGCAACTTTGCAAAGACTCCTTATCGCGAACTCGGCGGTCTTGAGCCTCATCGTCTCCTCTCCGATTTCGTCAAGGCTTTCTATCCAGAAGTGCTTCCTAACTATACTCCGAAGTATTATAAACTGATGAAATAGTAGTAAACAAGAGTATTATTAGCGTGAGCTTAACCTATTACCTAATATAGCAAGCTATTTGGGGCTTTCCTAAAAATTGCCACAAATGACCAGAAAATTTCCACAAAAATCTTCTGGTCATCATCGGGATTTTCAGTTAAAACCAAGCATCGAAGATGCATTTATAGGGTATTTTGGGGCGGATTCAGGCTATTTTACGAATTCTTCGACAACTCATTGGTGTACACAATAAAAATCTTACTTCGATATATTCCATGGAAACTCATACTTAGCTCCATTTATGTCAACTATAACAGTCATGGTAGAGCCGCTCGTACGCTTTATATTCACATAGCCTGATATTGCATCACCTGGATATATCGTTGTTTTCCTCAAATATCCTTCCTGCTTAATAGCCCGTTCATTTAGCAATGAGTTTTCGTAATTTGCCATTCTGTTACTGGCTATAACTTGTGCTTGATAGGCTGCAGCACCATCGTATGTGGTCGTTCTTGATGTTGTTGAAGAACTACCATGGTACGAGCCATGGCCATTATAGCTACCGTAAGCATATCCTCCTGAGCCATAGGCATATGCATTACCGTATGTATTTGAATATCCATTGTACGTAGAGTTCGTTTGAGTTGTTGAAGTCGAATATCCAGCACCTGCGGCTGCAAGTCCTTCGCCTATGCCAGCCAAAACCATATTCCAGTTTTGAGTTCTTCGTACTTTTTTCATGTATCTATCTGAAGACCAGACTTCCAATGCAATAGTTTGTCCATTAGCTTTCTGTAATGATGATGTAATAAGTTCTGGATCAAATTCTATAGGAGCTATTGAGTTGTTAGCAATAATCAGCGAAATCTGAAACCATTTGCCATAGTCTTTAACTTGTGTATTTGTCATAGCTACCATAATTCCATTCTTTGTATAGTATGGCCATGCGGCTCCATCACGATAATCCACCTTTTTCTCACTAAGACTGGGTGATTCGTAAATAGGTGTGTTGTCGCTAATACGTAATTTGCTACTATAGCCATCCTTATTGGAAAGGATGTAATAGTCATATCTTGGCTCTCCATTCAACAGTTCAACCTGTGAACACATGTCACCTTGTTCGTTGAATTGTGTTAAAATACCATTTGGCTTACCGTTTTTCATAACAGCATGCATCTTTACTAGTCCATTTTCATAGTAGGCTGTATATTCACCTTCTTCAATGCCTCTATTACGGTAACCCTTTTGTTCCACCTTTCCTGATTTGAAATAATTTATCCACTCTCCATCAAACACAGACTTAGAGTCATCATATTTATCAAAGCTAATGTATCCACCTTCCGATTGTAATTCACCAGAAATATAGTAATCTCTAAATGGTTTCCTTAATTCTGACTTGTCATTAGCATCATAAACTCGGTAGAATGCCGCGAAAGCAGCATTTGACACACCTTTCCAGTTCTTGTCGTAATATATTGTGTCTAATTTCACACTTTGGGAGTAAGAGAGAATCGCAACAAACTGGACTAAAACCGCAGTAACAATAGATTTTTTCATAAAATTAGAAAATTATAGTTTATGAATTGCAAATCAAACATAGAAATGCATTTTTATGGTAAATGATAAAAATCAAAGCATCTTACATTAAAACGTTTACTTCTGCTAAACAGTTTCGATATAAGATTACATATGGACATACCTCTCTAAAGCTGTCATTCATAATATGATTCCTTGTGTTTTTTTCCATAGGCATTAATTTTTATATGCGCCTCAATCTACTCTCAAATCAAAACAAAACCAAGCACCTAAATATAAACAAAATGTGGACGAGCTAATTCGTCCACATCCTGGGTGCTTGGTCTTACCCTTATAGTCAGACAAACCAGACGTCCACGTATAGTGAACATCTGCTCTTTATTCTGACTATAAACCCTTCTGCGACCAAGCTTTCGGATGTTCTCGAATAAATAGCAAACGCTAATTAACCAATATGTTCTGTGCCCCGATATTCTTAATGAATGGTAACACGTTTGCAAAAATAAACATTATTTCTGGAACTTCCAAATTATTTCATGAATATTTTCGATTTTTATTTAGTGTATCATTTACAACAAATATATAGAAGGTCTACCGCTTTCCCTTCGCTCATCCTCCGTTCTTCCTCCTAAGCAAACTCGGTGAAGCTCTTATCCCCCACCGACTTTGCACCGACTTTGCACCGACTTTGGTACGGAGGAACAACGGACTTACATAGGACTTAGAACGGAATCACTCACTTTTCTTCTCGTCCTTGAAACATAGCCATAATTTCCATAAATCCTGTTTCTGCCCAATACCAATGGGTATAGCCGGCAAGAACATTCTTGTAATGATATAAGGCTGTATCAACTGCTTTGCCCTTTGCTGACATCTGGCATTGTTTCCTGACTATCCCTTCAGGAAGGGTATCCGGCTCTATAACGGAAGAATAGTGGAACTCATGGCCCTTTGCGAGTTTAGGGTTTAGTGTTGAGAGTTTAATGTTACATAACTGACGATAGCCGAGATGTAGCTTTGCATCCATCATAGTTGCAGAGAAAGGAAAGACTCCGCACATCGGGATTCCGTCAATATCATTACAGAGATACATAAAACCTCCACACTCGGCAAAGATACGCCCTCCCTTATCTGCAAATGCCTTGATGCTTTCACGCATAGAGGCATTATTTGTAAGATCAGAAGCGAACAACTCAGGATAGCCTCCAGGGAGATATAGCAAATCGCAATCGGGCATTCTCTCATCATTCAGAGGAGAGAAGAAAATGATTTCCCCAAGTTCACGAAGAGCATCTATATTAGCACGATATGTGAAATTAAAGGCAGAATCTTTGGCGATGGCGATAAGATGGCCTCTCCCCCCGCTTTTCACATACTCCGATGTTATCAACATCGGACTTCCCTCCGTAGGGAGGGAGCCGGAAGGCGATAAACCTATCGACACTTTATCCTCTTTGATTTGCTCCCGTTCTCGAATCGGCTCCCTCTCTACGGGAGAGGGCGGGGGGAGAGGCCACCCTACATGCGCCTCCACTTCCTTCGCCGCAAGCCTTATTAGTTCCTCTGTCTCTTCCCTTGCCTCGATTGTAAGTCCGAGATGACGACCAGGAATTATAAGGTCACGATTGCGAAGCATATACCCAAGACAAGGCACACCAGCATCCTCGCAAGCCTGCTTGAGAAAGGAGAAATGATTCTCAGAAGCCACCATATTAAACACGACTCCTGCAATCTTCAGCTTTGGATTGAAATGCTTGAAACCATATATCAAAGGAGCTACAGAATATGCTACAGACTTGGCATTTACTACAAGGATGACTGGAATGTCAAGCAACATGGCAATCTCCGCACTTGAGCCTTTCGACTTATCATATCCATCAAATAATCCCATTACTCCCTCAACAATACGCACATCCGCATCCTCCCCATAGCGTTGGAACACCTCCTTAACATGTTCATCAGATGCCATATAGGTATCAAGGTTCACGGATTCCCGACCAGAGGCAATCTCATGAAACATAGTATCAATATAGTCAGGTCCACATTTATAAGGCTGCACCTTCAACCCCCTATCACGCAAAGCACGAAGCAATCCCATAGTGAATGTGGTCTTTCCACTATTTGATGTGGCTGCGCCGATGAGGAAAGAGCGGCCTCTCCCCCCGCCCTCCCCCGTAGGGAGGGAGCCGGAAGGCGAAAATATGTTATTTGTTAAATGATTTTTCATTTGCCATTTATTAATTTAAACAAACATTCTTTTACCATCTATAAGCGATTCTCCCATCGTCTTCCGGCTCCCTCCCTACGGGGGAGGGCGGGGGGAGAGGCCGCCTTATTTCTTCCTCTTCAACAATATCCACAAAGCTATTGGGGCACCAATAAGCGAAGTAACGGAATTGACAGGCAAAGCACCTTCCATTCCCGGCAGTCTCGCTATGAGATTACATACAAGGGCAAGGGATGCTCCGCACAATAATGTTCCGGGAAGGAGAATGCGATGGTCAGCCGTTCGGAAAATGCCTCGACAGATATGCGGAACGGCAAGTCCGAGGAACATTATAGGACCACAATAGGCGGTTACAATAGCCGTAAGCATACCTGCAACTATGATTATCTGCGTACGAGCACGAGAGATATTAAGACCAAGATTAGTGGCATATTGTTCGCCAAGCAGAAGCATATTCAAGGATTTTGCCAATAACATTCCGAAAGGAAGAACAGCCAAGACGAGTCCGAGGAACACCCATACTTGTCCTCCTGTGACACGAGCGAAACTTCCCAATCCCCACACAACATAGGCACGAACATCTTCCTCGCTACTGAAATATTTCAGCACACCAATAATTGCAGATGCGATATATCCTATCATAACACCAACTATCAAAAGTGTCACGTTACCGTGAACTCGTTGAGAGAGGAACACTATAAGTGCCATAGCCGATAATGCTCCTATGACAGCCGAAAGAGTAAGGGCTGTATTGCCGAAGAATCCAAAGGACGAAACAATATGCCAACCTATACTTCCAGACATCAGAACAAGAAACGCCACACCAAGACTTGCTGCAGAAGAAATGCCGAGAACCGAAGGACCGGCAAGCGGATTATGGAATACCGTCTGTAGCATAAGTCCGGCAACAGCAAGTCCCGAGCCACAGGCTATAGCCGTAAGAGCCTGTGGCAAACGAGTATGGAGCACAATATTCGTCCACACTTCATTATCACAATCACCTCCCATCAGGATGCTGAACACGGCATCAAGAGGGATTGAGACAGAACCAACGGCGAGGTTGAGAAGAAGGAAGAGGGGGATGGAAAAAAACAAAGCCCCCACGCCCCCCAAAGAGGAGTTCTTTATATAGTCTTTTTTGCCTATGTGAGGTTGCGTCATAATTAATCGTTCTTTACAAGATGAATATTCAATGTTCCTTGCGGAAATACCGTTCTACAAGTCTCGTAGCATAGTCGTCTTATCTCTTCAAAGAAAGCGGGCGGCATTGTGTTCCAGAGGTCACGCGCCATATCAACCTCTTTATATTCCAAGCCGAGACCTTCTGCAACTTTTCTGATAAACACCTGATTCATAAGCACCTTATGCGAATGAGTATCAAGATGTCCTTCAGCAAGCTTTACCGCCTTGCCTATCATTATCGCAATATGCACATCTTCAAATCCAACCTCCCGAGCAGCCTTCAACGCCTCCCCTACGAAGTTGCCATAATGTACACAACGAATGCCTTCAAGAGCCTTCTCGCTCTTCATTCCAGCCACTAAACCGATAGTTCTGCAACCGATGGCCCATGCAACATCAAGTTCACGACGAATACTTTGTACGAAAGCCTCATTCGATAGCGGAGAGACTATACCAGAAGTTCCGATGATGCTTATTCCGCCAACTACACCAACCTTGTGATTAAAGGTCTTTAGGGCAAGTTCTGCGCCGTTTTCGACGGAGATTGTGACATCATAAATGGCATTATCTTCAAGGGCTCGCAGCTCATTCTCTATCATATTCCTTGGGGTAGGATTAACGGCAGGACCACCAATAGGTATTCCAAGTCCGGGAAGTGTCACCTTCCCTACTCCTTCGCCTTGCAAAAACGTCACGCTGAAACCATCACGCTTTTCAAGAGTTACGGTAGAGGTTATCTTACAACCCTTCGTAACATCAGGATCGTCGCTACTATCCTTTATTACAGAAGCAACACCTTTAGCCTCGTATGTCACAGGTATCGTCATTATCTCGCCATCTGGCAAGGCAAAATGAACCTCTTCGGGAGATTCATCAAAAAGAAGTGACAGAGCAGCCGCCTTTGTTGCAGCCGTAGCACAAGCACCTGTTGTAAAACCAGTTTTTAAAGGAAAGAAATCGGGCATAAGATGCTCTATCACCCTACGCAATCCATATTTCCCTGTAACGGTAATCCAATCTTTTGGCAACTGCGGATGCTCAACAACAAACACTTTCAATCCAAGTTCAAAGGCAACCTTTACCTTAACCTCAAAACCGCCACTCTCACCACTCTCCTTTGTTATGATAGAATCACATCCCACCTCGCTCATCACTTTCTTTTCATCCTCAATAGACGGAATTTCAAGCGATTCGTTATAGAAGATGAGTTGATTCTCCGAAAGCCCTGCAACTTTTGCCAGAGAAATACTCTCAGGACGATTCAATATTCTAAAAATGGCTTTTGTCTGCCGTAATTTCTTAATTGTATTTGCCCCTGTAAGAGCAAGCAACTTCTCGACTTTTGCCTCACGAATTTTGTTTATGGCATCATCATAATCAGAACAATATTCCACACCTTTGATATGCTCAGGAAAGACACGCTGAAGTCGGATAACATTAATACTTAGTACCTTTCGTGCCTCATCAATAGTCTTATGCAGATTCTCTGCAAAAGGATGAGCAGCATCAACGATACACCCGACCTTATGTTCCTTACAGAATGCCACGATATCATCAGCAGTCATAGCCCCAGTTATATGTACTCCGTTGTGCATATCCACTTTCTGCAAGTCGCCTTTTGTGGAATAATAAAAAGGTTTTCCTGCTTGCTCGCATACATCCACAGCAAGTCGGCCCTCGGTTGTGCCGCCGAAGATGAGGAGAGACCCACCCCCTTGCCCCTCCCATAAAATGAGGGGAGTAGTTACATTATTTCCTTCCTGTGGTTGATGCATATATGGCTACTTTTTCTGAATTTATACTATCTACTCCCCTCCCTTTATGGGAGGGGTGAGGGGGTAGGTCTAGTTAGGGGCTGCCGTTCTAAATAAATGCGTGAACTTCCCGTCATACAGTTTGCTCAGCCCTTCACGATTATCAATAGCGTCTCCCACAACAATCATCGTAGTGAGAGTGAGATGATTCTCCTTCATTATCTTCGCAAGATCCTTTAGCCGCCCACGATATATTCTCTGATCCTTCCATGTCAGTTTATAGCAGCAAGCAACAGGGGTTTCGGGCTTATAACCTCCCTCAAGGAGTTCGCTCTGCACCTGTTCTACAAGAGAAGCAGAGAGGAATATGCACATCGTGCTCTGATGTGAAGCCAACAGGTGCAATTTCTCCTTCTCCGGCATAGGAGTACGACCTTCACCACGAGTGAGAATGATAGTCTGGCAACGCTCAGGAATAGTAAACTGACTTCTCAGTTCGGCAGCTGCGGCAAGGAATGATGAAATACCAGGAGTTATGTGATAGTCCATTCCGTATTTATCAAAAAATGCCATCTGTTCCTGTATCGCTCCATAGATACAAGGGTCGCCAGTATGCAATCGCACAATCTGCTTGCCCTTGTCGTAAAACTCCTTCATCAACTCAAACTGCTCCTCCAAATCCATATCGGCAGAAGAGCGAACCGTAGCACCTGCCTTGGCATAATATGTCAGTTCCTTTGGCACAAGACTTCCTGCATAGAGTATCAAATCCGCATTCTCAAGGAATCTCTTTCCACGCACGCTAATAAGTTCGGGATCACCAGGACCAGCACCAACGATTTCGATGTGAGGAAGAGAGGCCGCTACCGCCCGAACGGAGGCTGCGACTGTCCAGTTCTGTCCTTTCTGCTTTGGAAGCAAGATTTTCCCTCCACCAATAAGAACAGATGCCTCACACACACTCGGAGTTCCTACGTGTTTGCTAACCGTAGCGCTCGGATTCGGAACGTCAACCTCGGCAAGCTGTTCGGATGAATAGAAATTGAACTTATACCCTTCTTCCTGAAGGAACTTCACAACAGGTTCGTCAGCCTTTAGGTCTATAGTATTAAAATCTACGATACTCTCTGCGAAAATACCAGCCATGCCAATAGCCGTGAACACCTCGCTTACCACCTGTTCAACAGGTTCTGCCTGATGCGCAAGTCCAAGCCCTACGTGAACACAACGCGGAACATACTGAACGCATAGAATATCATCATCAAGAATCTCATCCAAAGGCGACACGATAATTGCAAGTTTGTATTTATCTGATGTTATCTCACTCAGCTTTTCCACCACCGTAACGTGCTTTGGAAGAGTAGATAAGAGATATTCCGTACCCTCATCTCTAACATCCATATATAGAGCCGTTGGCTGTCCAGCAACAAAACAAGCAATTTCCTTATTGATATTCTCCTGAGGCAAAACCCACCCGAATCTATCAGCAATAGTATCCAAAGCCCAGAGTCCTTCAAGATCACTCTGAGTAGTAATGACAGGATTTGCCTTCAGGATTTCAGCAATACGTGATGTCAATTCATTAGCACCACCCACATGACCTGAAAGAACGGAAATGACATTCTTGCCCAAAGAATCAACACATACCACAGCAGGATCAGTATGCTTGTCCTTTATGAAAGGAGCTATACTTCGCACGCAGATACCCATAGCACCTATGAAGATGATATGCTTTTCCGTATTCCATCTTGATTCTATATCACCCAACTGGCAGATTTCATCATTTAGCTTTAGAGCCAACTTTGATGCAATCTCACGTCCTTTATCGTTTACCGCTACTATCATTTCGTTGCTTTTAGAATTGTTATTGGGTTAAAGTCGTCCAAAGCTATGCGGACCGGTTCCTCAAGTGTCATGTTCAGTTTCTTGGCTGATTCCATAAAGGCATCATAGCTCGACTGAACCACGGTATTCATCACTATCACGCCTCCTTCCGTCAATTCCGAATATATCTTTTCCATCATCTCCGGAAGTTTACCGCCATGTCCTCCTATAAAGACGGCATCAGGCTTTGGATAGTCGGAAAGGTCAAGCTGAAGGAAATCGCCAATCACAGCATCTATGCCGGGAGTACCAAACTTACGAGAGTTTATCTCCATGAGTACCCTACCCTCTTCACGCACCTCAAATGCAGTTATCTTCAGATGAGGGAACTGTAACTTTGCCTCTATGCTCACGCTTCCTGTGCAAAAGCCCACATCCCACATCGTCTTTCGCTCTCGCAACTGCATCATAGACAAAGACATCAGCCTTATCGGCATCTTCGTTATCATCTTTGCCCTTCCGTTCAGCAGATGAAATTCCGCCTCTGGTATTCCGAAAGGGCGAGGATGAGTACTCGTCTTTTGCAAGATAAGGCAATTTAAACTCCCCCTTGGGGGGCAGGGGGCCTCATAAATCCTTTCCTTTTCCTCATTCCCTAAATTCTCGCCTATGGTCATAGTATAATTGGTATAACCATAATCCTGCATCCTCTGCCAGATAGCCTGTGGGGTATTCTTTTTATCTGTCAATACTCCGATAAGCGGCTCTCCATTAATAAGAGCCTCATCAAACTTATCCCAAGGTCTTCCAGTCAGGGAAACAACGTGCATATCATGATATGGAAGGCACATCCTATGAGCAAGCATCTGAAGGGAATTGAAAGAAGGATATACCTTCATCTCGCATCCTGGACATTCCCTTTGGATCGTATTGGCAAAGCCAAAGAACAAAGGATCTCCTGAAGCAAACGCCACGATATCATCATACTGCTCGTATTGCTTAAATACCTCGCTCAACGGTACTGTGATATCTATCCACACGGCATCCTCAGGAAGGAAATCCATCATTATCTCGTGATGTCTCTTTCCACCCGAAAACACCTTCCCAGCCTTGATTACCTCCATCACCTCAGGAGGAAACCATTGGTGGCGGGAATCGGTTATGCCAATAACCACATATTTTGACTGCCTTCCCATTATCAATTATTAATTATCAATTAGTCCCCAATCTTGGGGACTATACATCCCTCCCCGGCCTCAGCTGTTCTGCATCATCGTATGTGAGGACAGAGTTTACAAGCGTGGCGGCAAGGTTACTACCACCTTTCCTTCCGTCAATTATTATCTTCGGAATATCACGCAAAGCCTTGGCTGCATGCTTGCTTTCCTCCACATGAACAAAGCCTACAGGAGCACCTATTATTCCGGCAGGATGACACTTTCCCTTTCGGGCAAGGTCACACAATTCCAGCAAGGCGGTCGGAGCATTTCCAAACACATACAAGGCATCTGGATGTTCCTCGGCAGCAAGTCTCATTCCTGCCTGAGCACGGGTAATGCCGAGTGTCTTTGCCATCTCCGCACCACGAGGATCATTTATATAGCAGACCACCTCTATGCCCAGTCTCTGCAAAGCGCCTTTGCGAATACCGCTTGCCGCCATAGTCACATCTGTAACTATGCATTTCAGATCTCCGCTCTGCACCTTCGCATATAACTTTGCCGTAGCCTCATCATCAAGCCACAACAGACCTTCCATATCGAAATCAGCTGTGGTATGAATAGCATGAAGCATCGGCCATAGCTTCCAAATAGGAATATCAGGATTCTTCAGTTCCTTACGGATAGTAGCAAAGGATTTTATCATTATCCCCTGACCAACATTCGTGTCTTGCGAATCATCATTGGTCTCTCGATAATATCCACGAGGCGTGATAAACTTCCCATTCCACTCATACGACTGGCTATTGCCGATTATAACAATAGTGAACATATCCACCTGCTCTGGGTCGAACTCCCCAAGAGTGGTTATCGTTATCTGCTGTTCTGGTCGTCCTGCCTGACGGACATATCCCACAGGCGTGTCAAACGAGCGTTCCTTTCTGAAAATCTCCACAAGCCTATACAACTGCCAGTATCTTCCGTGGCTCTTAGGATTATAGATAGCCGTCACGAAATCGCCAACGGCAGCAGCCTTTATCCTCTTCTCTATAATAGCCCAAGGAGTCATGAGGTCGCTCATGGATATTATACAGAAGTCATGCCCGATAGGTGCTCCAAGCAAGGATGCCGCCTTTTGGAAGGCACTTATCCCCGGATATGAAACAATCTCAACATCCGAGTTCCTTTCGCGCTTCATCTCATAGATGAGAGGTGTCATGCCATAGATACCTGCATCTCCACTTGATATTACGCACACGTTCTTGCCTTGTTCTGCAAGTTCGAATGCCTGAATAGCCCTGTCACGCTCTTTCTTCATTCCAGTATCCACGCATTCCGTACCCTCACGAAGATAAGGCTCAATAAACTGGAAGTAATATTTATATCCTACCACCACATCACATTCGCCTACAGCCTTCAATACCGCAGGTGTGATGTCTTCTGGAGAACCAGGACCTATGCCGCAGACGAAGAGGCGGCCACGACCTCTCCCCCCGCCCTCCCCCGTAGGGAGGGAGCCGGAAGGCGAAAGGGCATTCTCCTTAAAATCTGCTTTTTGTATCTTATCACTATCTTCCATAGTTCAAATTACTTTTTAATTAGTTTTGAGCGCTCCGGCTCCCTCCCTACGGGGGAGGGCGGGGGGAGAGGCCGTAGGCCTTGGGCCGCTGGCCGTTTCTTTAATACTTCACCTTCAAACTCACCACCATCGCTCTTCCCGGATTTACCGTTGAGAAGTTAGAGTTCCAGTAAGATGTATCTCGTTTGTTGAAGATATTCTCAATACCAATACCCGGCTCAAGAGTGAAACTCTTCAAGGCTATTGTATGCTTCGTGTTCAAGTCCCATTGTGAGTAGGCAGGAGCATAGCCGTATGTACTTGAATAACGCTCTCCCTGAATATGCCCGTTGAGGTTGATGTTCAGGTGATAGCTGTTCCATGTCTTATCCCAAGCCACATTCACGTTAGCCACATTCCTAACACACTTATCCACAGGCGTTTCTATATACTCGTAGGTCTGAGTATCTGAGTTGAACGACATTGTCTCTGCCTTTGAATCTGTGTATGTATATCCGCCACCGAGAGCAAAGCCACCCGGAAGCAAGAACTTCACATTCATGCTCAAGCCCTTGATTGTAGCCTTGTCGATATTGTCACGCTGACGGATTGTTGTCCAACCGTCCTCGTATATTGCCGTAAGCTTGCTGCTCGCATCAATCTCGCTCTGTCTCATAGTGCGATAGTTGATCATATTGCGAATCTTATTCACGTATGTGCTGATGCTCGCGCGAACCCACTCGTTTGAATACTCGGCATTCACATTCCAGAAGTCATTTTTCTCAGGCTTCAGATTCTCGTTGTTGAGAGTATATCGCTTGTTGGTCTTTGCCTGATCCGTAGCATATAGTTGCGACAAGGTAGGTGTGCGGTAGCCACCTGCATAGCTTGCACGAAGCCTGAAACCTCCTGTATGGAAGAACAAGGCGGCATTTGGTGTGAAGTGAGAACCGAAATTACTGTTATGCGTATATCTGAAACCTGCCACAGCCTCCAGCATATTGCAAATCTGTATCTCGTCCTGAGCAAAGAGATTTGAAGTGTTCATGCTCTCAGATTCAATATTATCCGATACGCTCTTCAGATTCTCCTGAACGAGTTCCACACCTCCCGACAGCTTATTCCAAGAATTCAAGCGGAAGATTCCCTTCAAGGTCTCGTTCCAGTAATGCGTGCGTTTTCTAGATTCGCTATAAGCCTCTGCATCAAGCGTTTGCCAATAGTCATACTCAGAATTGGAGTTATCATTATAGATATCAAGATACACATGAGTATTCTTGTTAGGCGTCCAACGTGCTCCTGCCCCTACATTATACGACTGATGATGCATATCGTAGGTATAAGCCTGTTTTGGAGTATAGGTGTAGGTCGTCTCGCCTGTCTCCTTGTCCTTTGTAGCCTTCTGAGTATAGTAGCTTGCCAACTGCGGACGTTTTGTATTATGGTCGTAGAGATTTCCGCGGGCATACACATCAAACTTCTCTGAGAATCTCCATTCCAGTCTCTCGCTTATATTCTCCGAACGGAAGCCTTGTGACATCGGTCTGCCTGTAAGCTTTGGAACAGACACATCGCCCTCCATAAACTCCTGATAGTTATTCACTTGCCAGTTGTCTGCCTGACGATGGTTATACGATGTATAGCTTGAGAACTTCCCTTGGGTAACATCCACGTTCACATCCTGATCAAAGCGCCCTTTGCTTGAGAAACGTGTCCTGCTCGTCACATCTACTGGTTTCTTGCTCTCGTCAGTAATGATATTGATAACTCCGGCTATGGCATCCGAACCATACAGGGCACTTGCTGCCCCCGAGAGTATCTCTATTCGCTTTATGTTGTCAATACTGATACGATCCCAGCGGTCATCACCGCTTACTCTCTTGCCATTCTCCAGAATAACTATATAGTCATCGCTCACGCCGTTGAAGTTCACGAAAGTACCCATACCGTTAGTATGCGTCGTAATGTCAGTACTCAACTTGGTCAAAGCCTCCTGAAGACTCGTAACCTGAGCGTCTTTCAGTTCCTTTGCAGAGATAACCTTAACGGCTATCGGGGTGTTATCCGCCTTGTGATAAGTACCTGTTCCCGTCACAGTTACAGGGTTAAGCTCCACGGTCTTGTCTGTCTGAGCATTTACATTCACAGCAAAAGCCGTCATAACTGCGAGGTAAACAACTTTCTTCTTTTTCACTTTTTATTTTAAACTTTACTCTTTTTACTTTATACTATCAACCTAGCACCTTTTACGATGCAAATGCAAAGATAAAAAGAAATTTTGATAATCTATCACATTTTTGCAGATTATTTTCGCTAAATAACAAAAGTTCGAGGAATACAAGATAAATAACGAGTCCCATCTTTCAAGGCGAAATGTCCTATGTGGCTCCTATGTAAATACCATATAAATACCATATAAATACCATAAAGATACCATTAAAATACCATTGCGAATGGTAATATTATGGTATTATTATGGTAATATAATGGTATTATAATGGTATTATCATCGAATTCACTTAGGTTAATGAACGGAGTTAAAACATAGGCAGCAAGTCCGTATCAAAGCCGTACCAAAGCCCTTGTAAGTCCCATTCGGAATGGAACAACATAAAAGCAGAAGAAAAAAGTATGATTTTTCTTTGTAAAATAAGGAAAAGTTTGTAACTTTGCCACAAATTCATCAAAAAACAATAAGGCTTAAAACTCTTGAAAATAAAAGTCCGAAATTGAACAGACTTCATCCCATAATGCTGGTGGGAACAGGTAGCGATGTAGGTAAGAGCGTGATAGCCACGGCTTTATGCCGTATATTCTTGCAAGACGGATATTCGCCTGCCCCTTTCAAGGCCCAGAACATGGCACTCAACTCGTATGCCACTCCTGAGGGTCTTGAGATTGGTCGTGCGCAAGCCGTTCAGGCAGAGGCGGCTCGTGTGCCTTGCCATACGGATATGAATCCGCTTCTGCTAAAGCCTAACTCCGAGCATACCACTCAGGTGGTGCTCAACGGAAAGCCGATCGGAAACCGCTCGGCATACGACTATTTCCGCAAGGAAGGGCGTGAGGAATTGCGACAAGCCGTTTGTGAGGCTTTCGACCGTCTCGCGGCAAGATACAATCCTATAGTAATGGAGGGGGCGGGTAGCGTTTCGGAGATAAATCTGAGAGATTCCGACCTTGTGAACATGCCTATGGCTCGTCATGCAAATGCTGATGTGATTCTTGTGGCAGACATAGACAGAGGTGGCGTTTTTGCAAGTACATACGGCAGTATAATGCTACAGACGCCAGAGGACAAGGCACGCATCAAGGGCATCATAGTCAATAAGTTCCGTGGTGATCTCAGGCTGTTTGAGTCGGGCAGGAAGATGCTTGAGGAACTCTGCGGAGTTCCTGTGCTTGGAGTTGTCCCGATGTTCAAGGATATTGTGATAGAGGAGGAGGACAGCGTGGAACTTGAGCAGAAACATCGCTCTCTTCTGCAAGGCAAGGTGAACATAGCCGTGGTGCTATTGAGGCATATCAGTAACTTTACGGATTTCAACGTACTTGAGCGAGACGAGCGTGTCAATCTCTTCTATACCAATAACATAAAGGATTTTGAGAAGGCCGACATCATTATCATCCCTGGCACTAAGGCTACCCTTGACGACCTCTACGAACTGAGAAGGAACGGAGTGGCACAGGCTATCATTCGCGCTCACAAGAACGGTACTCTCGTCATCGGAATCTGTGGCGGTTATCAGATGCTTGGGCAGACCATTTCTGATCCTGACGGTATTGAGGGCAGTATTCCGCAACTTCCGGGTTTGGGACTTCTGAATATCTCAACCGTAATGACTGCGGAGAAGACCACCAAGCAGGTGGAGTTCGAGTTTGAGGGTAAGATGTGCAAGGGGTATGAGATACATCAGGGGAGGACCGAGGAGCCTCTCCCTCCGCCCTCCCCCATAGGGAGGGAGCCGGAATGCGAAAAGAAGTCTCCCTTTATGGGAGATTTAGAGGGTCTTAACTGCATCGGCACATACATCCACGGATTTCTTGACAATCCTTCGGTTATTGAGTTCATTCTCAAAGGCAAAACTGACAATACGGAACAGCAAATTAAGAATGAAACATACGAGGAGTTCAAGGATCGGCAATACGACCTCCTTGCAGATCATGTGAGGAAATATGTGGATATAAAGAGGCTATATGAAATTATAGCCCCATATAGCGAAAATAGGTAACTTAAATTATTCACTATTCACTTTTCACTATTAACTTAAAAAGGTGCTCAACGGTCATGGTGATGATACATACAAGTACAAGGACATTAGGATAAACTTCAGTTCTAATGTCTATAACCATTTCTGTCACGACGGACTTTATGCCCATCTTGCCAGTAGGATGGATTGTATTCGTAACTATCCGCAGCCTACCCCTTCAGACCTTGAGAAAGAGATTGCCACTCTTCATAATCTCTCGCCGGAAAACGTGATAGTGACAAATGGGGCTACCGAAGCTATATACCTTATAGCTCAGGCATTTACACAAGCGTCTTCACTTATTCTTCAACCAACATTTACAGAATATGAGGATGCGTGTAAACAATATAAGCACGAGATAGTAGCCCCCCCCATCCCCCCGAGGGGGGAGCACTTAGATAGTATCTCTTGCATCTTAAATTCACCCCCCTCGGGGGGACGGGGGGGGCTACTACTCTGGCTCTGCAACCCCAACAACCCGACAGGACAGGTCATTCCGAAGGAGATACTTGAATCAGCTATAGCCTCTCACCCCGATATCATATTCATTATTGATAAGAGCTATGCGCCATTCACGCAAAAGCCGTTAATAGGATGTAAGAATCAATTTCCTAATGTCATTACCCTTCACTCTATGACAAAGGAGTTTGCCATTCCAGGACTTCGTATCGGCTATATTACAGGTCCTGCCTCTCTCCTTTCAAAAATCCGAGAATGCAGGATGCCCTGGGCGGTAAACCAACTCGCAATAGAGGCTGCCCATTATCTCCTCGCTCATAGAAATGACTATACTCTCGACCTCAACGCTCTTATGGCAGAGCGAGAACGAGTGGCAAGAGAGCTGTCTGCTATTGACGGAATAACCGTCTATCCGAGCGACACCCACATACTTCTCTGCCGAATTGAGAATACCACAGCCGCCCAACTCAAGGATTTCCTTGCCAACAATCACGGCATACTTATCCGCGATGCAAGCAACTTCAAAGGTCTAGATGAACATCACTTTAGAATTGCGGTACAGACTTTTGAGGAAAACACCCTCCTACTCAACATACTAAAGAATGGAAACATTGATAGGATATAGTGGAATGGCATTAGCCATAGGTTGGTTTCTCGACCTTATCTTTGGCGACCCGTCAAGGTTACCACATCCTATCGTATGGTTCGGAAAATGGATAGCGATGGGTGAGAAGAGGCTGAATAAGGACAGGCATAGAAAGCTGAAAGGAGCCGTCTTTGTATGCCTCAGCATAGCTTTGCTTTTCGGCATCTCTTGGGCCTTGCTTAACCTTTTGCCAATGCCTCTTTATATCGCAATAGCAATAAACACAATACTCATCTTCTATTGCCTTGCCGGACACACTCTTCGCAAAGAGGTTAGAATGGTTTTCGAGGCTGTTGACCGAAGTACTGAGGAAGGTCGCAAACAGGTAGCGAGAATCGTTGGGCGTGACACAAGTGAGCTATCCCCACAGGAGATACGCACAGCCGCTCTTGAGACTCTTGCGGAAAACCTTAGCGACGGCGTTATCGCCCCTCTTTTCTGGTACGCGATATTGGGGGTACCTGGAATGCTGACCTACAAGCTCATCAATACCTTCGACTCTATGGTGGGCTATCAGAATGAGCGATACAAGGATTTCGGATGCTGGGCAGCCCATATCGACGATATAGCCAACTATATCCCGGCAAGAATAACAGCCTTGCTGATGATTATCGTAGCCCCTGTATGGAACAAATGGCGATTGCTCCGTTTCGTCTTCCATTTCGGACCACAACACGCCTCCCCCAATAGCGGTTGGCCGGAAGCTGCCCTTGCAGGCATACTCAACTGCCGTTTCGGAGGTCCGCACAACTACTTTGGCGAGTATTTCTATAAGCCATATATAGGCACTAATGATCGCGAACTCACAACTCGCGATATGCGTAAAAGCATCATCGTATGCCTCTTAGCAGAAATCATAACTGTTGGAATTTGCGCGATATTAACTCTAAACACTAAACTCTAAACACTAAACTAATGACAAGTAGGACAATATACCTAATAACTGGCGGTCAACGCTCTGGAAAGAGCACAAAGGCTGAGGAACTGGCATTATCGCTAAGTCCTACGCCCGTATATCTCGCCACAGCTCATATCTGGGATGATGAGTTTCGGGAACGGGTGGCAAGGCATCAGGCTCGACGTGGACCTAACTGGACGAATATAGAGGAAGAACTATATCCGAGCCATCATGATGTGAACGGAAATGTGGTACTCATAGATTGCTGCACACTATGGGCAACAAATTTCTTCTTCCGTGATGCCAAAGGCGAAGAACTTCCCGATGTGGATAAGACGCTTGCCGAACTCAAGGACGAGTTTGACCGTTTCACCTCGCAAGACGCCACTTTCATTTTCGTTACCAACGAGATAGGACTGGGTGGTGTTAGCGCGAATGCCATACAAAGACGCTTCACCGACCTTATGGGCTGGTTTAACCAGTATATTGCCCAGAAAGCTGACGAAGTGATAATGATGGTTTCAGGTCTGCCTTTTATTCTTAAAGCCCCAAACAAATGAAAGAATATAATATACCTACAATATACTCGGACACATCCCTTGCCGATAGCCTTCGATCAAAAATCGACAACCTCAACAAGCCGAAGGGATCTCTCGGCCGTCTGGAGTCTCTCGCACTTCAGATAGGATTAATTCAGCATACACTATCCCCAAAGCTCACGCATCCTTGTCACATTCTCTTCGGAGGCGACCACGGTATAGAGCGTGAGGGCGTATCATTTTCGCCTCGTGAGGTTACCTGGCAACAGATGATAAACTACGGAAAAGGCGGAGGAGGCGTGAATATGTTCTGTCGTCAGCATGGTTTCAAACTTCTTGTGGTTGACGCCGGTGTGGATTACGACTTTCCTACGGAGAAATACCCGCACATCATTCAGCGGAAAGTGGGATATGGTACTCGCAACTTCCTCCATGAGGCAGCTATGAGCGAAGACGAATTTGCCAGATGTCTCGCCATAGGAGCTGAGATGGTTGACAAATGCCACGATGAGGGCTGCAACATAATCTGCTTTGGGGAGATGGGAATAGGAAACACCAGTCCGTCAAGCATTCTGATGCATCTATTCCTCGGTATACCGCTTACAGAATGCGTTGGTGCAGGGTCGGGATTGAATCTTGAGGGCGTCAAACATAAATACGAGGTGCTAAAGGCAAGCATAGACAACTATTATGCCGCATTTCCGAAGAACAGTACCCCAGCCTATACCATACGTTATTTCTCTGGTTTCGAGATGGCATGTGCCATTGGTGGAATGCTCCGTGCTGCCGAACTCGGCATGATAATCCTTGTGGATGGCTTCATCATGAGTGCCTGTATGCTGGCAGCCTCAAAGCTCAACAAGATCGTGATGGATTATGCCATTTTCGGCCATTGTGGCGACGAGGGAGGGCATAAGCTCATGCTTGATGCCATGAACGCCAAGCCACTTCTGCATCTCGATATGCGACTTGGCGAAGGTACGGGCGCTCTCTGCGCCTACCCTATCGTACAGAGTGCCGTGAATATGATTAACGAAATGGATAACTTCGCACATGCGGAGATAACGAAGTTTTTTTAGATATGTATCGACTCCTTGCATCTCTCATATTCTTCACGCGCATACCCTTCTGGAGGATAGCCGATGTTCCAAAGAAGTACTACGAACAAGTAGTGCCTCTATGGCCAGTAGCGGGTTGGCTAACAGGCGGAATCATGGCACTCGTATTCTGGCTTGCCCAGATGATAATGCCTCTGTCGCTTGCCATTATCGCAACCCTGATATCCCGCATCCTCGTTACAGGCGCCTTGCACGAAGACGGTTTTGCAGATTTCTTCGACGGTTTTGGAGGAGGAACGACACGTGAACGAACACTCGAGATAATGAAAGACTCGCACATCGGAACATACGGCGTGCTTAGTCTTATCATATACTATCTGGTGATGTTCCATGCCCTCGTAGCCTTGCAGACAGAGTATGACAACCCATTCATCTTCATCATGGTTGATAGTATCTGCAAGTTCCTCGCCTCCACAATAATCTATTTCCTCCCATACGCACGAAAAGAGGAAGAGGCAAAAAACAAACTCATCTATACCTCCGTTCCGCTCCCCGAGAAACTTGCAAGCTTTGCTGCCGGCATACTCCCGATAGTTTTGTTCTGTCCGAATGATTTCTTCCTCCCTCTCCTCATGGGAATTGCAGGAGCATTTATTACCTGCGCCCTTCTATTCCTGAAGATGAACGCAAAAATAAAAGGCTACACCGGCGACTGCTGCGGAGCAACCTTTATATTGGCAGAGGTGGTTTGCTATGTTATCATGACATTCCACACCCTACCATAACGTCAAGGGTGTAATAGTTGGTGTAATACTATTTTTCAAAAAGTTTTCAAAGCCGAGTATTACACCTTTGTAGGTTTGAGCATACTAAACAATTGTATATCAATTCGTTTACATTAGTGTAATACTCCCCAAAGTATTACACCGGTATTACACCAAATCACGAAAATTGGTGTAATACTTTCAAGGGTATTACACCGCATCTAACGCCCTGATAATCAACGAATATTCTGCGCATATAATCAAAAGGTGTAATACTCGCCCTAAAAACTTTTTGTTTTTTTATTGGCAAGAGTATTACATCAGCCATAATTCCACCTTAACCTTACCTCCGTTCTAGGTCCGTTTCAGGTCCGTTGTAAGTCCGTTCTCTATAACTATAGGATGATGGGAGTTACAAGGGACTTAGAAGGGAGGATCATAGGAGGAAGAAAGGGAACGGCTATATCTCCTTAAACGTCTTCTTTTGCAACTTGAAGTTGGTACCAAGATATTTCTCCTTAACAACCTGGTTATTGGCAAGCTCGTCAGGAGTACCGTGGAAAAGAATGCGGCCTTCAAACAGGAGGTAGGCACGATCGGTAATGTTGAGCGTCTCATGCACGTTATGGTCGGTTATGAGGATACCGATGTTACGATGCTTCAAATGCCATACCACATTCTGGATTTCCTCAACGGCGATAGGGTCAACGCCGGCGAAAGGCTCATCAAGCATGATGAACTTAGGCTCTATGGCAAGGCATCGCGCAATCTCGGTTCTACGACGCTCACCACCAGAAAGCTGGTCGCCAAGGTTCTTACGCACCTTCTGCAGAGAGAACTCCTTGATAAGACTCTCCAGTTTCTCCATCTGATACTCACGAGGCTTGCCCGTCATCTGGAGCACAGAAAGGATATTATCCTCCACGCTCATCTTGCGAAACACGCTCGCCTCCTGTGGCAGATAGCCCACACCATTACGGGCATGCTTATAAACCGGCATACTCGTTATCTCGGTATCATCGATATACACATGACCGGCATTAGGCACCACGAGTCCTGTGGTCATATAGAACGATGTGGTCTTGCCCGCACCATTAGGTCCGAGCAAACCTACAATCTCACCTTGCGTAACGGTAAACGAGACATCGTTTACGACAGTACGCTTTCCGTATATCTTAACAAGTCCCTCCGTACGAAGGGTCTTTCTTTCCAATTCTTCTGACATTATCTGAAATTTTAATGGGCTTACGCCCTATTTGGCAGGAAAGGAAATGTTCTTTTTAAGAAAGTAAATTAGGAGTATATTAAATCAGTAAATTCTTTTTTGAGAATCTGTATTTCCAAACTGCGAATGCAATTCCCTAATTTATTGGATATAATTTACAGAGAATTTACTTTCCAAGAAACCACCGATGCAAGTCGGATTTCCTTTCCGTAGGTGCATAATCGCACTCGTTTTTTATTTTCAAGTGCAAAATTACGAAAATAAACTCTAAAATCACACCTTTGACAGAAAAACTAACAGGAAATATATAGTTTTTCAATATTTTTTGAGTAATTTTGTACTCGCTTTACAAAAATAATATAGTAAATACCTTTGATGATAGTACTTAAGTACCTAAATATTCTCGGAAGATACCTCATACTTATGGGACGTGCATTCTCACGCCCCGAGCGTATGCGTATGTTTCTGAAGCAGTATAGCAAGGAGATGTCAGCCCTCGGCGTTGACTCTATCGGTATCGTACTGCTCATATCATTTTTCATCGGTGCAGTTATCTGTATTCAGATGAAACTCAACATCCAGAGCCCTTGGATGCCTCGCTGGGTATCAGGCTATACCACCCGTGAGATCATGCTCCTTGAGTTCTCAAGTTCAATCATGTGTCTTATCCTTGCCGGAAAAGTGGGTAGTAACATAGCCTCAGAGCTTGGTACCATGCGCGTGACACAGCAGATTGATGCCCTTGACATCATGGGCGTAAACTCTGCATGCTACCTCATCCTGCCAAAGATCTTAGGACTCATAACACTCATGCCGTTCCTCGTTATCTTTGCCGACGTAATGGGCATCATAGGTGCATACGCCACGGCATATATAGGCCATATCCTTCCTCCTGATGACCTCACACTCGGTCTTCAGCATGCCTTCAACTCATGGTTCGTATGGATGAGTTTGATAAAGAGTACGGTCTTCGCCTTCATCATCGCCAGCGTATCAAGTTTCTGTGGATATACCGTTGAAGGCGGTTCGGTAGAAGTAGGTAAGGCAAGTACCTCGGCAGTAGTAAACAGCAGTATCATCATCCTCTTCTCGGATGTATTCCTCACCCAACTCCTATCATGATTGAAGTTAAGCACCTATATAAATCCTTCGAAGACAAGGAAGTACTGAAGGATATAAACGCAGTATTTGAGAATGGCAAGACGAATCTCATCATCGGACAGTCAGGTTCAGGAAAGACCGTTCTGATGAAGAACCTCGTAGGACTTTTCGACCCTACAAAGGGCGAGGTTCTCTATGATGGGCGCAACTTTGTCACCATGTCAAAGCGTGAGAAGATAGAGATGCGCCGTGAGATGGGAATGATATTCCAGTCGGCTGCCCTCTTCGACTCTATCAACGTACTTGAGAACGTGATGTTCCCACTCGATATGTTCTCAACGATGACATATAACGAGCGTGTGCGTCGCGCTCAGGAATGTCTAGACCGTGTGAACCTCATAGATGCGCAGCATAAGTTCCCTGGTGAGATTTCAGGCGGCATGCAGAAGCGTGTAGCCATTGCTCGTGCTATCGTTCTCAATCCGAAGTATCTTTTCTGCGACGAGCCAAACTCAGGTCTCGACCCAAAGACATCACTCGTTATCGATGAACTCCTTCACAGTATTACAGAGGAATTCGGCATGACGACCATCATCAACACCCACGACATGAACTCCGTAATGGGTATCGGTGACAATATCATTTTCATCTGCAAGGGCAGAAAGGAATGGGAAGGTGACAAGACAATGGTAATGGACAGCACAAACGAAGAGCTAAACGAACTTGTCTTCGCTTCTGATTTGTTCAAGAAAGTAAAGCAGGTGATGGGAAAGAATTAAAAGCCCCCCCCCTTACCCCTCCCATAAAGGGAGGGGAGTAAATAGTATAATTAAGGATTATTACAAAATCACATAATGAAAATACCAATCCGATTCAAAAAAGAACTGGATTGGTATTTTGTTTTTATTTTATTTTGTCAAGCCTTGCACCTTACCCCCTTATGATCAGAAGTACATTCTACTCCCCTCCCTCTATGGGAAGGGGCAAGGGGGTGGGTCTTTAATAAGTCATCATTGGCTTAAGTTCCTTTGCCTGTGCAATCATTCTCTCAACCTCAGAGAGACTTGGAACACGGTTTACGAGGTTCTTCTTCTGATTAACCTCCTCCATCTTTGGCTGCAGATTAGCAGCAACACGATTCTTCAACTCCTTGACGGTATCAACGCCTGCAGCCTCAAGCAATTCTGAGAACTGACCTGCAACGCCCTTGATACGCATAAGGTCTGCATGATTTGCCCATTTCAAAATAAGAGCGCCGGAAATTCCAGTCTCCTTCTCAAGATCCTTACGTCCCTTTGGAGTTGCACACTTGGCAAGAAGCTGCTCTGTTGTCTTGATACCCACAGCTATCAGTTTCTCACCATACACGGAACCAATACCTTCAATTCTTTCTACTTTGTAAGCCATAGTCAATAATTTTTTAGGTTTTAAATTAGCTGAATTTTCAATTCACGGCTACAAATATAGTATTTCTTTATGAAAGAAAAGAAAAAAAGAACAATTTTGCACCAAAATTAGCAAAAAATAATATTTTTGTAAAGTCAGAGATTGCAATTTTGGGTATTTACTTCCATCTTCTCAACTGATCCTTTCTGAAAGTGAAATTATCAATCTTCACGACATCGGCATTCGGATCGAGTTTGAACCATGGGGTGTTTCCCGAAACATCGTTATTCTTCACGATATGCAGTTCACAAGCGGGGGTGAAACCTTGAATAACCTGAAAGTAGATATCACCCTTTGAATCCTTAGCCACTTCACTTACCATAACCACATGCCCGAGTTTATTTCCCTTGGCAGGATAGATAAGCACATCGCCCGGACGAATATCACTTAGCGATGGTACTATCTGCATCTCGGCATACATAGAGGCTGTATTCGATATATTGTATATCTTTTTCAGATAGGCATTAAGAGCCTGTCGGGATGCGCCACCTGTGTATTTATGGTCCTTGCCACCCACATCATGAAAGTGAATCTTACCGTATTGCTTCTGACGGAAGAAATACTCCGCACGCAGATGCATACACACATCGGCACATTGTTCCACAGGACTAAGCAGAGGGAAGTCTATCACACAATATTTATAATAGCTCATCCCAGCATCCTCTCCCTTGTAATTCATTATCTCTGCCATCCTCTTCTTTCTTGGAAGAGAGCAAAGGAATTTATAGAACGGATCATCCTCATATTGAATAATGTATTGAGGTTCAGTCTTTACAGCCAAGCTGTCAGACTGCACATCATTCACATCCCCTTTATTCTCAGCCTTGCAAGAACAAAGACTGGAGCAAAGGGAAACTGCAAGAATGAGTCCTATGGACAATTTAAAGATTCTCATGATATACAGAAATTCTTATCTACATAATTATCAAACGACTGGCAAACGGCACTTGAGAAACGCTGGCCCGATGCAATAAGCGGTTGCCATGCCTCTACAGGCATCTTGTCAAATGCGAGTTCCTTTCCATCTCCATATGCCTTGTAAACACCATACACAAAGCCGGCATTGAAGTTATCACCAGCCCCGATTGTGCTCACGGTCTTAACAGGAGCCGTAGGGAATTCCGCACGAATGGCAGGGGTGAAAAGCTCAACTGGTTTGCCTCCATTGGTACAGATAAAGCAAGGACAATGCGGCTTTATGTACCTGCCATACACCTCCGCAGCTGTTATAGGAGCATCAGGCGTGGCATAGAGATACTGGAAGTCCTCAAGCGACCCCCTCACCACCGAAGACATCTTCATATTCTCGATAATGGCTGGGAGAATGACAGGAATATCATCAATATGCGATGCACGGAAGTTGATATCATAATAGATGAAAGCACCTGCGTTGTAAGCACTCTCAAGGAATGCCTTTACAAGTGGGCGCAAAACAGGATTCACAGCGAAGAAAGAACCGAATACCACGATATCACCCTTCTTCACCTCCGGAAACTTATTCTCTATCGACACATTGGCATGATCCTTATAGAACTGATACTGCGCATCGTTGTGTTCATCAAGGAAAGCAAGTGATATATGCGACTTACTGTTCTCCCTGCGATTCACATACTCTGCCGACACGCCATTGTCAGCAAGGAAGTTTACTATGATATCACCGACATGGTCATTGCCCACTTCGGTAACAAAGAGTACAGGAGGATTTCCACCTAACACCCTGCCCAATGATATCAGCGCATTGAAAGTACTGCCACCCGGCACGGCTGCCACCGGCTGGTCGTTTTTGAATATTATATCGAGAATAGTCTCACCAATTCCTATTATCATAAAGCCTAATTAAAGCCTAACCAAGCCTTCCCAAAGGGAAGGATGTTTTATAGTATTCTTCCTTAAATGGGTTAGCCGAATTAAATATTGCTTACAAAGATAACGATAATTTTTGAGAAATGTTCTATTTTCTGAAAAATATATGGTTTATTACGTTTATTTTTGGTTTTGTGGATAAAAATTATTAACTTTGTCGAGTTATTCTTATAAATTCAACAATAATACTATCAAACATCCTTCCCTTTGGGAAGGCTTGGTTAGGCTTTAGCTTTTAATCTTATGACTATCACCGAACGATTCATCAGATACACTCAGTTTGACACGCAGTCATGCGAAGATAGCAGTACCGTACCAAGTACTGCCAAGCAACTTGTCTTCGCCCGATTCCTAAAAGACGAACTCATTGCAGAGGGGCTCTCAGATGTGGAAATGGACGATATGGGATATATCTACGCCACCCTCAAGGGCAACACCTCAAAGCAGGTGCCTACTATCGGCTTCATTGCCCACTACGATACTTCTCCCGACTGTTCAGGCGCAAACATCAAGGCACAGATTGTTAAGTCCTACGATGGCAAGGTCATCACGCAAGGAAGAGTAGAGGGCATGGAACTGTCGCCTGAGAAGTTCCCGGAACTCCTTGAGCACATAGGCGAGGACCTTATCATAACCGACGGCACTACCCTACTCGGTGCTGACGACAAGGCCGGTATTGCCGAAATCGTTCAGGCTATGGTTTATCTCAAGCAGCATCCGGAAATTGAGCATGGCGACATACGCATCGCCTTCAATCCCGACGAGGAGATAGGTATGGGTGCGCATCATTTCAATGTGGAGAAGTTCGGCTGTGAATGGGCTTACACAATGGATGGCGGCGACGTCGGCGAACTCGAATACGAGAACTTCAACGCAGCATCTGCCAAGATAAACATCACAGGCACGAGCGTTCATCCCGGCTATGCCAAGGGTAAGATGCTCAATGCAGCACGCATAGCAAGCGAGTTTGCTGCCCTGATTCCTTCTTCCGAGACCCCGGAGACAACCGAAGGCTACGAGGGTTTCTACCACCTCACAGGCATGGAGGGCAACGTGGAGAAGGCTCGTCTGTCATATATCATACGCGACCATGACCGCAAGATCTTCGAGGAGCGTAAAAACTTTATGCGCAAGTGCGGCGAGATAATAAACGAGCGCTACGGCTCCGACATCTGCGAGGTCATAGTAACCGACCAGTACTATAACATGAAGGAGAAGATCGACCCTCAGATGCACATCATCAACAACGTGCTCAAGGCAATGGAAGAGGTCGGAGTGAAACCGAAGGTGATGCCTATTCGCGGCGGTACCGACGGTGCCCAGCTCTCATTCATGGGTCTGCCATGCCCTAACATCTTCGCAGGTGGCGTCAACTTCCACGGTCCTTACGAATTCATCTCCGTGCAGGTGATGGAGAAGGCGATGGAGGTAGTGGTAAAGTTAGCGATAAGCCAAAACTAACCAACAGCCCCTCACCTGCCCTACGGGCATCCTCTCCCCAAGGGGCGAGGAGAAAAGTTAGTATTTCCAATCATGGGCAAAACCCTACAAGTAAAATTTAAAAATTGAAAAGTTAAAAGCAACAGCATCCCACAGCATTCAAGTGTAACTTCCCCCTCGCCCCTTGGGGAGAGGGTGCCCGCAGGGCGGGTGAGGGGCTGTTGTGGTCTTTTTTACTCTTATGTCCGAAATCCCATCATTAGTTCAGGACCTTGCCGTCATTCTCATCGTGGCAGGCATCGTTACCCTGTTGTTCAAGAAACTGAAGCAGCCGCTCGTCTTAGGTTACATAATGGCAGGCTTCCTCGTATCTCCCCACATGCCGCTGCTACCCCTTGCGGTGGATAAGGAGAACATACAATCGTGGGCTGACATCGGCGTGATGTTCCTGCTTTTCTCCCTCGGTCTCGACTTCTCCTTCAAGAAGATTCTCAAGATGGGAAGTGCGCCCATCATAGCCGCCCTCACCATCGTCTTCTCCATGATGCTCATGGGCATCTGCGTGGGAAAACTGTTCTCCTGGAGCCAGATAAACTGCATATTCCTCGGCGGTATGCTTGCCATGTCGTCAACAACAATCATATACAAGGCATTTGACGACCTCGGACTTCGTCAGCAGAAATTCGCAGGCTTGGTGATGAGCGTACTCATCCTCGAAGACATCCTCGCCATCGTCATGATGGTGATGCTGAGTGCGGTGGCAAGCGGCAACTCGCCCGACGGCAGCCAGATGGTGAACTCGATACTCCGCATCGCCTTCTTCCTCACCGTATGGCTCGTGGTGGGTATCTTCGTAATACCAATATTCCTGCGAAGCGTGCGCAAGCTGATGAACTCCGAGACACTTCTCATCGTGTCGCTCGGCTTATGCTGTCTGATGGCGGTTATAAGCACTCAGGTGGGATTCTCAAGCGCTTTCGGAGCATTCATCATGGGTAGCATCCTTGCCGAGACTGTCGAGGCTGATAAGATAATAAAGGTGGTAGAACCTGTGAAAAACCTCTTCGGAGCCGTTTTCTTCGTCTCTGTGGGTATGCTTGTGCAGCCGCAGATTCTCATCGACTACGCCCTGCCTATCATCGTCATCACGCTTGCCATTCTCATTGGCCAGAGCACCCTCGGCTCCTTCGGATATCTGCTCTCCGGACAGCCTCTGAAACAGGCCCTGCGCTGCGGATTCTCCATGGCACAGATAGGTGAGTTTGCATTCATCATCGCCTCCCTCGGACTTTCCCTCGGTGTCATAGGCGATTTCCTCTACCCTGTCGTGGTGGCTGTATCGGTTATCACAACATTCCTCACACCTTATATGATACGCGGAGCCGTACCTGCATACCACATCCTTGAGGCCAGACTTCCTGAGGTATGGGTGCAGCGCATCAACCGCGCATCAATGAAGATGCCGTCATCACTCTCCACAAAGACCAATTGGCGCTCGCTGCTCCGCTCCATGGGCTTCAACACCGCCGTTTACGCCATACTCTGCATAGCAGCCATAGCATTGATGGAGAACCTGTTCCTGCCGTTCAGCCGTCGCCTCATACCGGGCGAATGGACAGCCGTGGTATGCAGCATCCTCACCGTACTCCTCATCTCCCCATTCCTCCGTGCAATGATAGTGAAGAAGAACAACAGCGAGGAGTTCAAGGCTCTGTGGCTTGAGAGCAATCACAACCGTCTGCCCCTTATCTCAACTATACTGGCACGCATCGTCATCGCCATGAGTTTCGTGTTCTATGTGTTCAAGAACATGACCAACTTCTCCACAGCCCTTTTGCTCTGCATTGCCCTCATCGCCATCATCATAATGGTGATGTCACGCACCCTGAAACGCAGTAGCATACGCATGGAACGAATGTTCATGCAGAACCTGCGCTCTCGCGACATAGCCGAACAGGCGGCGGGCAAGCGTCGTCCTCTCTTCGAAGAACGCATGCTCAACCACGACCTGCATATCTCCGAGGTCACCGTGCCCGACGACAGTCTCTGGGCAGGAAAGACACTCCGAGAACTGCAACTCAACCAGCGTTTCGGCATCAACGTGGCAAGCATACTCAGAGGCTCAAGGCGAATCAACATCCCTTCTGCCAACGACACGGTATTTCCGGGCGACCGTCTCAGCGTCATCGGCGACGACGAGCACCTCTCCAATCTCGACTCTACGCTCCAGAAAGAGACCTATCCTGAAGACTATGACATAGAGCGCCGCGAGATGAAGCTTGAGCGCATCATAATCGGCAGCGATAGCCGTTTCCTCGGTAAAACCCTCATGGAGAGTGGCATACGCGACAAATACAACTGCATGGTAGTAGGTCTAGAGTCGGGCGAGGAAAGCCTCAGCAACGTGTCACCATACTACACCTTCAAGCGTGACGACATACTCTGGCTCGTAGGCGAGGACGTGAACATAGCGAAACTAACCTCTAACCTCTAAACTCTAACCTCTAAACTCACTCAATGAACAAAGAATGGTCTGATTTGAACAAGGCGATGCAGAGTCAGATAAAGAAGAAGGACACCTATGAAACAGGTCTTTCCTCTTTGTTTGAACTTCGAAATAATCTGATGGATACGATAATGTGTTTTCACGAAGAACTATCCAGAGATGATTTCGATGCCATTCCGTTTATGGGAGCAGACGGCTATCACAGCAAGACGATAGCATATTCCCTATGGCATATCTTCCGCATAGAAGACATTGTTGCTCACACGCTGATAAAAGGAGACACGCAGGTTTTCTTCGAGAAGGATTATCAGAAGAGAATCGGGGCTCCGATAATCACAACAGGTAACGAACTGGTAAGAGAACAGATTGCAGAATTCTCCAGGCAACTGGACTTGAAAGAACTCTATTCCTATATTTCCGACGTAAAGACGAGTACGGAAAGAATTGTCAGAGGCTTGACTTTCGAGGATTTGAAGAGGGAAATCAGCAATGAAAGAAAAGAAGAACTCAAGTCACTTAATGTTGTAAGCGAAGACGAGAACGCTATCTGGCTGATTGACTATTGGTGCAACAAGGACATACGCGGACTTATCCAAATGCCTTTCTCCCGCCATTGGATCATGCATGTCGAAGCCTGTCTGCGAATTAAGAACAAGATACAATGCTAACATCCCATCACCCACCATCCATCACCCAATATAGGGTGTGTGTAAAAAATATAGAACTATAGAACCATAGAACCAAAAGGAAAGCATTGTAGTAAGAAATTCGGAAATGAGTTTCTGAAAAATATTCGAAGTGTTTTCCATATGAAATCCCCGCAACCTTTGCATATTCTCAAACGCAGAGACGCAAAGCCGCAGAGTTTTTTTCTTTTTTTTACGAACACAGAATGCACGAAAGAAACGACTTGCTTTAGCTTGTTGAGCTTTGCGAAAAAAGCCTTCGTTTTATTCAGAGTTTTCCGTGTTCAGAATAAATCTTTGCGCCTTAGCGCCTTTGCGTTTAGTAAATAACGAGTTGCTTTCGCCATTTAGAAAAACCAATTAAAACAAAAGAACACAAAGGAAAACATTTTGTTTTTTTATATGTTTTTATTGGTTTTGTCCTGTTTTTTTAGATAGCGAAAGCAAATATTCCATACGCAAAGTCGCAAAGCCGCAGAGTTTGTCGCGGCGAGCGCCGAAGGTGCGACACATAATAGGGCGATGCGTGAGCGCCGTTAATACAGAATGATACAATTCAAGGAGCGCTGTAAGTGCGACACCTAAAAACATAGACAAATACAATAGATGCCGGTCCTTCAGACCTCAATATGCTATAACAATCTATATGACAGCCCTTGCGGACTGCCCTATTAGGTGTCGCTCCTTCAGAGCTAATTTTCAACAAGCTAAAGCAAGTCACTTCGTAATTATCAATTAATATTGGGGGTGTCTTTAAAAATTATTGAACTATAGAACCATAGAACCAAAAGAAAGTGGCTCGCTTCACAATGAAAGCTTTTCAATCATGTCAAAGAACCAAAACTCAAAAATTTAGGGTAAATCGGTATAGATGGAAAATGTAGAACTGTCATATATCATGAGCGCCGCTTCAAGAATATCATTGATGCACGGGAGCGCATATCCTCCTTCATAGACTTCTACAATAACCACAGGCCACACTCCAGC
>OMXX01000257.1 GCA_900315105.1 uncultured Prevotellaceae bacterium | reverse complement strand
GATCATAATTGTGGGCTTCACGGTATTTCTTGATGATATATCCTATTCTGATTTTCATTTGTTTTGCAAAGTTACACTTGTTTGACTGTTTGATTGTGCATACAAAATCGACACTTGTCGATATTCTCGACTTTCGTGTCTTTTTACAGAAAAACAGGATAGAAGGTGAATGGTTATGTAAAAAAGAAAAGACTTCCATAGCATGTTTGCCATAGAAGTCTGTTCTTGTTTTCAGATAGTCTCTATAAATATTGTTTAGCTACATACGTTTTCTTTATGATGATTTTTCTGGCTTACTATCTGAACTTATGCAAATGTTTTACCCCCCAAAAAAGTCCGATAATACCAATACTTTCTGTGGTGGTTATTCTTTCTGTTCAATGTCTCCTTTATTGACTACTCGTAGAAAATGAATCATAGAAAATTTAGAATCTAAGAATATAGCCATCTCCATCCTTGAAAGCATTACATTCTTCAAGATATTTGCGAGTTGCATCAAAATCATCACCTGTAATGTTAGCACTGAATTGTCGGACTCTTGACAATGCCCGAATAATCACGCTTGGATCGCCCCTGCGTGTCAACCTGCGTAAGGCATTGAGGTAATCTTCACGGAAAACAGTGGGAATGATTATCTTTGACTGGTCAGCTGCGACCAGTTCAGCATTCATCATAACGCGCGATATTCTTCCATTACCGTCGTTGAAAGGATGAACTTCGCTCACCATGAAAAGCATGAAGAGTGACCGGGCAAAAGGATGCTCCAGTGCCTGATAGTATTCATATCCTTTCCGTAGGGTGCCTCTAACGAGGGTACAATCTACAAAATGCGTGTCTCCTGCATGGTTGTTTTGCATTTTGAACATTCCTGGCTCCTTGTCAGGACGCGCAGCCATCATGATACGGTGACGATCCTGTAATAAGTCTATCAATTCGTCAGAGGATGATGGTGTGCGGCTCATTTCCCTTCGACTGGCCACCAATTGGAAGGTTCCAAGCACATCGTGTGAGTCTGCATTACGTGCAGGCATGGGCTGACCTGTTTCAATGATTTGTCTGGCATCTTCTATCTCAAATTCCGTACCCTCTATATAATTGGAGAAGTAACTTTCAAAGAAAGCGAAATTGCGGAATGCTGCATTCTCCACATTCGGTTCATCAATGAATGGAAATTGCTCTCCATGAAGTGTTTCAAATAATGTTTTGAATAACTTCACCCTCCCATCGTCAAAAGGTTCACCTTTTGCTCTTGCTATAGCACTTGCAGAGGAGAGGACTCCAGATGGCTTAGTAGAAAGAAGGGCTCCTATTATAGCATTGAGGACATCAAACTCAGCATCCATGCCTAACTCGGTAGCAATATTTCGTGCTTTGTCACGGAAGGTGTTTAATCCCGTCTCACCATTTACTTGAAGTATGCGTTCCAGCATTTCTTCTATATAAGTCCGAGGTAAACACTTGGACACGCTGTTGCGGGCACGACCTTTCTGTAGGTTTTCAAGTGCTCTGCGTTCTGCACTGGAAATATAAAGATTCTCAATGAAAGGCATATCATGTGGTGTTCCCATTGGTCCCTGCATCAAGTGGACGGTGACACCAGGTAAAGAGACATTCTTGGTGTATGTATATGTTAGAAATATATCGCCGTCAGCAGTAGGCTTCAGTTCGTAGGCTGAACGATGGCTTATGACCGCATGTGGATATAATTGTCCCAACACATAAAACAGATTTCTCTTTATAATAGTCTCTGGAGCTTCATCCATATTAGTCGTGTAAACCTTTGGGGCAATCTTTCGGAGAGTGCCTTCTTTTAACATTGCAGCCTTGTGTGTCAGCTCTGTTTTATCCGAAGTCGCCATTACAATTTCCTGCACATTCTGGAGCGAAGTATTCTTTGCCATTTTTTTCGATTAACTTATAAATTTGGTGCAAAGATACGACTTTTTTTCGAATAAGAAGTATAAAATCTGGAGTTTTTGTCGATTAAGGGTTGTTCCATAGCCATTTTGTCTGTGATTTAGACATGTGTTTATTATATCACTTATGTCTTGAAACCAAACAATGCTCTAACTGATCCTGTCAGAAACTTTTCCAAGTTGATTACACCTTATTATATTATATTGTGTAACACATGTAACACTATTCGTTCTGTCAAAAATCATGTGGAGATATATTGCAATCTGCGTTGAATATGTTAAAAATAGGTGTTTTTCAACCATCGTTAGAGTTTTTTAAGTCACTTCTTTTGGCAGTTTGTTCGTTTTTATATAATTTTGCACCCACGTAAGAAGACTAAAGTGTTACATTTTGTGTTACAGAAAGACATTGGCTGATTGCCAACTACCTGAGAATAAAGGCGGTTTGAATAGAGGTTCACAATCCTCTCCCTCCGCAAAAAAATAAGATAGTTGAATATCAGTCAGTTATAAGTCTCAAAAAAGACTTTTGGTGACAAAAGTGTTACACTGACAGTAAAGTAGAGATTAACAAGACTGATAAACAACGTATTAGGAGGAGAGTTCACAATCCTCTCTCTCCGCAAAGGACTTAGCGTCAAGCTAAGTTCTTTTTTTATGTTTTCTTCTTGTTTGTTTGCTAGATTCAGATTTTGTGCGTATCTTTGCATCATGTAAAGACTGAAACTGCTAAGACAATGAATAGACTGATTTTACTGCTGATGACACCCCTGCTGATGTCGGTCGTGGGAGTCCAAGGACAAAGTGTACGTGAGAGCATCCTACTGGATAAGGGATGGAAGTTTGCATTTGGGCATGCTGCTGACCCGAAAAAGGATTTTGGTTGTGGCACGGAGTATTTCAATTACCTGACGAAGGCAAGCTCTATACACAATGAAGGACCTTATGCGCAGAAGTTTGACGACTCGGCGTGGCAAGAGGTGCAATTGCCACACGACTGGGTGACGACGCTGCCTTATGCTTCTGAGGCTAGTCACTCGCATGGTTACAAGACGGTGGGATGGAAGTATCCAGAGACCAGTGTGGGGTGGTATCGTAAAACGCTGACCATTCCTGCCTATGACCTTGGCAAGCGCCTCATGTTGCGCTTTGATGGCATCTTCCGCAATGCCCGTGTATGGTTTAATGGCTTCTATATGGGTACTGAACCCAGCGGCTAT
>OMXX01000125.1 GCA_900315105.1 uncultured Prevotellaceae bacterium | reverse complement strand
TAAATGCCATCCACCTTATAGGCTTCACGCGGCGATTGTTTCCTTGTTTCCATAACTTCTGTTGTTTGTTGATAATTGCAGGCACAAAGGTACTAAATTATTGCTGAATTTCAGTGGTGTTCAGCAGAAAGAGCATCTATATTAACACTTATCCAACTGACTTTTTACATTTATTATAGGTTATACGCGTCAGAATTTCGCAAATTTAATTTCCCTTTCCAATAATATTTGTACCTTTGCACCCGATAAGCATCAAGAGCAGTGCCCGAAAGGGTGACTCGCCAACCGAGCTTTAACTTAGCCACGGTGGTCAGTACGATGCGGAAGATTATAATTCACTTCAAAAACAAAAGTTATGAAACAGCATGTTTATTACATCAAGTATGCTCTGCAGTTCGCAGACATGCAGATTCCAGAGTTAGTAACAGTATTCAATCATCAAGTCGGCAATACTGGTTGGACTGGTATAAGAGCCTTTCACGACCAAGCACTCATCGACGAGTTCCAAAGGCGCGGCATAGATGTATCTGCGGTTAGTGATGGACGCTCCATTGATTTTACAAAACACATCAAGTACAGTCTCGACGGCAATAAATTGATTGTTATTGGCTGAATAAATTAAGGTATGCCTGCCGTCTGCTCATGACAGGTGTTCTTTTTTTGTTTAACATTTCCATTCGTGTCGGAATTCGTAAAAAAACATAAATTCGCGCCTTAAATGGGACTATTATGGAATAAAGTGAGAATAAATCACTATCTTTGTGGGCATTAAACTCCGATTAACATGGAAGCTGTAAATAGAATAAAGATGGTTCTCTTTGAGAAACGACGCACAAGCAAGTGGCTTTCCGAGCAGCTTGGTGTCAATCCGTCAACTGTTAGCAAGTGGTGTACAAACACCTCTCAACCCGATGTCGCATGTCTGCTAAAGATTGCAGATTTACTCGAAGTAGATCTTAGAGAACTACTAGTTAGGGAATACAAGCAGTATCTTCTGTCACAGGAATCCTTATAAATATTGGTAGATATGAGCAATATACAAGATATACGCGCATTGGAGTTGCGCATAACAGATATAGTTGATGACTACATCAAGCAGATGTATAACGAGGAAGATGTGCTCGCTATTGGTCGTCGATGTGGCAATATCACTGTAAAGGCTGATGCCAAAGAGAATATCAAAGTTGGTAAAACCACAGAATTGTACTTATTGAAGGACTTAGTGTGCATAGGCGATGATGGTCACCTAGAGTCTGACTACGATAAGATTTCGGATATTGCCAACAACTGGATTTTTCTTGATTAGCAGCATTTTAAGTAAGCAAAATAATTGAATATGATTCAGACAATAAGAACAGATAAGGATTTGCGGGAAATGCTAACCGAGATTATTGGTTATCTTGGTTGGGCATTTCATCCTGATGATCCAATGACAGATTATGTTCATAGGGACACTGGCGAACCCTCCTATACTCAAGAGGAGGCGCAAAGATTAGACCATTTAATGGACGAAGCTTTCGATTTCTGCAATCAGCAGGGGTTGGACATATACGAATTGTCTATGGAAATATGTAAACAACTGCATGGCGACATTTTCGCCGAGCAAGAAGCAGCTTAGGCCAAATTGACTATAGTAAAATAAGAAATGTCAGAATTAACAAATATACAAAACGCCCCCTCTAATATTGACAACTCGGGAATTTCCTGGGTTGATATGGAATTCTCCCATCCTGAGAGAGTTATTAGATTAGCAACATCGTTCAGCGGTATAGGTGCGATTGAATATGCTTTCAATCGACTTGGATTAAATAGTAGAATTGTATTTGCAGGCGACATCAACCCCAAATGCAAAGAGACATATTTTGCAAATTATGACATCAGAGATGAACAGTGGCACACTGACATACATGATTTTGACGCAAAACCGTATCGTAATCAAGTAGATCTATTTGTAGGTGGCGCTCCTTGTCAGGCTTTCTCTATTGTTGGCGATCAAAGAGGTTTTGAAGATACGAGAGGAACTCTATTTAGGGAGTTCGCACGCGTAGTTAAGGAATGTCAGCCTAAAGTGTTTATTTTTGAAAATGTTCAAGGACTTTTTAAACATGACAATGGTCGCACATGGGATGTCATAAGGAAAACCTTTGAAGATTACTGTGGTTATGACGTCCATTATCAGCTTTTAAATGCACGAGACTATGGTGTTCCCCAAACAAGAGAGAGACTTTATTGTATAGGATTTCGAAGGAAGACGAACTTCAAATATCCAGCTCCAATTCCATTGAAGTACCGTATGTATGACTTTATGGAAGATTATACTGATACAGAATACTTTTCGGGAACTGATGGTTACAAATATCTGTCGAATAATGAGGTGCACAGAAATGGGCTTGTTAAAGGTATAGAACAAGAACGTTTCAATGATTTTGTTTTTAAGGTAAAGGATGTTGAGGATAAATATTATCTCTCAGAGAAAGTAGCGAAATACGTTTTAGCTGGTGGTACTAAAACATTCAAAACATCGACAAAAACTGACCTTGAAATTGCACGTCCTTTACTTCAGTCAATGCATAAAATGCATAGAGCTGGAGTTGATAACTACGTAACATATAGAAAGGACAAAGGTGTTAATGGTATTCGCAAATTGACACCAAGAGAGTGTCATCGCCTAATGGGATTCAGAGATGATTTCCACATTGTAACTGCGGATACTGCTGCATATATGCAAGCAGGTAATAGTATTGTTGTTGATGTGTTAATGGCGATACTTAAACAACTTGACATTACGAAATACGGTGTAAATGAAAAATAAATATCAAGATATACAAAATACGAAGGCCAATATTGACAGTAGTGGTATTGATTGGCGGACTAAGTCTTTCTCTCATCCTGAGCGAACAATAAGACTTGGTACATCATTTAGCGGTATAGGCGCGATTGAGCATTCCTTCCATCGTTTAGGACTGAATTGTAAGATTCAATTTGCTGGAGATATTGATGAGAATTGCAAAAAGGCTTATTTCGCAAATTATAATATCAAAGAGGAGCAATGGCATAAAGACATACACGAGTTTGATGCGACCCCGTTTAAGGGTAAAGTAGACCTGTTTGTAGGTGGAGCTCCATGTCAGGCTTTCTCACTCCGAGGTAAACATGGCGGATTTGAAGACACCAGGGGTACACTATTTAGAGAATTTGCACGTGTAGTTATTGAATGTCAACCCAAGGTGTTCATTTTTGAGAATGTTCGTGGTATGCTTTATCATGATAAAGGTAATACATGGGACGTCATTCATAACACCTTTGAAAATGACTGTGGCTATCAGGTATATTATCAAATACTTAATAGTAAAGACTATGGAGTGCCACAAAGTCGTGATAGAATATATTGTATTGGCTTTAAGAAAGAAGTAAATTTTAAGTACCCTGCGCCCATTGAACTTGATAAAACAGTATACGATCTTCTTGAAGATATAATTGAAGACAAATATTTTCTAAAAGAAAAGGGGTTCCACTTTATCACAGAAAGTGTCAATCATACAAAAAGCTATACACAGATAAATGGTGCAGTACAGCTTTGCCAAAAAAGGAATCAGCAATTCAACTGGCATGGTGATTTTATATATCATCCTTTCACTGAGGAAAACAACCAACCATCTGAATTCTTGGAGAAAGTACATCTTATAAAAGATGCGGAAGAATCATATTACATAGCATCAAATGTAGGAGAAAGAACTATTTATCCTGACGGAAATGGAAACCATGTGTTGCGTAGAGGTAAGAATGTAAAATGTGACACATCCAAAGGCTGGTTCCGTAAACTTACACCGCGTGAGTGTTTGCGTTTAATGGGCTTCGATGATTCTTTCAAAATTGTAGTATCGGATACAGAGACATATAAACAAGCAGGAAACAGCATTGTAGTTGATGTCCTTGTTGCATTATTAAAGCAGATAGATATAACTAAATACGGAATATAAATATGGCAGATCCAATTTGCAGATGGCGGAATCCTTCCGTTAAACAGGTTGTTGAGTTTAATGGGTTATTCCCATTAAGTATTACAAATCGTGAGAGTGCAAGAGCACTTGTTGAGAAGAGGTGTTCAATAGTTGGGATTAAAGATTTCTTTACCACTCCTTATCAATTGGCAGCTCAGATGGGCATGTATTACGAAGATGATGCTTTGATGTATCCTAGGTTTAATTCCCTTATTTCATATGAAAAGGCCTTGGATTATATGTTTATGTGGGGTAAGAAATATTATGCCCCCAACCCATATACAAAAAGTATGTCATATGAGCAAAAGCCTGTCATAATTAACAATTTTCTTGTAAACTGGGTATTTGAGCATGAAACTGCTTTGTGGAGCGAAGCATTAGATGCAATGTTTGATGACACTATTGGAAATACGGATATTTTGGTCAATATGATTAATAACTTCACAGAGGTTTCTATCACTGACAATATTCTATCTCTAAAACAAAATGCTCCTCAAGAAGCATATTCTACCATTTACGCAGATGTTGATCCTAAAGACAAAAAGGCCTTTTTTGAATATTTTGGTGGGATAAACGTTTGTGGGGATGAAACTCCATTAGACGATGCTAATGTAAAAGGTTTACAGAAAATCTTCTATGGTGCTCCAGGTACAGGTAAGTCAAATACTATTAAGGTTAAGACAAAACTGGCAGAAGAAGAAGGAAGAGTATTCCGTACAACCTTTCATCCTGATAGTGACTATTCTACATTTGTAGGTTGCTATAAACCCACTACGAAGAATTGTTCTAATCAGTCCCTATTGGATTATGATAGTCTTGTAGATCGGTTCAAAAAATACATTTCCGATCTTGGGAATATCACTCATGCGAGTGCAGCCATTGGTTATAATTACCACGATAGCATTGTGAAAATGCAAGAAGGTGGAGTTCACAGTATTGCAGATTTGTTAGCAGATGCACATAAATCTGGAACTACATACGACACAACGATACGTTCAGGTATGTTACTGTATGAGGAACAAGTCCAATTGGGAAGGGTAAATAGTAAGCTTACGTACGAGTTTGTTGCGCAGGCATTTACTAATGCCTATATAAAGGCTTGGAATACAACTGACGATGTATATCTAATTATTGAAGAGATAAATCGTGGTAACTGTGCACAAATATTTGGTGATTTATTCCAATTACTTGACCGCAAGAACGGAGAATCAGAATATCCAGTTGATGCCGATACGGATTTAGCAAATTATCTCCGTATTCAGCTTGCCAATACGTGTCGAACAGACATTCCCAAAGAAGTAAAGAATGGCAAAAAACTCAAACTGCCGTCAAACCTTTATATTTGGGCAACAATGAACACGAGCGATCAAAGTTTGTTCCCTATTGATTCTGCTTTCAAACGTCGATGGGACTGGAAGTATCTGAAGATTAAAGAGGGCAAGGACAAGAACGGTAATAAGCTTGACTGGGTTATCGATGTCAATTTGAAGGATGAGAATGGTGAAGAAAGGCCGGTGAAGTGGTGGGCATTCATTAAGAAGATAAATGAAATTATTGCCTCAATGACTTCAAGTGCCGATAAACAGTTAGGCTACTTTTTCTGTAAGGCTGACAAAAAACAAAATGAGACAGACCAAGATGCAACTATTATTTCAGAAGATGCATTTGTTGGCAAAGTGCTTTTTTATTTATGGAATGATGTGTTCAAGGATTACGGCTTCGAGGATGCCACACTTTTCAGGTTTAAGAGTAAAGAGGAGGATGAGGAGAAAGAGTCCGATAAAGATCTGACTTTCCCCGATTTCTACGATGAAGAAGGCGAAAAAGTGAATTCATTACGTGTTACCGACTTTGTACAGAAGGTAATGAACTGGAAGAAAAATAACGAAGAAAACAGCTAATGTATATTCTGTTTGAGGAACACCAGTATGAAAGCCACCTTGTGGAAAAGATTCTGAAAGACATCTATGTGTTGCAGGATGTCGACAAGAAGGTGAGCATACAGTATGTGGGTTATTTCTACAACCCATATCTGCATGACTGTGTGTTCATTCTTCCGAAAGTGCTTTTGACAGAAAATGAGAAGCTGTCTGGTGTCAAGTTGGGAAATGGTGAGCCAGTCAGCCCGGAACAAGTACTGACACCAAGAAGTCAGGAGAAATTGAGCCAAGAATATAGGAAATTCATCTACGAGTTTTCTGTATGGGTTTATCGTGCTTTAAGCGTTTACTATAAAGCCAATCCAAAGAGCAAGGCCATTCTCTATAAACGTCTGCCACAAGCAGGTAGAGGTCGTCGACAAAAAGCAAATACATATCTTGATATTGTGCTGTCGCTGATAAACTTCAATCAAGAGAACCGTGACTTTGTACTTTTCACCATCAAGAATCTTCATCGTGGCAATAACAAGATAAACTGGACGCGTACTATCTCGCATTCACAAGCGTTTGCTCAAGATGAAGATGTCGTCTATTTTGATCCTGTTAATAAGAAACGCATCGTAAACTATGAGGAGGAGCTGTTTGTCATCTTCTATAGCATTCTGAACTATCTAAACAATGAATACGGTTTCCGAACTCCAATCAATATCCAGTATGAACTAATAACGGGAAAACAATTCAAACAGTATCTGCGAGGAATGGGTAAAACCAAACTGATGCAGATTAAGTACAAATATTTCTCTGACAAAGCCCTGCAACTGTGGGATTTGTGCTATGCTTTCTTTGAGAGCTCCTATCGGATAGCCATCAATACCAATGCCCAAGAATACATATTGGCCAAGAGTTTCAATATTGTATTCGAGACAATGATAGACGAACTGATTGGTACTCCTCATGATAAGATTCCAAAGGGATTGGCTGACCAGGACGATGGTAAGCGGGTTGACCACATGTATATGGACTTGGCCCTGACATCTGCTGATTCACAGTCGAACAGAGAAGTTTACTATATTGGAGATTCTAAATATTATAAGACTGGTCATAAACTTACATCGGAGTCGATTTACAAGCAATATACATACGCAAGGAATGTAATACAGTGGAACGTCAATCTGTTTGCTGCTGATGATTCTCGGTTTGACGATAAGGAGAAAGAGTATATCTCTGAGGACAAAAGAAGCTTCAGTAGCATACACCTGCAAGATAATACGCTGACGGAGGGCTACGATGTAATCCCAAACTTCTTTATCAGCGCCTTCGTCTATGATGATCATAAGTATAATACTTCCCCCAATATCCGTAAACATACAGAGAAGAAGGGAGGGAAGGAGGAGCATTGCACCAAGATAACCTATCAGTTCCCCGACCGTCTGTTTGACAGAGATACGCTTTTTTTGTCACAGTACGATGTGAATTTCCTTTATGTCCTATATCTCTATGCACGTAATAAGGCCAACGAAAAATCGCATTGGAAGGAGGAGGTGCGCAAACTGTTCCGTGACGAGATTCGTGCTGTTATCCAAAAGGAGTTTAAGATATTTGCTATGAGAGCAAAGCTCGGAGTTGACGGCGCGTTCTATTTACAGCAACACTTCTATGAGTTGAATGGTAGGGTGTTTCAGCCTTACGGGGAAGACAGAACAACATATTTTGCATACGCTCGTCCTATTAAGAATTGGGAGAGAACTCAGCAGCAGTATGATGAACTATCCAACTACTTCAACATCAGGGAATGCAGCATGGGAAAAGACCCACAAACAGTTCTGAAGTCAGATATTGAGCAGGAGCTGCAAAAACCAGTTATTTCCCCTCAATGGCTTACATTACACTATCTAGAGCGATATTTCGGTGAGGAGAAAAACGATGGAATACTTGTGGGCTACTATAGAGATAACCAACATCTTCAGTGGATTATGGGTCATAACGACAAGGGGTCTTTAGTCTATAATGTCCGACTGCAACTGAGAGGGGAAGAGCCTCGTGCAGGCTCACACAGTGCAGGTTTCTATACAAAAAGAAATATACGCTTTGTGATTCTCTATACCGAAGGGGCTGAACAAACAGGGGAATACCACGTGTTTCATGTGAAAGATACGGCAAGTAAGGTTAGTGAAAAACGAATGATAAACACTTGGTATCCTTTTGATTCTAAAGGACCTTATTTTTTCTTTCGCTTCGATGAAGAGGTCTCTGTTGGCAGGTTGAACATCTCAAAACTATTATCAGACCTAAAGATTAAACATCTGATGGAGTTTAATTCTTATTCTGAAGGTGAGCCGTTGTTTACGACTGCAAGGGACTTGTTGAGTTACAGAGTAGGTTTTTGATATAATATGGCAATGGGGCGAAGAATATATGTTGCCAGTAGTTGGCGTAATGAGTACTATCCAAAGGTAGTGGCTAAATTGCGGGAGGCAGGACATGATGTGTATGACTTTCGTAATCCACCATCGGGAGATCCAGGATTTAAATGGAACAGTGTCAGCGAGGACTATAAAGATTGGTCTCCATTTGAGTATCGGAAACAGTTGCAACACCCGAAAGCCATAAGGCAGTTTGCGAATGATATTGATGCGATGGAAGTTTGCGATACATGTGTGTTGGTGTTGCCATGTGGACGAAGTGCTCATACAGAAGCCGGATGGTTCGCAGGTAAAGGTCGAACTACTATTGCCTACATTCCAGAGAAACAGGAGCCGGAATTGATGTACAAACTATTCTCGGCTGTATGCTGTTCCATGGATGAACTGATTGATGCGCTAAAGTGAAATGGACAAGCTTACCGCACAACAAAGACATGCCAATATGGCTGCAATTCGTTCGAAAGATACGAAGCCAGAAATGATTGTGCGTCGTGGGCTGTGGAAAAGAGGATTTCGATATAGGTTGAACCATAAGCGATTGCCTGGCCATCCAGATTTAGTACTTCGCAAGTACCGAACCTGTATATTTGTAAATGGTTGCTTTTGGCATGGTCATATGGTGGATGTTGAGATCCTTGAAAACTCGGAGTGTTGCAAGATCCCCAAGACAAACCGTGACTTCTGGATTGCTAAAATTCGCAGGAACAAGGAGCGCGACCGCGAAGAGCAGCGCACACTGGCTAGCATGGGTTGGCACTGCATCACTGTTTGGGAATGTGAGCTGACCCCCCAAAAAAGCGAAGAAACATTGGACTCCATCGCTTTTACTCTGAACCATATATGGCTACAAGACCACGGGGCAAAGAGTGTTCCATATCCAAAGATTGAGAAAGAGGACATGCAGATGCCAATGGCAGCAGAAGAATCTCTGAGATAGAATGATGCAATATAGAAAAACAATTTGGCTTTATGACAGACCAGAAAGAAGTAATATTAAAAGCGATTATCTATGAGATTGTAATCGCAGCAGGCGACGAAGGAACAAAGGCACTTCTGACAGCAGACAACTTGCTGGCAGACATGGCCGTTCCCGTGACGCAGTATGACTTTACCTATGCTGACAGGACAAAGATGAAGAAGCTATTCCTTGCTGTCGAACGCTTTTTGAAGTCATCAAAGATGAAAGTAAACAGCTATACCAAGGCTGGGCTCCAGGCCAAGTTTGAAACTTTATGGGTTCCGACTTTATCTGAGAAAGAGAAACAGGATCTTATCGCTGATTTCCGAATAATAGACGGATTTGACGAAGAGGGCTATGCTATTTTCAACGAGAAAACCTTCAATACATGG
>OMXX01000015.1 GCA_900315105.1 uncultured Prevotellaceae bacterium | reverse complement strand
AACGGACTGCCCTATTAGGTATCGCTCCTTCAGAGCTCTTTCAACCACATGATAGTCAACAATATACAACTGAATAAATTCGTCGAACTCACGTTAATTTAAGTCTTAATTAATGTTTCAAAGTAAAGCGGAAGCGTTTATGTTTTTGTCGAATTCACGTTAGATTATATTTAGGGGGCAAGTAAATAGGTTGATTCTCCGCTCTTCCTCCGTAGATACTCCATCGATACTCCATCGATACTCCATCGATGGTCCATCGTTTCGATGGAGTATCGATGGACTAACGATGGACCAACGATGGAGGAAGAACGGGGTTAGCGGTATCTATGTCCGTTCATGTGGATAGGCATAAAAGCGAATTAACAGCTTTTTGGGGTGAAAAAACAGACATAGGGATTCCAGAATTGGTTATTATGCAGAATTATAAACAATTAGTTAGGAAAAAAATAATAAGCAAATGTTTGGCTGTTCCAGATATTTTGATTAATTTTGCATCCAGGAAAATTAAAGCGGTATTTTTTTACTTCAAAACTGTAAGAATAAGACACAGAAAGAATCCTTTATAACAACCACAGACGCGGACGTACAAATGTATCGTTCCATCCTTATTGATGATAATCTCAGATTGTCTCAAATAACAAATCCCATTAATTTTAACAACTGGGTGATTAACCATAGATTTTTCATGAAAAATGAAACTTATCTGGAAGTTGCGCCCTAAATCTAATTTATATATGAAAAAAAAGAAATACTCATACCCTGCAATAAAAGTAAAGCACCTCAGGATACGTACATACCTTATGGCGGGTAGCACACAAGCTACGGTTCCAGGTTATTCATGGGCAAAATATACCAATTCAGCTTTTATAGAAGAATATGAAGAAGATATAGACGAGTAATATTTACTGTATAACAATTAAACTAATATATTATGACATTCAGACAAATCCAATCTGTAACATTGGTTTCTGCAGTATTTCTTTGTGCATGTAATAATGAGACAGAAGATTCATCTGTAGAAAATGAATATGTAAGCTCTGTTCGAGTAACAGTGGAAAGTTTCAAGGATGATCTTCCTTCCACTCGTACCACTCATACCTTAACCCCAACAGGTGTGGATATAAATTGGGCTGAAGGTGATGCCCTTGGTATCTATCCTATTGGTGGTGATCAGGTTAAATTCCCTCTATCTTCTGGTAGCGCCTCTGCAACAGCTTCTTTTGATGGTGGCGCATGGAAAATGCGTTCGGAACTTCAGTATGCTGCATACTATCCATTCTCTAAAGATAATTATACTATTTCTCAAACAGAAATACCTGTAAAATACTCAGGTCAGACACAGAATGGCAATAATACTACCACACATCTTGGTGCATACGATTTTCTTGCATGTGCGGCAAGCTCTCCAAACTCTAAAGGAGAAATAAATCTCCAAATGCAGCATTTAGGAGCTATCCTTCGTCTGCAACTCACAATGCCAAACGCTGATTCATACAATAAGGTTGTACTTGAGAGTGGTAGCGCAAATTATTGTTTTGTAGAAAAAGGACGTTTCGACCTTACCTCTGCAAATCCGACTGTAATTCCTACTGTAAAATCAAATGCTTATACAATTAATCTAACTAATGTCTCAACAACAAAGAATAATGAGACAATAACCATCTATGCTATGGCCGCTCCTGCCAAAGCTGACAATATAAAAGTAACCGTGTATAGCACAGATGGATGGACCAAATATTCTGCAAATGTAGGAAACAAGGAGTTTGTGGCAGGCGGAGCATGTACCATAACAGCAAACCTCACTTTGGCTGATCACGATTATGTAGATCTCGGTCTTCCTGGTGGTGTTCTTTGGGCAACCTGTAACGTAGGAGCGGAAAAACCAGAAGATCCTGGTTTCTATTACGCTTGGGGTGAGACAGCACCAAAGAATTCATATTCTTTGACAAACTACAAGTGGTATAATGGTAGTGATGTCTCATTTGCTAAGTATGATGATAAAACTACTCTTGAACTTTCTGACGATGCCGCCTATGTAAATTGGGGAAGCAACTGGCGTATGCCAAGTTGGAAAGAGTTTAGAAATTTAATAAATTCTACCTATACTACAACAGAAGTGACCACACAGAATGGAGTAAAAGGCTTGAAGATAACAAGCAAATCAAATGGTAACTCAATCTTCTTGCCTGCTGTTGGTTATGTTAATGGCGCTTCGATAGTAGGTGATGGAGTAAGTTGTTATTATTGGTCTGCTTCTTCTTATACAAATGGACAAATTTATTATTTGACAATAGAAGACAATGATGCTTCTAATAAATATTGTAGCCGCTATATGGGTCAATCTATTCGTCCTGTACGTAGATAAATAATGATTTATAAAGATAAAGTCGTAATCTGACTACGGAAATCACGGAATAAACGAAAAGTTCCGTGATTTCCTTTTTTTTATGAGTATATGGAAAACGCAAATGTAAATCCATAGTAACCTGAATTCGACGACTTGCTTCGGCTTGTTGAGCCTCTGTGAACAATTCACAAGGACAGGCTGCAAGCTGCTTTTAACTGACAATAATCTTTCGCAAAGCTCAACAAGCTGTGATAGTTCTTCGCTTAGGCTCATCAAACTGAAGCAAGTCATCGAACTCACGTAAAAATATATATTTGAAATGAATTTTTTGTTTGATGGTTTATAATTAACGAACTGGAAAAACGGAACAATTCTGCTTAGATTTTAGGATAGAGCGAAAATAAAGAAACAGATAAAAATGATATTCGAAAAATGGGCGAACAATAATGAAAGACGGAAAAATTGTTAGCGTAAACAATGTGTTTATTGTTCCCTGATTGTTGCATAAATCTGCATAAATGTTGTATATGTTATGATTCGGAGTTAAAAAGCGTTAAATAATTGCATTTTTAACACGAAAACTTTGCCTATTTTGTCAATTTATAATACTTTTGCGGTTGAAATGAAGGAGAAGAGTCGCTTTTATAAATAAAATAAAGTTGATTTTATCCAGAAGAATGTGTAAAACGAGGGGAAAAAGGGGATAAATTTTTAGTTATTTCCATCCTTAATTTAAAGAATCTTTAAAATTATAACAACGTGAAAAAAATCTTTATTGCTCTACTGCTATGTGCTGTAAGTATGTGCACTTGGGCAGATGTTACCTACAATTTTGGTAGTGGCTCAACTTGGACGGTTAAATGTTCCGGGAAAAGTTTGAATAATGTTACAGGTGTGGTGATTAATGTCGCTACTGCTGGTGACTTGGCTGCCTTAAAAAACTCTCATAATGTTTATGATAGTAATGGTAATCCTGACAGTTATTGGAATAGTAACTGGAATAATAAACCTGCGATAGTTTATACTCTTCAGCATGTTATTCAGAAAGAAGTAGTAGTTTCAGGAACTCTTAGCGAAGCAGATATGAACTTTCTTTATGGGGGAGGTGAGCGAAACTGGACATTCTGTACAGCAAAGACTTTGAATCTTTCTGATGTAAGTACATCTACATCATTTGATGATATTAAATCTGGTTGGAAAAAATATTCTGATTGCCATGGCAACAGCGCAACCCAAGGTCTCGTAATTCCTGGATCAAGTGATGCTAAAGACAATGGCAACGGTAATGGTAATGGTAATGGTAACGGCAATGGTAAGTTAAAGAAAAACAACCATATTACTCTTTCAAGTGTATTTGCCCAGGATGATGTTTGTGAAATACATCCATGTCCAGGTAATTGTCCTCATTCTTTGACAAAAATTCTTTCCGATGCTGGAATTACATCTGAATATAGGTTTGACCTTGTAAAGATAGTAGGTCTTGACAATACTAAAAACGATGTTACTGATGGTATTGGGAATATCAATGCATTTACTCTTGATTTGACAGATGTTACTAATCTTGTAGATTGGATTGATGTTGAGAATCAGTATATTAGCAATATAATTCTTCCTAATACTGTAAAAAATCCTATATATAATGAAAATGGATTTGCTATAAAAGATCGTCTTCCTCTTACCAGCGATATTAAGGATCAATTCAATTTGGATAAGCTATACAATGTAATTGTTGTAGAGAATTGTGTTGACTGTCACGAGATTCATATTGATGCTTATGTAAACAAACCTGGTTTCCTTGCTACTGGTCTTCAGTATGTTTCAGCACTTGAACCTACTTTCAATCAGTATGAACCTGCTTATTTCTGGTATAACGATGGTATAGAAAATCATAATAAAAAGGGTTATAAATATACTGCTCGAAATGTAAAAAGATTGAGACTGTTGGGCAATGTATTTGCTCGTGATATAAAATCTACATCAGATTTTAATGTTGATAAAGATGGACATTTGATTCCATGTCAGGAATATGGATATCAGAATGCACCTATAAAATATCGTGCAGGTCAATGTAGTTGTACGTTGGCTCCAAGTAAGCAAAATCCAGACCATAAGGCTGGTGTGCATGTAAATTATTGTGAGGGACATGAAGGCTTCTCTAACATTACTCTTTTTGATGGAAAAATTACAACTTTTGATTTTACAGAGGCTGAGTTTGGATACAAAGATAAGAATGGAGTATTCCAATACTATCCAGCAGATATGACTCTCTCTGAACTTCAGAATTTTGCAGTTAGTAACGGTTCTGTTGCACATCTTAGTCTTCCAACTTCAAGGACTCAGTATATTATCCCTGAGGCATTCCTTAAAGATTCATGGTATGTTCGTGAGGTATGTATTCCTTACAACTATACTGAGATTCACAGATTCGCATTCCTTGGTACAAAAATTGACACTCTAAGGACTTCAGATGGTGAAATTTATGGTTATAAAGGTGGTATCAGCCATTTTACAACAACTGCTGCAACAAATGATGATATCAAGCTTCTTCGTCAGGGTGACGTTATAGACTATGGTGATAAGACAGTTACATTCCCTTCTACAACAGAGTTTGTAGGTCGTGGTGCTTTCGCAGGTTATGATGGTGCTGCTCTTATCGAGGACGTGTATTGTCTCGCACCAAAGGCTCCAATTTGTGAGATGTATGCATTTGACCAGAAGACATACGTAGGAGATAATTACCATCATAAGGGACACCTTATCAAGAAGGGAAATTATGTGACTTATAATATGGCTATGCTCCATTTCCCAAATACCATTGATGCAGAAGGACGTTTGGATAGGATACAGATGATGAACTACTCAGACATGACTCGTAAGTATCGTCTTTATGATGAAACTGGTCACTATGATAACGTAGGTAACATCCTTGTATGGCCAACTCAGCAGCAGTATAACCGTTCATTCAATCAGGCTCTTGCGGGTGTAACATGGCGGGCTTGGAATGAGAATATTGACGGAACGGACAATCCTGAGACTGCTTTCTCTGCTGGTACAGTTGCTGGTGGTGGTTACCAGAATGCCCACCATGAGTATATGTTCCCTCATTCTTTGTCTTGTGATGGCGGAAGTGGTATCTCTGAGGCATTTATTAAGGAGTTCAACGGCTTTTTCGATGGTTCTGAAGCAAAGGGTTCGTTTGGCTTGACAGAATGGGATGCAGCATTGAAAGCAAAGAGTCATGCAGAAAAACAAACAGACCGTCCTCTTACATACGATTGGGAAAAATATGGCGGTTGGCATCAGTTCGTTCTTGCAGAACTTTATGACTTCATGCTTGACGATCCAGATCCAGATAAACCAAAGCCTGATTATTTCAACTTTGCAAAGTATAACAAGAATATCTGGTATACCATCTGTTTCCCATTCAACCTGACAAAGAAACAGCTCTTGAAGGCATTTGGAAATGAGAAGGAGGGTGAGTATCCATATCTTTCTACTCTTGCAAGTGTTGTTCGTGATACAAATGGTCCGAAGATCAAGGTTGTAATGAGTGGTAACCTTCTCAAGAAAAAGCTCGTATATGAGGATGAGTATCCAAATACAGTAAAGTATAAGAACTTTAAGCCAGAATATACAGCAGTCGAATATGGTGATGATGATATCGTAATTGAGGCAAACAAACCTTATTTCATTCTTCCATCTCTTCCAGAAGAGGAGATTGTTAAGGCTGCTTTCCTTGGAGAGGATTACAGCAGAAGAGGTGAGATTACAACTGTAAAGATGAAGGAAGGTGATAGCCCATTGTTCCCTGTTCCAACTCATGTTCATGCAGTTAATGGTACATATAGTTCATTCGTTGACGGTCAGGACAAAGAGGTATCAGATACAACATACGCTTATAACTATTACTTCGTAGGTAACTACATTCCTCAGGAAATGCCAGAGAATGCTTACTACCTTGCTCCTTCAAAGAAGAGTACCGGCGAAGACTGGTCTTCATTCTACGTAAATACTCCAAAGAAGAATGGAGTTATGTGGACTGAGAATAGCTGTATCGTTATGGCTAAGGTTGATGATAGGAATGGAAATCGCGGTAAGGGTAAACTCTATCCTGTAGAGAAGACATATAATAATAATGATAATGATAATGATAATGATAATGATAATGATAATGGTAAACAGTCACAGTCCTTTAACTACATTTGGAAAGCAAATCCATATAATGATGGCATATTCTTCGCTGGTACAGGTCATGAGGTTTATGCAAAGAGTACGTTCGGAATGCAGTTGGAAAACAACGTTACAACAAGCATCCAGCTTCCTGACGATTTCGTAAACTCAGAGGACAACAAGGTATATAACCTCAATGGTCAGTTTGTTGGACTTAAGTCAGACAATATGGCTAAGGGTATCTACATTGTTGGTGGTAAGAAGATTGTAGTAAAGTAATAAAACTAATTCGATATATATTATTAAGCAAGAAGAAATGAAAAAACTTTATTCAGCTCCAATTGCTGATTTAATAGAGGCTGGAATGGATTTCGTTATGGCTGGTGTAAGTAGACTTGTTGAAACTAGTGACGATGTTGAAGGACCTAATTTCGGAGAAGTTAAACCGGGAGAAGGCGAAGGCGGTGCCTTTACTGGCAGTTTTTCAAAGTCAACAAGCATCTTCGATTACGAATAGTTTCCGATTCTGGTTTCTTCGTTGAAAAAAGGGGAAGTGACTTCCCTAGTAAAATTAACAATAAAGAACACGTAATAAAGATTCTGCGGGTGGCATGTTGTGAGACATGTTGCCCGCTTTTTTTTTTTTCGAACACAGGGCACGAGTCTTTCCCTACTTTCCGTTTCTTTCATGATTTCTGTAGTCAAAAAAGGAAACAGATCAAGACGTGCTCATAATTCCAAACAAATGTTTGGAGGTGTCGTGAAAAAGTTGTACCTTTGCATCTTGAATTAGGATAACGCATATATAAGCAAATGGATTTTCAGGTAATTGCAACAACGATGTGCTCGTTGATAATCATCGTTATAGCCGGGTTTATATCTCATAAGCGAGGGATAATCAATGAGGAGTTTGAACGTAAGCTTTCGGGTTTTGTTATAAAGGTGACGTGTCCAGCACTTCTCATATCATCAACTATGGGCGACACGATGCCGGACAGGGATCATATCCCGATGCTTCTCCTTGTCAGTTTGTTGACATATGTGATTCTTATCCCTCTTGCATATATACAACCGGTATTGATGAGGGTGAAGCCTGATCTTAGGGGTATGTATAGTTTTATGCTTACGTATAGCAACGTGGGCTTTATAGGGTATCCTGTAGTGGCATCAATCTTTGGAGCGGATGCTGTTTTCTATGCCTGTATTCTCAATGTCTTCAATACTATTACAGTATTTATATGGGGTGTGATGTTCATATCGGGAGAGAATCTGAAGAATGGCTTCAGGTTTCGTCTCTTTGTGTCTCCGGCTATGATAGCGACATATATCTCTGTGATTATCGTGATTCTTAATCTCCATACCCCCAAGGCGATAGCCATGCCGTTTTCCATTCTCGGTAATATGACCGTTCCTTCATCCTTGATAGTCATAGGAGCGGCATTGGCAGAGATTCCGACGCGTAAGATGGTGGGAACACCACATATATTCATAATGTGCTTCCTGAAACTGCTTGTTCTTCCGTTACTTGTGTATTATGCTATGATTATGATTGGTATAGACACCCGTATTTCTTCAATCAACATGATATTGATTGCTATGCCGGTTGCAAGCTTCGGTACAATGTTCTGTATGCAGATGGGCAAGGATGAGACCACTATGTCGCAAGGCACTTTCTGGACGACCTTGCTATCGGTTGTCAGCATTCCGCTATTGGCAATGCTGGTTGCGTAGAAACTGAAAATTTAAAATTTTATGCCCCCTATGCAAGGGGATATGATAAATAAAATGGGTCAGTGGATTGTTCCGCTGACCCAATAATGTTTTTCAGATTGTTTTGTGTGTATTGTATTAAGGATTATAGTCATTTATCTTTCTTCTTGTCCTTACGCATTTCAGTCTTTGCCTTCTGTCTTTCGACTTTGGCGTTATGCCTTTCTATTTTGGCATTCTGGCGCTCTAATTTATGAGCCTTATGCCTTTCGACCTTGGCATTATGTTTCTCGGTCTTTATGTTACGCTTTTCTACCCAGATATTGTGGCGCTTTAATCTATGGGCCTTATGTCTTTCAACTCTGGCATTATGCCTTGCAGCATGAGCTTTGTGTCTTGCGTTTCTTGCCTGTATTCTTTCGTAATGAGCCTTATGCAACTCGCTTTCCATCTTACGGACTTCGACCTCCATCTTGCGGACTTCCTTTTTGGTGAGATGGCATTTCGTACAGACATCACGATGCCATTTGTGGTTGCCTTTCAAGATATGGTGACGTAGCCGCTTGTTCATTCCGGGATATACCCTTGTGCGATCGACCACATACTTTCCTCCGCATTCTTCGGTGTGGATATGTAAGAGGGTGCATTTCTTCTTTGGATCGGCTTCTGTGTTTTGAGAAGTCAGACGGTCAGCCAGTGGAGTGTTGTCGGCATGGATTTTAGCATCTGCCGAAACATTACCGATAACCATCATTATGACGATTAGTAGAGTTCTGAGTATTGTTTTCATTTGGTATCTTGTTTGTGGGCGTGTTTGCCTAAAACATGCCGCAAGTTACTATTTCATTTGCAAAGTTATGTAATTTATTGAGAAATGCAAAGAAAATCTGGAAAAAAAGTAGAAAAAAACATTTTTTGCGACAGTTGGGGTAATATTAAAAAAATAAAAATTTCGCAATGGAAAGAATTGGCATTCAATTATTTTTCGTATTTTTGTAATCAATTAAAATCAAATATAACCTATGAGAAAGATATTATTCTCAATCCTATTTGTGGCAGGCTGCATGACGGTTTCTGCCCAGCAGAAATTCATGCTCCCGAATGCTAATCCGCAACAGAAGGATACGGAGCGCGAAATTGAACAGTATGGTGGCATTTCCATACTCGGTGTTGTTAATCCTTCGGTCGAAGTATATCTTCCTGACGCATCCAAGGCAAATGGTTGTGCGGTTATACTTTGTCCTGGTGGCGGTCTTAGGGCTTTATCATGGACGTCGGATGTGGTAGAGATGGCTAAGCTGCTTAATGCCAATGGCTATGCTGCTATCGGCTTGAAGTATCATCTTAACTCAGGGACGATGCAAATGCCAAAGGGCATGAAAATGCCGCCTATGGTGGATGTTACAGGCTTTGCCAATTTCAAGGAGGCTGATTGTAATCCCGCTCATTTCCCTCAAGGTGACAGTATTCTTGCCTTGGCTGCTGATGATGCAAACGCAGCCATGCGTCTTGTTCGTGAACATGCTGCGGAATGGAATATCAAGAAGGTTGGTTATCTCGGATTCTCTGCTGGCGGTGGTGTTGCTTTTGCTGCTACGAATATTGCGAAACCGGAAGAGATGCCCGATTTTATCTGTACTAATTTCGGTCCTGCGCTCTGTCCTGTTAAGGTTCCAAATCCTGCACCTCCGTTGCTTATCATGTCACGTGTAGATCATCCTAATGTGGCTGCCGGACTTGTAAGCCTCTTTATGGAGTGGAAGAAGGCTGGTGGAAATGCAGAGATTCATCTATATGGTGACGGCAAAGGTCCTTATCAGCTTATGCCACAGAATGGAACTACCACGACAGAGGCTTGGAGTCAGCAATTCCTACTATGGCTGAAGGCAAAAGGATTTGGTGATGACAAGAAATAGTTATCGTAATCTTAAAAAAACGTAACAAATTATTGTATTATCAGATTTATTAGTAATTTTGCGCTCATATATAAGCGAATAACTAAAACAAAAAGGTAAAATGAATTTGAAATTTAAGCTGGTCATGGCTCTGACTCTTGGAGTGTTCTCCAATAGTTTTGCACAGATGCCAATGAGACCTTACAAATCCACGGTGGTAAATGAAGACGGTACAGTAACATTCCAATATCGTAACAACAAAGCGAAGAGTGTGAGTGTTGATGTGCAGTTTGCCGGTAAGAACGAGATGAAGAAGGATGAGAGAACAGGCATGTGGTCGGTTACTCTCGGTCCTGCTGCTCCTGATATGTATCCATACAACTTTGTTGTTGATGGCGTCAGCATAATGGACCCTCAGTGTGAGCAATATTTCCCTAATGAGGGTTTCAAGAACAGTCTTTTGGAGATTCCGGGAAAGACAGCTCTTCCACACGACATAAAGAACGTGCCTCATGGTAGTATGGAGTACGTGAACTATTTCTCAAAGAGCCTGAACTATACGAATAATGCTCTTGTATATCTTCCACCATCATACTATAAGGAGCCAAACAAGACTTATCCTGTGTTCTATCTCATCAGCGGAACGACTGATACTGAGGAGGTTTACTACAAGGTAGGTCGTGTGAACTATATCCTTGACAACCTCATTGCCGAGGGTAAGGCAAAGGAGATGATTGTGGTGTTGCCTTACGGTAATCCATATAAGCTGCTGCCTGCAAATCCTTCTGATGGTATGCCGGCAACACGATTCGGCAATGATGTATTCAGCAATGACCTTATTGGCGATTTGATGCCATATATAGAGCAGACATATCGTACTATCAATGACCGTGAGCATCGTGCTATCGGCGGATTCTCACGTGGTGGTAATCAGGGTCTCTACAATGGTCTTAGCAACCTTGACAAGTTCTCTTATCTCTGCTCTTATAGTTCATTTACATCAACCGATATTCCTAAAGTATATGATAATGCAAAGGAGACAAACAGCAAGATAAACCTCTTCTGGCTTGGTGTTGGAACAGACGATTTCCTCTATGGAAATGCCCGCGACTATTCTGAGTTCCTTGACAAGAAGGGCATCCGTAGTGTTAAGGAATATACCCACGACAAATTCGGTCATACATGGATGAATGCCAAGTATTTCCTCGACAAAACCCTTCAGCTTCTCTTTAATCCAGAAGCATCAAAGAAGGCAATGGAGAATGCAAAGCCTACGCTTGCCAAGACAGGAAAGGAACAGCAGTTCACCCCAACGGTTATGGCTCGTCTCTTCCCAAAGCAGATTGTCTCTCCTGAATACGGATCTTCTGACGTGACATATAACTTCAAGGCACCGGAAGCAACGACCGTTCTTTTTGAGAGTGAGCTTCTCTCTGAGCCTCTTGCTATGCAAAAAGATGCAGATGGCGTTTGGAGCATTAAGGTTAATGGTGTGGCAAACACTTCGTTCAAATACTGCTTCATTGTTGATGGCATGAAGGTTGCTGACCCTAACAATATGTATCTCTCACCTGACAAGGGCTTCAAATACAGCATCTCAAAGGCACAGATCAAGGATTTGGGCAATGTGAAGCATGGTATTGTGACCTATAACTATGGCGAGGGTACGGCTGTATATCATTCTGCAGGTTGTAAGGATGCTCCTACGATTTCCCTCATAATTGGCAGGGATGATACTTATGAGAGCTGGTTTAAGGTTGGTGGTGCTGATGACATAGCTGACCGTCTCGTAGCAGAGGGAAAGATTAAGTCATGCTCATTCTTCGTTGGTGAAACAGCCCTTCCTGGTACGAAGATTCTTCGTGCTGATGATTTCAATACATGGGACAAGCGCAGTAAGGCATTTGAGGATTTGCTTCTTGGCAAGACCGTTCTCCCAACTGTTGATGCATCTGCATTCAAGGCTACAATCGACGGTAAGGCTGTTGACCTCTATACTCTTACAAACGGCAAGGTGACGGTTCAGATTACGAACTATGGCGGTTTCATCGTGTCAATGCTTGCTCCTGACCGTGCAGGCAACTATACAAATATCGTAACTCACTACAATTCTATTGGTGAGTATCAGAAGTACAATCTCGGCATGGTAGGTCCTGCTCTCGGACGCTTTGCCAACCGTATCGCCAATGCAAAGTTCACTCTCGATGGCAAGGAGTATAACCTCACGAAGAACAGCCGTGAGCATATCCTTCACGGTGGAAACAAGGGCTTTGACCATGTTGTATGGGATGTTGTAAGTAGTGACAGCAAGAAACTTGTCCTTAAGTGTGTTCTTCCTGATGGTGCCGATGGTTTCCCTGGAAATCTCACAACCGTTCTGACATACTCTCTCACAGACGATAACGGATTGTCTATTGCTTATGAGGCAACAACCGATAAGCCTACTGTTGTGAACCTCTCAAATCATTCATATTTCAACCTCAACGGAACAGGAGTAGGGGATATAATGAATCACACTCTCTATGTAGATGCTGACAAGATTACAGAGACCACTCAGGACGGTATTCCTACTGGTAAGTTCCTTGATGTTGCCGGTACAGCCTACGATTTCAAGAGCGGATGTCGCATAGGTGACCGTCAGATGCAGTTCAAGGGTGGTTTCTTCCCATTCGGTCAGAGAATGGAAATCCCAGAAGGAAAGGTTATGCAGTATGACAATAACTTCTGCGTAACGCATAAGGGAAAGGCTGTTGAGAAGGTTGCAACTCTCTATTCTCCAGAGTCTGGTCGTGTTCTTGAGGTATGGAACGACCACCCAGGTCTTCAGGTATATACTGGTGCTCGTACTGCTATTGCTCTTGAGTCACAGATGTACCCAGACTCTCCAAACCATAAGGAGTTCCCTTCAACGGTTCTTCGTCCAAAGCAGAAATACACTCATACTTGTATTTATAAGATGGGGGTAAAGTGATATTTGAGTGAAGAATACTTAAGTGAAGAGTGAAAAGTGAAGAATTTAAGTTTGTATTGCATTTAAGGTCGATAACAGTCCTTCGCAATAAATTGTAACTTAAATTCTTCACTTTTCACTCTTCACTTTTCACTTATTTCGAAGCCATCTTCAAGAAATACTCATGTATCCTCGTATCCTCATTCAATTCCGGGTGGAATGAAGTAACGAGTTGCTTGCCTTGTCTTGCAGCAACGATATTGCCATCAACCTCAGCAAGAACCTCAACACCATCTTTAACAGCGGTGATATAAGGTGCTCGTATAAAGGTCATTGGCACTTTGCCTATACCTTTCACTTCATCTTGTGTATAGAAACTTCCGAGCTGTCTGCCGTATGCGTTTCTCTTTACCTCGATATCCATTGTTCCGAGATGTTCAGAGTCGAGCATTATGAGACCTGCACAAGTGCCGAAGACGGGCAAACCCTCAAGAATTGCCTTTCTTACAGGCTCAAGAAGATTCTCATCGCGTATTATCCTCATCATTGCCGTACTCTCACCTCCGGGAATGATAAGTCCGCGCTTATCCGTATTCTTTATAAAGTCGTTCCAATCGTCAAGGTTACGTATTAGAACGCTTTCCTCTCCTAATCTGCTGAGCATCTGCTGATGTTCCGCAAATGCTCCCTGTAATGCTAATATTGCTATCATAAAGCCTAACCAAAAGCCCCTCACCCGTCCTGTGGACACCCTCTCCCCAAGGGGCGAGGGGGGAAATTACCTTTAATTGTTTATTTGGGTTTGTTACTAACTTTTCCCTCGCCCCTTGGGGAGAGGGTGCCCATAGGGCGGGTGAGGGGCCGATTCCTTATTTCCCTCTCTCCGCCATCAGCAGTTCTATCTCACTTTCGTTGATACCTACCATAGCCTCGCCAAGATCCTCGCTGAGTTCTGCGATAATCTTTGGGTTGTCGTAGTTCGTAACTGCTTTTACGATTGCCTGTGCACGCTTTACTGGGTCTCCGCTCTTGAAGATACCGCTACCTACGAATACACCCTCGGCACCCAACTGCATCATCAATGCGGCATCAGCTGGGGTAGCAACACCACCTGCTGCGAAGTTTACTACAGGCAACTTGCCATTCTCGTGAACGAACTGCACAAGGTCGAAAGGTACACGCAACTGCTTTGCTGCCTCATAGAGCTCATCCTCGCTCATAGATACAAGACGGCGGATCTCGCTCTGCATCATTCTCATGTGACGGACAGCCTGAATAACATCACCAGTACCAGGCTCGCCCTTTGTACGGATCATCGTAGCACCCTCGTTTATACGGCGAAGTGCCTCACCAAGGTCCTTTGCGCCACAAACGAAAGGCACGTTGAACTTACGCTTGTCAATATGATATACATCATCTGCAGGACTGAGTACCTCGCTCTCGTCTATATAGTCAATCTCGATAGCCTCAAGAATCTGTGCCTCTACGAAATGTCCGATACGTACCTTTGCCATTACAGGGATTGATACAGCCTCCTGAATACCCTTGATCATCTTTGGGTCGCTCATGCGTGAAACGCCACCAGCAGCACGAATATCAGCTGGGATACGCTCTAAAGCCATTACAGCACAAGCGCCAGCTGCCTCTGCTATCTTTGCCTGTTCTGGAGTTGTTACGTCCATAATAACACCGCCCTTAAGCATCTGTGCAAGGTTGCGGTTGAGAATAGTTCTATTTTCCATTTTTTTTCTTTATACTTTACACTTTCTACTTTATTCTTTAATCTTTTTTCGGCTGCAAAGGTAGATACAAAAAAAGGAACGGACAAAAGTCTGTTCCTGTATAGTAAAATAGTGTTCCGAAAATGACAAGCGACTATCATCTCCTATATTCTGTTGGTGTATACTTCTCCCGCCCCTTGAAGAACTTGCAGAACATTGTCTGAGAGGAGAATCCGAGACGATTGGATATTTCCTGAATAGTGAGCCTTGAATTACTGAGAAGTATCTTGGCTTCATTAATAAGGTAGTTTGAAATAACCTGTTTTGGCGATATTCCAACTGTCTTGTCTGTGACCTGAGACAGATACCTCGTCGTGATGTTGAGCTTGTCGGCATAGAAGGCAACGCTGTGCTCTTTCTTATAAAACTCAGCCACGATACTAATGAACTCATTATAAATGTCTTTTGCACGAAGGCTCTGTTTCTCATCGCTAACTGCATATACCACACAGCTATGAACGTATTCATGGGCATTCTTTATGGCTGTAGGAACATCATCACCCATGCCGAGTCGGGTAGTAATGGCAGCAGACAAGGCACTACCTACACCATGCTTTTTCCATCCCTGAATGTTGTATGACGTGAAGAAATGCTCTGTGCCTTCGCCATAGAGTAGGGCTGTGAGGCGACCTTCCGCCAGTTGTCCTCCACGAAGCATCACCCATTCTGCTCCCAGCTCTTTCAGTTTCTTGGCAGCTTTCAGCATATCGTCATCTGATGTTATCTTCTTGCCAAGAATTTTCTCTGCCTCATTGCATCTCAGCATAAGCAACGTTGATTCTGGTATAAGATAAGTGATGATTGCTTTAATGGATTCATCGTCAATAAGTTGCGAGCCGTCAGACGAGAATATACCTGGGGCGCATACTATTCTCCTGCAACCGATAACCTCGTTCCTTAATGCCTTTATCGTCTCATGATTATGTATGAGTCCTATCTTAGTTGCCTTTGGATGCATAGTTTCCATTATCGTCCTTGCCTGATCCGCTATGACATCCTTGTGAAGCCTATGCCATTTCATACCCTTTCCATCGTTGAGAGCCATACACGTAATAACGGTCATAGCATCCCCACCAAGACTTGTGATAGTCTTGATGTCTGCCTGAATTCCTGATGAACCAATGCCGTCAGAACCAGAAATTGTCAATATAGGGGTTATTATCTTCACGTCGGGCGCAAAATTAAGAAAAAAATATGATAACTCCAAATGCCACACGGTTTTTTGCATAAATCATTTGGCTGTATGGGAATTTTTATTTACTTTTGTCCTTTGAATCAAAAACAACTGAATAATTATGAGGTTATTAGATTATCTCTATTATAGGCTCTTTTGGGCAAACGTAAGGTATTGGGGCCGTCAGGAAACAAGTCGTACTGTTTTTGGCTTATCAGTATGGCTTTGGCTTTTACATTTGCCGCTTCTTGTTTGGAGTAAGATATTCTGTAAGGCTGATCTGCGAGTATTTATTCTATATCTCTTGTACGGCATTTTTATTTTGATATTTATAACAATCAGATATCTCAATAGAGGATGGTATTTGAAGGATACTTTCTCTAATTGTAGAGCGGATAAATTAATTTCTGACGGACTTTTTTCGTTGATATTAATAATTGGTCTTATTTTGATAATACCTGCAACTTTCTGTTCGAATTATATGATTAATCGTTATAATCTTTCTGGGGTTGGGTATGATTTCTTTGTTAATCTTTTTCGGTAGCTAACTTGTCTTTCCGAAGAAGGTAAGCTCATCCTCTAACAAAACTCGATATGCCCCCGCTTTCGATTCGCTCTAAGAACGCTCCTTCACCGACTTTGCACCGACTTTGCACCGACTTTGGTACGGAGGATCAGCGGAGGAAGAGCGAAGGAAGAACGGTGGAATAGCGAAGGTATAGCGAGCCTGCTTTTGACCTTAAACGGAAAAAGTGGCTTTTTTTCTTGGGATATTCAAAATATTTAATTACTTTTGCATAAAAAACAAGCGTAATGACAAAGATAAAGATCAATACAACTGAGGGCGAAATCATCGTTCGCCTTTACGACGAGACTCCAAAGCATCGAGATAACTTCATAAAACTGGCAAAGGAAGGCTATTATGACGGCACTCTTTTCCATCGTGTCATCAAGGACTTCATGATTCAGGGGGGCGATCCTAACAGTAAGGAAGCACCTGCCGGCAAGATGCTCGGAACGGGCGGTCCTGGCTATACCGTTCCTGCCGAGTTCGTATATCCACAGCTCTTCCACAAGCGTGGTGCCCTCTCTGCTGCCCGTCAGGGTGATGAGGTGAATCCTAAGCGTGAGAGCAGCGGTTCACAGTTCTATATCGTATGGGGAAAGACATACAAACCGCAGGAACTCAAGCAGATGGAGCGTCAGATGGGAATGCAGCAGGAACAGGCGGTCTTCAATAACCTTGTTGCAGAAAACCGTGCAAAGATCATGGATCTCCGCCGTAATCGCGATCAGGCAGGCTTACAGGAGTTGCAGGACGAGCTTATTGCTGAGACAAAGGCGATATGCGCAGAGAAACCCAAGCCGGAGTTCACTCCTGAGCAGATAGAGGCATACACAACTGTCGGCGGTACTCCATTCCTCGATAATCAATACACCGTATTCGGTGAGGTGGAAAGCGGTCTTGACGTGGTGGAGAAAATCCAGAATACGGCAACGGCATCAGGCGACAGACCTAAGACCGATATTTCCATGACAATGGAAGTCGTACAATGTTAAATAATGCTTAAACATACTTTCATTCTACTTTTTTTATTATCTTTGCAGTCATAATTCATAGTTTTGTGATTAGAGTTTAGTGTTTAGCGATTAAAGCTGTCAATATTATACATTACACTCTACACTTTACTTAAAATATTGGAAATGAAAAAGTTTGTAGCATTCATATTCATCCTTGCAACTACACTTTCCGCAAGTGCTCAGGGAACATCCGATGGGGAGCGAACCCAGCGCCGTGCCCTTTTCGAGCGTAAGGACAAGGAAATACCTGCTAAGTATATGCAGGGTGGGGTACCGGAGGTTAATGGCAAGGTGACATGGGAAAAGACCTATAAAGTGGAAGGTATGCCAGCTGACAAGGTTTACGAAATGGCTCTTTCATATTTCAGTTCCCTTGTAGAGGGTGAGGAGCAGACAGAGAAATCCACTCTTGCCGTTGTTGACCGTATAGGACATAAGATTCTCGCCCGTGCACAGGAATGGCTCGTGTTCAGCGATAAGGCATTTTCTCTTGACAAGACAAAGATGAACTATGCTGTGTCTGTCGAGTGTACTGACGGAGAATGCAAGGTGATTATCACCAATATCAGCTACCACTACGAGGAAGGACGCCCTACAGAGGCACATTACACCGCAGAGGAAATGATATCCGACAAGGTGGCATTCAACAAGAAGGGAACTGGTTTTACCAAAGGTGGTACAAAGAAGTTCCGCATCTGTACAATAGACCGTATGGAGAAGATTCTCAAGCGGTTTGAACTCTCTCTTAAATAAATACTTTAATGGAAGAAATCAAAAATTTCGCAGAAGAAGAGGAGGTAACTCTTGCCAAACGTCCGGAACGTCATCACCGTAAGCCGGAAGATGGTAGGGGCTCTTTCTTTATGCTTCGCCAGATTTTCAATGTCTTGTTTATGGTCTTAGGCGTGATAGGTGCCTATATGTATTTCAAGGGAAATGAAGCTATGGGTATAGTGGTGTTTATCATAGCCATGGCTTTCAAGATGGCGGAGTGTGCCCTGCGATTTGTGAAGAAATAGATAATACTTGTTGATGAAGAGATATCTCTCGGTCATAGTTCTCAATATAATGGCATTGACTCTTATTCATGCCCAGGATGTTAATTATCGTGGCTTGGATAATGATAATCGTTATGATGACATAGATAATCCGTATAATGAGTTTGATGCCAATACCAATACCTTCAACCCGAACAAAAAGACTAAGGGAAAGGAAGAAGGAAAGGAAAAGAAGGAAATACCTCGTGGAATGTATGTCTGGACGGTGGATCCTCTTTTCGGTGATCGCATCCCCGTGGAGAGGGATACGCTTCAGCATCTCTTCATGAATACGGTGTTTACCTCAGGTATGCATGGAGAGTACAACACTACTGGAAACCTCGGTGCTCCTCGCCTGAACCGTATCTTTATGGACCGTTCGCATATACCGGCATTCCTGTTTACTGATGCGTTCGATTTCTTCCTCACACCGATAGAGAACCTCCGTTTCACCAACACGCTCTCACCGATAACAAGTCTCAATTTCTACACTTGTGGTGACCGTACGGACGGAGAGGATTATTTCAAGCTTCTGTTCGCATCTAATGTGAATAAGCGATTGGGATTCGGAATGAAGTTCAACTATATGTACGGACGTGGCTATTACAATTCCCAGTCTACTGCATTGTTCGACTATACTCTCTGGACATCATATCTTGGTGAGCGATATCAGGCTCATTTCGCGTTCTCTACCGACCATATGAAGAATACAGAAAATGGCGGTATTACCGATGACCAGTATATCACTAACCCGTCGAATTTTACAGACTCGTACATCTCGACGGAGATACCTACTAACCTGTCGTCAAACTGGAATAAGAACAACGCGCTGCACTTCTTCCTGACGCATCGCTATAGCGTGGGTTTCTACCGCAAGGTGCCTATGACAAAAATGGAGATCGAGGCAAAGAAATTCGCTATGGCTGCACGTAAGGAGGCTGAGGATCGCGAGAAGCGTGAGAGTGGCGATGTGGATGCGAAAGGACGTGTTAATGAGACATTGACCGGTCGCCCTGCTGATGCGAAGATAGAAGGTGACCTGCCAAGTGACACTCTTTCTACGGCTTCTGCTGGCCGTATCAGCGTAGATAATGAGGCGATGGCTGACTCTCTTATTGCTGCCAAGACGAAGGAAGCAGAGGATACTTCATGGCTCAAGGATGAATATGTGCCTGTTACAAGTTTCATCCATACGGCATCAGTGGATAGGCATACACGTAACTACATTGCCTACAGAACTCCAGCCAATTACTATCAGGCCTCCTATGGTGATTCTGTATATTGGAAAAATCTGGGCGTGGGAATTGATAGTATAATGGATGTGGCAAACTATACCAAGGTTGAGAATACATTTGCTATTGCCCTGCTCGAAGGTTTCAACAAGTATGTTCCTGCCGGACTCAAGGCTTTTGCCACCCACAATTATGGCAGATATGAGTATGTTGGAACCAAGAGTGACGAGAGCAGCTTCTATATTGGCGGACAGCTCACCAAGACACTCGGCACTACTCTCCATTACGATGTCCAGGTAAGCTATTGCGTCAAAAGTGATGCTGATGACATGACCGCTGATTTAACCATCGACGGAACGGCTGATGTCAACGTGCCGATCTTCGGAGATACGGTACGTGTGGATATGGAAGGCTTCTACCATTCCCTTGCTCCTGATTTCTTCCTTACGGAGTATCAAGGCAGGTACTATTCGTGGAATCATCAGAATTTCAACAAGCAGAAGCATACGCACATAGGCGGTGCCGTATCATTCCCGAGGACAAAGACATCACTCCGCATAGGAGTTGACAACATCAAGAGCTATACGTATCTGGCAACCGGCCACGAGCTCTCGGAAGCAAAATTGCAGATAAACCACTGGGCCGATGTGCTTCAGTCAAGTAACGATGTGAATGTCGTGACCGCAGAGCTTGAACAGAACTTCAAGGCAGGAATCCTCAACTGGGAGAACCGTGTCACATACCAGTTTTGCAAGCAGGATGATGTACTTCCATTGCCGAAGCTCAATGTATGGAGCAATCTGTATATTGATTTCAAGATTGCAAAGGTGCTGAAGTGTCATTTCGGAGCGGCTGTAACATACTTCACAAGGTACTATGCTCCTGAATATGTGCCGGGACTCGCACAATTCGCTGTTCAGACAAACCCCGACACGGAAGTAAGGAAAAAGATAGGCAACTATCCATTCGTTGACGTGTATGCCAACTTCGTGCTCAAGGGATGCAGATTCTTCGCGATGATGAGTCACGTCAATGCGGGACAGGGCAATATGCAGTATTTCACCGTACCGCACTATCCGATGAACGAAAGAGTATTTCGTCTCGGTATTTCATGGAATTTTTATAATTAACATTTTATTATACAACCTTTTAACAATAAACTTAATATGGCAACAAGCGAAAACATTTGTGGTTTGAAGCGTGAAGACTTCATGACCACCGTCCAGGGAAAGCAGACAGATCTCTATGTACTCCGTAATTCAAACGGTGCTGAGATTGCAGTAACAAACTTTGGTGGTGCTATTGCAGCTATCATGGTTCCTGACAAGGACGGAAATATGGCCAACGTAATCCAGGGACATGATAACATCAATGACTATATCAATACAACTGAGCCGTTCCTCTCAACTCTCATAGGTCGTTTCGGCAACCGTATCAAGGAGGGTAAGTTCATCCTCAATGGCAAGGAGTATAATGTAGCCCTTAACGACGGTCCAAACCATCTTCACGGCGGTCCTACAGGTTATCATGCTCGTGTATGGGATGCTCTTCAGATGAACGACAGCACCCTCGTACTCAACTACGTAAGCTCTTACGGTGAGGAAGGCTTCTCTGGTGAGGTTCATGTAACTGTTGTTTATACATGGACAAACGAGAATGAGCTGATCATCGAGTATCTTGCTACAACAAACAAGAAGACTATCATCAACCTTACTCACCACGCATTCTTCTCACTCAGCGGTATTGCTAAGCCAACACCTACAATCGAGGACTGGGATCTCGAGCTCAACGCCGATTTCTATCTCCCTATCGATGCTGTCAGCATCCCAACTGGTGAGATCCTCAAGGTTGAAGGCACTCCATTCGACTTCCGCAAGCCAAAGAAGATCGGTCTCGAGATCAATGCCGACAACGAGCAGATCAAGAACGGTAGCGGTTACGACCACAACTTCGTGCTCAACAAGAACGAGGTAGGCGAACTCTCATTCGCTGCACGCGTTAAGGATCCAAAGACTGGTCGTACACTCGAGTGCTACACCACAGAACCAGGTCTTCAGGTTTATACAGCCAACTTCGCAAGCGGTAAGGAAATCCAGTTCGGTTGCACAGCTCCAAAGCGCTCTGCTATCTGTCTCGAGGCTCAGCACTTCCCAGATTCTCCAAACCGTCCTTACTTCCCATCTGTAGTCCTCAACCCAGGCGAGCGCTACAAGCAGAAGACCATCTATAAGTTCGGTGTAGAAAAGTAAAGCCCACCCAGGCCCTCCCAAAGGGAGGGATGCGATATAGTAATTTCGATGCAAAGACACATAGATACAGAGTTTATTTAGCTTTGCGACTTAGTGTCTTTGCGTTCAATAATATTAATTCTAACTTTATTAACCAAGCCTTCCCTGTATAGCGAAAGAATGTATAAAACATCCTTCCCTTTGGGAAGGCTTGGTTAGGCTTTTTAACATGGATATTGAATTCGTAAGAAGTCGCTTCATTAAGCATTTCGACGGACTAACCGGAAACATCTACCATTCTCCGGGACGTATCAACCTCATTGGCGAGCATACCGACTATAATGGCGGTTTCGTCTTCCCTGGTGCTGTTACTCAGGGAGTGATGGCTGAGGTGCGCCCTAATGGTACTGATACCGTAATAGCATATTCCATCGACCTCAAGGATAAGGTGGAGTTCAAGGTTGACGCCCCAAAGGGGCCGTCAGCACAATGGGCTCGCTTCATCTATGGCATGGTACAGGAGTTCCGTCTCCTCGGTGTAGATGTCAAGGGCTTCAACGTGGCATTCGCCGGCGATGTGCCTCTTGGTGCAGGAATGAGCTCTTCAGCTGCTTTGGAAAGCTGTTTCGGTTGCGCTCTCAACGACCTCTTTGCCGACAACAAGATCAGCAAGTGGGATATCGTTCTCGCAGGTCAGGCAACTGAGCATAAGTATATCGGCTGCAACTGCGGTATTATGGACCAGTTTGCAAGCGTCTTTGGACAGGCTGGTAAACTCATGCGCCTCGACTGCAACACACGCGAGTTTGAGTACTTTCCTTTCAATCCGCAGGGCTATAAGCTCGTATTGCTCAATTCATGCGTAAAGCACGAACTTGCAGGCTCTCCATACAACGACCGACGCAACTCTTGCGAAAACGTTGCGAAAGCCGTACAGAAACGCCATCCTGAGCGCACCATAGAGACTCTCCGCGACTGTTCTTGGGAAGACCTTCAGGAAGTCAAGGCTGATGTAAGCGCAGAGGACATACAGCGTGCCACTTTCGTACTTGGAGAGAAAGACCGCGTACTTGCCGTGTGTGACGCTCTTGTTAAGGGCGACTATGAAGAAGTAGGCAAGCAGATGTATCTCACCCATCAGGGACTCTCAAAGGACTACGAAGTGAGCTGTGAGGAGCTTGATTTCCTCAACGACATAGCCAAGGCAAACGGCGTGACAGGCTCCCGCATCATGGGCGGTGGTTTTGGCGGCTGCACCATCAACCTCGTCAAGGACGAGCTCTACGACACCTTCATTGCTGATGCAAAGAAGAAGTTCGCAGAGAAGTATGGACACGAGCCAAAAGTCATCGATGTCGTTATTGGCGATGGTTCCCGCAAGATCTGCTAAAAATTATTTCACGCGTACCCGAAAGGTAGCCATAAAGGGCAAAAGCATAGCTCCATGTTATGACTTTTGCCTTTTTTCTTGTCGAAAAATTAGGATAGGGGAGATGCTCACCCAGATTTTTCACTTTTCATTTTTCATTTATTTTCACCCCGATTTTAATCTCAGATTTTCTCTAGATTTCTGAGCGAGGCACGAGCGAAACAAAGAAAGAATATCCCTCCCACTATTTTCAGCTCAGATTTTTTCTAGATTTTCAGCGAGGATTTTAAAATTTCAAAAATCAGGATGAAAATCTACACGAGAATATCATGAGAAAAAAATAAATCCCGTTTCAGTCGCAAGCTCCTTCAGAACGTCGAAGAGGTCGGCGGCCGAAGGGAAGCCAAATCTAGATAAAATCTATGCTAAAAATCTTGGTGAAAATCTCCCCGTCGCTCTCAATTGTATCTACTTCCCCTGGAGGGGGTGAGGGGGGGAGCTTGTCACATACTCCGATGTTATCAACATCGGACTACCCATTTTGGGAAGGACTGGTAGGCCGTAGGGGGTGGATGTATGGTGGGGATGGGGCCTTCCCTTGGGGAAGGACAGGGTAGCCACAAAAAAGGCTAACGGTGACTCACGTCTCGATTAGCCTAAATTATTTGATTATGAAAGGGGGAAACTTTTTTACTAAATCCATTGCAAAGATAATGAATAATTATCAAAATTGCAATGATTTACATCAAAAATATTCATAAATAAACAACCTTTAACACAACAAGGCGCAGATTAACAAAAAATGATTGTTGAATGGGTTTACCTCCTCGGCAATATTGTTACTATCGCTGTTTCACATTTCCATGAGCCTTTGTCATCATTGATACTCAAGCACATCAGCCACACGAGCCTTTTCACTCTCCTGGAACTTATGAGTCGACTCCTGATAGAGCTCCACGAATCCTTCCAATTTACTTTCCCCCATCGACGCAAGTCGGAATTTCTTTCTTCTCCATGTTAGTTTTTTACTTGTTAGTTTTTTTACGAATGAAATCCTTGTAAATTACTAATATCACAACTGATTGATAGTCTGCAACTCACCGCTCATTCTGCATAGATAAAAAAAATATCGAGAAAATACGTATTTTTTCGTATCGTAAAGTATTAAAGTATCGAAAAGTATTTTTTCGTATTCTGACAATTTCTTTTTTCGTAACTTTGCACTCGAAAGATTGAAACATGCACCGGCTCTTAGCCGACGTTCGTTATCTTTCGAGTGCGAGGTGCTGTGCACGTTGTCATCGTGAATCAGTCAAAGGTCAAAAGACAAAGGCCAAGAGTTGAAGGTTGAGAGTTCCTGACGGCAAGGGCGCCAATGCCGAACGGTGTAACTTAAATTTTTCACTCTTCACTTTTCACTCATGACTGGTTCTGCCTTCGCTCTCCCTTCGCTCTGCCCTCGCTATTTAGAGTTGGGGATTAGCGATGGAACAGGGGGAGGATGACAAAGGCATAAATCCGATTCGGTCTTTGAAATGATGATACAAACAGGAAATAGCAAATATATCAAAATGCGTTCCGTGTCTCGCTTGGAATTGAGAATACGGATGATCTGATAGCAGACTTCATGAATGCTTTAGGATAGTGATATACTTATGAATCTAATTCAAGATGCGTCAAAAGTTACGATACGCCGATAGAGTTGACTGTTGTGCTAACAGCCATAACAACAACTCTCGGAGTAACCTTCTGTATGGGGTTTGAGATATCAAGTTATTAAGACTTGCGAAGCTTGATGAACTTGCGAATAAACTAAACGCGAAGACGCAAAGGAAAGGGGGTAAGGATAAAAACTTTGTGTCTTTGCGTTTGTATTTTAATTGAAAATGTAAAAGTTTAAAAAGAGAACTCCTTAACTATTTACCATTTACTTTTATTCGCTGCAACTCATCATGCTAAGGCAAGTAGTGGTGATTGATCTTTTTTCTTTGGTTTCGCTTGGTAGATTGGGAGAAACTTTGTATCTTTGCACACTGAAGACCTGAATCTTTTAAAAATAAGAGATAATGAAGAAGTATATTATAGCTTTTCTGCTCTTTATGGGCGGTGTTTCTGAATACTGCGCAGCACAAAATGCGGCGCATACCTTTGTCGTGGATAAGGGACTTAAGCCTGTGGGGCGACTGAAAGCTAATAAGACTGCTGACAAAGTTGCAGAGGAATGGGCGAGGGAAGATGATTCGGGCTGTGTTGTGACTAAGAGTTGGGAAGACTCTCTTTACTTTAGAACCTCATCCGTGTTCTTCGACTGCCTCGTGGAAGCCTATATGCAGCATCACTCAGTGGTGTTGTCGCCTGATATTATATGGACGATGATAAGTCAGGGATTCTGCCAGTTCGTGAATGAAAAGCCTGAGAATTTCAGGAGTTTGCTGGTGAATCATAGTGGAAAGAAGTTGCTTAAAGTTAAGATTTATAGGGATGATGATGTTCACTCGCCTTCTTTTAACTGGGAGGAGGTGTTTGACGGTTTCGACAAGCAGATTGGCGCTAACACTAAGGGGAACCTTGCCGATTTGATGAGGGCTGATTTCTCCACAACGGGAAAGACGGAACGCATGGCATCGCAAATCACGCTGATGAGTACCGTGAAAGCGTATTTTGACTATTTGGTGGTTGTTGGTGTCTGTGGCATACCTTCCATCACTATAGAGGGTACGTCTGATGACTGGAGAAAAGTGCTGGATAAGACAAGGAGACTGAGTGTTTATGGTATTGAGGACTGGGTTGAAGAACTTGAGCCTATATTGGAAGAGTTTGTTGCCGCTTCCAAAGGTAAGCCCAATGTCAGGTTCTGGCAGGATATAGTGAAGCGTGATAGAATTGACGAAATAACCCGTAGTAGTTGTGTGGGTCGTGACAAACCTACGAAACTGGACGGTTGGTTCCTGAAACTGATGCCGTTTGACAAGAAGGGCCGTACCCCGGAAAGTGTGAACTACGATACTCAGGATATGAAGCCTAACGTGGTGAGCGCACCTTTTATATGCCAAAGAGAAGGGGAGACAGAAACGTTAAGAATGTCGGTGCATGCAGGTCTTGTTGGCGTGGATGTTGACGGTGATGCCAATACCATGCGTCCGAGAATTGGTTGGATGGTATGCGAGAAGAAGGCGGAATCGGAAATGACCTTGCGCGACTTGATGAAAAAGGATGGGCCTGATATGAAGCCAGATTTTACCCTTTATAAGGTGCCTGAGATGTTCATGGAAATTGAATATCTGAGAGACTTGCATCTGGAATTCATGGATGAGATCGAGTTGCCCGATTGGTTCGGAGAACTAAATGTGGATAGAATCGTTATTGATGGCGTTTTCACTTCGAAATACGTGCGTCAGTTGAAGAAACTGTTTAAGGATAGGAAGGTGTCGGTAAAGAGGCGTGGTGCTACATCTAAGGTGACGATAAAATCGCGTAAATTGCTTTACCCGGGTAATATTCCATATACACGAGCAACGATATATGGGGATTGGGTATATATGGAGGCAGAGATTGGTAATGGCTATCGTGATTTCGATGAATACGTGGAAAAGAACCGTAGAATTGCCGTTTCGAACGATAATTACCTTAATGCTGATGTGGAGAAGGTGCGCGATGGAAAGTGCATCTTGGTTGATTTCACCGTTGAAGTTGACGGTACGGTTACCGATTTGAAGATTCATGAGAATGAAAACCTCAGAAAGGAATGCTGCGATGAGGTGGAGCGATTGATAAAGGAAATGCCGCTGTGGAATCCGGCAACAAAAGATTCAGAGACGGTAAGGTATCGTGTTTTGGAGGAGGTTTGCTTCTAACGGTATTTTCGTGATAATTCACAAGAAAAAATTGTGATTGTGTTGCAATCCATAATGTGAATCTGTAAAAATGTATTGGTTTCGTAATAAACAACATTTTTTCTTGAAAAAAATTTGGTTGAATTGACAAAAATACTTAATTTTGCAACAGTAAAACTGTTATAGCTGAGAAAAAACATTCAAGATAGAGCTTGAAGATGCAACTAATTGAAAAAGGGGAATAAAAACTCAGCAGGCGATAACTATCTAATTAGGAAATAGAAATGAAACGTATTATCTCATTCGTAGGGGCAACTTTGCTTACTGTAATTCCAGCATTTGCTAATATTGCGGAAGGCGTATCTGGAGACTGCACATGGGTTATCGACAATGATGGTAACCTGAACATCTCTTCAGAAGAGGACTATGCAGTTCTCGGAACATGGGAAGGCGATGCCGCTCCTTGGAGCAACTTCAAGGACGCGATTACCACGGTGGCTTTCTCTACTCCGGTGGCTGCAAAGACATGCACCTATATGTTCAGCGGCTGCACTAATCTTAATGCGGTGTATCTCGATAACTTCTATACGAATGAGGTGACAGATATGAGTTGTATGTTTGCAAACTGCACTTCGCTTGAGGTTATAGAGTTCGGTATGGCAACAGCTTTACAGGACGAGGAGGCATTCTATGCAAAGGGAATGTTTACTCCATATCGTGATAACTTCCTAACAAGTAACGTTACGAGCATGGCAAGTATGTTTGCCGGTTGCAAGTCATTGGCAACATTCACGCTTTTCGACCTTGACACACATAACGTGACCGATTTCAGCCAGATGTTTGCTGACTGCACTTCTCTTGAGGATATGGACCTTACAACGCTTTCGGTGAACAAGAACGCTAACGTTGAGGATATGTTCAGAAACTGCAAGAACCTTATGAACATCATCAATCAGAATATATTCCCTTCTGAGATTGAGGATGAAACTTTCATCTCGCTTCCTACAAGAGGCATATGTACAGTGGATATTCCTTCAGATTGTCTGGCTGACTATCAGACGGCAAATGGTTGGAGACACTTGTTTGTTACTGCTGCTGACGAGATGAAGGCTAACAGTTCTTCACTCACAGCAATCAACAGCATCACAGAAGAAGAGAGCAAGGCATCAGTATTCAGTTTTGCCGGCGAGCGCCTCACAGCTCCAGTCAAGGGCTTGAATATCATTGACGGTAAGAAGGTGATGGTGAAGTAAAGATAAAAGTAAAGATAATTCAAGTAAAGACAGATTGCAAGGCTCTCAGGGTTGCTCGGTTCAGATGCACTCTGGGAGTTTTTATTTCACTCCATATTGTGAATGTGGCAATAAATGGGTAGAAATTGCGTTTTTTTAGTAGAATATGAAATCGAAGCTCGAACTTGTAAACTTGATTGTGCTCAATGTCGGATATGCGAAGACACAGCATAGATGGGGTGGTACGGATATATCATCGCCATTTGCACGTCTGTACTATGTCACGGCAGGGAAAGCCACACTTCATTTTAACAGTCATGATATAGAGTTGAAGCCTGGGTATATGTATCTCGTGCCGAGCTTCATGCCTCACAGCTATGTTTGCGAGCCGGGTTTTGAATTCTATTATCTGTTCGCTTATGAGCGTTACGGCGATTCTACGGGCTTCTTCGATATATACCGTTTCCCTTACGAGGTGAAGGCGAATGAGGCTGCTAATCTGTTGTTTGTGAACTACTGCAATCTGTATCCGCAGTTGTCATTGCCTTATTCAAGTGCGGAGGATTTCAACAACCATCCTGCGTATCGTGACTATGCCACCCGTTATCAGGCAATGGAACGATATGAGAAGATGCAGTTGCAGGGATTCGTGTGGATTGTCGCTTCTTATTTCATGAAGCATGCTGAGAAAATATCCGACAATACCGATGAGCGTGTGTTCAAGGTTTGTATGCACATAAAAGAGCATATCAGCGATAAGCTGACGCTTGATGAGCTTTCCGACGTGGCTTGTGTGACGAAATCGCATCTGGGCAGGCTTTTCCGTTCAGCCTTTGACATGTCGCCGATACAGTATGCTATCCGTTGTAAGATACAGTATGCACAAGGTTTGCTGCTCACTACGGATATGAGTGTGAGGAGCGTGTCGGAGAAGATTGGTATTGATGATGTGTCGTATTTCATCCGTATCTTCAAGAAGATCATCGGTTTCACGCCGCTGGATTATAGGGAGAAGTTGAAGTATTAAGTTAAGAGTGAAGAAGGTTTGGCCGCCGAGCTAAACCTTCTTCACTCTTCGTTCTTAACTCTTCACTTTATCACCACTTTCTTTCCGTTTATGATATTCACACCTTTTCGTGGTGCTGTGAGGCTATGTCCTGAGAGGTCGAAGACTGGTGTTAGGTGTTGGGTGATGGATGTAGGCACATTGGTGATGCCTGTTGTTTCCGTACCCTCTATAATGGTGAAGTTCTTCCAGATAGGAGATTGGGAATAGGCATCCTTGCTGCCTTCAGGAACATATAACTTTCCGAAGGTATCGAATGTGTCGTTGAATAAATCTATTGGCGTAGGCGATTTTACTATAATAGATTTTAAACTGGAGCATAGGCTGAAAGCCTTTGGACTTATGAATGTTACCGAACTTGGGATAGCAACAGACTCAAGAGAAGAACAGTTGGCAAATGCTGACTCAGAGATGATTGTCACGCCTTCGGGAATTGTTACTGACTTGAGAGACTGACAGGCAGCGAACACACTACGCTCAATTTTCGTGATGCCACTTGGTAATGTGATAGATTTGAGTTTTTTACATCCCGAAAATGCGCTTGCACCAATACTTCTTACTGTTTCCGGAATAGAGATAGAGGTGAGGTTTTTATTTAACTGGAAAGCATCTGCGCCAATCACTGTCACTTTATACGTTTTGTTGTTGTAGGTGACTTCTTCCGGGATATTGATGGTAGATGCTGGGTATGAAGGCTCTATGTTATTGCTTTTTTCATCTTTTACAACCATAGCCTCAGAGGTTTCGTCGAAAAACTCGTAGTATAAACCATCAATAAGGATGCTTGCATAGGATGCAGTCGATGTGATTAGCGCCAATGCTATCGTTACAATGCTTTTATATATAGTTTTCATTCTTAGGAACTTATTTAGTGTTTACTTTTTTTCCATCGATAATATTTATACCCTTGCGTGGTGCAGAGAGTAGTTTGCCCGAGATATCGAAGATAGGTGATGGGTGTTGTACATTGGATGTTGAGAGTGTTGCGATGGCAGTTGTTTGAATTGCAACATCATCGATTATTGTGAAGTTTTTCCACAAATCATTGTTCTCATACACATCTTTATATCCTACAGGAACATGGATTGTTGTATTGCTGTCTAATCCCATGTTATCCTTTATGATAGGAGGATTAGTGGATAGGAAGTAAACGGATGTGATTGGGGTGAAAGAAGCAGAAAAAGCATCTTCTATCGATTCCACAGAAGCTGGGATGGTGATAGATGAAAGATTGCACGAACTAAACGACCATAAAGGTAGGGATGTCAGAGATTCTGATAATGTTATGTTTGACAGATTCGTACAGTTATCAAATGACCATATCCCGATATATACTACAGAGTTTGGAATAACTACTTCTTTTAATCCTGTATGCATGAAAGCAGCCTCTCCTATATTTGTAACGGAGTTGGGAATATCTATTGATGTGAGACTTGTGAAACCTGTGAAAGCATATCCGCCAATTCTTTTTACTGTGTTTGGAATGATTGTTTTTGGGCATCCCTGAATCAGTTCGTTGGTCTCTGTATGTATTATGGCGTTACAGTTGTCTCTGCTATCATAAACTTTGTTCTCCTTATCAACAATGATAGATGAGACAGCATCGCAACCTTCCAAGATTGCCTTTCCTATATTTGTAACAGACTTGGGTATGGTGATGGATTGGAGTTGTGGACAAGACCTGAATGCATTGTCGCCAATGTGTGTTATGGAGTTCGGAATTTTAACATCCTTGAGTTCATCGTTGCCCCAAAAGGCTGCTGTGCCTATTGACGTGACATCGTATGTAACGCCTTTGTAAGATACGGTTTCCGGGATGGTAACCACGCCTTTGTAGGTCTTTCTTGCTTCGTCGGATGAATTTTGAACAAATGAGTTGTCAATAGTGACTTCGGCTTGTTTCTTGCTTGCATCAAGTTCGTAGAAGATACCGTCAATGCATACTTCTGCAAAAATTGCTACTGGAACAATCTGTAACAGTAGAATCATTAGTAATAGTAGTTGATTTTTTTTCATTTTCTTGTAATCTTTTAAGTTATTGTTATTGGTTTTATATATTTATTCCCTTAATAAAAGTTGGGTTTTGTAATATATACCGTTTATTCTTTTGCAAATGTATGAAATCTTTTGCATTATACAAAATAAAATGGTGATTAATTAACAATTAATAATCTTTATGCATAAAAAAAGACTGTCTCACATCGTGAGACAGTCAATATGATTCATTAATTAAGCAGCGGGGCTGCTATTTGATTTCGATACACTGGCATTCCTTTGCCTTTTCCTCTGGCGTCATCTTCGGGATGTCGATATATAGAACGCCATCGGTCATCTGAGCTGTGATGTTCTGTTTCTCAACATTGTCAGGTAGAGCCAGACGCTGTTCGTACTTGCTGTAGCTGAACTCGCGGCGGATGTACTTTTTCTCCTTGTTCTCATCCTTGTTCTCGTTTTTCTTCTCCATGGCAATAACGATGTCACCATCGGAGATAGAGACGTTGAAGTCTTCCTTTGTCATTCCAGGAGCAGCAATCTCAACTTTGTAGCCCTTGTCGTCCTCAGAGACGTTGATGGCAGGTGATGTGCTGTGGAACTGTGGGGTTATCCAACTGTCGTTGAAGAAGTCGTTGAAGAAAGAAGGGAAGAATCCCTGATTACTTGTTTTAGCATAAATTGGTAACATAATTAAATCCTCCATTTAGATGTTAATAAATTAAGTTCTAAAAAGGTTGTGGATCTGCCTCATGTCAACTGGGTGTAGGTCTTTATGCCTTTCATCCACCAAAATGCAAACAAAATGCCAGTGGCAATGTGACTGACAATGAGTGTCAGTGGATTTAAACTATCGTAACTTCCGTTAAACAAAGTGGGGCGAAAATTAGACTATTTCAACTTTGTTAAACTTTGAAGACGTTGTTTTACGGTGACAGATTGTCAGTCGGGAGTGACATTATTTCTTCCAGACGTTTACGATCTCACCGATATACATCATGTGAACGCCAAGTTTCTGCTCATCGTACCACTGACGCTGCTCAAGAGGCATCAGTTCCTTCTTGAACTGCTCAGCGTAGATCTTCTTACATTCAATGGCGAGGTTAGCCTCCTTGTAGATAGGGTTTCCGAGCTTTGTGAACTCAGGGGTAAGGCCGGAGCCCTTCACCTTGTCCTCGTCACGTCCTGATACAGAGCCGAGATACTGGAGTTTGTCGCGGAATTGCTCTGGGAAGGCGGTTACTGTGAAGTACTCGTTTCCTTCAAGGAACTTGTACGTGTAGCGGTCGGTTGAGACATATACGGTAACTACAGGCTTTCCCCATAGTTCGCCAAGAGCACCCCAAGCAATGGTCATCATGTTCATACTAGTGTCCTTACCGGCAGAAAGGAGCATCCAGTCGTTAGCAAACAGTTTGACTGCGTTCACGTCAATCTCCTGTGGCTTTATCTCCTGCCACTTGTCTGATACCTGAGCCTTTGTTTCCTGTTCATCTGATTTGTTACTATTGCCACATGCTGTGAGAAGCATTGCAGCAAGAATACCGAAAGCTAATGTTTTGATTTTCATACAACTTTAGTTTTTAGATAATTAATATTTCATTTAAAACGATATTTATTGTTTCTTCTTGAAAGCCAAAGCAAGTAATGCTGATATTGTTGAGCCCACGAAGGCAAGTGCCATGTCTTTTTGCGCATCCCACATATCGCCTTGTTGACCGTTATAGTTGTTGGCAGCCTCGGAAGATACGATAATAGTGAGAAGCCACTCAAAGAGTTCGTATATCATACTTCCTGTCTGTATCATCAACCATGCCATGAAAATGGTTGCCACTTTGAAACGCAGTTTCATGAACTCAACAATCTGAATGCAGATAGGTATCATTACTAATCCGAATGAGAAATGTACGAATCGATCATAGTGATTACGCTCGGTATCAAGGAATGCATTGATGTCGAATCCGGTGATTGAGATTGACCATTCATTGTAAGGCACGTATGAATAGATGTATCTTGCTCCGATGATATGGATAAGTGTGAAGAAAGTAACTCCACAGAATGAAGCTGTAGAGAGGTAGTCCTTTCTTAAATCACTGATTAGTATCACACCAAGCAGGAAGGTGCCTATATGTTGAAGTGATTGTTCTGTTGGATATATAGGATCTATGCTCGTAAGCACTAATACGCATACGAGAAAGAGAATCGTTATGAGTTTGTATTTTACAGCCATAATGATTTACTGCCAATGGTAGTTTGACCATTCGATTTCGGTTGAAGTAATGGTTTGTTGGTCGTTGAATTCCACGATTATTTCTTCACCGTAATGCTTTGGCCAGCCATTGAAGAAGTAAGAGTACTCCTCTGTATCAGTACGAGAGAGGTCTTTCATATTCTTTGCTTTCTCCATTATTTCCTGTTCGTCAATATTCTTTAGGGCATCTTCCGACAATGTCTGCTTAACATTTCCTATACCGAGCTTCATAGCATCGGTAGCAGGGATAACAGTCTTTGATACAGATACAAGTGAGTAGTCTCCGGTATAGGCGACTTCCTCATCTTCCTTTGAATCTTCCTTGTTGATGGTAGTAAAGCACGTTATGTCAGTAGGGTAACCCATAGCTTCGCCTTTTGCTTTTGTCTTACCCAGGGTAAAGCTGTAGCCATACATGCCGAAAAGTTTGGAGAGCATAGGAGAGGCGTTGACGTATGCTTCTTCTGAGTCGAATGTGGAATGAAGCATATTCTTTATGCCTTCAGCATTAATAATCTTATCTCCAAAATCAGCCACCATTGTTTCTGCAATAGTGTTGATGCAAGTGTTTAGATCCTTTCTTACCTCATCCCAGTTTGTGATGCTCTTGAAAGCACCTAAAGAATCCACCTTGAAAATCAATGGTATATGATTCGTTTTCTCCCAGATGGTTCTTGTGAGCAAATCCTGATAACTTGGGATATCGGTAAGGACATGGAAATCGACATCCTTACATTCTATCGTATATTCAGTAGCTGTAGAATCGCGTACTATAAGCATATATTCCTGTTCCACAGCCGATTGTACTATGGTGTCGTTGCCTGTAATCTTGCATTTAAAGATAGTTTCCTTATAGGATACTGTATCATTTTTCGAGAAATACGCTATCACGTTTATGATACTATCTGCTTTCTCCGTATTCTGGGCAAGACATGGAATAACAGATGCGATAGAGAGGCATAAAGTCAGGAATGTTGTTTTCAGATTATTCATTATTCATACAATTTACTTATAGGAATATTACTTTGCCCATGCCTTGCCTTCTGCTGTGCGACGCCAAGTGAAATATGTGTCGAGCACCTTGAGTGCTTCCTCACTTGGTACTTTGGTGGCAGATGGGTTAGGGTAGGTGAGGTGCATAGTATGAGGATTGTTATTGTTGAAAGCAGGCCATTTTGGAAGACCTTCTCCGTTAGGATCACCATACTTTGCAAAGTTAATCCAATACTTGCCCATGAGCTCGGAGAGAGGACGGTCAACATTCGGACGCTCAAACTTATCCATGTGCTGGAATACGAAGTTCACGTCCTGACCATGATAAGAGCCTTTTCCGAAGTCGGGAGAGCCTTTAGGATGGTCGGGATGCTGGTCGAAGTAATACAGGAACACCTTTGATTTGCCAGTTTTTGTCTGGAGACGTGCCCAGTTCCATGTCTGCCAACCGAAAGCAGCATCGCGCATGAGGTCGCGTGACTGTTTGCCGCCATCTTCTTCGGTGAAAGGATAAGCCTTGATAAGAGCATCGGCAAACTTTCCGTAACGAGTCTTTGTGCTGCTCTCGTAGCCTTCCTTTGTAGAGGTGTTGCCGAAAGAGAAACTTGCGCCCTCATCGGAGTTATAGCCGATGAGAACAGGTACGTCATTATATTTGCCGTTGGCATAGAGAACCGACTGATCATCGGGGATGACACAGCCGTCAACGACAGGCCAGCTGCAGGTGCCGAGACCTTGTGCGGAGAACTTGCTTGCATCCATTGCGCGAAGCTCAGCGAGAGACTTGGCGCCGAGTTTCTGCATGACCTGAGTACCATCCTTCTCGGCATCAGCGAGAGTCTTCATGTTCTCGCCAGGGTAGGTGGTAGGGCGAGTAGGACCGAAGGAACCGCCACTCTGGGAGATAGCGCCTTGGAAGAGTCCCTTTGCCAGAGGAGAGGCGCAAAGCATGCTAACGGAGATACCTCCGGCAGATTCTCCGAAGATAGTGACCTTGTTAGGATCACCACCAAAGCGTGCAATGTTATTCTTTATCCATTGAAGTGCAACAATCTGATCCATAAGACCATAGTTGCCTGAGATATGCTTGTCGTTCTCGGCTGTAAGCTCAGGGAGAGTGAGGAATCCGAGCTGTCCTACACGGTAGTTGACGCTTGCAAGAATGATACCGCCTTTACGTGCAAGTTCCTCGCAGTCGTAGTTAGGGTCGGCTGTAGAACCGAACACGAAACCGCCACCATAGATCCATACGAGGACAGGCAGCTTCTCGTCAGTATTCTTTGCTGGGCTCCACACGTTGAGATACAGGCAATCCTCGCTGTATTCGGCAGAAGGAGCGCCTTGGATAGGTCCTGGAGCGTATTTCTTTGTCTCAAGAGTCTTTGTCCAATGCTTCACCGGCTGTGGAGCCTTCCATCTGAGTTCGCCAACAGGAGGTGCAGCGAATGGAATTCCTTTGTAAATCATTAAACCATTAGCCTCGTAGCCCTCGATAGGACCTGCTTCTGTTGTCACATTAGTAGTTAGATTTCCTTGTGCGAATGCTCCCAAGCAAAGAAAACTACAGAATAGTAAAGTTGCTATTTTCTTCATTATTGTATTTATTTTTTATTCTGGTCATTGAAATTTACCTTCACGCCATACTTTTCAACCACATGTTGCATGTTAGAACCTTTTTCTGGCTGCAGACTTCCGTCAAGAATGCCCTTGCAGATAGTCACGAGGTCCTTGACGCGCTGAGGAGTCTCAAGGTTATTTCCCCAATAATGTCCTGGATAGAAATACTTCAAATCATATTTCTCAATGATTGGAAGTATGCTTTCACAACCTTTAATCTCTGTACTTAGGTCGGTGAAAACGAGTAGATTGCCTGAGCCGAAGGCATCACCGCTAAAGCCATAGTGCTTGTCTCGGTCAATGAATGTCACGGAACCATAAGTATGTCCAGGGATGAAGACAACCTCAATCTTTCTGTTTCCAAGGTCAATTATCTGGCCATTATTCAGAAATTTAGGTTTGCACTTCGCATTTGCAGGAATAAGGGATTTGTCGCCCTCTGCAACCCATATTGTCTCCCATTCATTTATTGCTATACCAGCGTGATCACCATGACCGTGAGTGAGAACAAGGGTGACAGGCTTCTTCACTATGTCCTCAACAATCTTCCTCAATCCGGGAATCTGCGTTCCTGCATCAATAAGGATGGCTGCTGTATCACCTTCTACGAGGTAGATTGACTCATTATAAACGAGATGTCCATTGCCATGCCATGTATGCTCATCAAGCTGACGTATTTCCACTTCATTGTTCTTGAAAATAGTTTTTTCCTTAAAGTCGCTCTGTGCAAAGGCAGAAAGGGACAGAAGAAGTGTCATTGTGATAACTGATAGTTTCTTCATCATTGTTTTTGTTATTAGGTTTTATATATAATTATACCGTATTTAATAATTAACAATTAACAATTAACATGCCTGTCCGCGAAAGCTTTCCATACAGTTTTTGTTTATGTCCTTCCGTGTTAATTATTAATTGTTAATTGTTTTCGTTTTTCTCCCAGTCTTCCCATTCCTTGAGAGCAGCCTGCCAGTCGGTAGCACCATTCTCAATGGCTTCCTGCTGTTTTGCGGCTTCATCACGGGCTTTGTCACGGGCACGTTTTGCCTTCATATCGGCGATTGTGGCATCATCGAGGATGACGATGGCACCACGTTTTATTGCCTCCTGTAGTTCCACATCGCCGAAAGCCTTGCCCTGCTCGTTGAAATCGGATATATTGAACTCGAAGTTCACACGCAACTGATGGCGTATCTCCTTCTGTTGGAAACGAGTACCGGCATTCTTCTTGCGAAGAAGCATGGCGATTATGTCTATCTCATGCTGAGAGAATTTGTTTCTGCCCATATATTTATGTCTTATTTTGAGTTTAGGAGGTAAAGTTTATAGTTTTTGGTTTAGAGTTTTTGACTGTCCACCAATACCCATCACCAAACATCCAACACCAAACTTTTTTATTTGCAAAGATACAAATTTTAGACGGAAAGACCGATGAAATGGTCGAAAAACTTACATTTTGATTTATATTTTAGGTGTTTATATGTAAATATGTGATAAAATATCTTGTTTTTCGGATATTTTTTATTATCTTTGTACCTGAATAATTAAGACCGATCGGTTTCATGAAGAAATTATATTTAACATTGTTACTCTTTTTAGGAGTCTCTCTGACTAAGGCAGAAGATGGCCATTCTTTGTGGCTCAGGATATCAAAGAATGATGCTCCTGCAAATGTCAGAACACAAGGAGTAAAGAAATCGGTAGTTGTTACTACCGCTACAAATGAGTTGAAGCAATACTGGAAAGGTGGACAGGTAATTCTCTCTTTAACAGGTAAATCAACGGACGATACATATTCCATCAGTAATGATAATGGTGTCGTTACAGTATCGTCATCTACAGAGAATGGAATTCTGTATGGTGCATATACTTTGTTGAGGTTGCAGCAGACAGGAGAGACTGTTAAGACCATGACAGATTCACCTACTTCAAATCTCCGTATTTTGAACCATTGGGATAATCCAAATGGTACTGTAGAGCGCGGATTCTCGGGCAAGAGTATCTTTTGGAAGGAAGGTGGTATGGCTGACCTTGAGATTGTTAAGGAATATGGTCGTGCGTGTGCTTCGGTTGGTATCAATGCTACTGTGCTGAACAACGTGAATGCCAAGCCGCTGATGCTTGATGCCAAGAAACTCGCTGAGACAAAGCGTATTGCAGACGCCTTGCGCCCATACGGCATAAGGGTGTTCCTCTCAATCAACTTTGCCACACCGAAGGTTATCGGCGGTTTGGAAACCGCAGATCCACTTGACAAGAAAGTCGTGGAGTGGTGGAATAGGAAATGTGTTGAGATATACAAGATGATTCCTGACTTCGGCGGTTTCCTCGTGAAGGCAAACTCTGAAGGAGAGCCAGGTCCTATGGATTATGGCAGAAACCATGCCGATGGTGCGAATATGCTTGCTGATGCCCTGAATAAGGGCTTTGGCTTAACGAAACATGCGGCTAATACTCCTAAGCCAATAGTTATGTGGCGTGCTTTCGTGTATTCTCCAAAGGGTACGGATCGTGCTTCACAGGCATACGATGAGTTTATGCCGCTTGACGGTCAGTTCCGTGAGAACGTGATTATACAGGTAAAGAATGGTCCTATAGACTTTCAGCCACGTGAGCCGGTATCTCCATTATTCTTCTCATTGGAAAAGACACCTGTAATGCCAGAGTTCCAGATTACACAGGAATATACAGGTGAGAGCATCCACACGTGTTTCCTTGCAAGTATGTGGAAGGAGTTCTTTGATGTTGTAAAGAAGCATGCTCGTGTTAAGAAATATGATGCCGTGGCAGGTGTTGCCAATGTGGGCGATATGAGGAACTGGTGCGGAAGCGATATGACACAGGTTAACTGGTATGCCTTTGGCAGGATGGCATGGAATGATGCTATCACTCCGCAGCAGATAGCCGATGAGTGGCTGAAAATGACATATACCACGGATAAGGCATTCGTTGAGTCTATGACAGATGTCCTTATGGAGAGTAGGGAAGCGGTAGTTAGGTATATGATGCCTCTCGGACTTCACCATATCTTTGCAGGAGGTCATCACTATGGTCCTGAGCCTTGGTGTGATCCAAAGGGATGGCGTGAGGACTGGAAGCCAAAGTACTATCACAAGGCAGACAAGGCAGGAATCGGCTTTGACCGTACTATGAATGGTTCGCAGAATGTAAGGCAATATCCAGATGCCTTGTTCAATATATATAATAAGGTGGATGAATGTCCAGAGCAGTTGCTGCTTTGGTTCCATCATGTGCCTTGGAATCACAAGATGCACAATGGTGAGACCCTGTGGGAGGCATTATGCCATACATACGATCAAGGTGTGCGTCAGGCAGAGGCATTTGCCCGTATTTGGAATCAGATGAAGCCATACGTGGATTCAGAGCGCTATGAAGCTCAGAAGTTGAACTTCGACCGTCAGGCAAAGGATGCGTGGTGGTGGAGGGATGCCTGTCTGCTGTATTTCCAGCAGTTCTCAGGCATGAAACTGCCTCTTGACAGTCCTGCACCTAAATATAAATTCGAGGATTTACAGAAGTACAACCTGCCTATAGACAACTATACAAGGGCACCGTTTGACAAGCTACCGTAAAAAGACTCACTACAGCCCCTCACCCGTCACTACGTGACACCCTCTCCCCAAGGGGCGAGGAGGAAATTACCTCTGTTCGCGTAAAGTCGTGATTTGAAATAGTGACTTTTTCCTCGCCCCTTGGGGAGAGGATGCCCATAGGGCAGGTGAGGGGCCGATGTTGAAAAATATTACGAATTTGTTTCAATTTAATATTTTTTTTCAATATTGACTTTGCAGATAAGAAAGAAATACTTATCTTTGCACGAAAATCTTTAAACTATAAAAAATAAATTCTACACAATCAAATGACAACAAACGAATCAAACGGCTTTTACAAGCTATCATGGGCTCAGCGCATCGGTTATGGATCGGGCGATTTGGCACAGAATTTGATATTCCAGACGGTGGCATGCTACTTGATGCTTTACCTTACTACAGTTTTGAAAATCAATCCTGCATTTGTCAGCGGACTTATTCTCTCAGTTCGACTTATAGACTGTTTCTGGAGTCCTGTAGTTGGACGATATATTGATAATCGTAATCCAAAGTTAGGAAAGTACCGTGCTTATCTTCTTTACGGTGGTATTCCTCTTACTGTAGCAGCATGTTTGTTGATGCTTCCTCAGGCAGCTGAATGGTCAACAACAATGAAGATTGTATATGCTACAGTCAGCTATACAGTTCTTAGCATGATATATTCAGTGGTGAATATTCCTTACGGCTCAATCATGGCAAGTATGACCCGTGATAACGATGAGGTGCTCAAGCTTACATCAACCCGTATGGTATGTGCTAATATCGGTCAGATTGTAGTTCAGGCAGGTTTCCCTATCGGTCTTGCTATGGTAGTTCACGAAGCAATCAACTGGAATCAGGCTATTTTCATGGCTATTGGTACAATTCCTGCTTTCGTTATCCTGCCATCTTTGCCAATGTTGAAGAGCTGGCTGGGTAAGAAGGGCCTTTACTACATGCTTCTTGCTATCGGCTTTGTAGGATTCTGCATCCTGTATATCATAGGTAAGTTCTTTGATGTAGAAAGTTGCAATACACTCGTTCAGACAGCAAAGGTAATGACTGGTGTAGGTCTTCTCGTCGGTTCTCTTATGTGGGCTCTTGTTCCAGAGGTAATCACAGAGGCAGAATACCGTACAGGAAACCGTCCTGCTGCTACCGTTAATGCTCTTGCAGGTGTTGCCTTTAAGGCAGGCTTCTCTATCGCAGGTTGGATTACTCCATTGGTAATGGGAATGATTGGCTTCGACTTGGCAAGTGAGGCATCAGCCTTGCCTATAGCACCTAACGCTTGGTTCGTCGTTACATGTATCTTCGCAATCGTTGGTTTCTTCCTTTTGCTTTTCTGTTTCTCCGGCTGTAAGGAAAGAATCGCTACAACACCAGAGAAACCGGTAACATACGGTGAGATGTTTGCAGAGTTCAAGGCTAACAAGTGCCTTCAGCTTGTGCTCAGTATCTTCATCGTTGTATTCCTTGCTTCATTCATAAGTGCACCTGTAAATGCATATTATATCAAACTTGCAGACTATTCTGCAACAGCACAAAATGCAATTCTTTGGTTCACTTGTATCATTCCTGCCATGCTCCTTATCGTTGTAGGATACCTTATCTATAAGTATCCTCTTACAGATGAGAGACTTGACGAGATCAACAAGGAAATTGAGGAAAGACATAAAAATAAATAAAAAAAACATCGTATTTAGGAATCAAACGGAACGTTATTTATAACTGAATGAAGAAAGTTTTTTTATCGGCAGCGTTGCTTTGCTCTCTCAGCATTAATGCCCAGAACATGCAGCTTCGCAAACTGATTCCTGCAGAAAATATCCTTATCGGCGCCACAGTCAACCAATGGCTTGTGGCTGCCGATTTGGGGCTTTCGGAGCATCAGTTAAATGATCCAAGCTATAAGCTCGTCGGTAATCGTGATCAGATGAAGATAGAGATGAGCGTAGTACCGGGTGAGTTTAACTGTGTGACTGCCGAAAACTGCATGAAATCGGAGGTTATTTCACCGAAGAAAGGCATTTATGATTTTGTTTTGGCCGATCAATTTGTGGAGTATGCGCAGAAGCATAATCTTGCAATTATAGGCCATGCTCCTATATGGCACTCTCAGTGTGCAAGTTGGATTTGTCACAATGAGGATGGAAGTCTAGTAAGCAAAGAACAACTCAAGGAGAATATGCGTAACTATATCAATACCGTCTATGGACATTTCCGCGGAAAGATCAAGGGGTATGATGTAGCCAACGAATGTATCGAAGACGATGGCTCTTACCGTAACAGCGACTTCTATAAGATTATGGGGGAGGAATATATCGACTGGGCTTTCCAATGTGCACAGGAGGCCGACCCTAATGCAGAGCTTTATTACAACGACTATTCTATGGCTGAGCCTGGAAAGCGTGCAACTGTGGTAAAGGTTATCCAGCGTCTCAAGAGCAAGGGAATACGTATAGATGCTGTAGGCTTGCAGACTCATATCGGTATGGATTTCCCAGAATTTGAAGAATATGAGAAATCAGTCAAGGCATTCATTGATGCCGGTGTTGACGTTCAGCTAACAGAGACGGATATGTCAATTCTCCCGAATCCTTATACTGGTGCCGATGTGGCTACCCGTTTCCAGTATTCACCGGAGAAGGATCCTTACAAGAATGGCATAACCAAGAAGCAGTTGAAACCTTGGCAGGATCGCTTCAAGCAGCTTTTTGACATCGTCAATAAGTATTCAAAGAACGTGAAGCGTGTTACTTTCTGGGGTGTAACGGATGCATCTTCTTGGAAGAATGATTTCCCAATCCCCGGTCGTACAGACTACCCATTGCCATTCGACCGCGATGGAAAGTTCAAGTTTTAAACAATAACATGTAAAATGAAAAGTGAAAAATTAAAATAACGCAGAAGCCTTAACGGGTAATCCGCATTCCGTTATTCATTTTTCATTTAAAAAGTAAATTTTTAATTAACAATAACAACAATGGAAGGAAAATTCTATCTTTGGCCAAAAGACTATATGGCTGACCCATCTGTCCATGTTTGGAATGGCAGAGTGTATATATATCCATCTCACGACTGGGATGCCGGTGTAGGTGATGACGACTCAGGCGCAGAGTATGAGATGAAGGATTATCACGTGTTCTCTACTGACGACCTCGAGGCTGTATGCCGTGGTGAGAAGGAACTCGTGGATCATGGTTGCATCCTTGACCTCAAGGATATTCCATGGGCAAGCCACCAGCTTTGGGACAATGATGTTCAGGAGAAGGACGGCAAGTATTTCATGTATTTCCCAGCAAAGGACAAGACTGATATCTTCCGTACAGGTATTGCCGTATCAGACAAGCCAGAAGGTCCATTCGTTCCTTTGAAGGATCCTATGCATGGTTCATACTCTATCGACTATGCTGTGTTCAAGGATGAGGACGGTAAGTACTATTTCTACTTCGGTGGTATCTGGGGCGGTCAGCTTCAGTGGTACAAGGACAATAAGATTTCATTCAACGAGTCAGGTGTTGCAGCTCCACCTCCAGGAGACACAGATCCTATTGTACCAGCAAAGAAGTCAGAGACCGACGCTCTTCCATCACGTGTAGCACGTTTGGCTGACGATATGCTTGGTTTTGCTGAGGATCCAAAGCCTGTAATCATTCTCGGTGAAGATGGCAAGCCATTGAAGGCAGACGATCCACATCGTTTCTTCGAGGCTTCATGGATGCACAAGTATAAGGGTAAGTACTATTTCTCTTATTCAACAGGTGACACTCACATGATTTGCTATGCAGTCGGTGATAGCCCTTATGGCCCATTCACTTACAAGGGAGTTGTACTCACTCCTGTAAAGGCTGGTTGGACAACTCACCACTCAATCATTGAGTTCAAGGGCAAGTGGTATCTCTTCCATCACGACTCAGCTCCATCAGGTGGTGTGAACAGCCTTCGTTCATTGAAGGTTGCAGAGCTTCACTACAATGAGGACGGTACAATCCAGACAATTGAAGGATAATAATAATTCGTATATGATATTCGCATTCCCATCGATATTTTGCTTGTCGATGGGAATGTTTTTTGTATATTTGAACCAATATACGTGTTTTTACACTAAAAGACTGCTTTTTTTGTAATTTTATTCTACTTTGTGAATTAATTTTATTAATTTTGCAACCAACCCCAGTTAAGTAATAATTCTTGCACAACTTGAAGAGGTTCATACTAACGATAATAAGCATAGTGTTCTTAATGCCATTGCTTGCCAATGACAAGAAAGACGTATTGGTTGTGTGCCCATTCCCAATGTCGGGCACATGGGCAGTAAACACCCTTGAACCGATACACATGCTTGAGAACACCCGACCAGATCTCAGGATATGGTCGGCTGTTATGCGAAACTCTTCTTTCAGGAGTGTTAAGGAGTATGATGAGCAAGCCAATACAATATTTAATCATTTTTCTTCAAAGCGACCGGACCTTATCGTGATATTCGGTCCAGGAAACTACATTCTTGCTGATGACTTTGACAGGGCATGGCCTAATGTGCCGATGGTTCTTCTTGGAGAATTGAACTATGTATGCACGAAAGACTATGTGTGTGACTCGTTGCCAAAGATTGGCACTCATAGAATTCCTATGAAGAACTTTGCAAGGGGAAAGAATATGACATTCGTGTATTCGCCTGTGTATATGAGTGAGACTATTGATCTCATCAGCAAGAACCAGCCATACGTCAAGAATCTCTATTTCATTACGGGAGAAGAATTCGTTGCCCGTGAGATAGAGTTGAACATGCAAAAGGTTTCAAAGGCTCTGGGATACAGTTTCACACCTCTTCATCCTCGTGAAATAAACTATCGCAACCTCTATTCTCTTGCTTATAGCAAAGACAAGAATTCCACAGCTTTCATATATTGCAACTGGCATACAAAGTCTGATATGCACGACCGTACTATGCCATACATTGGTGTCAGACGTTCGTTGGAAAGGTCCAGTCTTATGTATAGCATCTATTATACGATGATGGATGCTGATTGTCAGACGGCAGGCTTCGTGTCATATAACCATGAAGAATTCAAGAATACCTTACAGAGTATGGTATGTGCGGTAATAGATCGTGGAGAGAGTCCTCGTAACATTCCTTTTGTAACCATTTCCAGAGATAAGCCTACAGTAAACTATCAGGTGCTAAGTCACTATGGATTCGACCCTCGTGGACATGAGGGAGAATGGAATATAGTAAACCTTCCACCTACGATATGGCAGGAGTATCATGTTGTGGTCCTATTGCTTGTCGTGCTTGCCCTTTTAGGTTTTACGGCACTATTTTTCTTCCTCTACAAGAAGCAAAAGGCTTTGTGGGATTCATCCGAACGATACGACACGCTCATCAAGAATGCTCCGTTCAATTACAGTAGTTGGGAGCTTATCTACAACGAAGAGGGTGAAATAGTGGATCTGAAGGCATTGAAGGTGAATCTCGCCTTTGAGAAGAATATGGAGAAGATGAATGTGCCTGTGGCATACGACGGAATGATGAATGTTTATCCTGGATCTACGGAGGTGCTGATACGTCATATTTCCGAAGGCTTGAGGGAAAAGAAGAAGGCGATACGATTCTCATACGAGATGAAGGAATTGCAATGCTTCCATGAGATGCTCGTGCTGCTCGGTAAGGACGATAATGTGATTCACATCTTCGCCATCGACACCACGGAGCTGATGAATACGCAGAATGAACTTCGAGAGGCAAAGGAAAAGGCTGAGCGTTCTGACCAGTTGAAGACGATGTTCGTACAGAACGTGAGTCATGAGATTCGTACTCCGCTCAATGCCGTGGTAGGATTCTCGCAGTTGCTCTCAATGCCAGATGACGTAGTTACGCCACAGGAGAAGGAAGAGTATGTGAAGTATATACAGAATAACTCAGAGCTGCTTATCATGCTTGTGAACGATATCCTCAGCATTGGTGATGTGGAGCGAGGACAGTTCCTTGTGACAATTTCTGACGTGAGATGCAATGATGTATGCCGACAGTCTATGAAGACGGCAGAGATACGCTTGCCTGACGGTGTGAGATTGTACTATACCAGTGACGTGGATGACGACTATACTATAAAGTCGGATGAGCATCGTATTCAGCAGGTACTCGTAAACTTCCTCACCAATGCTTGCAAGCATACGGAGAAAGGTGAGATACACGTGCATTCTTCATTAACGGAGAAGCCTGGCATGATTACGTTCTCTGTTACCGATACTGGTACTGGTGTGCCAGCCGACGAGGCAGAGCATATTTTTGAGCGTTTCACCAAACTCAATGTCTTCAAGCAGGGAGCAGGACTTGGTCTTAGCATCTGCAAGACTATTGCAACCATTCTCAAGGGTGACGTTCATCTTGACACATCATACACGAATGGTGCAAGGTTTGTATTCCAACTGCCTTTAAATAACTGAAAATTAACAATAAAACGCTATTAAGAATCAACATGCTAAACAAGCAAAACTTTGGGAAGGCTATGTTAGGTCTTTCTATCGCGATGATGACAATGACAGTCTCAGCGCAGAATGTTTCAACAATCAAACAGTCAGGTAACATTATTCCAGCAACAGACGGTAATATTCAGTATGTAGGTCGTGTAAGTTTCCGTAATCCGCAATCGCCTTCTTTCACATTCCCAGGCGTACAGATTCGTGCTGCCTTCACCGGTACATCCCTAAAGATGATAGCCAAGCCGAAGAGTGGTTATTTCATGGTGCGTATAGATGGTAGCAAGGCATTCAAGGTGGGTTTCAACTCAGAGCGTGACTCTGTCGTATCTCTTGCAGCTGCCCTTCCTGAAGGACGACATGAGGTGAACGCTATGTATGTTACTGAGGGCTATGAGCGTATTGGAGAGTTCCGTGGTTTCATACTTGATGAGAATGCGAAGATGCTCGAGGCTCCTGCTATGCCAGAAAGAAAAATAGAGTTTATTGGTAATTCCATTACATGCGGCTATGGGGTAGAGGACACAGATCGTGCGGACCATTTTCAGGATGAGACATGCAACCATTACTATACATATGCAAACCTAACGGCACAGGCTCTTGGTGCTATCCATCAGGTAGTGGCACGTAGTGGTATTGGTGTGTATCGTTGCTATGACGGTCCTGTTACGGGTGATTCCATCAATATGAATACGGAATATACGCATACTCTTCTCTATGACAAAACAGAGAACTGGGATTTCTCCCGATATACTCCGCAGCTTGTTTGCATTAATCTCGGAACTAACGATACAAGTACCAAGGGTGCTGATCCAAAGCTTCTGAAGCAGGGATATGTAAATCTTGTTAAACAGGTGCGCGACCATTATCCAAAGGCAAAAATAGTGCTTCTGAGTGGTTCTATGATGGGAGATGATGCTCTCATACTTGCCAAGAAGACTATGGATGAAGTTATGAATGAAGCGCACAAGAAAGGTGATAAGGAAATCTATCGCTTTGATATGAGTTTCCAGACAGGCGACCTCGGTTATGGCGCTGACTGGCATCCAAGTGTGGCACAGCATCATAAAATGGCATCTGAGCTGATTCCGTTCTTGAAGAATTTAATGAATTGGTAATTAATGAAAAGTGCTATTATCATGGGCGCCACGTCTGGTATGGGACGTGGTATAGCCCTCGGTCTTCTTGAAGAAGGATATACTATTGGTGTGTGTGGCCGTCGCAAGGAGGCACTTGATGAGATAAAGGCAATTGCGCCTGACAGGGTGTTTTCCAAGGTCATTGACGTGACAAAGGAAGAAGCACCTTCATTGCTTATGCAGCTCATTGAGGAGATGGGCGGTATGGATCTGTATTTCCATAGTTCTGGCTATGGAAAGCAGAATCTGAATCTGGATTTGTCTATTGAGAGTAAGACAGTTCTGACCAACAGTTACGGATTTACTCAGATGGTTGTTACTGCCTTTAACTATTTCAAGAATGAGAAACGTTCAGGAAGAATAGCCGTGATTTCAAGCGTTGCAGGTACCAAGGGACTTGGTGCCGCTCCTTCATACTCAGCTACCAAGCGTTTTGACTGGATATATTTAGAGGCTCTTGCACAGCTCGCCCACATGCAGAAACTTGACATCCGTTTTACCGATATTCGTCCGGGATTCGTTGATACAGACTTTATTGCTGGTGACAGCTATCCTATGACTATGCCGACCGACTATGTTGTCAAACATATATTGAAGGCTGTTAGGAAAGGCAAGCGTAAGGTTGTCATTGATTGGAAGTATCGCATCCTTTGTTTTAATTGGAGGCACATACCTTCATTTATATGGGAAAGAATGAGTATTAAGTAAGTTGCCGTTACGTCCACAGACTTGTGATGAACATAGGACTTGCATCGTCTGCTTTTTTGAATCCGCATGCCCCGTAGAAGTCCAGTTCCTCATTATATGCAATGATAGCGATGCGTAGATAGTCCTTATAATGCTCTTTCATCATTTCAACCAACCGACGTCCGATACCCGAATCCTGATATTCAGGACGAACGAGCAGATAATGGATATAGGCAGTCATTATGCCGTCATCCATAGCACAGATAAGCCCCACGAGATTATCACCATCCCACGCTGTATAAACAGTTTGGAAATTACGCATAGCAACTACCAGTTTGTCTGGATAATGTCCTGATGACCATTCAACCGATAGGAACAGAGACTCCAAGTCTTCTTTCCTGAATTCATGTATGTCTTTATATGTTATCATGTTTTGTAAGGTGGGTTCTATAAATTAGATTTGTTATATTTTGAGACTATTTCCGAGTTCAGTTTGCAAGTAAACGAAAGAGTTATGCGGGCATAATGACTGAGTGAACTCGAAAAGAGGCCAAAAGATAACAAAACGTAACCCACGGTTATCTTTGTATTTTTACGGCGGTAATTAATAGAACCCACCGTATATGTTTTGTTTTGCAAAGGTACATATTTCTTCTTGTAAGAAAAAAGAATTATGAAATAATTTTTGAAAATTTAGGGTGTTACTTACAGTTTCAAACTTACGCAAATTTTTTTATACCAACCCGCGGTCATTTGGTCATTTGTCATTTGGTCAAAATGATTTCAGAGTTGTCAAAATCCTCCACTATATATAAATATTTAATATTTATATATAGTGAGCAAATGACACAATCCGAAAATGAAAATGACCATTTTGACCTTGACCACTTTGACCACTACTTTTTCGATGTAAGGTCGTGGCAGCTCCAATCCAAGTCCAATTCAAGTCCAATCCAAATCCAATGCAGAATTGGAGATAAATAGTTTTTGCAATGTAATTGCTTTTAAAAAGCGCGATAAAAACTTAACCGGTAATAAAAATACGAATTTTTTTGCTGTTTAACATTTTTTTTGTATCTTTGCAAAATAAAAGTTTATTGAGATGTGTAACTCGTAATATACAAGTTGTCACGTCTCGCTAATAATAAAACTAATACACAAAAAACAATCAACCATGAGTAAAATCCTTGAAATCAAAACGAAAGAGATTGTCAACGTAAAAGAATTGGGAGATTATCTCGCAAACAAAAAATACAATGTCGTCATTAAAGGGGACGACGAGTCAATGGAAATCTACATTGACAAAGTTTCCACTCGCTTCATCTCGTTGGAGAAAGAGAACAATACATATGACTTGAAAATAAATGCTGTATCTTGCAAAGAAGATTATGCATTATTTCGCGACATTGCCTATTTCCTTCTTTCCAATCTAAAGTGTAAAGCAAAGTTTGAAGGAGAAAAGACTGATGCAGATAATATTATTGATTTGTTTAACGAGGGAAAAATCAATCAATATATAGAGTCTGATATTGACATGATTCTTGTCTTATTAAGGCATGGAATAAAAGAAAAGGGACATTCTGTAATTACAATATTCGGTCCTAACCGGTCCTATTGTATAGGACCATGGGTTATTGAGAGTCTTGGACTTAACATGGATAGTAACCCCGAGATTGTCGCACCATTATTGTTTGATGCAATTAGATATGTACAATATAGTCTTCCTGATAATCTTAGGGAGAATAGCCATTATTTAAGCATGAAATCAAAAGATGGGAGTGATGATATTAATATAGGTCCTTATTTTTGGAACAAATATGACATTACTTCATGGCATGAATATTTTATGCTATCAAAGACAGATTTTATTGATGACGAGGATGGTAATTGTGTGATAATCCCGAGTGAGAAATTAGGACTTGTTGCACCTAAATCATGGAAAAGAATTGATGAATGCCAGTTCTTGACAGCACCACTTTCAGAACAAGAATACATCGAGTTTTGGAATAGGGCAAAACAATATCAAACAGACAACATCTACAAGAAGGAAATTAATGAATACAAACTGCATGTCGTAGGCGTTAAAAGCGATCAAAATATCTTTGCTCAGTTGTGTAAGAAGCTAAAAGAAGACAATTTTTCAGTATATCCTTCTTCGGAAGATATTTTGGAGGAAAATAATACTCCGAAGGAAAGTATGCAAGACATTGAAGAATGCGATGCTGCAATAATCATGCAAACGCGAAATACAGGAAGAAACAAACAATATCAGAAGGAAGTAATGCGTCTTATTGCTAAAGGGACTCCATTCATTACTATATCTATAAAGAAAGAAGATGTATTATCCGCTCCTGTGAATTTCTGTACCCAGAATATTTTTGAGAGTAATGAAATTATTGCCGATAAATATAGTATTCTCAAAGAAGACATCAAGGAAATGTGCCAATGGATTTCATTCAAAAATGCAGATTTGCCATATAGAGAGTCAAATCTTAAGGGTGAAGAATTGGAAAAAGCAGAAAATCTTTGTGAGGAAGGATTTGAGGCTGGTAGGAATGGAGAAATACAGAAAGCGTTTGATTTGCTTCATGAAAGTGCAGAGATGGGATTCTCCAAATCAATGTTTATATTAGCCATATATCTTAACAAATATGCTAATGATGTTGAGAACTCACAAGAAATGCAACTTGATTTATTGGAACGTGCAGCTTCTTATGGGCATATACCTGCGCTGAACGCGTTAGGAGGTCTATACAAAGAGAAACAAGACTATTCTAAATCTATGGAATATTATAAAGATGCAGCCAAGGAAGGATTAAGTTGCGCCTGCAGTAATATTTCCGACTATTATTATACTGGTGAACATTTTAGAAAGAATCTTGGCAAGGCTCTCTTTTGGATAAGCAATGCGTATGCATCAGATTCTTCCAATGTAGGATTTGATCATAAAGAAAAATTTGACCAATTGCTTGAAGAACTATTCGCTCCTTACGAGTAGTTTGAATGTTTTTGAAAAAAAGAACATAAAGTAGGGGAATGAAAAAAGCCAACCTTAATGGGTTGGCTTTTGTGATTCGTGCAGGATTCAAACCTGCAACCTTCTGATCCGTAGTCAGATGCTCTATTCAGTTGAGCTAACGAACCAATTGCGCAAAATCTCGAAATCATAACCTTTGAAAGTGATTCGTGCAGGATTCAAACCTGCAACCTTCTGATCCGTAGTCAGATGCTCTATTCAGTTGAGCTAACGAACCGTTTTCTTCAGTTATTTCTGATTTGCGGGTGCAAAGGTAGGCATTATTTCTGAGAATCCAAAATATTTCAGAATAAAATTGACTGACAGTTTTCGGATGATTGACTTATGTCAATTTGTGGCACCTGAAGTCATTTGTTTTAATGCCTTGCTTAACTGATCCGGACAACTTGTGCCCTTGTTGCCGCATTGTATGCCTTGCAGACGATTTATCACATCTTCTGCCTTCATTCCCTTTATCAGGGAGCAGATTCCGTTGGTGTTTCCGTTGCATCCGCCAAAGAATCGTACCTCCTCAATGACGTTATTGTCATTGAGGAGAACACGAATTGCCTTTGCACATGTGCCTTGTGTTTCGTAAACGAGTTCTTTCATTACTCTTCTACGCCTTCTGGCTTCATGTTAGTATATACGTTCTGAACGTCGTCGAACTCTTCGAGCTTCTCAACCATCTTGTCGATAGTAGCGCGCTGCTCGTCGTCAACGTCCTTGATGTCATTAGGGATGTAGGTGAACTCACCACCGATTTCCTCGAAGCCCTGCTCTTCAAGATATTTCTGTATCTGAGCGTATGACTTAGGATCGCCGTAGATGGTGATAGTTGTCTCGTCCTTGTCCTCGTCGTAGTTCTCATCATACTCGTCGTCAACGTTGAAGTCGATAAGCTCAAGGATGAGGTCGTCCATATCAACACCGTCCTTCTTCTTGAAAGTGAAAACACACTTATGGTCGAAGAGGAATGCGAGTGAGCCTGTTGTTCCGAGGTTGCCTCCGAACTTATTGAAGATAGAACGAACATCAGCTACGGTACGTGTTGTGTTGTCGGTAAGGGTGTCAACAAATACAGCGATGCCGTGAGGGCCATATCCTTCGTATGTAACCTCTTTGTATGCGCTCTTGTCCTTGCCGAGTGCGTTCTTGATAGCACGCTCGATGTTATCCTTAGGCATGTTCTCACGCTTACATGTAGCGATGATAGAACGGAGTGTAGGGTTATTTTCTGGCTCTGGACCGCCGCTCTGTACTGCGATTGCGATCTGCTTGCCCAGACGTGTGAATGTCTTTGCCATGTGGCCCCAACGCTTCAACTTGGTAGCCTTACGGTATTCAAATGCTCTTCCCATGAAAAATTATAAAATTTTAATTAATAATGAATAATGAGTAATTAATAATTTGAGATGGTTTTATTCTTCATCATCAATTACGAACACATCATCGTCATTATTGTTGTTATTATTATAGTTTATTGTTTTCTTTGCTGAGTTTATAATGCTTGATAATATCCTGCCTATTTCATCAGCATCGCTGTTGAGTGATGAAAACTCTGCGTCAGTCAGAAATTCTGTGCGATGTAGTAGGCGTAGCCAATATTGTGTCTCGGCACGTTCTTTGAGGGCTATGTTCATCTTGCTGATAAAGTCTTTCTTGCTTTGAGCAAAAAGACCTTCAACGACATTTGCTCCAATGCTTGTGCCTGACCTCTTAATCTGATTACTCATCTCGTATTCCTTTGATTTTGTCAGATATTTCCAGAGTTTCACTATTCTAACAGCGAAATCTTCTGTTTTCTTGGCAATAACATTATCCGCCATATTTTAATAATGTTTAATGCGTAATAGTATATAAATTAATCATTATTCATTATACATTATTAATTGAGATTATCTCAATTCTGCCCCAAGCTGCTTTTTGAGATTAGAAATAATCTTATTCATCACAGCCTCAATCTGCTTGTCGCCCATTGTCTTCTCAGTATCCTGAAGGATGAAGTTCACAGCGTATGACTTCTTGCCCTCTGGGAGGTTCTTGCCTTCATATACATCGAAGAGCTCAACATTCTTGAGGAGCTTCTTCTCTGACTGACGTGCAATCTGTTCAATCTGGGCAAACTCAATGTTCTTGTCTATAAGAAGGGCGAGGTCACGGCTAACAGCAGGGAACTTGCTTATTTCCTTGAAATCAACAGTACCGTTCTTTACTGCCTTTGTGACGAGAGTCCAGTTGATGTCAGCGAAATAAACCTCACGCTCAATGTCGGCCTTGTGCTGAATCTTCTTGCTTACGATACCCATTTCAACGAACACCTTGCCGCCACGGTTCTTGAGAGTGAGACCGGTAGAGAAGATGTCGTTTGTGGTCTTTTCGGTAACAAGCATACCCTGTGGCATACCGATACGACGGAGGATGTTATCAACGAATGCCTTGAGCTCGTAGAAACTTGTGTCTTCATCAGCATGAATCCAAGAACCCTCAACGCGCTTACCTGTGAGCCAGAGACCGAGGTGGTTCTCTTCCTTGTAAGCCTTCATAGGATTCTCATTGTCGCGCTTCTCCTCGTCGTGCTCGTAGCAGTTACCGAACTCGAAGAAACGGAGGTTAGGATTCTTGCGGTTTGCATTGCGCATGATAGATTCAAGACCACCGAAGAGCAATGTCTGACGCATTACGTTAAGGTCAGAGCTCAGAGGGTTGAATATCTTTACGCACTTATCCTCTGGATATGATTTGAGTTCTGTGTAGTATGCTCCCTTGGTGAGTGAGTTATTCAGAATCTCGTTGAAACCGGCACCTACAAGCTGCTCAGCAACGAGGTTTGCCATCTTGTGACGCTGATCCTCGAAGTCCTTGATTACGAGTGAAGACTTCAACTGAGTTGGAATCTCTACATTATTATAGCCGTAGATACGAAGAATATCCTCTACAACATCACATGGACGCTGCACGTCAACGCGGAAAGCAGGAACGGTGATGTCAAGTCCCTCTGCATCCTCCTTGTTGATCTCGATTTCGAGAGAAGTGAGGATTGACTTAATCATGTCGTTGCCAATCTCCTTACCGATAAGGTTGTTAACATATGAGTAGTCAAGACGAATCTGTGGGTTAGCGATTGGGGTAGGGTACTCGTCGCGAATCTGCATGCTTACCTTGCCTCCTGCCAGTTGCTGACAGAGAATAGCAGCCTGCTTGAGTGCGTAGATTGTGCCGTTTGGATCAATGCCACGCTCGAAACGGAAACTTGCATCAGTAGAAAGACCGTGACGGCGAGCTGACTTACGAATCCATGTTGGGTGGAAGTAAGCCGACTCGAGAACCACGTTCTTCGTTGTTTCGTATGTGCCTGAACCCTTACCGCCGAATACACCGGCGATACACATTGGCTCTTCTGCGTTGCAGATAGCAAGGTCGTGCTCACCGAGAATGTGCTCAACGCCATCGAGGGTAACGAATGAAAGACCTGCATTCTTGTCCTTGACAATGATCTTGTTGCCCTTCACCATGTCTGCATCGAAGCAATGGAGAGGCTGGCCGTAAGCCATCATTATGTAGTTGGTGATATCAACGATGTTGTTGATAGGACGAAGACCTATTACTGTGAGCTTTTCCTTGAGCCACTCTGGCGACTCCTTGACCTCACAGCCAGTTATGCTTACGCAGGCATAACGCTTGCAGGCTTCTGTATTCTGTATCTCAACCTCGATAGGAAGAGACTCGTTGTCAACTTTGAACTCGTCGCAATTTGGACGATGGAGACTTGTCTGATAGCCGTTACGCTTGAGCCATGCATACAAATCGCGTGCTACACCATAGTGAGAAAGGGCATCGGCACGGTTTGCTGTGATGTCAACCTCAATGAGCCAGTCGCTCTGAAGGTTGTAGTATTCTGCTGCTGGTGTTCCGACCTTTGCGTCTGCAGGAAGAACGATGATACCGTCATGGCTTTTACCAACGCCGATTTCGTCCTCTGCGCAAATCATACCATTGCTCTCAACACCGCGAAGCTTAGATTTCTTTATGACAAATTCCTTGTCGCCGTCGTAGAGCTTGCAACCGAGGTCGGCAACGATGACCTTCTGTCCGGCAGCCACGTTGGGAGCACCGCATACAATCTGTGAAGGCTCGCCCTTACCGAGGTCAACGGTTGTGACATGCATGTGGTCAGAATCTGGGTGAGGTTCGCAAGTGAGGACCTCACCTACATAAAGTCCCTGCAATCCACCTTTGATTGCCTGAACCTCCTCAAGGGAGTCAACCTCAAGACCTGTGCTTGTAAGGGCAGCTGCCACTTCCTCTGCAGAAAGGTCGAAATCGACATATTCCTTAAGCCATTTGTAAGAAATGTTCATTTGATATTTTCTATGTTTGTTTTTATTGTATTCTTTACTTTGTATTCGCCATAATTGCGAAAAGTCATAAATTGACGTGCAAAGGTACAAAAAAATGGTGACTTTTGAAAAAGTTTTGCGTTTTTTTTGTAATTTTGCAGGCCAAATGAGGTATTTTGTTTATTTATCATACGATGGAACCCGATTTCACGGGTGGCAAATCCAACCAAACGGTATTTCCGTGGAAGGCGAGATTGAGCGTTGCCTTAGCACTATTCTTCGAATCCCGACGGATATCGTTGGTGCAGGAAGGACGGATGCTGGCGTTCACGCAAGTATGATGGTAGCTCATTTTGATGTTCAGGAAATATCGTTGCCTGATGGCTTTCTCAAGGAAGGGAAATTGGATTGCGAACAGCTTGCCTACAAGGTGAATCGTATGCTTCCGCCGGATATCTCAATTTACAAAATAGAGCAGGTTGACGACGAACTTCACGCCCGATTCTCGGCTACTCTCAGAACTTATAATTACTTTGTTCATACCAATAAGAATCCGTTCAAACGACACTATTCGTATGAATGTCATTTCGACTTGGATTTCAATAAGATGAACGATGCGGCTAAAGTTTTGCTTGAATATGAGGATTTTGCTTGTTTCTGCAAATCTCATACAGATGTAAAGACCACTCTCTGTAAGGTTACAGAAGCAAAATGGAAAGACTTGGGGGATGGCTGTTGGGTGTTCGTTATAAGTGCAAACCGATTCTTGAGAAACATGGTCAGAGCCATTGTTGGTACGCTTGTTGAAGTAGGTCGTAAAAGGATGACAATAGACGAGTTCCGTCTCGTTATAGAGGGGAAGAAACGCACTCAGGCAGGCGAGAGTATGCCTGGGAATGCACTTTTCCTTGTTGACATAAAATATTAGGATAACAAATAAATTATTGATTAGAAAGCATGGTTTGGTTATTATTAGCTTTCACATCCGCAGCATTGCTCGGATTCTATGATGTATTCAAGAAACAGGCACTTAACGGTAATGCGGTGCTTCCGGTACTTTTCCTCAACACATTCTTCTGTTCGCTGATATTCCTTCCTTTCATTCTCCTGAGTGCCTACGGAACATGTCTCGACGGCAGTATGTTCTATGTACCCGTAGTAGGGTGGGAGGTACATAAGTACATTCTGATGAAGAGTCTCATCGTACTAGCCTCTTGGCTTCTCGCATATTTCGGAATGAAGCATATCCCGCTCACAATCTACGGTCCTATTAATGCGTCACGTCCTATTCTCGTGCTTGTTGGTGCATTGCTCATATTCGGAGAACGTCTGAATGTGTATCAATGGATTGGTGTTGCTTTGGCTATTGTCAGCTATATAATGCTGAGCCGTACAAGTAAGAAGGAAGGCATTGATTTCAAGCATAATAAGTGGATATTCGCTATCGTTGGAGCTGCCATATTCGGTGCTGTAAGCGGACTTTACGACAAATATCTCATGGCACATGTTTCAAATGGTGGAGTAGGGTTAAATAAGATGGACGTACAGTCATGGTACAATATCTACCAATGCTTTATCATGGGTGCTATGGTGATGATTCTGTGGTGGCCAACCCACAAGAAAACGACACCTTTCCATTGGTCTTGGTCAATCATCCTTGTTAGCGTATTCCTGTCGGTTGCCGATTTCGTGTATTTTTATGCACTAAGCATTGATGGGGCAATGATTTCCATTGTCAGTATGGTACGAAGGGCAAGTGTAATAGTCAGTTTCCTCTTTGGTGCTGTGATGTTCCATGAGAAGAATCTGAAATCTAAGTTCTTGGATCTTTTCCTTGTTCTTCTCGGACTTGTCTTCCTATGGTTGGGAAGCTTGTATAAGTAGAATAGGTAAAGTGGAAAGGGTAAAGTGGAAAAGTAGAAAAATGTTACGAATGCAAAAATAGTTAGTGTTTTATGCACGAATATAAAGAAAAAATGCTAACTTTGCATCCAAATTGTAATTTAGGTAAGAAAATCAAACAATATGAATAATATCTTCCGCGGTCTTGGTATCGCACTCATAACACCTTTCACTGAAGATGGAGCCGTTGATTACGAGTCTCTTTCTCGCCTTATCGACTATCAGTTGGATAACGGTGCCGATTTCTTCTGTATCCTTGCAACTACAGGTGAGACCCCATGTCTTACCCTCGCAGAGAAGGCACAGATAAAGAGTGCTATCGTAAGACAGGTGGCTGGTCGTGTGCCTATCCTTATGGGCTGTGGAGGCAACAATACTGCTGCTGTTGTTGAGGAGCTCAAGAGTGGCGATTTCTCAGGTATTGACGGAGTATTGTCTGTTTGTCCTTACTACAACAAGCCTTCTCAAGAAGGGCTCTATCAGCATTTTAAGGCTATTGCTGCTGCAACTGAGCTTCCTGTGGTACTATATAATGTTCCTGGCCGTACAGGTATCAACCTCAAGGCTGAGACAACTTGTCGTCTTGCAAGAGACTGCAAGAACATTGTTGCAATCAAGGAGGCTTCCGGTTCACTTGAGCAGGTTGACGAGATCATCAAGTACAAGCCAAATGATTTCGAGGTTATCAGCGGTGACGATGCTCTCACCTTCCCAATGATTGCCTGTGGTGCTGTTGGTGTAATCTCAGTTATCGGTAATGCACTTCCAAAGGAGTTCTCTCGTATGATTCGTCTTGAGTTCAATGGCGAGTTTGAGGCAGCGCAGAAGATACACCATAAATTTACCGACCTCTATTCACTTCTCTTTGTTGACGGTAACCCTGCCGGTGTTAAGGCACTTCTCACCGAAATGGGCTTCATCAAGAATCAGCTCCGTCTGCCACTCGTTCCAACACGTGTGACAACATTACAGAAGATTTCAAGCATTATAAAGGAATTGAAACTGTAGTTCCTTTCAGACATATAGAAAAAAGGCTCGCGTTTGCGAGCCTTTATTCGTTAATGTCAGAGTGTTTCTTTTATGCCTCCGTTGTAGCTCCGTTTCAAATTCGCTTCTAAATCGCTTTTCCTCCTTTCATGTATAGGATCAACGGAGGAAGAGCGGAGGAACAAGGGAGGATGAAAGGAGGAAGAAGGAAATTGTATTCTGGCGTTTATTTTAGTCGAACCATAAGGAAAATGTTTCCCTCTATAATTTATTTCTGTGTTTTATCATGGCTTCATGAGCAAGCTCATGTGTCATAAGCAACAAGTGAGACTTATGGAATGGAACGAGTTTTACCGTAACGGAATGATGCCTTTCTCTTTCAGTTAAACACTCTCCGATAAGGTTGGCATTTGCAGATTTGTCTGTTGGATGCCTGTCCCAGTTTTGCTGAATGTACGACACGTTGGTAAGAAACACTATGTCGGAATCGGCAGGCAATACTTGCATGGCATGGATCATGACCGAAAGAATCATCCGGAACTCCGTGGTGTGATCATCAGAGATAGCATAGCTCTCTATCGTCTCGTCATTCAGTTGCATGAGATACGCACCTCCGCTGCATCGCTCCTCGTGTGCATAGTCGCAACTGCCAGCCACCCATACGTAATGAGTGCCAGGAGTGGTTCGCAACTTATATTCCTTCTGCCTTATCATATCCTTAGCTAAGTGCTATAATCACCCAATAAGTTTGGCAATCTGCTTGTCGGTGGCTTTAGGGAGAATTGACTGAATATGCTCAAAGATTCTCTGATATGATTCTTCGGGTGTTCTTGAACAATGACATGAATCCTTTCCGTATAGGCTTTCGGGAGTATTAAGCAACGACCATCCCCATCCGTATTCCCTATTGTGCTTGTCGCGTGGATATACGAAATCCTCAGTCACGATGTAGGTTGCCATTTCAAGTCGGGTGAGATAGCCGTCAAACTTACTTCGCATTCCCTTGCCGTTGAATCCGCAAGCAGCACGAAGTTCCCGTGTTATCATACTTCCATTCATCATCAAGGTCTCGATGATAGCGCCCTCTATGGAATCTTCATCAGGACGGGCATACTTGCTGCGACGATAGTTACAGAAATCAGCCCACCATTCTTTGCTTATGAATCCAGCCTTCTTGTTGAAAAACTTACCGTATATACACGGCAACTCGGTAACTATCTGACCTTTCCATTTCCACAGAAGCCATTCCCATCCACCGTCAGGGAAAGTGACGTAGCGGCAGTCTTCGTCAACGATATCCTCAGCAGCATAACCCTGTATGCCGCTATCGAGTAGGGGAAGGAATCCTATCTCGGAGATAAGTTCCATCAACTCCGTACATGAATGAACTTCGTGGAAGAACGTGTCTATTTCTTTAGCCATGTCATGTTGATATGGGGGATATTTTCGAGTATGTAAGTGTCGGATGTTTGCTTGAAGCCTACATTTTCATAGAAGCCCTTGGCATATTCCTGAGCCTGAATATCTATGCGAGTTGCATTGAGAATCTCTACTGCTGCGTTAATGGCATGAATCATTATTTGCTTGCCATAACCCTTGCCACGCTCGGTTGCTATGACTCTTCCTATGGAGATTTCTGGAAGATGAGTTCCCGCAGGGCATAGACGAGCCATTGCTACCAATCTGTCATCGACGCTTAGCCATAGATGTATAGCAGTTTTGTCATCATTATCCAGATCCTGATATACGCAGTTCTGACCTAACACAAAAGTCTCACTACGCACCCTGAGAAGTTCGTATAGTTCGTCGGTAGTTAGTTCACGAAAGGTCTTCTTATGTAATATGGCACTCATTTCTTTTCTGTCTCTATGACTTTCATTCCTTTCATCACGTTTTGGGAAATAGACAATTTTTTACTTCATGAACACGAAGTAAACTGCGGCAATGAGGCAGAGGAATGCAACGAGGTGATTCCAATGTAATGACTGGCCGGTAAACATGCATTGGGCTATTACCGTGAATACAATAAGACTTATAACTTCCTGTATCACTTTTAATTGCACAAGGTTGAAAGGACCGCCATTCTCGATGAATCCTATGCGGTTTGCAGGTACCTGACAGCAGTACTCAAAGAATGCTATTCCCCATGAGAAAGCGATAGTGGCTATCAATGGCCAGTTTGATGATATGCCAGTCTGCTGTAATTTAAGATGCCCGTACCAAGCAAATGTCATGAAGATATTGCTTAGTACGAGCAGTAAGATTGTGTAAATAGAGTTCATTATTTAGAAAGTTGCTCATGCATATTTGCTGCAGCGCGACGACCGTCACCCATTGCGAGGATTACGGTTGCACCACCACGTACGATGTCACCACCTGCGTAGATGTTAGAGCGTGATGACTGCATGGTTTCGCTTACAGCGATGGTGTTCTTGCGACCAAGTTCTAGACCTTCGATTGACTTTGGTACGAGTGGGTTAGGACTTACACCTACTGCCACTACTACCTGATCAACGTCGATGGTGATGCGCTTACCTGTATCAACAGGAGAACGACGTCCAGACTCATCAGGCTCGCCAAGCTCCATAACAGCAAGTACAGCCTGCTTAACAGCACCGTTCTCGTCTGCGAGATACTCAACGGGGTTGTGGAGTGTCTTGAATTCGATACCCTCTTCCTTTGCGTGCTTAACCTCCTCGGCACGTGCTGGGAGCTCGGCATCAGAACGACGATATACAAGGGTGACCTTTGCACCGAGACGTTTTGCCGTGCGGCAAGAGTCCATAGCGGTATTACCACCACCTACAACGAGTACGTTCTTACCGAGGTTGATTGGTGTATCGGTCTTTGGGTTGGCTGCATCCATGAGGTTCACACGTGTGAGATACTCGTTGGAGGACATTATGTTGATGAGGTTCTCTCCTGGGATGTTCATGAAGTTTGGCAGACCTGCTCCGGAAGCTACGAAGATACCCTTGAAGCCCTGTGCCTCGAGTTCGTCAACAGAGATAGACTTACCCACGATGACATCAGTAAGGAAATGAACACCCATCTTGCGGAGATTCTCTATCTCAACGTCAACTATGGCATTTGGAAGACGGAACTCAGGAATACCGTACTTTAGCACACCTCCAATCTCGTGAAGTGCCTCGAATACATATACATCGTAGCCCTTCTTAATCATATCGCCAGCAAAAGAAAGTCCTGCAGGACCAGAACCAACAACTGCAACCTTGATACCGTTTGAAGGTGCGATATCAGGGAGAGAAATGTTACCGCTTTGGCGCTCGTAGTCGGCTGCGAAACGCTCGAGATAGCCGATAGCAACAGCAGGCTCGTTCATCTTGAGATGGATACACTTAGACTCGCATTGCTTCTCCTGTGGACATACGCGACCGCATACTGCAGGTAGGGCAGAGGTGTTCTTAAGTACCTTGGCTGCGGCAAGGAATTGTCCGCGCTCGATATTCTTGATGAATGAAGGGATATTGATATTTACAGGACAGCCCTCTACACATGATGGCTTAGCGCAGTCAAGACAACGCTTAGCCTCTGTGAGCGCCATTTCCTTTGTCAAACCCTTGTTCACTTCCTCAAGACGTGTTGTTGCACGATATACAGGATCAAGCTCGGGCATCTTAACACGCTCAATAGCCGTGCGCTCCTTTGGCTTCATACTCTTACGGAGCTCTTCACGCCAAGGGGCATTGCGGTCAGTAAGCACCTCGATAGGATCGTTTGTTGGATCGTTGTCCATCACTACATCAGTAGTTTCCTTGATACCGTTCATCACGTCCTCGTAGATGTGTTCATCAATATGCTCCATCTCTTCAAGCTCTGCACGCTTGAAAGTGCCCATGCGCTTGAACATCTCATCCCAGTCAACGAGTGCTCCGTCGAACTCAGGACCGTCGATGCAGACGAACTTGGTCTTTCCACCGATTGTGAGACGACAAGCACCGCACATACCGGTACCGTCAACCATGATGGTATTGAGGCTGACATCAGTAGAGATACCGTATTTCTGTGTCATGAGGCATGAGAACTTCATCATGATAGGAGGACCAATGGCAAATGCCTTGTCGATATGCTCCTGCTGGCAGAATTTCTCGATACCTACTGTAACTACGCCCTTTTCGCCCTTTGAACCGTCATCGGTCATGATGATAACCTCATCTGAGGACTCGCGAATCTCATCTTCCATGATTACGAGTTCTGCTGTACGACCTGCGATAACAGAGAGTACACGGTTTCCGGCAGCCTTAAGACCGCGGATGATTGGCAGCATTGGAGCAGCGCCAAGTCCACCGCATGCGCAGATTACAGTACCGAAATTCTCTATATGTGTAGGATTTCCGAGAGGACCAACGAGGTCTTCGATGGTGTCACCAGCCTCCTTGCGACATAGTTTTGTTGATGACATACCCACCTCCTGAATTACAAGGGTGATGGTTCCACGCTGGATATCTGCATCTGCGATGGTGAGGGGCATACGCTCTGAATGTTTGTCAACACGCACGATGACAAAGTTGCCAGGCTTGCGGCTCTTGGCAATCAGCGGAGCCTCAATCTCCATGCAGAATACCTTCTCGGAGAATTGTTTCTTTGATACGATTTTGAAAGCCATAAGTTTTTGTATAGGTTAATTAATAGTTATTGGCGTTTAGAAATTGTTGGATAGAGGTTAATGGAAGAGCCAAACATTGAACTCGAACCACTAACCTCTAACCTTTATTATTTACTTAATTATCTCACATCCCATATAAGGAACGAGTACCTTTGGCACGCGAATGCCGTCCTCTGTCTGGAAGTTCTCAAGAATAGAGGCAACGATACGTGGGAGAGCGAGAGCTGAACCATTGAGAGTGTGGCAAAGCTCTGTCTTCTTTGTCTCGGCATTACGGTAACGGCACTTCAGACGGTTTGCCTGATATGTATCGAAGTTTGAAACAGATGAAACCTCAAGCCAACGCTTCTGAGCCTCTGAATATACCTCGAAATCGTAGCATATAGCAGATGTGAATGAAGCATCACCACCACAGAGACGGAGGATACGATATGGGAGCTCAAGTTTCTTGAGAAGTCCCTCAACGTGTGCAAGCATCTCCTTGTGTGACTCTGCGCTATGCTCTGGCTTGTCAATGCGCACGATCTCAATCTTAGAGAACTCATGCAGACGGTTAAGACCACGTACATCCTTACCGTAAGAACCTGCCTCGCGACGGAAACACTGTGTGTATGCGCAGTTCTTGATAGGGAGATCCTTCTCGTCGAGGATTACATCACGATAGATGTTTGTTACTGGAACCTCTGCTGTTGGGATAAGGTAGAGATCGTCAATCTCGCAGTGATACATCTGACCTTCCTTGTCAGGAAGCTGACCTGTGCCGTAGCCTGAAGCAGCGTTAACTACCGTTGGAGGCATGATCTCTGTATAACCAGAGGCACGAGCTTCGTCGAGGAAGAAGTTGATGAGGGCGCGCTGTAAACGAGCACCGAGACCTATATATACAGGGAAACCTGCACCTGTGATCTTTACGCCAAGGTCGAAGTCGATGAGGTTGTATTTCTTCGCAAGTTCCCAGTGAGGAAGCTTGGCTGTCTCAACAACAGGATTTGCATCCCAATTGCCTACGGTATCCTTACCGATTACGCACTCCTTGAGGTTAGACTTTACAACCCAGTTGTCCTCAGCGCAGTTACCTTCAGGAACCTCGTCGTAAGGGATGTTTGGAATCTGACAAAGCAAGGTGGTGAGCTCCTTCTCGGCTGCTTCCATCTCGTCCTGCATCACCTTTGACTCATCCTTGAGGGCTGTAACGGTCTTCTTAGCCTCTTCGGCCTCGTCCTTCTTGCCTTCCTTCATAAGACGGCCGATGTTGCCGGCAGCCTTTTTCTGTTCTGCAAGAAGACTGTCCATCTTCTGCTGAGCCTCACGACGCTTCTTGTCAACGGCTATAACGTTGTCTATAGCCTCACGAGCACCCTTGAAATTCTTCTTCTCAAGACCCGCAATAACGCGCTCGGTCTCTTCAGTTATAAGTTTCAGTGTTAGCATTTTTGTATTTTATTGTTGTTATTCTATTTTTAGTTTTACTTTTGTTTTTATATAATAAGGTGCAAAAGTAATGATTTTTTTTTATAATCAAGCAATTTTCTGCGAAAAGTTACACGAGATAGTCCATTTCGAGCGGTTTTAGTGCGCCTCTTGCTATTGTTTCGTGCATTTCACCCAATGTAGCGAAGCGTTGGATGCTGTTTAGGGCTGCGTGTCGAAGTGACAGGGATTCGTCCTTGAGAGCTGTTATTGCCTGATCTATAAACTCGTTGATATCGCGCTCGTTTGGTGACATATTGCGTGAGAAAAGACGGGCGAGAATGTTGAAACCTATAAGTCGGGGGAGTGTAGCCTGTTCGGCAAGCAACTGGAAAGCCATGTCACTTGCATAGTTTACGTGTTGCAGAAGGTTCATGACGAGCAGTTCGGCAATCTCCTGTGAGCGTACCTGTTCTATCCACAGGGTTGCGAGGTCGCTTTCAAACTTCTCTGCGGGCATGATGAGAGTTGCAAGGATCTTACATTCACGTATATCCTCTTTCCATAGTGCTATGGCAAGATCGAAGTCCTTTCCGTAAGGTTCTGCCATCTCCTTGAGATGCAATAGGTTAGCACCCCAGTTAAGGTGGTATTCAAGTCCTTTATCTCGCAAAGACTGTGCAGTCACGCCATTCATCAGAAGTCGGAAAGACTGCTTTATATGTTTGAGACGAGCTTCAAGACCCCCTCTTTCCCCCTTAAAGGGGGATGTCTGGGCGGAAGAGTCCCCCTTTAAGGGGGATTTAGAGGGTCGATACTCCCTACTATATCTCAGCATCTGCTCATCAAGTGCCTCGTCGTATGAAACAGTGACATCTTTGATTGTATCGCCGTCCTTAACGAGAGTTAGACGAGGATTGAGGAATCCCTTGTATGGAGCTATGTTCAGATGCTCATAGCGGTCAAGAATCTCCTTATGGAGTTCTGGGTTCAACTTCACTCCGTAGGTCTCCACTATATTTCTTGCAGCTTCAAGGTCGCCCTCGCTCTTTATACGTTGGATTTCGGCTAGGAGAGTGGCGAAGAGTTCACGAAGACGTGAATAGTCATTGATTTTGAGATATGTCTTTGGAGTATCGCCTTCTGTTCGCTTTATAAGCTCTATGGCACCATCAGCATGAGCGTATGTCCAGTTTGCTATCAGCGCACGATTCCGCATGTGTGCTTCCTCGATATTATCTCCAAGTTTGATGCGCACACATTGTGTTAGGAGTCCGTTCATCAAGTATGTGTAATACTGTGACTTATATGCCTCTGTGTCATCAAGAAGATTAAGTTCGACGAGCTTTGGATCTGCGATGTAATAAAGTCCAAAAAGGTCTGCGCGAGCCTCTTCTATGGTACTGCTATAATTCTTCAAAGCGTTAGGATCTGTGCCAGGAAGAAGCTGTCCACTTCCATGACCGAGACATTCGTGAAGGTCTGTATGTAGATCGTCACAACGGTCACCGTATTTGCGTACCATAGCCACAATATCCTTGTCTATTGCAAACTCATCAAGAAAGCCGTTTCCCTTTCCTGCCTCGTTGTAGGCATGGGTGATGTTGCTTATAGTAATGCTCTTTGAACCATACTGAGCACGAATCCAATCTGCATTTGGCAGGTTTATGCCTATTGCTGTAGATGGATATTCTTCTCCTCCGAGCATGGCTGCACAGATGACATTTGCCGTCACTCCCTTAACTACCTTCTTGCGGAAACGGGGATCAACAGGCGAATGATCCTCAAACCATTGTGCGTTCTGGCAGATCGTCTGAGTACGGTGACAAGCCTCCAAATCCTTGTATTCCACGATTCCCTCCCATGAAGCCTTGATGCCGAGAGGGTCGCCATATACCTCTATGAATCCGTTGATGAAGTCGATATTGCCCTCAAGTTCCTTCAGCCATTCAATAGAATAGCGGTCGAAGAGACGGAGGTCGCCTGTCTTGTAGTATTCAATGAGCAAGGCGATAATCTTTCGCTGCTGGTCGTTCTCTGCATATTCGGAAGCCTTTTCGAGATTTTCTACGATATGCTCGATGATGTCAGAGTACTTTCCGCCAATACGCCAAACATCCTCATGAAGTGAACCGTCAGCATCCTTTATAAGCGTTGAGTTAAGACCGTATGAAGGAGGCTCAGGATCGTTCTTGTCGGATAGGGCGGAGTAGTAATCCTCCACTTCCTGCTGCGATACGTTCTCGTAGTAGTTGCATGCAGATGTCTTGATCAGATCTTCGTTGTCAGCCTTGTTTACTCGCTTGGGTAAAATGTTAGGATTGAAGATTATAGGAGTGATTTGCTTTAGTATTTCTTCTGCATCTTTTCCGAGAGTTTTGCGGACTACATCCTCAAAGAAAGACTGTGAAAACTCTGGCTTGAATTTCTCACAGCCATAGTGGTGATATATGCCGTTTGAGAACCAGACACGCTTCAGATACTCCGTGAGCTTGTCGAATTCAGGAGTGCCTGTAAGGTCATTCTTGTGGGTGGTATAAACCTTCTCAAGAGTGCTGCGGATAAGCAGGTTGTACTTGCCAAACTGGTCGAATGTGATGTCTCTTCCCCAAAGCGTTGCCTCGGAGAGATAATATATGTACAGTTTCTGATTTAACGACAATGCCTCGAAACCGGGAAGGCGGTAACGAAGCATTTGAATATCGGCGAAACGCTCGCCCTGATATTGGAAGTTATTGTTCATTTTTCTGTTTGTTGTTTTTGCGCTCATCCCCAGGAGTTATTCCGTAAACCTTGAGGTACATTCTGTGCATTGTCATGCGGTTGCTGAATCCTGACTGTAAGGCAATATCCTCAAGAGTGTCATTCTTGTGAACAGCAGATTTAAGCAAGCGGCGTGCATAGTAGGTGCGCTGCCTGTTTACGAAGTCATAGAATGACGTGCCGATTTCTTCCAGAAAAATAGTAGATACCCTTGCTGGGGATATCTCCAATTCTTTGGCAAGGGTTTCTCGTGACAGGTGTATGTCACGAAAAAGATGATTGTCACAAATCATCGTCTTTATCCTTGCTGCAATTTCCTTATGGTTATATACCTTATGCACGCTATACACTCATTTTAACCGTGCCGTCGGTGTTGTTCACCACGATGTTTATCTGATATGATGTATAGGTGTCGGGGGTGCTGAGAATGGCAACAAATGTAACCTCGTCAGCGGTAGCCTTCTCTATGACAATATCAGAAAGGATACAATGGTCTATGTATTCCTTTGGAACGTATGCTGAAAAATCCTTCTTGCGATAGTCGCGGTTTATTATCTTCCTTGCACCGTCGTACAGGGCTATGTGTACGATGTTGTCAAAATAGGCGTGATCTACCGATACGCCATCATCATTGACTGTAGGATGATATACCTTATATGTTGTAGGGTTCACCTGAACGTATGCGTGGAAACGTTTGTTGCCGACAGACATCACGGAGTCGCGTTTGATGAGCTCTCCCTGATTGATATGGTCTATTGACTTCTTGATCTTCTCAAACAGTTTCAAGAGACTCTTGTCTTCGGACTTGACAAGTGAAACCTCATCGCCATCGTTGTTTACGAAGCGAAGCACATGGTCGGAGAGTTTGTTCAGATGATATTTGGCTGGGTGTGAGCTTTCAAGGTAAAGAGTGTCAGCGCAAATATGAAACTTTACGGGCTCGCTGAGGGAGTCAGTATAAAAGATGGTGTCTCCTTTTGCCCTAAAGACACAATCTCCTTCCAGTTCATCTACCCAAATGCCCTGTATAGTTTTCTTCGCCTCAAGGTCTTCGGCAGGAGTGTTGTTTTTCTCTGGAGTGTTTCCACAGCTTGCCATAAAGGCTATGACGGAAATTCCTATAATAAAAGTTTGTATTTTTTTCATATTGTGGCTGCAAATATAATAAAAAGATTCTGAAAGGAAAAATGTTTTGCGAGTTTTTTTCATGAAAAAAATATTTCTTGGTTTTATTCCCCAAATATTTGTTTTTTTCGGGAAAAATTTCTATCTTTGCAACTCCAATGGTAGAACTGGCAAAACATATCGAAATTCTCCTCCTAAACAATGATTGCGTCATTGTTCCTGGCTTTGGTGGGTTCATGGCTCATCATGTGGATGCCGTATATGATGAGGAGGAGAGACTGTTCTTGCCACCAAGTCGTACCCTTGGATTCAATCCCAAACTTCATATAAACGATTCACTCCTTGTCCTTTCTTACGTAGAGGCATACGATATCAGTTATCCTGATGCTATCAAACGTATAGAGGCTGAGGTGTCGGAGATGCGTCAGTTAATCAACAATCAGGGTTTCTTTGAGCTTCCTGATATTGGCGTAATTTTGACCAACGACGAGGGTAATCTTGAGTTTGAACCTTGTTCTGCAGGTATTCTAACTCCTGAGTTGTATGCTCTTTCGTCATTTGAGTGCAACAAACTCAGTAAGCTCTCGGAAAAGCAGGAGGAGACAATCCCTACTGTCGGGGTGGCTGCTCCGGAGGCACAGAAACCTGTTGAGGAAGAGCCTGTGAAGACCGTTGTTGTTGAATTGCAGCAGGAACAGCAGGAGGTCGAGAGTGAATATGAGGATTATGAGGATGATGTCGTAACAATAAAGGTATCAACCTTGAAGAAGATAGCGGCGGTTGCCGTAGTGCTTCTTGTAGTAGTATTTGCTATCCTTCCATTTGGCGGGTATAACTATTTCGACGGACTTCAGAAGGGCTCTATTGACACAGGACTTTTGACCAAGGTGATGCCAAAGGCTCAGACAACAACTCCTGAGGAACTTGGAGCCATAAAGGTGATTAACGGTGCTGCGGTTCGTATTGACCGTACAGAGGCTGAGAACAAGGTCGTTGCCGAGGCCGCTAATCCTAAGGCTTCTGGGACTGTAAGCCAAGTGGAAGAGAGCAAGCCAACATTCGTCATCGTCCTTGCAAGCCGTGTCACAAAGAATAATGCAGAGAGATACGTTTCATCACTTATAAAAAAAGGTGTGAAGGATGCAAGAGTCATTGGTGCAAGCAACGGCAGCAAGGTTATCTGTGGCAAGTATTCTTCCGAGAGCGAGGCAATGAATGGAGTTCATGAACTCAGGGAAATGTCATCAGAATTCAAGGATGCTTGGGTGATGGAGACAATGGATTAGTAAAAAGAATAATCACATGAAAAGAGTAAGATGCCCCAAGTGTGACAACTATATCACATTCGATGAAACAAAATACACCGATGGTCAGTCACTGGTATTCCAGTGTGATTCTTGTGGCAAAGAGTTTGGCATACGCATAGGCGTGTCGAAACTCAGGAAACAGCAGAAAGAAGAGAATCCTACAGCAGAAGAAGCAGATGAGGGATGCGGTGCTATCATCGTGATAGAGAACGTGTTTCACTATAAGCAGGTGCTCCCGTTGAAAATGGGAGATAATATCATCGGCAGGTATATGAAGGGCTCGAAATGCAACACGCCTATTGAGACCAACGATCCTTCGATTGATATGAACCACTGCATCATCAACGTTAGCCGTGACAAGCGTGGCAATCTTAAATACGTGCTCCGCGACGGTCCGAGCTATACAGGCACTTTTGTTGACAATGAGATTCTAGGCGACCGCGAACGAAGGGTTATAGAGAATGACACTCTCTTCACTATAGGTGCCACTTCTATTATCCTAAAGACAAAAGGCAACGAAAGCGAATAGGTGTTAGGTGTTGGCGGTTTGTAATATTCGCGAAAATACTATACACCACCACCCATCACCCACCACCCAAAACCAATATATTATGATATTCTATTTCTCATCAACAGGCAACAGTAAATGGGCGGCAAAGAAGCTTGCTGACAAGACTTGTGATAGACTTGTCTCTATCGTGGACGTACTGCGTGACGGTGCGTCCTGTGAGTTTACTCTCAAGGCAGGTGAGAAGATAGGATTCGTGTTCCCTGTGCATGGCTGGCGTGTGCCAAGTATCGTGCGTGAGTTCATTTCCCGTGTCAAGTTGCAGAATTATCACGAGAGTACCTATACCTATGCTCTCTGTTCCTGTGGTGATAGTGCCGGTGAGACAATGAAACTCCTTGAAGGACATCTGAAGGAAGTACATATGCATCTCAATGCCTCTTATACTATTATAATGCCAGAGAGCTATATCGGGCTCCCTTTCATGTATCTTGACAAGGATCTCCGAGAAGCAGAGAAAATAAGGAATGCAACCATACGACTTGATAAATTCTCTGAATGGATAAGTGAGAGTCGTGGTGGTGAGCATCTTGACAAGGGCGCTTTCCCGAGTCTGTACAGCGGTTTCCTTGGCGGTTTCTTCCATAATCACCTCGTTACAGATAAGCATTTTTCTGTGGATAAGAAGAAGTGCGTAGGCTGCGGAAAATGTGAGAAACTGTGCCCTGTAGGTGATATTGAATGTCAGGAGGCTGACAAAACTCCTGTATGGCTTCATAATAATAGATGTATGACATGCTATGCCTGTCTGCATCATTGTCCTGCCAACGCTATATCGTGGGGATGGTTTACTTCTGGAAAAGGACAGTATGTGAAGAAAGAATAATCCGACAAGGAATAATTTTGTTACACTAAACTCCGCCTAAACAAAAAAGACTTAAAAGAACTAACAGCTACGCAATGCAGAATTATAAATCTTACATCGTATGTTGCGCTTTATTCATGTTCTTGCCTCTTGCGTCATTCGGACAGACTAATCCTAATGATGGCATCTGGCGCGATATTAATGGCGTACACGATGTGACAGAGGATTCAATTGACCTTGCCAATGAGGCTCGACCTGTCCCTGGTTCTACCCGTAAGGGTAATAATCCGGTGATATTCCTTGTCGGCAACTCCACCATGCGTACCGGTACTCTAGGAAACGGCAGTAATGGACAGTTGGGCTGGGGATATGTAGAACACAGATTTTATGATGCTGATAAGGTAACTGTTGAGAATCATGCTCTTGGCGGCACAAGTCCGCGCACTTTCTATAAGAACCCGTCTTTGTGGAAACGCACTCTCAGCGGAGTGAGGAAGGGCGATTTCGTATTCCTCGAGCTTGGACATAATGACAACGGACCTATTGACAGTATCAGGGCACGTTCAAGCTATCGTCCTGACGGCAAGTTGAGTTTGGCTCATGACAGCATAGTGTGCTTTAACACCGTGACGCATCGTCAGGATACTGTTTATACATTTGGCGGATATATCCGTAGATTTGTTAATGAAACCCGTGCACAGGGCGGTATTCCTGTGCTCTTTACCCTTACCCCGCGAAATGACCGTGAGAAAGACTCCAACAGAATTCAGCGTAAACTCACATCCTTCACACCTGCCATATTTGCGTTGGGTAAGGAACTGAAAGCGCCTGTCGTTGACTTGAATGATATCTCTGCCACAAAACTGGAGAAATTCAGCCAGTGGAAAGTCAATTACCATTTCTATCTTGACAAGATTCACACATCTGCCTATGGCGCCCTGCTCAATGCTGAGTCTGCTGCGGAGGGTATAGAGAATCTCAAACTCGATGATTCCTACGATGCGTTTGAGCGTGCCGGACTTGAGAAACTCAAGACATATCTGCTCAAGAACATGCTCCACAGAACAGATTCCATTGAAGCTAAGCTCATGTCATTGGAACCTGATAACTTCGACGCTAACGGATATGTGATTCCGAAAACCAAGTCTGAAGAGGAGAAGAAGCAGAAGCCTCGTGTGTTCCTGTGTGGCGATTCCACGGGAAAGAACAAGGACAGAGAAGCTGACGGTATGTGGGGATGGGGCTCACAGGGTTATACCATCTTCGACGAGAAAAAATGTACTTTCATCAATGCTGCCCGTGCAGGGCGTTCCCTTCGCACCTATAACCTTGACGGTTTGTGGCAGGAGGTCTATTCCGTCCTGCGCCCCGGTGACTATGTGCTGATACAGTTCGGACATAATGACATAGGTCCTATAGATAAGCAGAGGGAACGTGGTGAGATAGCATGTGCCAAGGATACTTCCAATGTATATCGCATGGCAAGTACCGGTAAGTATAGGGTGATATATTCATTTGGCTGGTATCTCCGTAAGATGATTGATGACTGCAGGGAAAAAGGCGCAATACCTGTTATCTTGTCTTTCACCCCTCGTAATGAGTGGGATGACGGTGATGGAAATGTGCATGGAAAGTTCTATCCTATAAGGCAGAAGATGGGTAAATTTTATATTGAGCGTCGCAATGACGACTACATACCTCAATGGTGTAGCGAGATTGCCAGGGAACAGAATGTGGATTTTGTTGATATCCATAATATCACCGCCGACTGGTTGGACAAGTATTGCGGCTTGAAGGTTCGTGCTATGTCCTATTTCAATAATGACCATACCCACACCAGCTTGAAAGGTGCACGCCTCAATGCCAACAGCCTTGCCAAGGGACTGAAGAAGATAAAGAGTCCATTAGCTGCATACCTTAAGAAGAACCCCGGACTTAATGTCATGCCTATTAAGTATAAGTATGATGATTAAACTGAAAAACTCGCGTGTGCGAGGGTACTGAAAGTAAATTAACGTGAGTTCGACGACTTGCTTTAGCTTGGTGAGCCTTTGCGAACAATTTATTCAGTTGTATATTGTTGACTATCATGTGGTTGAAAGAGCTCTGA
>OMXX01000197.1 GCA_900315105.1 uncultured Prevotellaceae bacterium | reverse complement strand
GCTGAGAAGGAGACAAAACGCATTGAGGTCGCATAACCCCGGCGTTGCTGCTCAGTGGTATTACAGGGACTGTTCTCTTCATAGGGAGCAGTCCCTTTTCTATTGTTACAACATAATCTCCTATAGTCGGCATTGACCGGCGGGGCGACTTCTTTTGAATAAGGGAGCCGCCTTTTTTGTGTCTGATCAACAACACTATAGGCTCACCAGATTACTGCGAATCAATTATCTTCTGATAAGCCAACCGCTCATCACCGTCGAGCAGATGGATGATGCCACAGTAGTGAAATCCTGCCTTTGCCAATGCTCCTTGCATGGGTTTGTTGTCCCGGTGCGTGTCGATGCGGATGTTGTCGGTCTTTGAGAAGCAATATTCCAGGATGCTGGTCATTATCCCGTGCTGTCCCAGGGCACTTGCCACGCGATGAAGAACATAATACGGTCTGTCGGTGTCAATCCAATGTCCATCGTAAATGACAGCGTAGGTGACATCGGGGCCGGGAATGAAGGCAAAAGTGGCTATGGCTCTGCCGTCCTCCATCAGCAAGTAGCTGTGACCATTAGCGATGTCACCCTCTATTTGTTCTACTGTCGGATGGCTGTCTCCCCACTGGTGGGGATTGCCATTCTCTCGCATGATCCTCCGTCCACTCTCTATGAGATCGAGGACCACCGGCAGGTCAGAAGCAATGGCCTTTCTGATTATGCGCTCCATTTCACTGAATCAACTCCGGGTATTTCTCCCGCAGCTTGTCCTGCAGATTGGCAAGGTTGTCGAACAGATTCATCTGATAGTCAACGAGGATGAAGACTTCAGATGAAGGCATCTTCACGGCAATGATACCTAACACCTTCCGATAGATAACTGGAAGACGGACGTCACCATAGGCGAAACTCATGGACTCGCCGTTCCGCTTATACTCTTTTATCTCGTTGATAAAACTTTCTTTATTTATTGCCTTCCCAAAATAGTTTTGCAAATATACTGCAAAGCTTTCAATTATCCGAAAAACTTTGTCTGTTTTTGTACTCACTTCCTGTCTAGCGCAAGTGCCATAGCTTGAAGTTTGAGAGAAATTTCGCTGATGATATTATTGGTCGATGCACCTTTGACAAATACACATATCGGCCATTTGCTCCCATCGCTAAGCAAGTATATTCCGGCATCACCTATATCAGTCGTTCCATCCTTATTGGTATACCCCGAGCCTGTCTTGTGCAATAGCGCAGCTCCTTCAGGATTAGCAGCAGGCAGCCTATCCATGCCAGTCTCACATTTCATCATCGTTTCCCAGATGAACTGAAGAATCGGCGTGTCTGAATTGTGACTTGAGAACCACTGCAACAACAAGGTCATATCTTTGGGTTTAGCCTTGTTGTATCTACAGCACGAATGATCCTCACGCATTTGCCTTTCAGTCTTTCGGATATGAATCCTCTTAAATCCAAGTTTCCGGATGTATGCTTCTACTGTTTTCGGATCACCACATCGCTTGAATAGAACATCACACGCATTATTGTCGCTGAGCATGAGGGAGTAGCTGAGAAGTTCTGCATATGTGAATGACTTGGATGTCTGTATGTCTCCCAACTTGGGCGACCATGTGCCCTCTATCAATTCCTCTTTGGTAACTTTGACAGAGTCAGAAAGACGAATATTATTTCTCTGCATCCAGTCTGCCACGAACAATGCTTGAGGAAACTTCATGACACTGTTCATTGGAAAATAATTATTCTCATGGATGCCATAGAATTGTCCGTCCTTTATCAAACAAGCACCATAATCATTTCTTGCCGATACAGATAAAGAAAGTAAAATGAACACCACAAGGAGAACAATTCTCGCCAGAGGCGATTTAGCCTTCATTCCCCCCAAAATATGTAATCTGATTTTATTTTCTTCAGCCATTGTAGTTTCAGTTAAACAACCCGCATAAGTTATCAGCAATCTTTTCCAGTCCTTCCTTGTCTTCCTCATTGAATATGTTCAGACCGGTACTGTCAACATCTAACACGGCTACGACCTTGCCATCCTTCTTAATTGGCACGACGATCTCCGAACGGGATTTCGATGAACAAGCGATGTGACCAGGGTATTGCTCCACATCAGGAACGATAATCGTCTCCGCCTTATCCCATGCCGTGCCACATACACCTTTGCCTTTGCCGATGGTGTAGCAGGCAAGCGGTCCTTGGAACGGCCCAAGCTCCAGTTGGCCGTTTCTCACGATGTAGAAACCAACCCAGAAGAAATAAGGCAGCGTGTCATGGAGCAAAGCAGCAATGTTGGACAGTGCACCGACATGATTATCAATGCCATCTATCAAAGATCTGACTTGTGGGATTAACTCTGCATAGAGTTGCTTTCTCTCTATAATATTGGGGTTACTCATACTATCACGCGAATTTTCCGACAAAGATACAAAAATTTCTTGGATGATAGAGGGTTGTTAGAAGAAATAGTTAAATTTGTAGGCGATTAATATTAAGGTATCTTCATCTAAAAGACAGCTAATATGAAAGAAGGGGGGAAAGCAATGAGCCTGGCCACAGGCATTTCCTTAGGTGCAATGTTCGGTGCAGCCGTTGCTGCTATAGCTAAGAGGGATATAGCCTTAGGTATATCAATAGGAATGCTTTTTGGTATTGCCTTCGGTGAAATTGCTCCGGAACGCAAAGATAAGTCATCAGATGAAGATGCCAAAAGAGACTTAGGAAGCAAGTAACATGGCCAACGAAAAATTACAGTCAGCACTCAAGGCATTACAGGGACAAATTACGATTGCCGAAAACGCTTTGAAACTCTATCGTTCCAAGCTTGATGCCTTGGAGAAATCTAATAGGAAGAACCCCGTCGAATATCAACAGACAATTGACCGTGCCAACTCCCTCCAAGCTCTCATAGATCATTATCGTTTCATCTATGATGAACGTAAGGAGTTGCTGGATACGTTGAAGATTGAAAAGCGGAAGAGAACCAAGCACTGAATAGGCCATGATAGTAGAATCAATTCTTTCTGAGCAAATTGTTCATTGTCAGCCCGGTATGCGTCCATGCCTATCCAGTATTTGGCATTGCCGTTATAGGGCTTGCTTATCCAGTCGTAATGTTCCTCCAATTCCGGAATACTGTCCGGGTCGCACTTGACCGTCACATTGCTCAGGTCATTGATGTCGAAATAGCAGAACATGTGGCCCGAGATATAGAATACCAGCACATCCTTGGCATATTTGAAGGCCGTGAAGGGGAATTTCTCCACCACGTCAGTGTCGAGAGAAAGACAATATGACCGCAAATCCTCTACGTTCATCATTTCCCTAATTCTTCTTCCAAAAACTCACATGCATCCGCCACGCACAGCAGACAAGGACGGAGCACCACGTGGGTGTCCACACCTTTCAACTGTCTGCACTGGGTGGCATGATTACGGTCATGGAATTTCTGCATGATCGTCCGCATCTGTTTCATCGTCTTCGCCTTGTCCTTGTTGACCAGTCCGAGAACCATGTCTGCGCCGATCAGCGCACCGCATGTGCCCTCCATATTGGTCATGCCCGCCGCAAAGCCGTCGGTCATGCTCATGGCCGTGGCCTCGTCAAGTCCCGTTAGGTCACCGTAAGTCGTCAGCACCGACTGGGCGCAATTGAATTTGAAACTCGCTTTCTTTTCTGCTGCTATATCTTTTCTTGATTCCATCATCATTGTTTGATTAATTCGTCTATCGGATCTTCCCTGACGATCTGTGGTTCTGCTTTTCCTTTCAGTACCAGCACTTTCTTGCCATTGCGGTAGATGTGCAGCTGACGGGAGCGGACAACAGCTTTCAACTCCGGATCGTCTTGTATCGTCTGCCAAATAGGATGATAGATGCCGTCAGCATCCATCAGCTTGTGCCGCAGATGCGAGCACATGTTGGTTGTGTCAATAATCTCCACTATCATTGATCAGGCGTTTAATCACATTTATTGGTCGTTCCTTCTCAGCCACTCCATGATGACGCGAGTGATGTAAATCTGTTCCTTTACGGTCAACGGACGACCTTTCGGTATGCCATGCCATTTTTCCAGACAGCCGCGGCAACAGCATCCGGTGGCATGCTGGGCGATGAACGGCGGGAAAATGCCGTGGCGCATCGGCGTCTGCTTGCCGTCGTTGGGGATAAATGCCGGAGCCAGTCGCTTGGCAATCGTCTCCCTTGTGCCTTGTTCTATCTTTTCCCAACCTTTCGCCTTGATA
>OMXX01000143.1 GCA_900315105.1 uncultured Prevotellaceae bacterium | reverse complement strand
CTACAAGCAAAAGGTTTCACTTGGCATTGATGCCGGGTCTAAGCACGTCGGAGCATCCGCCTCGACGGAAAAACAAGAGCTATATGCAAGTCAGACAGAGCTTCGCGGTGGTAAGATTGTGGAGTTGCTTTCGACAAAACGTGAGCTTCGTCGCTCTCGTAGGAATCGCAAGACTCGGTATCGCAAGCCGCGATTTCTTAACCGCATCAGCCGAAAGCATAAGAATTGGCTTGCACCGAGTATCGAAAATAAGATTGCAGCGCATCTCCGTATTATTGCTGATATTTGCAAAATGCTTCCAATTTCTGATATAACGGTCGAGACAGCGAGCTTCGACATCCAGAAAATTAAGCATCCAGAGATTGCCGGCGCAGAATACCAGCAGGGCGAGCAACTTGGATTCTGGAACGTGCGTGAGTACGTGCTGTGGCGTGATGGACATGAGTGCCAGTGCTGCCATGGCAAGTCGAAGGATCACATCCTTAACGTGCATCATATCGAGAGCCGCAAGACTGGTGGAGACGCGCCGAACAATCTCATCACGCTCTGCGAGACTTGCCACAAAGGATATCATTGCGGAACGGTCAAGCTGCCAAAGACGATTCATCGCGGTACGCGGTTCCGCGACGCGGCCTTCATGGGCATCATGCGGTGGACGTTTTACAATCGCTTGAAGAAGTTGTATAAGAACGTCCACATGACATTTGGCTATATCACGAAGAACAATCGCATCCGGCATAACATTGAGAAAACCCATACTGCCGATGCCTTCTGCATCGCAGGAAACCTCAAGGCCGAACGGTTGCCATACGATTTCCTGCAAGTGCAAGTCAGGCGGCATAATCGTCAGATTCACAAGCAGAAAATCTTAAAAGGTGGCAGACGTAAGATGAATCAGGCGGCGTATCTGGTACGCGGATTCAGGCTTTTCGACAAGGTGAAATTTGCCGGTCAGGAGTGCTTCGTATTCGGACGACGTATGAGGGGATATTTTTCTCTTCGTAAACTGTCCGGAGAAGTTGTAGCAACAGATGCAAATTGCAGAAAAATCAAGTTTCTGCAACCAGCCAATAGGTTTATTTGTGAGAGGAGGGAGGCGGCGCTCCTCCCCATGGCTGAAGCCAGGGGTACCCGCGCCGCCAAAAATTGATGGGATTAAGGCCATATCAGCAAGAAGCATGTAATGCGATTCTGGGTGAATGGCAAAAAGGCAACAGGAAAACTTTGCTTGTGCTTCCGACCGGCACCGGCAAAACTGTTGTCTTTTCCAAAGTAGCACAAGAGAGAGTAAAACAAGGCGACAACGTATTAGTGTTAGCGCATCGTGGGGAACTGCTGGAACAGGCAGAACAAAAAATAGAACGTTTTACAGGACTTCCTTGTGCATTGGAAAAAGCGGATTCAAGATCCGCAAACTCATTTTTCAACATCACATTAGGCAGCGTACAGACGTTGATGAGAGAATCACGGCTTACGCAATATCCGAAAGATTATTTTGGAACTGTGATTGTAGATGAAGCGCATCATGTGATTGCTCAAAGTTACCAAAACATTTTAAATTATTTTTCCAATGCGGCAGTATTAGGCGTAACGGCTACGCCAGACAGAAGTGACCGCAAAAATTTAGGAACATTCTTTGATTCACTGGCCTATGAATATTCTTTGCCACAAGCAATCAAAGACGGCTATTTGTGTAAGATTGTAGCACAAACAATACCGCTGAATATTGATATATCTCATGTTGGTATTTCTGCCGGAGACTTTAAAGCGAATGAGTTAGGTGACGCATTAGATCCGTATTTAGGGCAAATAGCCACAGAACTGCTGAAATACTGCAAAGACCGCAAGACCGTTGTGTTCCTGCCGTTAGTATCAACGTCACAAAAATTCAGGGATATATTGCTTGAACATGGAATTGCGGCAGCAGAAGTCAATGGAGGATCCAAAGACAGGACGCAGATTTTACAGGACTTTGAAAACGGCAAATACCAGGTGTTATGTAACGCCATGTTGCTGACAGAGGGTTGGGATTGTCCGTCAGTAGACTGCATCATCTGTTTAAGAGCCACCAAAAGCAGAAGTCTTTACGCACAAATCGTAGGAAGAGGGTTACGTCCTGCGCACGGCAAGGAAAATTGTTTATTATTGGATTTTTTGTGGATGACTGAAAAACATGAACTGGTACGTCCTGCTCATCTGATAGCCAAAGACAAAGACCTTGCCAACAAAATGACGGAAAAAATGGCACAAGGCGAATTATACGACTTGGAAGAATTGGAAGAAGAAACAGAACGAGATGCCATTGAGGAACGTGAACGCAAACTTGCAGAAGAACTAAAAGCTATGCGGCACAGAAAAGCAAAGTTGGTGGATCCGCTGCAATACGAAATGAGTATCATGGATTCTGACCTTGCCAATTACATGCCGTCGTTCGCATGGGAAATGGCTCCAGCTTCACAAAAGCAACTTGACGCATTAGAGAAGTTTGGCATTTCTTCTGAATCTATTGAAAATTCAGGGAAAGCAAGTATGCTGTTAGACCGTCTTATTAAAAGAAGCAAGGCAGGACTGGCCACTCCGAAACAGATACGTCTGTTAGAACGGAAAGGTTTTATCCGTGTGGGTGAATGGAGTTTTGAAGCTGCCAGCAAAATGATTGGACGCATCGCACAAAATCATTGGTATGTTCCGTATGGCATCATTCCTGCAACGTATGTGCCGGAGGTACGATGAAAAATTTTAACCATGTAGAATTGTTAGATTACATTGACTGTGCAAGACTTTCCTATCAGGACTGGATAAACGTAGGAATGGCCTTAAAAGAAGAGGGTTATACCTGTGACGTATGGGATTCTTGGAGCAGGACTGATCCAGAACGATACAAACCTGGCGAATGTGAAAAGAAATGGCAGACGTTTCAGGGTGGTATGCGTAACGTAACTGGTGCGGTGATAACCACACTTGCAAAAGCAAACGGCTGGATTCCCATGTCAAAGATAAATAATGAACCGTTGGAATGGGATAGTGTAATCAACGAAGAACTGACCATAGTAGACCAACACTATATTGAGAAAGAAGAAATCAAAGAACCTAAAAACTGGAATCCTGCTGATGAAGCAATCCGATACCTGAAAGCACTGTTTAAACCGGATGAGCATGTTGGTTTTACCATGCAGTCAGGATATGACGAAGAAAACGACAAGTATTATCCATCCGGCTCTGGAAGTTATGCAAAAACAGCACAGCAGCTTATCAACGACTTAAAAAAGTATAAAAAAGAAGTAGTAATTGAAGAATCGTTTGGCACTTATGACAAAAATGCTGGTGCATGGGTGCGGTTTAATCCGTTAGACGGCAAAGGTATCAAAGACAAAAACGTAACAGATTTTCGGTATGCGTTGATTGAAAGTGACAAGATAGAAATAGGGAAACAGTTAAACATTATTAAAAAATTGGAATTACCAGTAGCTATCTTGGTACATTCTGGCAACAAGTCCTTACATGCTATCGTTCACGTTGACGCAGACACGTTTGATGAATACCGCAGACGAGTTGACTTTTTGTATACCGTTTGCCAAAAAAACGGACTGGAAGTAGACACGAATGACAGGAATCCGTCACGACTGTCAAGACTTCCAGGCTGCGAACGAAACGGCAAGAAACAGTTTGTTGTTGCAGAAAACATTGGCAAGAAAAATTTTGCTGAGTGGAAAGAGTGGATCGAAAGTATCAATGACGATTTACCTGAAACGGAAAACCTTGCAGATGTTTGGAACAACATGCCTGAATTATCGCCGCCGCTGATAGACGGAATCCTGCGGCAAGGACACAAGATGTTAGTGGCCGGGCCAAGTAAAGCTGGAAAGAGTTTTGCACTGATAGAACTGTCTATCGCCATTGCAGAGGGTACAACATGGTTAGGCTGGCAATGTACACAAGGCAATGTGCTGTATGTGAATCTTGAATTGGACAAGGCGAGTTGTTTGCACAGATTTAATGATGTGTATAACGGACTAAATATAAAACCTAACAATTTAAAGAAAATAGATATATGGCACTTGCGTGGTAAAGCCTTACCAATGGACAAACTTGCACCCAAGCTAATACGACGTGCAAACAAAAAAGACTATATCGCAGTTATACTTGATCCTATTTACAAAGTATTAACAGGTGATGAAAATTCCGCTGAACAGATGGCCTACTTTTGCAACCAGTTTGACAAGGTGGCTACGGAATTAAAAAGTGCAGTCATTTATTGCCACCACCACAGCAAGGGGGCGCAGGGTGGCAAAAATGCAATGGACAGGGCATCTGGTTCAGGAGTGTTCGCAAGGGATCCTGACGCTATCCTTGACATGATACAGATACGAAAACCGAAAAAGAAAGAGGACGGCAATGAGGATAACGACATAAAAACCGCATGGCGTATCTCTGGAACACTCCGAGAATTTCCACCATTCTTACCAATCAACGTATGGTTCGACTGGCCAATACACAGGTTAGATGAGATAGGTGAACTGGAAACTGCTGTGGCTGACGGTTCCCAAGAGGACAAGAGCCAAAAGGGAAACGAAAAGAAGCAAGATGAAGTAGACATGGAACTTGCGGAAATGGAAATCTATATTGCTGATAAGTTATCCAAAGGCGAAAAAGTTACCAAACAAGATGTGATGAAAGAATTTGGAATTTCTCAACCAACTTACTCACGCAGAATAAAAAAATTAAAGAATTACAAAAGCGTAAATGGGGAAATTATTTATTACCCAACCGAGTAAAAATTAAAGCTATTCAATTCACTCCCCATTATATAGAGAAATGAATGAATTGAATCAAATCCATGACCATTGGAAGGGTAATAAGTATGTATATGTATAGGGGGGAGTATCCCCCCCCCTATACTACATACATTATTCCCTTCTTCCAATGGATTTAGGGAGTGAATCAGAAAGTGAGTGTGAGAGAATGAAAATAGTGAATAAGAAAGTGAGTGTGAGAGAGTGAAAATAGTGAACAAGCTTTCGTTTTTCTTGCCGATACGAATACCGACAAAAACACACCAGGAAAAACGTGTGACAGTTGTGAATGGTAAGCCAAAATTTTATAGTGCTGGCCGGCCGGCCGATTACGAAGAAGAACCGCGGGAAACCGGCCAGATTTTACGCCTATCAATTTTTTATGGCATAGCACGATAGATTTATCGAGCGGGTTGTTTTTAAATCGCCAGAAACGATTTTACGAGGTCGGCAGGAGGGCAAAAATGCAGGAAACAAAATATGCTAATGCAAGGTCAGTCATGGAGATGGTAAAGCTTGGCGCGTTCGCTACGGAAATCGGCGCCGCGGCAAAAGATACGGCGCGGACGGCGAAAACGGACAAGGAAAAGGCGTGGGCGCGAAAATTGAAGTGCGTCAACACATACCTTAACAACATCCTGACTGAACGGCTGGAAGCTTTGGATCCGGAGCAATTGAAATCCGTTGAGCGCCGAGCCGGACATACCGTCGTAGAAATCATGACTTCAGACAAGGCGCGCTTGGAGAAAGAAAAGGACTACGAAACGTACGAACCCATCACAATGGCGGCGCAGGATGTGTTCACGCTGGCGGAACTCATGCTTATCGGGTGCCGGATGTGTCCGCAGGGCAAATACGTAGCGGAATGCCCATATCGGGCAATCATGCACAGGGCATGTATTCCGGTTTTGCGGGAGAATCCGGCGAATGGAGAGTGCGAATTCATGGGGGACAACGGGCTTGACCTGATTTTGCCGAACGGCAACCAGGAACAGGTGGAAATCTTCGCGCAAAAATTCGCGGAGAAAAACCTCATGATTTGAATAATTTGCAGACAACAAACGATTTGCAGACAACAAAGGGGATGAACTTATGTATGACGAACAGTAGACGAAAAGGCAAGGTCGGCGAGTTGGAAGTGGTACGGCTGTGCAAGGCGGAGGGCTATGACGTCCACCGTTCCGCCCAGTTTTGCGGGAACAATGAATCTGGGGCGGCCGACGTTGTGGGCCTGCCAGGTATCCACATCGAGGTCAAGCGGGTGGAACATCTGAACCTGGACGATGCCCTAGCCCAAGCTACCAGGGATGCAGGCAAGACTACTGGGAACATCCCGGCTGTGTTCCACCGGAAAAACGGTACAGGCTGGAAGGTGACTATGGACGCCCACGACTGGTTTAAGCTCTATCGGGAATGGGAAGCAGGCCTGGTGGACGAGTAGGAGGAAGGAGGAATTATGAAGCCGGACACTGACAACATGATCAAGTTGTTTAACTGATTTCCGCCAGAATTCCCCCACCTCAACGCCGCAGGCGTAGGTGGTGGGAATTCTGGCGGCCCACAAACAAACGAAACTAGACTTTTACTAGAATATATGCTATACTATTTCTAGTAAAAGGTGGTGAAAATAATGCTAGTCTCGCAAGTTCTAAAGCTCAAAGTGAACATCTCATGCCAGCAAGCCATCTCCTTTCGTGAAACGCAGAGACAATTCGTTGCAGCCTGCAATTTGGTTTCACAGTATATCTTCAAACACGGATTTATCTTGCAGCAACGCACCCTGCAAGACAGGCTCTATAGGAAAATCCGGGCAGATTACGACATGCCGTCGTTTCTTGCTCAGTCTATCATTAAGACGGTCATCGCGAAATACAAGACAGTCAAGACGCTTGACATTGACCGTCTGACAAAGAAGGCCAAAAAGCAGGGCTGGGAGTTCGATCCGAAGACTGTCTTCGAGTATATGCAAAAACCGATTGCCTTCCATACGCCGTTCATCCAGTATGCCCGCAAGTTTTCTTACAGCGTGCTGCCAGACGGTTCCGTGTCCATGCTTACGCTTCATGGCCGCGAGAAAGCCACGGCACATTGGCAGGTTGGATACTTCGACAAGTTCTACAATGGCGGATGGAAACAGTGCTCTGCCACGCTTCATGAAAGACGCGGCAAATGGTATCTTCATATCGCCATGCAGAAAGATGTAGAGAAATTCTCGAAAGACCATGTTGCTCATGTCGTCGGTATCGATCGTGGCTTGCGCCAGATTATCACGACGTTTGACGAGCAGAAGCATATTCACTTTGAATCCGGCAAGCAGATTGCCCGCAGACGCAGGCATTTCTATGAACTTCGCAGGCATCTCCAGAAGAAAAACACCAAGTCTTCCAAACGCAGAATCCGTACCATCGAGAATCGAGAGAACCGCTGGATGGCTGACATCAACCATCAGATTTCCAAGGCACTTGTTTCTCATTATGGCCCGAACACACTCTTCGTGGTTGAAGACTTGACGGACGTTTCTTTTGACGAGAAGAACCTCAAGCGTACGAAAAAAGGCAAGAGAGAACTCCGCTCATGGGCGTTTTATGACTTCGAGCAAAAACTCGTCTACAAAGCTCTTGCAAACAAATCTCTCGTGCTTGAAGTCTCGGCTGCCTACACGAGCCAGCGCTGCCCAAGATGCGGACGCATTCACAAAGAGAATCGCAACCACAACAGGCATCTCTATGTCTGTGACTGCTGCGGTCATCAGATGAATGACGATGCCGTGGGTGCAGAGAACATCTACTTGCTTGGAACGCAGTGGGTTTCCGGTGTGGAAGCCCCGCATTTCGAAAAATTAAGCTAATCGGTCAGTGCGTATATCGCCGCTGACCTGCGGGCGCTGTCAACCGTCCGAGCATGGAGCAATCCATGTTGAGTAGAGCCGTTCGAGAGGGAGGATTCTTCGGAATCTGCCAAACCTCTGCATGAGCCAGAGAGCTACAACGAACAGGTTCAAGCCCCCGCCTCAAAAATTGCGTAGCGATTTTAGGCGGTGGGTCGTTGACGCAAGGTATGCGGCAAGGACGAGTAATTATACCAACCGACCCACAAACGTGCGTCAGAAACGATTTTGGTGCGAAATAGGGGGATATATGAATGGGGGATAAAACACAAATGGAGCATGAAAAGAAATTAAAGTGCGAATTGTATACGCAGAGATAAAAATTATCGATTACGAAAACAATGATTAAAAAAGGGGGTAAACATGGAATATCAGGAATTTCTAAAGCAAAAAGAAGTAAAAGTTGTAGATAGCGGAATGAATGTTGCAGATAAGGATATAAACAAGCATCTTTTTGATTATCAGCATGATATTGTGAAATGGGCGTTAAAAAAAGGAAAATCCGCTGTATTTGCGGGAACTGGATTAGGCAAAACAAGAATCCAGTTGGCATGGGCTGAACTGATACATGGCAAGGTTTTAATTTTTGCGCCATTAGCAGTAGCGAGCCAAACGGTTGCAGAGGGTAAGGAAATCGGTATTAATGTTACGTTATGCAAAGAAAATGCTGATGTTAGAGATGGTATCAATATTACGAACTATGACAGAATGGAACGATTTGATTTAACGCAATTTACTGGAATTGTGCTTGATGAATCATCCATACTGAAAAGTCAAAACGGGAAAACAAGGAACTGGTTGATAGAGAGTTGCAGAGATATTCCGTATAAATTATGCTGCACAGCTACGCCAGCACCGAATGATTATATGGAATTAGGAAACCATGCTGAATTTTTGGGCGTTATGTCAGAATTTGAGATGCTTGCGATGTTTTTTATCCACGACGGCGGTAACACTGCAAAGTGGAGATTAAAAAAACACGCTGTAAAAGATTTCTGGGAGTGGGTCGCAAGTTGGGCGGTTATGATGACGAATCCTGCTGATTTGGGATATAACGGAGAAAGATTTATTTTGCCCAAGTTGAACATACGGCAAATAGAGGTCAAAACAGAAGCCCCTACAGGATCATTGTTTGCAGTAGAAGCAAAAACACTACAGGAACGCCAACAGGCAAGGCGTGATAGCTTAAAAGAACGGGTTGCCGCTTGCGCCGAACTGGTAAATAAATCAGATGAGCAATTTCTTGTTTGGTGCAATCTTAATGTGGAATCTGATTTAATAGCAAAATCAATTCCTGATAGTGTAGAGGTTTGCGGAAGTGATACATCTGAATATAAAACGGAATCTATGTTGGGATTTTCAAAAAGTGAAATTAGGGTGCTGGTTAGCAAGCCTTCCATTTGCGGGTTTGGGATGAACTGGCAACAGTGCCACAATATGATTTTTGTAGGGCTGTCAGACAGTTTTGAACAGTATTATCAAGCTGTTAGGAGATGTTGGCGGTTTGGGCAGAAAAAAGAGGTTAACGTGTATGTGATTACTGCTGATACCGAGGGCGCAGTTGTAGCTAATATCCAAAGAAAAGAACGTGATTTTGAAGATATGTTACACGGCATGATAGCCGCTACGCAGAATATTGCTGCACAGAATATCAAAAGCACTTGCAGAAATCAAAAAAAATATGATGCAAAAATTAAGATGACATTGCCTGAATGGTTGGAGGTAGGAGCATGAACGTATTACATCAAGATATTGCTGAAAAATATGCAATGTATCATGGCGATTGTTGTGAAGTAATTAAGGGAATCCCCGAAAATTCCGTAGGATATATCATCTTTTCGCCGCCGTTTTCCAGTTTATACACATACTCAAATTACAATGAAGATATGGGAAACAGCAATGGGGATGATGAATTTTACAAGCACTTTGAGTATCTTGTTCCTGAGTTATACAGGGTATTGAAGCCGGGGCGCAGTTTAAGCTTTCACTGTATGGATTTACCGACAAGCAAAGAAAAGGACGGATTTATTGGCTTAAGAGATTTTCCGGGCGAATTATTACGGCTTTTTGAAAAAATGGGATTCATCTTTCATAGCCGTGTCACGATATGGAAAGATCCATTGATTGCGGCAACACGGACAAAAGCATTAGGTTTACTGCATAAACAGATAGTGAAAGATAGCTATATTTGCAGACAGGGGATTGCCGACTATCTGATTACAGTACGCAAGAGGGGGGAGAATCAAGAACCAATAGCGCATCCGCATGGTTTAACTGATTACTATGGAGAAAACGAGCCACAAATACCGAAAAATAATATCAAGTATTCACACATGGTATGGCGGCAATACGCATCGCCTGTATGGGATGATATAAGGCAGACATACACACTGAATACGCAAGGCGCAAAAGACCAAAACGATGAAAAACACATCTGCCCGTTACAGCTTGATGTTATTGCAAGGGGTATCACGTTATGGAGCAATAAAGGCGATATTGTATTATCCCCGTTCGGTGGTATTGGAAGTGAAGGGTATCAGGCAATTAAGATGGGGCGAAAGTTTATCGGAATCGAATTAAAGGATAGCTATTACAATCAGGCGGTTTTAAACCTGAAAAAAGCAAGCGAACTTACGGAAGATATAAGGCTATTTTGAGGTGTGACATGAAAGAGATACCGAGAAGGCGAGTGAACCTTGGATGCAGGCTCTAATAAACGGAAAGGAAGGCATTGATGCTGAAGGGATTAAGCAACAGTTGATTTCAGATTTGCCATTTGGGATTCTCCTTTCTTTCAAAAAAAGAACGATATCGGATATTTTCCAGATATGTTCAAATTTAGCTTGAAAGTAAGAGACAAATACTATATACTAAACTTGCGATCGGATAGTACAGGGCAATCTTTACTTGTCTCTTTACTTCCAAGGAAGCTGCAGGAGTTGGTAGTCGCTCCGGGGGTTCTTTTTTATATCGCCTGATGGTGGTTCAAGTCCATCCGGGAGCACCAAACGGAGACGTAACCCTACGTCTCCGCCAATACGGAGTAGTACTCAAGCTGGCTGAAGAGATCTGTCTTGAAAACAGAGAGGGCCGCAAGGCCGCGAGGGTTCGAATCCTTCCTGCTCCGCCAAACTGCGGTATAGTTCAGAGTGTCTAACAAGATGCCCTTATTCTGTGAAGGTATACTTCGGCATACCTTTATTTTTTTGCTTTTTTTTACAAAAAGCAATTGACAATGACAACTAAAAGTAGTAATATAATATTACAACGAAACGTAGTAAAAAAGGACGGTGAGAAAATGAAGCGCGTTGAGTTGATTAAGTATCGTGGTGATAAATCGCAAGCAGACATGGCGAAGCAATATAAAGTCAGTCAGCAAGCGTGGTCAAGCTGGGAAAATGGCGATAAAAAGCCTGATGTTGCCACTATGAAACAGATTGAAAGAGACAGTGGCATTCCCATGGAGACTCTTTTTTTTGATGTTTTCAACAAAAGGAAAGGAGAAGAGAAGGAGGAGGCAAAATGAAGAAAGTATTGGCATTGGTTCAAATAATCGTAGCAATCGCTTTCCTGGCAATGCTGCTGGCACCGGCGAGGACGACAACCGTCCACGTCGTCCGGTACATCCCGGAAGGCGGGACGGTGTGGGGTGCGGTTGAATCAGCAATGGCCGAGACCGGCGACACTCGTCCTGTCGACGAGGTGATGTATTACACCCGGCAACTTAATCCGACTATCAATGCAGGACTTGTCCAGCCGGGGACGCGGATTATTGTACCATGTCAGCAGGCAGAAAGATGACGGGCAAAAAGTCCATCGATAAGGAGGAATGGATTATGACGAACTATGAAGCGATGCGAACTATGGATAAAGATGAGCTGGTAGAATTTCTGTCAAGTATCATGGACGGCGACGCGATACGAATTATGGATAAAGATGAGCTGGCAGAATTTCTGTCAGGTATCGTGGACTGCAAAAAGTGTCCCGCATTAGAAGAGTTCTGCGACGGGCATCGTGATTGTGATGATGCCATTCTGAACTGGCTGAATGCCGAATCGGACGACGATACCGTAGTGGAACACTCTGAAGGGCAAACGATTAATATCAGCCATGCAAATGTTGTGTTTTTTGATTGAGGAGGAATTATGATGAACCCGCGCACTACAGAGTATACGAATCCGCCCAGCCCGCCGAAAAACGATGAGATCCATCATCCGGATCACTACACCTGGAAGGGGACTGAGTGCAAGAAAGTGATTGAAATCATGACACAAGGGCTTTCTGGAGAGGAAGCCTACTACATGGGGAGCATCATCAAATATCTGTACCGCTATCCGAAGAAAGGAACACTCAAAAGTGACCTGGCAAAGGCAGAGGAGTACACGAAATTCCTTCGTGAGCTGTTTTGACATTGAAGTTATAGACATTGGTTACAGTGACAAGGTGATTGTGTTGGGTGAGGTGGAATCGTCAATTACCCCCGACTAAAGTCGGGGGCTTGCAGAAACGTGCAAGCGTAACTAGCAAGCCCTGATGCTTCGCATTAGGAAATCGCTGTTAATTGAGAAGGAGGTGAACGGCGCTCCTCACACGACTGAAGTCGCGTGTCTCCGCGCCGCTATTCGATGAAAACGCTGTTATATATGCTTGCCATAGTGGTAACATTACAATGCACCGCATACACGCACAGCACGAATCCCACAGCATCAGGTGTAATGCCCCAAGTGGGGCATTGTGCGGTGGATAAAATAAACGGCAGATGGATTCCGTTCGGTACAGTAATCAAAACCGAAGATGGCAGGACATTGGTTGTGACGGATAGGTTTGGCGGTTCGTATGATAATCTTTTGGACATCTTCATGGCAAGTGAGGACGAGTGTTGGCAATTCGGCAGGAAGAATCTTGTGTGTAGGGTGGAGATACCATGACCGACAAAGAAAAGATAGAAAAACTGTTACAACATATCTGCAAGTTTGAAGATGGTTATGATTGTGACACATTGTTCGGTGATGCCATTTACGAGGATGATGGTGAATGGTGTGAAAATCATTGCGGTGAAAACAATATGTGCGAGGAATGTTTTAGGCATTTTCTGTTAGGAGAGTGATAATCATGATTTGCTATGAGGACAAAACATGGTGCAGGACGGAAAACTGCAAACACTATCACGAATGTCAAAAGGCAAAGCCCTATGCCATGAAAAAACAAGCACAAGAATGCCCTGATGTGCGTGATAGGATTCCGTATGCGGTGAGGGATATGTCAAGCGTGTGTGAGGGTTTCGAGGTGACAGAATGAAAATATACTATGTGTCGCATCCCTACGGGGGTAAGCAGAAAAACGAGGCCAAGGCGGACGTGATAGTGCAGGCTTTGCAGACCGAGTATCCGGATATTTGTTTCGTCAGCCCGGTACACGCGATCCGGTGTCCGTATAGCAAAACAGACTACATCCAGGGGCTGGACTATTGTCTGGAGCTGCTTCGGCGCTGCGACGGCATCGTGATGTGTGGGAAATGGCAGGAAAGCATTGGATGTGTAGCTGAGTATATGTTAGCACGCGAACTCTGTAAAGATGTTAAAACTGCCGATAAGATGCTGGTCGGCACTGGATGGGACGAGGCATTGGCCTACGCACGAGGGAGGAGTTTGCATGAAGATTGAGTATCAGTGTAGTAATTGTGGGAAATTGGAAAAGACATCTGCAATGGTAGGTATTCCAGAAGGAATGTTTGCACTTGGATATAGAGCCGTTGGAGATGCGTTATATTGTCCTGATTGCGTTAATTCGTGGGCAGAA
>OMXX01000072.1 GCA_900315105.1 uncultured Prevotellaceae bacterium | reverse complement strand
ATATGGAATCATGTACAGCATGGCAAAACAGAAACAGAACGCAAGAAGGTGTGGGTCTGTCACTATTGTAATTGGAGTGGATAAGAATAGCCATGAGGTAGGATTCAGTAACATGGCAATCATAGAACAGTAAAACATTCTCTGTATGATTGTGCATAATACTGGGTACCTGGATTTTATGCGGGTGTAATATGCAAGCTTCATTTCTATTTTTGTCAAGGTCTTATTCATCCACAATCGTAGCCACCACTCTCCGTGCTCCGCCGTCGTTGCGGAACTCACAGAGATAGATGCCTTGCCATGTTCCGAGGTTCAGTCGCCCGTCAGTAATGGGAATGTTGATGCTCACGCCCGTAATGATGCACTTAGCGTGAGCTGGCATATCATCGGCCCCCTCAAGGACGTGTCGGTAGTCCGGCATATTCTCCGGCACGAGCCTGTCGTAAATCGTTTCCATATCCTCTCTTACATCCAGATCCCAGTTCTCACAGATGCTCAACGCGCAGCTGGTATGCTGCACGAAAAGGTTGAGTAGTCCCGTCTTCGGCAATTGTGGAAGATGCCGAAGTACCTCATCCGTTATCAGATGGAAGCCACGGGAACACTCCTGAAGTGTAAATTCTGTTTGTTGTACCATAGAACTAATAGAGTTTTAATTTTATTGTCGATACTATTCTACTCCCAGCTTTCCAAGTCTCATGATGATTGATGTTTGGCTTCGCCCCATCTTATGAGAGATGTATTTGATGCTTTTGCCTTGATGGTGAAGGTCAAGCAGGTATTGATCGGCGGCCTTTGTCCAACGCTTGTTGGCATTTCTGTGTACTGCATAGCTCTCGGCTGTTATTTTCCCCGGATGCAGGAATTCGTCAACAAAAACGGAAGGATAACGCTTGTCATACATGACTATTGTCTTCTCTTTTGCACGAGTGATAGCAACATAGAACAAGCGTCGTTCCTCACCATATGGATAGTTGTCTGCACCAGACAAGACATATTGCAGTACCGGGTCGTCGCTAATCTGTGATGGGAAACCGAATGTTCCTTTGTTGCATTGTAGGAGTATCACGTAGTCTGCCTCAAGTCCCTTTGACTTATGGACAGTAAGAAACTCCATTTTCCTTCCACCTATCTCATAGTAGAAGTTGCCGTTCTCCTTAATGCATTTATATCGGAACGAAAGGTAATAGTCATCGAATGAATAGCGGCCTAACAAGAAAACTGATTTATCCTTTGGGATGCTGCTTATTACTCTTTCCAATGTGTCAACATACTGGGGACGGTCATATTCCTGAAATAGCAGTTCTGTCTTTGCAGACGTGTTGAATGGATGTATGTCCTTTCTCAACTGCGCACTGTTCTTTTGAATGAAAGAGGAAGACAGTGACACCAAAGGTTCACCAAACCTATAGGTAGTCTCTATCTTTCGTATGTCTGTCGCACCGAAATATTTTGGAAACTGACTGAATAAAGTCATATCGCTTCCAGAGAAGCGATATATCGACTGCCAGTCATCGCCGACGCAGAAAAGTTTTGCTGGTTTCTCTCCATTCCGCAACGTTTGCAGGAATTTATACCTGTCTATGGATATGTCCTGAAACTCATCAACGATGATGTAGTCGAAACTGACAGGATGGCTTTCCTTGCACAGCTTCGTAGCCATGAGGATGGCATCCGTGAAATCAATCTGTTTTCTTTCTTCAAGTTCACGGACATATTCCTTATACACAGGCTGAAAGATGTTCTTGATGACGAAAACGCTCCTCTCATCATTAACTTCCTTGGCATCATTGAGAGCATCTTCTATCTTTCCGCATCTTGATTTTAGCTGGGTGATAAATGTTACCGTCAGACGGATAAAGGCTTTCTCTTGATTACTTCCCTTGGGCAGTACTAGGGCATATAGCTCCTCGTCTGTTTTCTCATTCAAAGGAACTCCGGCATCCTTCAATAGCTTCTTCAGTTTTTCTTTGATGTCCTTAGCATGAAAGTCGGAGCTTGACGTGCATATCATCTTTGTGCCAAACTTCTCATGGACGCTCTTCTTCCATGTGATGCCATCGTTATACCGTTTGTTTGCCTCGTCGTATGACATACCCTTTTCTTCTGCAAACCACACGGGGACAAGGCTGTGCTCATCGACTCCAAAGTGTTCTAAATACAGTCGGTAAGGTTTGCCGTCTTTCTCATAATGGATGGAAAAGTCCGGGCTGTACTGGCTGTGTGTCTCGTCTGCCACCTGATGCTCATAAGGCTCTTCATAGCGATATTTGACACCAAGAGCTGTCAAAGCATATGCGATTTTCTTTTCCTGCTCGCTACGCACATTGAAAGTATTGCCATCCATGTCAGGAAAGATAGCCTTGATGGTTTTTGCCTTTGCCATCGCAAGGTCTTGCTGCCTCTGCTTCTTGCGTTTCTCCCAGTCTTCCATGTGCTGGTCATAATCCACGAAATAGTCAAGTATGCTCTCGCGGAATTTCTTGTCACCGAGCAGCTGATGGTATATCTTGACAAACAGAACGTCCGCATTGTCACAGATGCTCGGCTTCTCCCCAGTGGCCTTGCCAATCAGATCCAATGCCAGTTTATGAAACGTATAACCTCGCAATCCTTTCGCACAGGCCCTCTCAGTCAGCTCTGTCGCAGCTTTATGTGTGTAGCTGATGAGTAGGATCTTCTCTGGATTTACATGTTTAACCTCTGTGAGATACTTCACCTTGCCTACGATAGATGATGTCTTGCCACTGCCGGCACTGCTTACTACGAGCACATTGTCTTCATCAGCAATGATAGCCTTTCGTTGTTGCTGGTCTAAAGGATATTTGAGACATGTATCAAAGAAGACCTTATTCTCTGCTAGTATTTCGTCCTCTACCTGTTTGTTGTGCCTTTCAACAATGCTGTCAATACTTTCGTACGACGACATAAGATTTATGATCTCATCGGTAGCGTTTACATGGAACCTGTCAAGCCATGCATTGAGTTTTAATGCACGCTGATAGTCTTCTTCATAGGGACTAAGAATACCTTTTTTGTCTGATTCGTTTATGGACCTGCCTTGAAAAGCTTGATCTACTTCTGTTGGGATGTCTGTCGACAAAGTAAGATCCTCAGACAACTTCTTTGCCTGATTACCAAGATACAATCGGAATATCAATATTCCAATTATTATGAATGCAAGTATGGAGAAAAGCAGTACTATCATCAATTCTACCAGTATCTCTTTACGCCTATCTTGTGAAAATTATTCCTTCTTAACAGCCTCGTTGACTGCCTTGTCAAATTCCTCTTTTGTGCAAGGCTTTCGAAGTATCCAATATGTGCTTGAGTCACTACCACCTATACCGTTAACAACAGTACCTTCCGTTGTTGAGCCGTGTGAATATAGCTCCCAACCTTTGGAAGTAAAGTACATCAATGCACCGGCAGGCGTTGTGAAAATGATGCGTTTACCGTTCTCATCACGCAGCTTATCGATCGTTTTGCCATTGTCAACTGTTACCTTGAAGCCTTCATTCTTCAGACTGCCCTCAAAGTTGACGATATTGTAAATATAATACTGTTTCGTCTCTTGTGCCTTTGACATTAATGGCATTGTAAGAATCATAATTAGTAATATAAATTTCTTCATAGTGCATTGGTAATAATTTGTACTTTTATTATTTATACTATTGATTTTTAGACTTCAGTGTTTATATATTTTTGTAAACCTACCTATTTTTGTATACTTTTTGTAAGCTCCAGCATCTTTAATTTTGCTCTGCGTTGAGCTTCCTTTTCCAAAACGGGGTCAATTACTCCAGTAAGTTCGTCATGTTTTTTTTCAAAAGGTAGATAATCAGATACTATTTGATGAAAATCCTTTATTAAACTTTCAAATTCTTTTTCATCTTCACAAACTCTTGCTTTGGCAAAAGTTCCAAATATCTTTAGTCTATACGTTTCTAAAGACGAATTGAGTTCTATTAGCTTTTGTCCATTTTGGGTTTTTAGACCTACAATTTCTTCCAACCAGTCAGACTTGAAATATGCAATTATTCCGCCTCCAAAGATGTAAATAGCGCTAATAACAATATATGCAAGTGAATGTGGCTTAAGTATACCTTCACTATATAAAAAGCATACAGAACTATATATGGCATTGATTACAATCAGTGCCACTATTATTCTCTTTTGTACATTAGACTTCTCTGAGGCTGCTTTAAGTGAAGAATATTCTATGTTTGTATAGATTTCTTCAAGTTTTGCCCAAATAATATCTAACTGAGCATTTTTATATGTGTCAAAAGACTCTTGATCCATGCTATTATTTTTTTTGTGGTGTAGTTGGACGGGGTACTGATGTAGGTGTTATCTTTCCACTTTGATTTTCTGATTTCTTGCTTGTCATAACAATAATAAATTTATTATTTTTTGGGGGGTGTTGTTGGTCGAGGCACTGATGTAGGAGTTACCTTTCCCCTTTGTTGTAAACTATCAGGTTGAGGAATTGATGTCGTTTTTGTTTCTACCATTGTATATTAAAATTTAATAATTTCTTTCAATCTTCTATCTATCTCCTTCCATTCCTCATTCAGGTCCACTGTGCAAACACGGATGTAGTGGTCAGTGTTGCGATAACGGTAAGTATCGAAGATGGACTTCTGGACCTCTGGATATACGAGAATGCCGTTGGTTCTGAGCGTATATGGTAGCGAGTCGTCCTCTTGGTTGAGAACGTAGCTCATGATTTGAGAGATATGCTCACGACGGATATGTTCCTTGCTGCCTTCTTCCGGGCGCGAGACCAACGTCTGGATATAGTACTTGGCATCGAGGATGATTTTACGTTTCATTCTTTTGTTGGTCATCGTTACGTCCGTAATCATCGTAGGCAGGTGGTTGATAGTATTCTCATCCGCGGGCGACATTTGGAAATCAATGTACGAGCGGTCAACGGTCGGATATTCATCCCGGCACTCCTTCTTGTAGAAGTTGAAGAGGAACTTCTCGAAGATGGCATTGAGCCTGTCCTTGGAGAAATCAAGGAAATGATATTTTCCCTTGGTATGCTCATCGGGAAGCAGAGACTCAAATATTAGTTGGCAAATATGTACCAGCAGACCATAAAAGCGATTGTTACGGGTTATGGTCACTTTGCCAAAGTCCTCCTTGGATAGCGGAATCAGAGAGACTGGAGGGAATTGAAGATACACAGTCTTGACCGCCTTGTGGTTGGCTGCGTCGAGACCATCATAATTCATCAGCCGTCTCAATGTGGCATAGATAATCTGATTGATAAGCACATCATGAGAATACTCGTCATAGTTGCATTGCAGCCTTCCTTCTCTCCAGTGATTGGCCTTCAGCGTCTTGCTGACATTAAGCTTTCCTTTCACACCGTACCTCTCCTCTTCCACGTTGACATACTCATGGTAGATTCCGTAACGGAAGAGCCTTTGGCATCCGGCCACCAACAGCTTGGCGAACAAGTCTGGATAGGTATTGCAGTGTTCTGCGTCAACCTTTATCTTGTCGCGCTGCTCTGCCAAATCCCATGCGTAGCAAAGGAGATAGTAGAGGTTCTGTATGGGTATGTACTTGCGGATGCCCTCCATGTTACTCTTCTTTACCTGTCAATATGCGTTCTATCTGACGGTATAGCCCTTCATCGTCAAAGCAAACGTCTCTGAGGTAGGGCAACACTTGATAGTCGAGCGTGTCCTGCCACCACTTGTCAGCATCAGCGATATTGGCCACATCCGTGAAATAGCTGTGGCCAATCATCTTGCCTGGCCCTAATAGTTCCTCACTGGCTATCAGGTCATTCACCTTGTTGAGCCGCAGGCATATCGTGTTGATGAACTCCTTATGCAGTCCATGCTCGGCGAGGAAGTCCTTGAAGGCTTGATTGAACTCAGGCACCAAGGTATAAAACGAGAAGCGGCGGCGCAGCGCATAGTCCAGCTGTGCCAGTGAACGGTCGGCGGTATTCATGCAGCCAATGATATATACATTTTCCGGTACATAGAACGTGTCGTCGCTGCTTTCGCTGTACGTGAGCGAGATGGCATACTTGCTCTTTCGCTTGTCAGGCTCTATGAGCATCATCAACTCACCGAATATCTTACTGATGTTGCCGCGGTTGATCTCGTCGATGATAAAGAAGAACTTCTCTTTTGGTGCTGCCAAGGCCTTTTGGCAGAACTCATAGAAGATGCCGTTTTTCACCTCGAATCCGTCCTTTGCCGGACGTATACCCTGGATGAAGTCCTCATAGCTATAGCTCTGGTGGAACTGCACCATGGCAATATTCGCGTCGTTTTGCTCACCCATCATCTGATAGGCTACCTTCCTTGCAAGGAAAGTCTTTCCCACACCCGGAGCACCTTGAAGAATGATGTTCTTGAACCGCTTGAGCAGTTCTACAATATGCAGGAACTCGTCTTTGTCAATGAAAGGCTTGTCCGGATCTGCATCAAAATCATAATTCTTAACGTCAACGTCTTCTGAAACTTCATTTATATCGTTTTTAGAAGTGCCCTTCCCCTTTACAATTTCCAATAGATTATCAGAGAAGTCGTATATGTCCTTATCACCTTTATGGCTTAAAATGGAATTAATAAGTTCATAATCCGATTTCTTCCGAAAGTCCTTCATTCCAAAATGTTTGGATAAAGGTTCAAGAAATTTTTCTCGATTATATATAGGCAATAATTTTTCGTCCGAATAGAGAAATGCGACTTTCCACTTAAAGCTCGGCCATACTATATCTTTTAGTGCATCTATCTTGTCGTAGTCGCCATTCTTGGAATAATTGGCTATATTACAGATTGCGCCTAATACTTTTGCGTATGCTTCCTCCGCAGTATTCCCCAAATTCGATTTCCACGAATACTTATCATCATGTTTGTATTTGCCGTTTTCCTTCTCTGGAACAACATCAAATTTGAATATGCCAAATTTGTATGCGGCACCACCCCAGATAGATCCCAAGTCTTCTGTCCTGGACTCTACCCAATAACAAAATGTATTCTTGTCGTTGACATTTGTGTATTCCTCCAACTTCATGTCCTTCAGCTTGTCAATAGGAAATACACGCTGAAAAGTCTTGTAGAGTTCGTGACGTGTCATATATTATTCCTTTCTTCTTACGTATGATTAAATTAATACTCTTGTATGTAGTCCATAACTTCGCTCAGCGACATGACAGAGTACTCTTCCAGCCTGTTGTTGGGTAGCGGATGGAAACTGCCGATGGTATGCTTTGCGATGAAGTGGAAGACGATGGCTGGCTGGTTGTCCTTGATTTCAAAGCTGCTGCCTCCGACTTCGTAGTAGTCTCTGACACCCTCGTTGAAGATGGGCATTACATATTTTATCTTGAACAAATCGAGAGTGGGCGGATTCAGCAACTCGTAATCTCCTTTGTCAAAACCAACCATAAATCGCCGTGCTTCCGGTTTATCCTTCGCCTTAATGATAAGGATATTCTCTTGGTCAGCATCGGCCGTCATCACCTTAGCAGCCGGATTTTTCATTTTTGCCGTCTCAATGGCGGCAACGGGGTCACTGCCAAGGGGACATTCTTCTACATAGAAGTACTCTTTCAGTTGTTCTACCAACATGGAGTTCTCCTGCTTGAACTTCTCGTCTGAATCTAAAGCCAAAGACAAGATTGTGCTGTGCGCATCGAATGGCTTATAGACCTTCCCGAGAAGATTCTGGAAGTGCTCGGACAGATACTTATGACCGTCGATATGTGGATGAGCCTCCATTGCGTAGAAAGTATATTTTTCCTTCAGCACATTCTGTATCTCCTCTCGGAAGAGCTTGCGTACTTTTTCTTTCCACGCCCTTTTCTCCGAGGAGTCATCCTTTGCGTAGAGGGCAAGAACGTAGAGGAAGTTAACGTCGTAATGGCATACCAACAAGGTGTCACGGTCGAAGAGTCTATTCTGAAACTGGCTCGACGTGAAACGGTCACGCCTCTTCTCTGTTCTGTCTATGCCATCCCAGGAATAGTTCAGGTCTTTGGCCATCGTAGCACTGATGAAGAAATTGGGGATGATGTTGTATCCTTCTGTCTCGTCATCACGCAGCTTAGCTATATGGCCAAAGTTCTTCTTGTCGTTGGCTATATCTTCGTCCTCGGCATCACTCATGAACAAGTTCAGGTTCCACTGTATGACATTGCGGGCGTAGGTAAACTGCTTGTACACAGAATTCTTGCCGACAGGGTTGTTGCGCTTGTAATACTTCGAGTCGCCGATATAATAGACGGGCTTGTCCTCGTCATAGTTCATCAGACCCTTATACGAATAAAGGTGGTCGATGCGCTTGCCGTCGTCCTGGTCTTTCAGTCCGCTCGGTATCGTGTCACGCGGCTCGCCGACCAGTTCGTCAATCATTGCTTCAAAAACGATGTTGAAGTTCTTGACCAACAGGTAGTCTTTCTGCCCTGTCTCCACGACGACCTTCTTCGCTCTGTCGAAGAACGCAAAGCAAAGTTCCCAAAGATACAATGACTTGTCAGAGAAATACTTGTATTTAATCTGCCGGAGACGTATGACTCCGAGTCCGTTAAGATAGGCCTTGAACTTTTCACCAGTTATGAGTGGAAAGTTGCAATTGATGGGTGTGTCAAATCCATAATGACCATTGATGTAGTTCAGTATGGAGAAGAAGATGATGAGCAATTCCTCGTCGAAGTTAATCTGCCGTTTCTTGTTGACGGGGTTGATATAGATGGGCACATTCTTTTGGACGATAGCCGTTGAGTGGGCAATGGTACGCGTCCAGTTGATTTTGTTCAGTCCCGAATGTATGTTCCTCAGAATATAGAAGAAGAAGTTTTGGTTCTCCCGGTTGAAGTCAATGAGCGACAAGATGATGTCAAGAAAAGTGTTGCTCAGATGCCGCTGGCCTTTGTTAACCTCCAATATCGTCTGGTGATAGACAATGGAAGAATCGGTGTTCTTGTCATTGTGGTACACGGTAATAGCCCGATATATCCACACGGCAAACTCATAGATGAAGTTCTTTTCTTCATCCGTCATGGGATTGCCTTCTTTTTCTAGGTCGATGATTTTCTCCGGCTTGTACTTGCCGAAAACACGTTCTTCGTTGCCGACATCTTCCAGTAACACCTTGGGAAGAATGAACACACAATCCCGAACTGCGTGGCTATAGAAATAGCCCACGTAGTTGATGCTTACGTAACCATCGGCATTCCCCAAAGCGTCAATCTCGCTCAGAATGTCATGTACGTATTTCTTCTCGTATGGATGTTCCTCTATGATGAGCTTCATCGGCCTTACTCTGAAATATTCTCCTGTGCGCTGTCAGTGTCTTCTATTGTTTGCTCCGTATGGTCATTCTTATCGGCCTTGTCTTCCCATGGCTCTACTTTAAGATTGGCAAGCAGGTGGTTCACTCTGTCACCGATGATCTTGGCTTTTCCGCTCGTCGTGTCATAGAAGAGGTCGTAGCTGAGGTAGCCGTCATTTTCTCCCTTCAAGGTCTCGTCTTTCAGAAAGTCCTGGCTTGGCTCGAAGTCTTTCAAAATCTCGTTCCAAAGATAGAACAATACCTTTTCAACGAAGATGTCTTTGTCGATGACACCATTGCTTGCCTTGCAGAAGAAATATCCGAGCTTCTTATCCTCCGACTTGGTGAGCTTGCCGATAATCTTTGAATTGATGTTGCTGATTACTGACCACCAGTCATATTGATGGTCGGTATCAATCTCCAGCCGCCAGTTCAAGTCATGACCAGCAGCGTCCATACCTCTCGTAATAGGCTGGTACTTCCAGTCCCATCGGCGTTTGAACGCTGAGTCTATCGGGAACAGACTCTGGTCACTGGTGTTCATCGTTGCCCAGATGTAGAGGTTCTTGGGCAGCAAGAGGATGTCGCCATCCAGAACTTTCTGCGCTACATCACCGTCGCCACGATTATACATCCGGTTGATTACATCGTGGTCGTCCAAATGGAGTTGTGCCTTTGCGAAGACTTCTTTCAAGTGCTTGCTGATGTCATTATCCGCAGTAATCGGGTATTCAGAATACCCATATTGGTTACGGTCAAGCAACTGGAATAAGTCGCCAAATATCTGCGCACAGTTACCTCGGTTGATTTCCTCAATAACAAGGTACTCATCCTCAGGTGCATCCGGATTGGCGAAGAACTTCTTCCATGCTTCCTCATAAGCTTTGAGGAAGGCCTGCTCCACAAAATCATATACAATAACCTTATCCTTAATGGGCTCACCCTTATGGTCTCCGTCATGATAGGTGACAGGCACTCCGGAATCATTATATCTCGTCTGCTCCTCCGTAGTCGGTTTATAGGCACCCACAAAGGTTGAGTAATCACTATCTGGGTGAAATGTGGTACGGATGACGGACTTTGTCGATGTAAGCGTGTTGATAGCGTGAGACTTGCCAGTGCCGGGGGCACCGTAGTAGATTTTTTGTATAGAATTACGATCTACTTGTTCTTGTCGTACTTTAGGAAGGAGCCCTATGGAACTTATCATGAGAGATATGACCTTTTTATACTGATCCTCAGAAATCTCCCATGTACTCTTTTCATCCGATATTATCCTTTCTTGTATATCCTTTGGCATATCTTTAAGCATGGCTCCCGGAAAGACCTCCAAGATTTTTCTAAATGAATTGCTGCCTTCGGATTCTAATACAATTGTGCAGGAATCAGTGGGCTTAGTTAGATATATGATGATTATATCATCGATATCATAACTAGGGAAACTTTCCCCGTCTTCCTTTTTGATATTACATAGGCAATCTGCACCCGCCTTAGTATAAGTCAAGGCTAGTGAAGAACCTGACATCTTGTAAATATAGTATTTCATTTTGTATCGATTTTAAATTCATTGAGCTGCCACTTGCTTTTCTCTTCCAATATAGGCATGGAGCCTTCCAAGTTAATATATAAGGTACTTCCATTGAAAATATTTTCACCTATTGTAATACTATATAGTGCTGTCTCGTCAGGTGAATCACTCCTCTTGTGCCTATTTTCAAGAAAAGAGATAACAATTTCACATTGCGTACCTTTAAAGATAGCATAAAAAGAAGTACCTTCTACATTCCAGTTTGGCAGCCTTTCTGGATAAACTAGTGTGTATTTACCTTTTGAAGACGAATATGCCATCGTTTTATTGTAATGAATGACGTCTAACTGTTTAATAGTTTCTTCTCCAGTTTCAATTCGCCTAAATATCATTTCATCTCCACATTCAATTTTTATGGAGGATTTGACGGCTCCCAGCTTCGTCAGACGGTATTCTTTGCCGCCACTTGTATATTTGACAGCTTTAAAAAGACAATTTCTGTGATATTCCGCGTTATAAAAAAACTCCTCAGTATTCATTGTAAATATGGGAGAAGTCTCAATAGCAGGAGCCAGCTTTAGATAGGAGTCGTTCGTATTTGTACCTACTCCTACCTCCGTTTTGTTTGGACGATGTATATATTCGAGTACTCTCATTTCTAATCAAAGTGTTTCTTAATAACTCTTGAAATTTGTTCTGCCATTAAAACTGGTACGGCATTACCTATTTCCATATATGTTTTCAGATACGCACCCAAGAAAAGATAATCGTCTGGGAAGGACTGTATTCGAGCGGCCTCACGAGGCGTAATACTTCTTATCTGATACGGATGTATGTGGGACAAACAATCCATTTTCAGATGAGCTGTTATTGTACGGCATGGTCTATCCGCAATCAATTTATAATATTTGTCCTTAAAAATACCATTACGCCTTGAATATGGCATTATATCGGCAATCTTGGGATTTGTCGAGTCTTCTCCTTGTCCGAGTCTTTTGAATATTTCATAATTTACATCACTGCAATACCTGGCTTTGTGATTGAATACGAATTCCATCTGCTTGCCATCGTTGATTGATTTTAGATACTCATTCCCACAACTATCATAATGATTGAGATCGATTTTCATTCCAGTTCTCTCATCATTAACTTCAGTTTGCCCCTTTACTCTTGGAGCTTCTAAGGGCTTAATGAACTCAAGTGCAGATTGCAAATTGAAAACTGTGTTCCCTTTACAGGAGTCTTCAATTTCTTCAAATAAGGATTCTGGTGTTATGCCATTTCTCTTCTCAATATCATCGCGTACTGCAAGATAGATTAAACGTTCCCTGCTTTGAGCGACCCCAAAGTTTACAGAATTAAATAACCTATATGACACATTATAAGTATATTCTTTTCCATCCTTAAACGCGCGGATTCTATGATAATCCTCCACAACTTGATTAGCAACTTTCAGCATGCCCTTTACGTTTTCCATAAGTACGAACTTGGGACATAACTGTCTGACTGCCTCTATGTAATATTTGTAAAGTATGTTTCTTGGGTCATCTATCACGCGCCTTTGATTCGCAGAACTAAAGGACTGGCATGGCGGACCACCAATAACCATATCGACATCGTCTTTGACATAATCTTTGATATCTACAATTATGTCTTTAATGTCACCTGTGAACACCTTACTCGAAGGTATTTCTGGATGATTATAGATGTATGTTTCTGTACATATTTTCTGAAAGTCGTTTGCGAAAACGATTCTATATCCTGCTTTACTAAAGCCTAAGCTTAATCCGCCTGCACCACAAAAGAAATCAGCCACATTTATGGCTGGACGTTGTTCAGATGTTTCTTGAAGAACTTTTCTTGACTTATTGCGTAATCTGAAGACAATTGGCTCTGTCTCTTCCTTATGATTTAGGAAATATATTACAGCAGAGATGAAACCATCGTACTTGTCTTCTCCAAGAACTTTTCTTAAAGCATGAACTTCTTCTTCGGTAGATATAACTCCGATATTCATCAATTCGGTCAGAACACTTTTATCTATAGTTCCATCCATAGTAAAGCTATCCCCCTTACTATTGGCATGGAGTTCAAGTAGCCGGGTATATACGCCGACTTTCTCGATAAAAAAAGCCTTTTCTTCCTTTGTCAGGCTTGATACTGGCTTGAATATCATAGTTTATCTACTTTGTTTAATTCTTTTTTCATGCATTTTGCTATTGCCTCTGCAAAAAGCGGAGGTACTGCATTTCCAATTTGCTTAAACTGTTCAGTCCTTGACCCACATATGACAAAATCATCAGGGAAAGACATCAGTCTTGCAGCTTCTCTAACAGTTATAGACCTATCTTGCTTCCAGTCGGGGTGTATGAACAAGTTTCCATCCTTATAGAGATGTGCTATTATTGTCTTTGACGGTTGGTCCCACCACTGAACCGTATAACTATTTGGAAAGACCCTTGCCTTCTCATGTCTTAGGTCAGGGCGCTTTTCTAACATTTCCAAAAAAGTCCAATGGTTTTGTGCCATCACTTTATACCGCTCTTTGTCCTTGTCATTGTTCTTTCTTGTAACGTGATATAACAATGTCTCATCGTCCTTGGAACGGATCTTTTGGACGAAAGAATTCATTGCTTTAGGTTTAAACTCCATCATATTGGATCCTCCTCCATTAGGAACTGGAGGCAAATCTCCAATCGCGTCACGAACTGTTACAGGAGGTTGCAATCCTTTCCTTTCGGATTCTGACATGTCACTGTCCCAATTCGTCTTGACAATACCTTTATACAAATCCGCAGGCTCTAAGTCAATGTCTTTTCTTACACCTAAGATTATAACACGCTTGCGAATTTGTGGCACTCCATAGTTAACGGTGTTAAACACCATGTCTGATGGATTTCCATTGTAGACTTTATATTCTTTCCCGAGTTCACCTAATACCGTAAAGATATGTCTTTTACCTTTCAAGCGAGCTGTTAAAAGTCCAGTTACATTCTCAAATACGAAGAATTTAGGACGTATTGCGTTAAGTATTTTGACATAGCTTTCGAACAGATAATTTCGTGGGTCATTTTTCATACCGTGCTCATCTCTAGCACGTCCTGCGGACGAAAAGCTTTGACATGGTGGTCCTCCGATAATTAAGTCAACATTATCGGTATTACACCTTTTCCTAATCTCATCCACTATATCTTCTCTTGTGATATCTGTCTCTATTACGGCTTTGTCTATGTCTTTGTAACCATAATATTTCATCCGCTCACGTAAAGATTCGCAAGCGAAGTGGTTAATTTCAACATGAGCCAAAGCATGGAACCCTTGTCTGTAGAAGCCTTCTGAGAGTCCCCCACAACCTGCGAATAAATCGATAAAAGTATATTTCTTTCTCATTTTACGGTTCCTTACTCATATCATTGAATTTGCTGTCTGCAAGTTTTATTGCTTCGGCAGCAACTTCCTCATCTTTATTGGCTATGTTTACGATCTTATCTGCAAGCCATACTTTGACTAATTCATTTCTGTCGGCATGAAACAATTCTGCTAGTTTTTCTACTTGCTCTTTGTTTGCTGGATATTTCCCTTTTTCTATTTTACAATAAGTGGTGGTGTCAATGCCCAAAGCAGATGCGACTTCTCGTTGAGGAAACTTTTTTTCTTCCCTCAACGACTTAAGTAAACTTGGTAACATCTGTTTTTTATCACTGACAGTCATATTGAGTCTTTTGATATTTGGTTTGCAAATTTACAACTTTTTATTCGATTGCAACCATAAAAGTTGAAGAAAAATATTCAATAGAATATAAGCAAACCAATTTTTTAGTAATTTTGCATTATGGATAAGCTCACACCACAGCAACGGCACAAGAACATGGCTTCTATTCGCTCTGCGAACACGAAGCCAGAGATACTAGTGCGCAAATACTTGTGGAGTCAAGGTTTCCGATACCGACTGAATAATCCGCGCTTGCCTGGCCATCCGGATATAGTGTTGCGCAAATACCGCACATGCGTATTCGTCAACGGCTGCTTTTGGCACGGGCATGATGGCTGTAAGTACTTCCGACTGCCTAAGACGAACATAGACTTTTGGGAGAAGAAAATCAAGCGTAACAAAGAGCGTGACAAGGAAGAACAACGGCAATTGGCAAAGATGGGATGGCACTGCATAACAGTATGGGAATGTGAGCTGAAGCCTAAGGTGAGAGAACAAACATTGAAGGCTCTTGCATTCACCATCAACCATATTTACTTACAAGACCATTCTGTAAGCTACTCTCACATAGAGGAGGAAAACGAATTTGATGCAGCAGCAGAACCGACACTAGCCAAACAACAGTGAACAAATTATGATGGAATACAAATACAAAATAGATGTTGCAAACATCGAAGACACAGAGACATTGGTAAAGTTTCAGTTGGCAATGGCCAAGGAGTCAGAGGAAACAGAGTTAGATTATGAGACAGTACGTGAGGGCGTTAAGGCCGGCATCTCTGATGACAGCAAGGCGACTTACCTCGTAGCACGGAATGACAACAATGAGGTTCTCGGCTCGTTGATGCTTGCGAATGAATGAAGTCACATGAACAACTGCAACTATTATTGGATTTAAAGCACGTATGCACGTCTAGAATACCGTCGTCATGGATCCTTCAAGGAGTTATTCGACATTGCAAAATCATGCCCATCTGAAAATACCGATTCACTGCGTCTATGTTGTTCGCATTAACGTTTATGCTTAAAAATCCAATCGCTTGGTATGTATAACAATCTCTGCCTGATGTACTAAATATAGAAGAGTAAGCGTGTATCTAAAACAGAAGTAAAGATGGGCTGATGCATTTGTCACTATTGGAAGCTATGTTCAGATAGGGAAGAAAACAGAACTCTTATAGGGTCACAACAATTTTCTCGTGAGGGAGACTACTCAGGAGATTACAAGAGCGAGGAAGAATATGCTAGGGAGCATGCCGAGGATAATTACCCGAGCTTCACCCGCAGCGCTCTCGCTTCGTTCATCGATTACGAGAAGTTCGCCCATGAATAGTTCTCGTTGGGTCTCTCATTCAGCGATGGACACGTCTTCAGAGATAATTACTAAGAAGATTTCTCAAAAAAAGGCTCCAATCGGAGCCTTTTTCAATTTAAAGTTGTATCTTTGCAAAAAATAAATGACTAATATATGAAACATAAAATATTGATAATTATAAGCCTAATAGGTATTCTCCTGTTTTCGTCATGCGAAAATAGATCTCTATTCTCAAAAATAGATGCCGATTTAAATGCATATTCCACTTGTCAAAATAACACACAATTTAAAAATTGGTTGTACAAGGATTCTCCAGACGATTTGCCAACGATAAAAGAAGGGGATGTAAAATACAAAGTCTATCGTTCTTATGACGATTCTTCAAAAGAAGTAAGTATTGAGGTAGAGATAGTTAATGGTTTTGCCGACTATTACAAAGAAGAAGGTACCGATAGTATTGAAAATTTAATAAAGGAACATGTCAAATTTAACAAATCCGTTACAGATGTATATTCAGACAATGTCGGATGGATTCATATTGTATTAAATAATCCGAATGAATTTGACAATCACGATGATCACAATTAGAAATTAAGGTCAAATCGCAAACACAATATTATACTTTTCTTTTTGATTTTCAGATAATGTTGTACATTTGTGCAGTTGAAAATTTACCTACCAATGTCTGACTACTGCATTTATCTGGAACTATCCTCATAGCTCCGCCAGTGGTTCATCTACCGACATAGCGCAGAAGAGCCAGTAAACCTCCGCCGTGGGAGCATTGAAAGTAAGATTCTTCAACAAGCTACCGCCCCTCTGCCTGACAACTGCCTACCCGACAAGTAACAGGACGGCGGGACAGCCGTTTGCATCCCATACAGCAAGATCCACGACCCACGGACCTACTACCACATCACGGATGTTGGCAAGCGTGCCTTGATTCCAAGAATCAAGGACGACTTCGGCCTGGACTCATAGGACTATCTTCATGACTTCGGAAAGATGGGCAAGCAGCAAAAAGAATTTAAATTACTTATTTATGGAATAACGGGGCATCGTCGAGGACTGCACTCATTGAGGCTTCATTGCAAAGATTCTCTAACGATTACGGAAAAATTTACTGCCAACATCTGTAAAAAAGCGAAACAACAACAACGCAAATTTGGTTGAATGTCGCTAATGGCAGAATTTATTGTCCTTACACTTTTATGACAAATACATTCATGAGCCAACTTGAAAACGTCTAAAGTTGAAACTGTTCATGCTTCGCAACTAATAAATAATCATTGGCTGCTTTTTTATAAAATGACTTCTTCAAGTAATTTGATCATAGATATTTTAACCATGTACTCGACTACAGTACATCCGATGACATTGACATGAATAAGCAGGAGAAAATAAAGGAAATTATCATTCCGTTTATTAGATAGTGGCTACTTATTGCAAAGTCAAAAAAAAGCCGGTACAATCAGACTTTATGCTTACTATACCGGCAATTTTTCATTTCCAATCTATTTTAATGTCACGGAGGCTAAAAAGCGTAGTTCCTCCGCCGCCATAGAAAGAGATGTTTGATATACGCGCATTAGCCGACACATTCGTGAACTTTAGGATTATCTTCGTATTGATATTCTTACGGAGAACTTCATAGTTGCTTAATCCGCCAACAGACATGGAATCCTCAGGGCATTGATATATGTTGCCGTCATAATCATTAAGAGACGCGCCATGGAGAATCTTTGGGTAAGCATCCTCTCCTGTATTGAGCGCCATCAACGTGACAACGACATCGCCAGTCTTGGTATTTCCTTCAGCAGAAGCGATACCATACTTGACACTATCCACTGTCACGGAAAGAATCTGGCGTATGTCCAACTGTTTTTTATACTCAGCATTCCGGTCTGCAAGCTCATTAAGTCGGGATTGCATTGAAGCTATCTGACTGTTCTGCGTTTCTAACTGACCTTTCAGGTTCTTGATATCTACTTCGAGTGTCTTGACACGGTCTTCTACTTTAACTGTCTGTCCCGACATCGTGGCGGAGAAAGCCACACACATGATAAGCGTAATGATTTTGTTCATAAGATACGTTGTTGATGTATGGTACAAAGGTAATGATAATTTTTATTTTTATCGAAGGAATATCCCTACAGGTTCTGTGGTTATCCCTACTTTACGAACATAATTGATAGACTTGGGGAAAAAATTATAGATTTAGAAGGCAATTCTTGATTATATTCGTATCTTTGCATGTAATTATGAAACCATAACAATATTTATCCATTTATGAAGAAGATTCTCTTTATTGCTTGCCTACTGTTGGCATCAGTCGGAACCTTTGCTCAACATGCAAAAGGTTCGTTTAACATTCAACCCAAAGTGGGTCTCAACGTAGCTACGATGACAGACAATGACGGTAGTGATCCGCGCGTGGGGTTTGTCGGAGGTGCAGAGTTTGAATACCAAGCTACCGACTTATTGTCCCTCTCTTTCGGTGCTCTCTACTCACAGCAGGGATTGAAAGCCAATAGCGATGAAATGGACGGTACCATTAAAATGGACTACATTAATGTGCCTGTTCTCCTGAATGTGTACGTAACCAAAGGGTTGGCTGTGAAGGCTGGTATTCAGCCGGGATTCAAGGTCAATAGCAAGGTCAAGGTCTCTGCTTCTGGTGCTTCTGCTGAGGTTGATTTAGAAAAAGCTCTTCAGGCAGGAGGAGTAGATGCCAGTGTAAAGAGTGTAGACTTCGCTATTCCGATGGGGCTTTCGTATGAATATCGAAACTTCCAATTTGATGCTCGCTATAACTTCAGTGTCACTAAAGCCATAGAGGCTGAGGGTGAATCGACAAAGCACTCCGTATTCCAATTCACTGTAGGCTATAAGTTCGATTTATAACCAAACTATATAGAAATATGTCATGCCGCTCATATTATATACTATGGGCGGCATTTTTTTTATTAAGCAATGCTACGCTGAGTTGAGCAGGCTTTTTATCATCTCGTCAATTTCGCGATTCACTCGGGCAAAGTTACGGTTGAGCATGATTTCCTTGTCACGCTGACTCTTGAAAGCATAAATCTTCGGTAATTCCACATAACAAGACTCCTCACGGCGTATCTTGCCCATGTCGAAATTGGTTTTGCAAAAATACTTCGTCGTCTTGAACTCCGGACTATCCTCAAGGTTGATGTTTGCAAAGGATTTCTTCTCCGTGGGCGTGAAGTCACGGGCAGCCTGTCCGGCAAGCCAGCCAGTGGCCATGTCGGCGATTTTGGCGGCAGGGACGAGGTTGTCCATCTTCTCACTAATGGAGGTACTGACCTTTGAATCATTGATGGTGATGGACTTGCTTGTCTGCTTGGCCTTGCCGAAGACATCGTTCTGTGCCCATTCGAGGGTTTCCTTCCGCAGGTGGTGATGATCTTCTGCATGCCGTTCTTGCCGTAGTCGGCCTCCAACTGTGGCAGTTCCTGGAAGCCAAGGGTGACAGCCACCTTGTTGCTTCGTGCCGTACCGATAAGTCGGTCTATCTTGTGGAAGTAGAGCGTAGGCAGCTCATCGACGATAATGCTTACCGGCAGGTTGCCCTTGCTGTTGATACGGGTGACGAGTCGGTTGAGGATAAGGGCATTGAGCGAGCCTATGACCTGCTCTTTCTCCGGGTCGTTGGCGATGACAAGGTAGCTGGGACTGTTCCTGTCGGAAATCTTTAAATCGAAGTCGTCGCCGGTGAACACCCAGTAAGCCTCTGGGGAAACAAGACGGGCGGCATTGACACGGAGCGTTCCCACCATACCCTCAAGCTGGTCGTTGGCCTTGTTCTTGTAGGCGGACTGGAACGGTGCCATGAGGGACATAATTTTCGGGTCGTCCATCAGTATGTCGAATACTTCGCTGTAGCTGCGGCCTAAGAAACTCAGCACATGGGGCATGTCGCTGTACTCGCCCGTAATAGTGTCGGTTGAGATAAGTAAAACCGTTCAAGTCAACGAACATGTCGTCGCTGTCGGTGGAGACATTATTGCTGTTGCAGTCGATGAAGTCGAGGACGACATTGCCCTGCTCGTCCAATGCCTTATAGTCTCTCCAGTTATGGATGACGAGACGGAGCTTTCTCTTATTCCACAGCACATAGCGGGTCAACTTTTTGCCATTCTTGTACCCTGTCGGGTGGAAGTTGACGAAGAAGTAGATGATGGCAGCAAGGAAGTTCTCAGCTGAGTTCTGGAAGAAAGCCTCTGAGCCGCCTTTCTTCTCGCCACCGCCTTTGTTGAGGGAGGACAGAAGCGTGGCTGCTGTCTCGGAGGCTGCGGCCAAATCGGGGATGTACTTCCGTTGGATAGGGTTCACACGGTTGCTGTACTCCACGTCGGTGAAGTTGACGATGCGGAAGCCGCAGTTCATGGGCAGTGTGCCCTGCTTGCGGTTCTTGCAATACTGGTAGAAAAGGTTGCGGGCCAGTGCCGGGAACTTATAGTCATAGACCATCATGGCAAAGCCCTTGGCACTGTGCTGGCGGATGAACGGGTCGATGATGCCGAAGGACTTA